>NZ_JBIMEU010000004.1:0-351157 GCF_051262555.1 Aeromicrobium sp. CF4.19 | reverse complement strand
TTCGTGCCCGGCTTCGCTCCGCCCCCGAGCACTTCCCCGCAAGCGGGGGCAAGCTCGTGCGCGTCCGCAGGCGGGCTCCCGTGCCATCCTGAGGCATGCCCCAGGCCACGGTGAACGGGATCGTCCAGCACTACACGGACACGGGCCCGCCGCCCGGTCGTGAGGACGCTCCGGCACTGGTGATGGGCCACGGGCTGCTGTTCAGCGGGTGGATGTTCCACCCCCAGGTCGAGGCCCTGTCCTCGACGTACCGGTGCATCACCGTCGACTGGCGCGGCCAGGGCGGCACGCCGCCGAGCGCCGACGGGGCCGCGGACATGGACTCGCTGACGGACGACCTGATCGGCCTCCTGGACCACCTCGGCCTCGAGCAGGTGCACTACGCAGGGCTGTCGATGGGCGGCTTCGTGGGGATGCGCGTCGCGGCCCGGCACCCCGAGCGAGTGCGATCGCTCGTCCTGCTGGACACCAGCGCAGGCCCCGAGGATCCGGAGAAGATCTCCCGCTACCGGCTGCTCGCGCGCGTCTATCGCTGGCTCGGCATCGGGCCGGTCCGCTCCCAGGTTGAGCAGATCATGTTCGCGCCCCCGCTGCTGTCCTCACCGCGACGGGACGTGGTCGTGCAGCCCTGGCTGGCGACGCTGCGCTCCGTGGACCGCGCCGGGATGCGCACCGCGATCCTTGGTGTCACCGACCGGGAACCGATCTCCGCCGAGCTGTCCGCGATCACCGCCCCGACGCTCGTGATCGTCGGCGCGGACGACGCCGCCACCCCGGTGGCCAAGGCGGAGACGATCGTCGCCGGGATCGACGGCGCCGAGCTCGCGATCGTCCCGGACTGCGGCCACTCCAGCACCGTGGAGCAGCCCGAGTCGGTCAACGCCCTGATCGAGGACTTCCTCGCGCGACACTGAGCACCTCTGCGGGCCTCGCCTCCGTGGCTACGCGCCCCAGCGCTCGAGCTCGTCCGCCGTGAAGTACATCTGCTGTGTCCCGCCGAAGCGGACGAGCAGCTGGTCCTTGTCCTCGTAGAACCACACGACGGTGCCGTAGAGCCCCTTCATCGGCCCGCCCTTGGCGGTGACGCCGTCTCCCACCGCGAACTCGTCCATCCCCGCACTCTATCGAGGGCTGGGGCCGGGACCTGGCGGCCAGGCGGACGTCGCGCCCGGGTCAGCGAGGGGGGACGAACGTCCAGGGCTCGCGGGGGAGGCAGGTGGGGTCGAAGGGCTCGAGCAGGTCGGCGGGGGCCGCCGCCGGCAGGCCGAGGGAGTCGGTGATGAGACGCAGCGGGTCCAGGCCGGCGACGGCGAGCTGGCGCAGCGTGATCGCCCCGTCACGCTTGGCCAGTCGCTTCCCCTCGGCGCTCAGCGCGAGCGGGACGTGGGCGTAGCGCGGCGGCGGGTGTCCCAGCAGGTGCGCGAGGTGGGCCTGGCGCGGCGCCGAGGAGAGCAGGTCGTCGGCGCGGACGACCTGATCGATGCCCTGGGCGGCGTCGTCCACGACCACGGCCAGGTTGTAGGCGGGGACGCCGTCACCCCGACGCAGGACGACGTCGTCGAGGCCGCCGGTGAACGTCCCGTGCAGCTCGTCGTCGACGCTCCAGGTGCCGGGGTCGGAGCGCAGGCGCAGGGCTGGTGGTCGTACTCGCGACCTACGCGCCTGCTCGGCCGTGCTCAGGTCGCGGCACGTCCCCGGGTAGGCGCCCGGAGGCAGGTGCGGGGCCGAGGGCGCCTCCAGCACCTCGCGGCGGGTGCAGAAGCACGGGAACGTGCGTTCGGCGGCCGTGAGCGTCGCGATCGCGTCCTCGTACAGGTCGCGCCGCTCGCTCTGGCGCACGATCGGGCCGTCCCAGTCCAGGCCGATGCCGCGCAGGTCGTCGAGCTGGCGTTGCTCGGAGCCCTCGCGCACGCGGTCGAGGTCCTCGATGCGCACGAGGAAGCGTCGGGCCGTCGACCGGGCGAACAGCCAGGCCAGCAGACCGGTGCGCAGGTTGCCGACGTGCAGGTCCCCCGACGGGGACGGTGCGAAGCGACCGGCGGACACCCGCTCAGTGTGACGTGAGGGAAGGCTCCTCGAGCGCCACCTCGCGGGCCCTGCGGGCCTCCAGGGTGGCGACGGCCCACTGCACCACACGGTGCAGGCCGACGAGGAAGATGCCGCCGAGGGCGACGGTGAGGAAGAGGCTGAACAGCGTCAGGAGCATCACGAGCACGAGGGAATAGTAGGCAGGTTCAGGGGGGTTCCCCAACTCGGCCGAAGTGATCTTGGTCACAGTCGTTTGCGCAGGTCAGGCGGCATATGCTCCGCCTTTCAACCACCTTGAAGACGCGGATGTCGCGAGTGGCGCAAACCCGACCGCGAGTGGCGCAGATTCGCGCGACACGCCGTCTCGAAAACGCAGATCTGCGCCACTCGCGGAAGACCCGAGACGGCTCCCGTAGGCCGGGCGGGAGCCCGGCGGGTGGGCCCTGCGAGCTCTGCGAGCCGGGAATGAGCCCGAGGGTCCGACCTCGCGAGGGACGAGCGGGGTGACGACCCGAGGGCGTCCCACCCAGTACCCCGTACGGGATTCGAACCCGCGCTACCGCCTTGAAAGGGCGGCGTCCTGGGCCGCTAGACGAACGGGGCGCGGCGGCGCCCAGCATACGGGCCTCAGGCCTTCTCGGGCAGGATGGGGCCATGGTGGAGGTGAGCGAGCAGCGCTTCGACGAGCTGGTCGAGGCGGCCTTCGCGCAGGTGCCCGATGAGCTGGCCGCGCTGCTGGACAACGTCGTGCTGTTCGTCGAGGACGACGCTCCGCCGGAGGATCCGCACCTGCTCGGGCTGTACGACGGGGTGGCCCTGACCGAGCGTGACTCCTCCTACGGGGGAGTCCTCCCGGACCGGATCAGCATCTTCCGCCATCCCATCCTCGCGATCTGTGAGACCCAGGAGGACGTGGTCCGCGAGGTGCACATCACCGTCGTGCACGAGATCGCCCACCACTTCGGGATCGACGACGCCCGCCTGCACGAGCTGGGCTATGCGTGAGGTCCGCCGCGCCGGCGACCGCTTCCTGACGGAGGGGGACGGCACGCGCACGTGGCACTCCTTCAGCTACGGGCGCCACTACGACCCGGACAACCTCGGGTTCGGGGCGTTGTCGGCCCTGAACGTCGAGCACGTCGACCCCGGGGCGGGTTACGACGCGCACCGGCACGCTGACGTGGAGATCGTCACCTGGGTGGTGGAGGGCGCTCTGGCGCACGAGGACTCGACGGGGGAGGGAAGCACCATCGAGCCGGGCGTCGCGCAACGCCTCAGTGCCGGGTCGGGTGTCCAGCACGCCGAGCGCAACGTCTCCGTGCAGGAGCCGCTGGTGTTCGTGCAGTCGATGCTGCGCTCGGACCATGTGGGCGCTCCGCGCTACGCCTCGGTGGAGGCCCACGGCGCCGGCCTGGTCCGGGCTGTCGAGGTCGAGGCGCCGGCCCGGCTGGTCGTGGCCCGCCCGGCCGGTGCTCGGCTGCAGCTGCCCGAGGCCGCTCGCACGCTCGTGCACGTGACCCGCGGGGAGATCGAGGCCGCGGGGGCTCTGCTCGCCGTGGGAGACGAGCTGCGGACCGACGAACCGGTCGGAAGGGTCGCCGGTGACGGCGAGGCTCTGGTCTGGCTGCTCGACCAGTGACCGTTGCCCGACTAGGTTGCACTGTGCAACCACCCTGGTGGTACCGCTCGTCCGAACAGGAATAGAGTGGGCGTGTGAGGGGATGGACGTCGCACGCCGCAGCAGTGGATCGCCTCGTGGACTCCTTCGGAGCCGTCGCGCCGGGGGCCCGCATCCGGCTGGCCAAGCGGACCTCGAACCTCTTCCGTCCCAGGGCCCGCTCCGACGCGCCCGGTCTCGACGTCAGCGGACTGGACGGCGTGATCGCGATCGACGTCGCGTCCCGCACGGCAGACGTGCAGGGCATGTGCACGTACGAGGACCTCGTGGACGCCGTCCTGCCCCACGGCCTCATCCCGTACGTCGTGCCCCAGCTGCGCACCATCACGCTCGGCGGCGCCGTCACCGGTCTCGGCATCGAGTCGACGTCCTTTCGCAACGGCCTGCCGCACGAGTCGGTGCTGGAGATGGACGTGCTGACGGGGGCCGGCGAGGTCGTCACCGCCACGCCCGACGGTGAGCACGCCGAGCTCTTCGAGTCCTTCCCCAACTCCTACGGCTCCCTCGGCTACGCGACACGCCTGCGCATCCGGCTCGAGCCGGTCCCGCCCTACGTCGCGCTGCGGCACGTCCGGCTCGACGCCCCCGGAGCGGTGCGGGCGATCGAGCAGATCTGCGCGTCCGGCGAGTGGGAGGGTGAGCGGGTCGACGGCCTCGACGGGACGGCGTTCAGCCCCGGCGAGGTGCGTCTGACGCTGGCCAGGTTCACCGAGGAGCCCGGGCCCACGAGCGACTACACCGGTCAGGCGGTCTACTACCGCTCGGTGCAGGAGCGTGGCACCGACCGGCTCACGATGCTGGACTACCTCTGGCGGTGGGACACCGACTGGTTCTGGTGCTCGGCGGCGTTCGGGGCGCAGAACCCCTGGGTCCGCCGGGTGTGGCCCCGCCGATGGCGACGCAGCGACGTCTACCACCGCCTCCTCGGTGTCGATGCTCGGCTCGGGATCAGTCGGGTGCTCGATCGCCTGCGTCACGTCACCGGCCGCGAGAAGGTCATCCAGGACGTCGAGGTCCCGGTGGGTCAGCTCCCGGCGTTCCTCGCGTGGTTCGACGAGAACGTCGGGATGCGCCCCGTCTGGGTCTGCCCGTTGCGCACCACCCGTCCGTGGCCGACGTACCCGCTCAGGCCGGGTGAGACCTACGTCAACGTCGGCTTCTGGGGGACCGTCGAGGTCCCGGCCGACGCGGCGCCCGGCGCGGTCAACCGTCGGATCGAGGCGGCCGTCCACGAGCTCGGCGGGCACAAGTCGCTGTACTCGGAGGCGTTCTACGATCCCGCCACCTTCGCCGACCTCTACGGCGTCGCGACGCTCGACGCGGCGCGGGCCCGGTACGACCCGGACCAACGACTCAGCTCCCTCTACGACAAGGCGGTGGGCAACTCATGACCACGGACGTCGGCACCCGACTCACGATCGCCCAGGCGGTGGAGCGGCTCATGCGTGACGGCATGCCGTTCCACTTCGAGGCCTACGACGGCAGCAGTGCCGGTCCGCCGGCCGCCGAGGCGCCGTTGACGGTGCGCCTGCTGACCGAGCGGGGCCTGGCCTACCTGATGACCGCACCCGGGGACCTCGGCTTCGCGCGGGCCTTCGTCGCGGGCGACCTCGAGCTCGAGGGCGTCTCGCTGGCCAACCCCTACGACCTGATGCTGCTCGTGCAGAGCCGGTTGCGGCTGCGGATGCCGGCGCCCGGGGAGCTGCTGCGCATCGTCCGGAGCCTCGGGCTGGTCCACCTCAAGCCCCCGCCGCCGCCACCGCAGGAGCACCTGCCGCGCTGGCGCCGGGCCATGGAGGGGCTGCGGCACAGCAAGATCCGCGATGCCGAGGCCATCCACCACCACTACGACGTGTCCAACCGCTTCTACGAGCTGGTGCTCGGACCGTCGATGACCTACACCTGTGCCGTGTTCCCGACTGCGGACGCCACGCTGGAGCAGGCGCAGCACGAGAAGTACGACCTCGTCGCCCGCAAGCTCGGGCTCAAGCCCGGGGACCGGCTGCTGGACGTCGGCTGCGGCTGGGGCGGCATGGTGCGCCACGCCGCCCGACACCACGGCGTGAAGGTCATCGGCATCACCTTGTCGCGGCAGCAGGCGGAGTGGGCACAGGCCCGCATCGAGGCCGAGGGCCTGGCCGACCTCGCCGAGGTGCGATTCGGCGACTATCGCGACGTCCAGGAGACCGGTTTCGACGCGGTCAGCTCCATCGGCCTCACCGAGCACATCGGTGTGCGCAACTACGGCGAGTACTTCACCTTCCTGCAGAGCAGGCTGCGCACCGGTGGCCGGATGCTGAACCACTGCATCACCCGACGCGACGGCTCGCTCGACACCAACGCCGGGGCCTTCATCGACCGCTACGTCTTCCCCGACGGGGAGCTGGCTCCGGTCGGGACGATCGTTTCTGCGATGCACGACCACGGGCTGGAGGTCCGCCACGTCGAGGACCTGCGCGAGCACTACGCCCTGACCCTGCGGTCGTGGAGCGAGAACCTCGAGGCCCACTGGGACGAGGCGCTGGAGGAGGTCCCGCTCGGGACGGCCAAGGTCTGGGGCCTGTACATGGCGGGTTCCCGGCTCGCCTTCGAGCGGGCCGAGATCGGGCTGCACCACGTCCTGGGCGTCAAGGTCGGCGAGGGCGGCGACGCCCAGATGCCACTGCGCCCCACCTGGGGGAGCTGACCGGGTCCTCAGTCGAGGTCGACGACCACCGGGGCGTGGTCGCTGGCGCCCTTGCCCTTGCGCTCCTCGCGGTCGATCGACGCGCCGTCGACGCGTGCCGCCAGCGCCTGGGAGGCCAGCACGAAGTCGATGCGCAGACCGCGCTTCTTGGGGAAGGCCAGCTGCTGGTAGTCCCAGTAGGTGTACGTGCCGGGGCCGGGGGTGTGCGGGCGGACGACGTCCGTGAAGCCGGTCGTCAGCATGTCGCGGAAGGCCTGCCGCTCGGGCTCGGAGACATGGGTCTTGCCCTCGAAGACCGCCATGTCCCAGACGTCGTCGTCCTCGGGTGCGATGTTCCAGTCGCCCGTGAGCGCGATCTGGGCGTCGGGGTCGTCGGCCAGCCAGCCGGTCGCGGCGGTGCGCAGGCTCTCCAGCCAGGCGAGCTTGTAGTGGTAGTGGGCGTGGTCCAGCTCGCGGCCGTTGGGCACGTACAGGCTCCACACCCGCACCCCGCCGCACGTCGCTCCCACGGCCCGCGGCTCGAGCACCTCGGGATCGCCGAACCGCGGCTGGTCCTCGGCGAAGGACGTGCTGACGTCCTCTAGCCCGACGCGCGAGAGCAGCGCCACGCCGTTCCACTGGTTCAGGCCGACGTGGGCGTACTCGTACCCCATCGAGCTGAGCTCCAGCCCGGGGAACTGGTCCTCGCGACACTTGGTCTCCTGGATGGCCAGGACGTCGACGTCGGAGCGCTCCAGCCAGCTGGTCACCCGGTCGATGCGGCTGCGGATGGAGTTGACGTTCCACGTCGCGATGCGCATCCGCCGAACCTACCAACCGCCTCTGAGGCGACGGCTCGACGGCTCGGGTCAGGCCAGGTCGTCGCGGGCCAGGGACGCGCGGTCCACGTGACCGGCCCGGAACGCCGCCCTGCCGACCATGTGGGCGGCGACGGGGGCCGTGACGAGCTGGAAGATGCCGGCCAGCGCGATCAGCGTGAGGGCCCCGCGGTCGTCGACGCGCAGCGCGAGGCCGATCAGGACCAGGACGATGCCCAGCGACTGCGGCTTGGTGGCTGCGTGCATGCGGGTCAGCACGTCGGGGAAGCGGACCAGGCCGATCCCCGCGACGAGCGCGAGGAACGCACCGAGGATCAGGCACGCACCGGCGATGACGTCGATCATGGGCGCTCCTCCTCCTGCTCGACATGGGGGCTGCCGTCACCGTCGCGGGCGGCGAAGCGCGCGATGCTGACCGAGCCGAGGAAGCCCACCAGTGCCAGCGCGAGAATCACCGGGACGGTCGTCGTGTGCTGCCCGACGGCGGCCTGCACGCCCACCGCTCCGATGCTGGCGGCCACGAACACGTCGGTCGCCACCGTCCGGTCGAGCATCGTCGGGCCGCGGACGATGCGGACCATGCAGAGCAGGCCGGTGGCGGCGAGCAGCGCCGCGCACACCAGGCCGACCGCCGTCATGCGGCACTCTCCTGGGCCAGCAGGCTGTCACGCTCGTCGCGCGGGGCCAGGGCCCTGACGACCCGGTCCTCCTGCAGGAGCACGAAGCGCCGGGCGCGGTCGATCCGCTCGGGCGATCGGGCGTCGAGCACGTGCAGGAAGAGCGAGTGCTGGCTGGGGTCCAGCTCGATGATCAGCGAGCCCGGCACCAGGGAGACCAGCTCCGCGGTGATGGTCATGAGCAGCTCCGAGCTGGTGCGAAGGTCGACGCGGAGCACAGCGCTCGGCGGCGGGGGACTGGGGCGCAGCGCGAGCCAGGAGACCTCGATGCTGGCCCGCACGAGGTCGACGACGAACCGGGCCAGCAGGACGAGGGTCGGCCACGGGCGCACCGTCCACCGCCACGGGGCGCGAGGGAACGGGAAGACGACCACCACGAAGAAGGCCGCCAGCAGGCCGCCGACGACGATGGTCGGCGTCAGCTCGCCCCACATCAGGATCCAGATCACGCCCAGGCCGATCACCTGGGGCCAGCGGCCGTTCATGCTGCCTCCCCCAGGACGGCGACGATGTAGGGCGTGCGCTCCAGCAGCTCGGCCGCGGCGCGATCGGTGATGCCGAAGAGCGGCCCGGCGGCCACCGTCAGGACGATGCTGGCCAGCACGAGGATCACGGTGGGACCACCCATGCCGAACGGCACCCGGGTCTCCTCCTCCACCTTCTCCCACATGGACGTCACCTGGGTCCCGGTGGAGACCTGGCCGTGGCCGTGCAGGGGCCCGTGGGACCAGTCGTCGTCGTGGTCCGCGGGGACCTCCTTCACGGGCTGCCAGAAGGCACGGTTCCACACCTTGGCGACGGCGTAGAGCGTCAGCAGGCTGGTGAGCACCGACGCCGCGACCCCGACGATCGCCAGCCAGTCG
Organism: Aeromicrobium sp. CF4.19; assembly: GCF_051262555.1. Classification (NCBI taxonomy): domain Bacteria; kingdom Bacillati; phylum Actinomycetota; class Actinomycetes; order Propionibacteriales; family Nocardioidaceae; genus Aeromicrobium; species Aeromicrobium sp. CF4.19. The sequence continues at coordinate 342,407 of NZ_JBIMEU010000004.1, read as the reverse complement.
CCTGCGGCGATCCCGGCCTGCCCGAGGGCGATCTTGCCCAGGAAGCCGGAGAACGGCGGGATGCCGGCGAGGTTCATGGCGGGCACGAAGAACACGACCGCGAGCACCGGGGCGGAACGGGCCAGACCGCCGAGCTTCTCCAGGTTCGTCGTGCCGCTGCGGTACTCGATGAGACCGGCGACGAGGAACAGCACGGTCTGCACCGTGATGTGGTGCACGATGTAGAAGATCGCTCCGGACAGGCCGAGCTGGCTGGCGATGGCGATGCCGAACAGCATGAAGCCGATGTGGCTCACGAGCGTGAAGGACAGAACGCGCTTGACGTCGGACTGCGCCACGGCGCCGAGGATGCCGATCACCATCGTCAGGATCGACGCCCAGAGCAGGAGGTCGCGCACGGCGTCCCCCGGGAAGAGCAACGTCTGCGTGCGGACGATGGCGTAGATGCCGACCTTCGTGAGCAGCCCGGCGAACACGGCGGTGACCGGCGCAGGGGCCGTGGGGTAGGAGTCGGGCAGCCAGGCCGAGAGCGGGAAGACGGCAGCCTTGATGCAGAACGTCGTGAGCAGCAGGAGCTGGAGCATGAGCGCGACGCCCGGCGGGAGGTCGCCGAGCCGGGTGGCCAGCTGGGCGAAGTTCACCGTGCCGGTGGCGGCGTACACGCAGGCGATGGAGATGAGGAAGATCATCGAGGAGACGAGGCTGACGATGATGTAGATCGTGCCCGCCCTGATGCGTGCCTCGGTGCCGCCGAGCGTGATGAGCACGAAGCTGGAGGCGAGCAGCACCTCGAAGCCGACGAACAGGTTGAACAGGTCGGCGGAGAGGAAGGCGTTGGAGACACCCGCGCTCAGCACGAGGTAGGTCGGGTGGAAGACCGACAGGGGGGTGTCCCGTCCGAACTCCACGATCCCCTGCCCGAAGGAGTACAGCAGGACGCACAGGGTCACGACCGTGGAGACCAGCAGCATCAGTGCGGAGAGCCGGTCGGCGACCAGCGAGATGCCGATGTCCGGTCCCCAGCCACCGATGGAGACTGCCTGCGGCCCGAAGCGGTCGGCGCGGACCAGCAGCGTGGCCGCGGTGACGACGACGGTCGACAGCACCACGACGCTCACCAGTCGCTGGGCCCGGGCCGATCGGCCGAGGACCAGGCACAGTCCCGCTCCCAGCAGCGGCAGCAGCACCGGGACGATGACGAGCTGGGTCATCAGGAGTCCTCCTGCGGGTGGGTGTGCGGGCGGTGGTCGGCGGTGTCCATGTCCGGGTCCGCCGGGGACGGCGGCTCGTCCACGCCCTCCTCGTCCGGCAGCCCAGCGGCGACGTCGTCGAAGGTCGCCGACGTCGTGTCCATGTCGGCACGCCGGCGTACGAGGTCGTCCTCGAGGTCGTCCTGCACGTCGTCATGGCCGGTCAGCTGCCACGCCCGGTAGGCCAGGGCCAGGCCGAAGGCCGTGACGCCGAGGGCGATGACGATGGCGGTGAGCACCATCGCCTGGGGCAGCGGGTCGCTCATCGCGCCGTCGCTGCCGTCCACGATGGGCGCACGACCCCGAGGTCCCGAGGCCACGATGAAGACCAGGTTGACGCCGTTGCCGATCATGAAGAAGCCGATGAGGATGCGCGTCAGGCTGCGCTCGAGCACGAGCGTCGTGCCGCAGCCGACGAGGAAGACGATCGCCACGACAAGGGCGAGGTTGGTGGTCACGTGGCCATCACCTCCTCGTCCTCCGGCCCCGGCTCGGGCTCGCGTGCTTCCTCGCCGTGCTTGTCGATGCCGCCACCCAGGCTGCGCAGGACGTCGAGCGAGAGACCGATGACCACGAGGTAGACGCCCACGTCGAAGATCAGCGAGGTGACGAAGTGCAGGGTGCCGAAGAGCGGGATCTCCAGGTCGAAGATGCCGCTCTGGAAGGCGTTGAACCCGAGCAGGGCGGGCACGAGCCCGGACACGGCGGCCACCACGAGGCCGGAGCCCAGCACCACGCCGGCGTCGATGGGGGCCGCGGAGTCCAGCTCGGACCGACCACCGGCGAGGTAGCGGACCATCAGGGCGAGCCCGGCCACCAGCCCGCCGGCGAAGCCACCGCCGGGCAGGTAGTGACCCGCGAACATGAGGTAGAGGGAGAAGAGCATCAGCACCGGGAAGACGGCGCGGGCGACGATCTCGAACATGACGGAGCGTCGGCGGTCCGCCACGGCCTCGGCGCCGCGCAGCCAGCCCGGGTCCGCCACCTCCGGACGTCGGTTGCGCCGGGTCTCCCGGTGCGAGGTGGCCCGGTCGGTGAGCAGGAAGATCAGGCTGGCGATCCCCGTGGCGGCGACGACCAGCACCGCGAGCTCGCCGAACGTGTCCCAGACGCGGATGTCGACCAGGGTGATGTTGACGACGTTCTCGCCTCCGCCGAAGTCCTTGGCCGGCCCGGCGAACTCCTGCCCCACGGGGTCGGCGGTGCGTGAGGAGGAGGCCAGCAGTGCGTAGCCCCCGACCGCGAGGCCCGTGAGCGCACCGAGGGAGACCCTCAGCCAGCGTGCCGTGGTGAACGGCCGGTCCGAGAAGAACGGTGGCAGCCGGCGCATCACCAGGACGAAGGTGACGACGCAGAACGTCTCCACCAGGACCTGGGTCAGCGCGAGGTCGGGGGCGCCGTGGACGACGAACAGCAGTGCCGTGCCGTACCCGGTGACGCCGAGCAGCAGCACGGCGCGCAGACGCCGGCGGGAACGCACCGTGAGGACGGAGGCGACCACCAGGAGCGCGACGACGGCGACCTGGATCCAGCTGTCGGGCCCGCGGACCGAGACGTTCTCCCAGCTGGTCACCAGGGCGTACCCCGGCATGGTGACGAGGACGATGAGCATCACGGCGAGGTAGAAGGGCAGCGAACCGCGCTGGGTGCGGCCGGTGAGCTCGATCGAGAAGCGGTCGACTCCACGGATGACCTCGTGGTAGACCAGCTCGGCGTCCGGCAGGTGGAGCCGGGTGACGAGCGTCTCCTGGATCGCCGCCACCCGGCGGCGCAGGACCCACAGGACCAGGCCGGCGACGATCACGAGGACGGAGAGCCCGAGTGCAGGCGTGAACCCGTGCCACAGCGTCAGCACGGGTTCGTGCACGCCCGCGGGCTGCTCCTCTGCGTAGGCCATGACCCACGGGGTGGCCAGGGCGCCGAGGAACCCACCCAGCAACGAGAGGCCCGCGAGCACCGTCGGCGCAGCCTGGAAGCCGAGCCCGGGGTCGACGACCGTGGGCTCGGGGACGTCTCGCACCCCGAAGGCACCCCACACGAAGCGTGCGGTGTAGGCGACGGTGAGGATCGAGCCGAGCACGAGGCCGGCGAGGGCAACAGGTCCCCACAGCCCGAGGTCGGCATCGGTCCCGAGGTCCACGAAGGCGGCCAGGGCAGCCTCCTTGGCCGTGAACCCGAGCAGCGGGGGGACGCCGGCCATCGAGGCTGCCGCGAGCAGGGTCGCGACGAAGAGCACCGGGAGCCTGCGGTGCAGGCCGGTGAGCTCGCGCAGGTCGCGGGTGCCGGTGCTGCGGTCGATGATGCCCACCACGAGGAACAGCGCCGACTTGAACAGCGCGTGGCTCAGGAGCAGGGCCAGCCCGGCGAAGGCGGCCGAGCGCGTGCCCGCGCCGACCACGGCGATCAGGAACCCCAGCTGGCTCACCGTGCCGTAGGCGAGCAGGAGCTTGATGTCGTGCTGGCGCAGGGCACGCAGGCCCCCGATGAGCATCGTGACCAGCCCGGCGCCGATGAGCAGCGGCCGCCATCCCGGGACGTCGGCGAACGCTGGCGCCATGAGCGCCACGAGGAAGACGCCGGCCTTCACCATCGCGGCGGCGTGCAGGTAGGCGCTGACCGGTGTGGGGGCAGCCATCGCGCCGGGGAGCCAGAAGTGGAACGGGACGAGCGCGGACTTGCTCACGGCGCCCACGAGGATCAGCATCACGGCTGTCGTCGTGGCGGCTCCGGAGGGAGGATCGGCCAGGATCTCGCTGATCCGCGTCGTGTCCGCCTCCAGCCCGAGCACGAACAGCCCGACGAGCATCACCAGGCCCCCGAACGTCGTCACCAGCAGCGCGTTCATCGCTGCCCGCCGGTTGGCCTTGCGCTCGGGGTTGTGGCCGATGAGCAGGAACGACAGGACCGTCGTCAGCTCCCAGAAGATGTAGAGGACGTAGAGGTTGTCGGCCAGGACGAGTCCCAGCATCGAGCCGGCGAAGCCCACCAGCACGGCCGAGAAGCGCCAGATCTCCGGGTCGTCGACGCGGAAGTACCACGCGCAGTACATGAGGACCAGGGCGCCGACCCCCGTGACGACGAGGGCCATGATGCCGGTCAGCGGGGTGAGGATCGTGTCGATGTCCAGCCCGATGGAGGCGATCCACGCGACCTGCTCGGTACGCGGGTCCCCACCGGAGACGACGTCGGCCACCGGTCCGAGCAGCCAGATGAACGAGGCGGCGGGCACCAGGGCCAGGAGCAGGAAGGCTCGTCGATCCAGTCGGCGGGTCAGGACGGGGGCGACGGCTGCGGCGAGGAAGTGCAACGCGATGAGCCCGATCATGAGTGAGGTCATCCTATCGGGGCGCGCGCAGCGCACGCCGCTCAGGACGCTGGGCCTACCGTGGAGCGCATGATCGACTGGAAGGTCGCCCGCGGCACCGCGACCACGCTCGTCCGACCGGGCCCCGAGCTCACCGCCACCGAGGCCGACGACGTGGTGGACACCCTGCGTCGCGCCGCCGTCACGGCCGAGGACCCGGTGCGCGAGTACACCGGGCTCGTCGCCCCTCCGGGGCCGGCCAGCGCCGCCCCCGTGCTCGTGGTCGACCGAGCCCGGTGGGTGGATGCCAATCTCGCGACGTTCCAGACGATCCTGGAGCCGGTGCTGGACAAGGTGGCCGAGGCGCAGCGGGTGCCCCAGCGGCTGCAGGGCGTCGGTGCCGTCGCCGGCGGCGTCGAGATCGGCACGGTGATGTCCTATCTCTCGACCAAGGTCCTCGGGCAGTTCGACCCGTTCTGGACAGGAGCTTCCGGAGAAGGCGGTCGGTTGCTGCTCGTCGCTCCCAACATCGTCGACGCCGAGCGTCGGCTGGGCGTCGACCCGCACGACTTCCGCCTCTGGGTGGCCCTGCACGAGCAGACCCACCGGGTGCAGTTCACCGCCGTGCCCTGGATGCGCGACCACGTGCGCGGCCTCATGGGCGAGTTCGTGGACGCCACCGATGTCGACCCCCAGGCGCTGTCGCGGATGCTCACCGACGGAGCCGGGGAGCTCGTGCGCATCCTGCGCGGTGAGTCGGAGGCGTCGCTCGCGGACCTGCTGCAGAACGAGGAGCAGAAGGCCGTGGTGGAGAAGGTGACCGGCGTGATGTCGCTGCTCGAGGGTCACGCCGACGTCGTCATGGACGGCGTGGGCCCTCAGGTGATCCCGAGCGTCGCGAACATTCGCCGACGCTTCGAGCAGCGTCGCTCCGGCGGCAGCGGGCTGGACAAGGTCCTGCGTCGCCTGCTCGGGATGGAGTCCAAGCTGCGGCAGTACCGCGACGGCGCGGTGTTCGTCCGGGCGGTCGTCGACACCGCGGGCCGTGACGGCTTCGACGCCGTGTGGGCCGAGCCGGCCAACCTGCCCACGAAGGCAGAGATCCTCGACCCCGAGCTCTGGCTCGCCCGCGTCCACGCCTGACCGGCCTCCGGCCATCGAGGGGTACGGGCCCGGCGGTCCCGGAGGCGGTGAGTCTCTATTGAAATGCCGTCCTACAAGACAATTGATCCACCGACACGGGGCAGGAAGGACGAGCAGGTCACCGCTCGGGCGGGTGCGGGAGAATGTGCGGGTGAGGCTCATGGCGGCTGAGGCCGATGGACGACGCGGGGTGCGCGGCGTCCTGGCCGACGTCGCCCTCGACGTGCCCGTGATCGTCGGGCTCTCCGGCGGCGCGGACTCCCTCGCACTCGCGGCCTGCGCGGCCTTCGTCGCCGGCCGCGACGGTCGCGAGGTCCGTGCCGTGGTCGTCGACCACCGCCTGCAGGAGGACTCGGCAACGGTGGCGGCACGAGCGGCCGAGCAGGTGGCGGGCCTCGGCCTGCCGGCGTCCGTGGTCGCCGTGGAGGTCGGTGGGCCAGGTGGCCCCGAGGCGGCCGCTCGCTCCGCTCGGCGGGAGGCGCTGCTGGGGGCCGCCGGCCCGGACGGGGTCGTCCTGCTCGGCCACACCCGGGACGACCAGGCCGAGACGGTGCTCCTGGGCCTGGGGCGGGGCTCCGGTCCACGTTCGCTGGCCGGCATGCGCCGGGTCGACGGCCCGTGGCGCCGTCCCTTCCTCGGCCTGCGACGGGCCGACACGGAGGCCGTCTGCCGAGCCCAGTCGCTCACCTGGTGGGAGGACCCGCACAACAGCGATCCCGCCTATCGACGTGTCAGGGTCCGGCGGGAGGCGCTCCCGCTGCTCGACGACGTGCTCGCCGGAGGTGTCGTCGACGCGCTCGCCCGGACGGCCGACCAGCTCCGCGACGACGCCGACCTGCTGGACGAGCTCGCCGCCGAGGTCGTCGATCCGGACGTCCCGACGTTGGCCGCGCTGCCCCCGGCGCTGCGCTCGCGCGCCCTGCGCCGCCTCGCGCTCGAGGCCGGTGCGGACGCCTCCGCCACCGGTGCCGGCCACGTTGCCGCCCTCGCCCGTCTGGTCACCGCCTACGACGGGCAGGAGCGCATCGAGCTCCCCGGGGGCGTGAGCTGCTCGCGCAGGGGGACTTCCCTGCTCTTCGCCCCCACCCCTGTGGCAGGCTGACGCCGTGGAACAACAGCACGTCGACGGCGACCTCGACCTGGACCAGACACTCTTCACCGAGGAGCAGATCCGCGAGCGGCTGGCCGAGCTGGCCGCCGACATCGAGCGCGACTACGACGGCAAGGACCTGCTCCTGGTCGGCGTGCTGAAGGGCGCCGTGATGGTCATGGCCGACCTCGCCCGCAGCCTGGGCCGCCACGTCGAGATGGACTGGATGGCGGTCTCCTCCTACGGCTCCGGGACGACGTCGTCCGGTGTCGTCCGGATCCTCAAGGACCTGGACACCGACATCAGCGGTCGCCACGTGCTCATCGTCGAGGACATCATCGACACGGGTCTCACACTCTCGTGGCTGGTGGCGAACCTGCGCTCGCGCGGACCGGCGTCCGTCGAGATCGCCACCCTGCTGCGCAAGCCCGACGCACTGCGGATGGAGGTCGACGTCACCTACGTGGGCTTCGACATCCCCAACGCCTTCGTCGTCGGCTACGGCCTCGACTTCGCCGAGCAGTACCGCAACCTGCGCTGCATCGGCACCCTCGCCCCGCACGTGTACTCCTGACCGGCACTCGACCCCGGACCGTGGTGCCGTCGGGGAACCCTCGGGGCGGGGCGCTCGTTGGCGTCGTGAGGCCGAACGCCCGCCTCACGCGCGACCATCGTGCGTGTAGCGTTCCCTTGTCTTTGCCGAGCACCCGAGGAGGGTGGGCAGTACGCCTGCGCCTATGAATGCCAAGAGCCTGTTTCGCGGTCCCTGGATGTGGATCGTCCTCATCGCCCTCGGGGTGATCCTGGCGCTGCGTCTCTCGGGGTCGGGGGACAGCCACAGCGAGATCAAGACCGCCACCCTCGTCGGCTACCTCGACGAGGGCCAGGTCCAGGAGATCACCTTCGTCGAAGGTGACCAGGAGATCCGCGCCACCCTGGACGACGACACCGAGGTCCGCGCCAAGTGGCTCGGCGACCAGGGCAGCCGCCTGGTCCAGCAGGCCGAACGAGAGGTCCGCGCCAAGGAGCTCGGCTCCTACAACGTCGAGGTCCCGCAGACGTCGGTGCTGACCCAGTTCCTGCTCGGCTTCCTGCCGATCCTGCTGTTCATCGGCCTGTTCATCTACATCCTGATGCGCTTCCAGGGTGGTGGCGGCGGCGTCATGAAGTTCGCCAAGTCCAAGGCCAAGCTGATGACCAAGGACACCCCGCAGACGACGTTCACCGACGTGGCGGGCTGCGACGAGGCGATCGAGGAGCTCGGCGAGATCAAGGAGTTCCTGCAGGAGCCGGCCAAGTTCCAGGCCGTCGGCGCGAAGATCCCCAAGGGGGTGCTGCTGTACGGCCCGCCCGGCACCGGCAAGACGTTGCTGGCCCGTGCCGTCGCCGGTGAGGCCGGCGTCCCGTTCTACTCCATCTCCGGCTCGGACTTCGTCGAGATGTTCGTCGGCGTGGGCGCGAGCCGCGTGCGTGACCTGTTCGAGCAGGCCAAGGAGAACGCCCCGGCCATCGTCTTCATCGACGAGATCGACGCCGTCGGACGCCACCGCGGCACCGGCATGGGCGGTGGGCACGACGAGCGGGAGCAGACCCTCAACCAGCTGCTCGTGGAGATGGACGGCTTCGACGTACGCGGCGGGGTCATCCTCATCGCGGCGACGAACCGTCCCGACGTCCTCGATCCGGCTTTGCTGCGCCCGGGCCGGTTCGACCGCCAGATCGGCGTCGAGGCCCCGGACCTCAAGGGCCGCGAGACGATCCTGTCCGTCCACGCTCGTGGCAAGCCGATCGGGCCCGACGTCGACATGGTGAGCGTCGCGCGGCGCACGCCGGGGTTCAGCGGCGCCGATCTCGCCAACGTCCTCAACGAGGCTGCACTGCTCACCGCGCGCAACAGCGCCAAGGTCATCGACGACGCCGCGCTGGACGAGGCGATCGACAGGGTCATGGCGGGGCCGCAGAAGCGCACGATGCTGATGAACGAGCGGGAGCGGCTGGTGACGGCCTACCACGAGGGCGGCCACGCCCTCGTCGCCGCGGCACTGCCGCAGAGCGACCCTGTCCACAAGATCACGATCCTGCCGCGCGGCCGTGCGCTCGGCTACACGATGGTGCTGCCCGAGGAGGACAAGTACAGCCAGACGCGGGCCGAGCTGCAGGACAAGCTCGCCTACATGCTGGGTGGTCGTGCCGCTGAGGAGCTCGTCTTCCACAACCCGACGACCGGCGCCGGCAACGACATCGAGAAGGCCACCAACCTGGCTCGCGCCATGGTGACCCAGTACGGCATGAGCGAGCGGCTGGGTGCCGTGAAGCTCGGCGAGGACAACTCCCAGCCGTTCCTGGGCCGCGACATCGGGCACAGTCGCAACTACTCCGAGGCGGTCGCGTCGGCCGTCGACGAGGAGATCGCGGCATTCATCCTGCGCGCCCACCAGGAGGCCTTCGACATCCTGGAGGAGAACCGCGACGTCCTCGACTCCCTCGTGGTGGAGCTGATGGAGGTGGAGACGCTGGACAAGGGCGAGGTCGCCCGCATCTTCGAGCCGCTGCGTCGGCGCGAGGTGCGTCCCGCGTGGACCGGGTCGCAGACCAGGTCGCCCTCCCCGGTGCCCCCCGTCGACGTCCCCGAGAGTGCCCGGACGAGGGCCCAGGAGCCGGTGGGTCTCACGATCGGCCCGGACGCCGGCCCCGACGCCCCGGCTCCCCAGGCCGACCCGGCCCCCGAGCCACCGTCGCCCGACACCGGCGGCGGTGACCCCGGATCCGGCTCGCCCGGCACTCCGCCGGATGACCCCACGAGCGATCCCAGGCCGTGAGAACAAGCCCATGAGCGTCGACCTGCCGCGTGCCGAGGCAGCCATCAGGGAACTCCTCCTCGCCGTGGGGGAGGATCCCGATCGTGATGGGCTCAGGGACACCCCGGCCCGCGTGGCCCGCTCCTACGCCGAGCTCCTGGCCGGGATGGACCAGGACGCCCACGAGGTGCTCTCGGCGACGTTCGACGTCGGCCACGACGAGCTCGTCCTCGTCAAGGACATCGAGCTGTGGTCGTTGTGCGAGCACCACCTCGTGCCGTTCACGGGCGTCGCGCACGTGGGGTACATCCCTCGCGAGGAGGGCCACGTCACCGGCTTGTCCAAGCTGGCCCGGCTGGTCGACGTCTTCGCCCGACGTCCCCAGGTCCAGGAGCGGCTCACCACCCAGATCGCCGACGCGCTCATCGAGGTGCTCCAGCCGCGCGGCGTGATCGTCGTCATCGAGGCCGAGCACCTGTGCATGACGATGCGAGGCGTGCGCAAGGGCGGCGCGAGCACCATCACCAGTGCGGTGCGTGGCCAGCTGCGGGACCCGGCGACGCGCGCCGAGGCGATGGGGCTCATCACCGCCGGTCGGAGCCGGCCGTGAGCTCCACGGCGACGCTGCTGCGGCCGATCGGACGCTGCCGGGTCATGGGCGTCGTCAACGTCACGCCGGACTCCTTCTCCGACGGTGGTCTCTGGATCGACCCGGGTGCTGCGGCCGAGCACGGTCTCGAGCTCGCGGAGCAGGGTGCGGACCTGGTCGACGTCGGCGGGGAGTCGACCCGGCCCGGCGCCATGCGCATCGACGCCGAGCAGGAGCGCGAGCGCGTGCTGCCAGTGGTCCGCAGGCTCGCGGGTCAGGGCGTCGACGTCTCGGTCGACACCATGCGGGCCGACGTCGCGGCCGCCGCGCTGGACGCCGGAGCGGTGCTGGTCAACGACGTCTCGGGCGGCCGGGCGGATCCCGAGATGATCCCCCTGGTGGCGCGCACGGGTGCCCCGGTGGTGCTCATGCACTGGCGCGGCCACGCTGATCGCATGCAGGACCTCACGCAGTACGACGACGTCGTCGGCGACGTCGTGCGAGAGCTGCGGGCCCAGGTGGACGCGGCGCTCGAGGCCGGGATCGCGCCCGAGCACGTCGTCGTCGACCCCGGCCTGGGGTTCTCCAAGACCGGCGAGCAGAACTGGACGGTCCTGGCCGGCCTGGACACGTTCGCGAGCCTGGGTCACCCGTTGCTCGTCGCGGCCAGTCGCAAGCGCTTCCTGGGCGAGCTGCTCGGGGACGACGACGGTCACCGCCCCGTGACCGCCCGAGAGGACGCCACCGCAGCCCTCACGACCCTGGCTGCCGCTGCAGGCGCCTGGTGCGTCCGGGTGCACGACCCGCTGCGCTCCGTCGATGCGGTGCGCGTCGTCGCCCGCCTCGCGCAGGAGATCCGCAGCACCCCGGAGGGCTTGCCATGAGCGACGTCCTCGCCAGCCACCGCGCGTTCTACGACGCCGTCGAGACCGGCGACCTGGAGCTCATGGAGTCGTTGTGGGCAGACGCCCCCAGCACGACGTGCGTCCACCCGGGCGCCGAGCCGCTCATCGGCACCGATGCCGTCCTGCGGTCCTGGGTGCTGCTCATGGCCAACGTCGACTACATCCAGTTCTTCCTCACCGATGTCGCGGTGAGCGTGCTGCCGGGGACGCCGCGAGGCCCCGAAGGTACCGGTGAGGGGGACGTCGCGGTGGTCACCTGCACCGAGAACATCCTCTCCGGAGAGGGCACGGAGTCGGCCGACTCCTTCTCCGGCGGCAAGGCGGTCTGCACGAGCGTCCTGGTGCGGGCGGGTGCGGACGAGCCGTGGAGGTTCTGGTCGCGGCACGCCTCCCCGGTGCTCGAGGCCGTCGACGTCGTCGAGGAGGACGAGGCGCCATGATCCCGACAGGACTGGACCGCATCGACCTGCGCGGCATCCGGGCGCGCGGGAACCACGGCGTCTTCGACCACGAGCGCCGCGACGGCCAGGAGTTCGTCGTCGACGTCGCCGTCGGCCTGGACCTCACCGGTGCGGGTGAGAACGACGCGCTGGAGGCCACCGTCGACTACGGCGTGCTCTCCCAGCAGATCCACGACGTCATCGTCGGGGAGCCGGTGGACCTCGTTGAGTCCCTCGCCCTCCGTATGGTGGACTTGTGCCTGTCGCACCCGCCCGTGCAGTGGGCGAGCGTGACCGTGCACAAGCCAGAAGCCCCCATCACCGTGACGTTCCAGGACGTCAGCGTGACCATAGAGCGGAGCAAGCAGTGACCGAATCGCCCACGCCGTACGTGCTGGACGCGGACACGATGACCGGTGGCATGCGCCCGATCCGCCAGGCGGTCATCGCCATCGGGTCGAACCTCGGTGAGCGGCTCAACCGGCTCCAAGGCGCCGTCGCGGCCCTCGAGGACACCCCCGAGGTCACGATCGTCGCGGTCTCCTCGGTCTATGAGACCGAGGCCGTCGGCGGCCCGGACGACGCCGAGTCGTTCCTCAACGCCGTCGTGCTGATCGACACCACGCTGACGGTCCACACGCTGCTGGACCGCGCCCTCGCCATCGAGGACGCATTCGGCCGCGAGCGCTCCGAGCCGAACGCTCCCCGCACGCTCGACGTCGACCTCATCGTCGTGGGCGACCGGCTCGCCGACGACGAGACGCTCCAGCTCCCGCACCCGCGCGCCCACGAGCGCGGCTTCGTGCTCGTCCCCTGGCTGGAGATCGACCCCGAGGGCGAGATCCCGGGCCAGGGCTTCGTGGCAGACCTCATCGGCGGTGTCGACACCACGGGTGTCACGCGTCGGGGGGACCTCGAGATCATGCTCTGACCTCATGTCCTGAGAGGACTCTCGTGAAGAACGTCCGGCACACCACGGCACTGCAGGTGGCGGGCGTCACGGGCATCGGGCTCCTGGTCGGCAGCTCGGTGCGTGCGGTCACGACCCGGCTCGACGTCGTTCCGCCTCGTCCCGGCTGGGTCGCCGCGCTCGCCCTGGCCGGCCTCGCCTTCGGCCTGGCCTCCGTCGCCCGCGGCACGTGGCGCAACCTGCGCGACGACAAGCGGCAGATGTCCAGCGAGCTGGGCATCCGGTTGCTCGCTCTCGCCAAGGCGGGCATCACCGCGGGCGCCCTGTTCCTGGGTGCCTACGGCGGCTTCGCGCTGTCCTACCTGGAGGACCTCGACACCGCGCTGGGCCGTGAGCGGGTCCTGCAGTCAGGAGCGGCCGGGCTCGCGAGCATCGCCGTCATCGCGGCGGGACTGTGGCTCGAGCGGTCGCTACGACTGCCCGAGGACGACGATCCTCCGCCCGGCGCCTCCCGCACGACCTGACCCGCTGAGCGTGACGTCGCTGAGTGTGACGTCGTGGCCCCGAATCGGGCAGATCTGGGTCGGAGACTGGGGGTACCTCCCGCGAGCTCTGCGAGCGGGGGACACACTCAGCAGGTCAGTGCCTCGAATCCTGGTGCACTCCGGGGTCGGGGAGCAAGGTGTCGCGCAGCGTCTCCAGCCCGATGCTGCCGTGCGCCAGGGCCCGACGGTGGAACTCCCGAAGGTCGGTCCCGTGCCGGGCGACCCACGCGTCGCGCAGCTGCTCCCAGATGCGCTGGCCGACCTTGTAGGACGGGGCCTGGCCGGCCCAGCCGAGATAGCGCAGCACCTCGAAGCGCACGAACGGGGCGTTCATCGAGACGTGCCGCCCCATGAACTCGAAGGCGCGCTCGCCGGTCCACGGGCCGTCGCCGTCGGGGTGCGGCTTGCCGAGGTGGACGCCGATGTCCAGCACGACGCGAGCCGCGCGCATGCGCTGTCCGTCCAGCATGCCCAGGCGGTCCGCCGGGTCGTCGAGGTAGCCGAGGTCGGCCATCAGCCGCTCCGCGTACAGGGCCCAGCCCTCACCGTGACCGGAGTTCCAGTTGAGCGCGCGCCATGCGTTGAGGCCGGCGTCGGGGTGGATCGCCGTCCCCAGCTGGAGGTGGTGGCCCGGCACGCCCTCGTGGTAGACGGTCGTGAGCTCGCGCCACGTGTCGAACCGCGTGATGCCCTCCGGGACGCTCCACCACATCCGACCGGGGCGGGAGAAGTCCTCGCTCGGCGCCGTGTAGTAGATGCCGCCCTCCTGCGTGGGCGCGATGCAGCACTCGAGGCGCCGCAGCTCCTCGGGGATGTCGAACGTTCCGGACAGCTCGGCGATGGCGCGGTCGCTCGTCTCCTGCATCCACCGCTGGAGTGCCTCGGTCCCGTGCAGCGCGTGGGTGTCGGCGGCATCGAGCGCCGCGATGGCGCCGGCGACCCCGGCCCCGGGGGCGATCTGCTCGGCGACGGCCTCCTGCTCGGCCACCATGCGGGCGAGCTCGTCCAGACCCCACTCATAGGTCTCGTCCAGGTCCACGGTCGCGCCGATGAACCCGCGCGACGCCAAGGCGTAGTGGTCGCGTCCCACGGCGTCCTCGGTGCGTGCCGCCGGAGCCACCTCGGTGAGCAGGACGTCGACGAGGTGAGCGTGGGCCTCGCGGGCGAGCGTGGCTCCTCGGCTGAGGTCGCGTCGCAGCGACGCCGGCCGGCCGTCGGCGCGGGCCACGAGCGAGGCAAAGAAGGACGTGTCACCGGTGAGGCGGCGTGCCTGCTCGGCCACCTCCTGCACCTGCCGGATCGCCGGCGTGTCCCCGGCGGACACGCCTGAGCGCAGGGAGGTGACGTAGCCGTCCATCGCGGCCGGCAGGTTGGCCAGCCGCGTCGCGACGGCCTGCCAGTGCTCGTCGGTGTCGGTGGGCATGAGGTCGAAGATGTCGCGCATGTGCTGCGGAGGTGACGCGATGACGTTGAGGTCGCGTCGCCAGAGCCCTGCATCGTGCTGCTCGACGGCCAGCCCCAGCACGCGCAGGAGCTCGCTGCGGGTCACGGCGTCGTCGGGATCGACCGCCGACGTCGCGTCGACCCGCGCCAGCATCGACTGCGCGGCTCCGGCCGCGGCGGAGTGACCGTCGGGGGAGAAGTCGGAGTACTCCCCCTCGCGTCCGGGCCGTCCGAGCTCGACGTGCAGCTCCGGACCGAGCTCCAGCATCGTCTCGATCCACTGGTCGCTCAGGCGGTCCAGCTCCGTCGGTTCGCTCCCCATGCTTCGACCCTACGCGCGGAGTGTGAGGTGAGGCACTCGGCGTCCTGCGGGGTGCGCGGTCGAGATACAGTGAAGACGTCACATTGTCTGGTACCCGCTCGCGGGACTGGAACGAGAGGCAACCACCATGCAGCGTCCCACCGTGGGCGTCGTCGGAGCCGGCCGCGTCGGCACCGTCATCGGCGCCCGACTGCGTTCCGCCGGCCATCACATCGTCGGGGTGAGCTCCCGTTCGACCTCCTCGCGACTGCGGGCCGCGACCATGCTGCCCGGTGTCGACGTGCTCTCCCCGGCGCAGGTCGCGGCGACGTGCGACGTGCTCGTGCTGGCCGTCCCCGACGACGCTCTCGTCGCAGTTGCCGAGGAGCTCGCTGGCGCCGGTGCCGTGCGTCCGGGGACCGTCGTGGCACACACCAGTGGTCGTCACGGCCTCGGGGCACTGGAGGCGCTCACCCGGCAGGGCGCACGCCCCGTGGCGCTGCACCCGGCCATGACGTTCACCGGGGGCCCCGCCGACCTGGACCGCACGTGCGTCTGGGGGCTCACGGCCGGCGACGGCGAGCGTGACGTCGTCGCCGACCTGGTCCGCACCCTCGGTGGGACGGCCCTGTGGGTCGACGAGGACGACCGCGCGCAGTACCACGCAGCCCTCGCCCACGGCGCCAACCACCTGGTGACGCTCGTCTCCCAGTCGCTGGAGCTGCTGCGTGGCGTCGGTGGACCGACCACGGGCGAGCAGGCCGCCGACGTCCTGCGCCCCCTTCTCGAGGCCGCCCTGGCCAACGTGCTCGAGCTCGGCGACGCAGCGCTCACCGGACCGGTGGCCCGCGGGGACGTCACCACCGTCCGGGCGCACGTCGAGGCCCTCACCACCGCCCCGCGCGCGACGCGGGACTCCTACGTCGCCCTGGCCCGGGCCACTGCGGAGCGGGCCGAGGCCGACGGCCGTCTCGACGCGTCGACGGCCGACGCCGTGCGTGAGGCCACGGCGACCGAGGCGCCCGTCGGCCGGGCAGGGTCCGCTCCCCAGACGGCCCCCCAGACGGCCCCCCAGACGGCCCAGGGCTGACGTGCCGGTCGTCGTCCGCACGTCCGCCGATCTCGCCGCGCTCCGCAGCGGGGGGACCGTGGCGCTCGTGCCCACCATGGGAGCCCTGCACGACGGCCACGTGCAGCTCATGAAGCACGCACGGGCGCTCGCGGACACCCTCGTGGCCTCCATCTTCGTGAATCCCACGCAGTTCGCCCCCGGCGAGGACTTCGACGCCTACCCCCGCACGATGGACGCCGACCTCGAGCGGTGCGACGAGGCCGGGGTGGACGTCGTCCTCGCGCCGGACGTCGAGACCGTGTATCCCGCCGGACCGGGCGCCACGGTCACCGTCGACCCGGGCCCGCTCGGTCAGGTGCTCGAGGGTGAGCGGCGACCGACGCACTTCCGCGGCGTGCTGACGGTCGTGGCCAAGCTGTTCGGGCTCGTCAGGCCCGACGTCGCGGTCTTCGGCGAGAAGGACTACCAGCAGCTGGTCCTGATCCGGCAGATGGCGAGCGAGCTCCATCTGGGCGTGCAGGTGGAGGGCTGCCCGATCGTCCGCGAGGCCGACGGCCTGGCCATGAGCTCGCGCAACGTCTACCTCGGCCCCGAGGAGCGGCAGCGTGCAGCGGTGCTGTCGCGAGCCCTGTCCGCTGGCGTGGCCGCAGCCCCGGACGGCGTCGAGGCCGTCCTGACTGCTGCCCGCGCCGTGCTCGACGCCGACGGTGTCGCCCCCGACTACCTCACCCTCACCGACTCCGACCTCGGTGCACCCGTGCCGGGGCAGGAGGCCAGGCTGCTCGTCGCCGCGCGCGTCGGCACTCCGCGTCTCCTTGACAACGTCGGCCTCGTCCCGCACCCCGTCGACCCCCACCCTCTCGAGAACCGTCCCGCCGGCGAAGGAGCCTGACCATGCTGCGCACCATGATGACGTCCAAGATCCACCGAGCGACCGTCACCCAGGCGGACCTGCACTACGTCGGGTCCGTGACTGTCGACGAGGACCTGCTCGATGCCGCGAACCTGCTGCCCGGCGAGCTCGTGCACATCGTCGACATCGACAACGGCGCTCGCCTGCAGACCTACACGATCGCTGGCGAGCGCGGCTCTGGCGTCATCGGGATCAACGGTGCCGCCGCCCGACTCGTGCACCCCGGCGACCTCGTCATCCTCATCGCCTACGGCCAGATGGCCGATGAGGAGGCTCGCGAGTTCTCGCCGCGGGTCGTCTTCGTGGACCGTCACAACACCATCATCGGCTCGGGGTCTGACCCGGCCGAGGTGCTGCCGGGCATGGCGCAGGAGTCCGACCTCGTGCGCGGGGACCTCACGGTGAACCCGCTGGCCGTGACCGGGCCGTGAGCCTCCTGACGCTCGATGTCGGCAACAGCCGGTCGGTGATCGGGGTGTTCGAGGGCGAGAAGCTCCTCGAGCACTGGACGGTCTCCTCCGATCCGGCGAGGACCGCGGACGAGTGGTACCTGCTGGCGCTCGGGTTCGTGCGATCCGCCGAGCTCGGGGTCGTCGATGCGGTGGCCATGTGCTGCACCGTCCCGTCGATCCAGCTGGAGCTGCGCGCCATGCTGGAGCGCTACTTCAGCGGGGTCCCGGTCTCGGTCGTCGGCCCCGGGGTCAAGACCGGCGTGGCCATCCACACCGACAACCCTCGTGAGGTCGGTGCCGATCGGATCGTCAACGCGCTCGCGGCGGCCGAGCTCTACGGCGGCCCGGCGATCGTGGTGGACATGAACGGCACGGCCACGATCTTCGACGTCGTCGACGAGCGGAATCGCTACCTCGGCGGAGCCATCGCCCCGGCCGTCGAGCTGTCACTGGACGCCCTCGCCCGCCGGGGTGCCCAGCTGCGGGCGGTCGAGCTGGCCGAGCCGCGCGACGTGATCGGCAAGAACACCGTGGAGGCGGTGCAGGCCGGAGCGGTCTTCGGCTTCGCGGGACTGGTCGACGGCATCGTCCACCGGGCCATCGCGTCGCTCGGAGTCGCGACGGAGGACGTCGCCGTCATCGCCACCGGGTCCTACGCCGACGTCATCCTCGACCACTGCTCCACCGTCACCGCCCGGGACCCATGGCTCACCCTCAGCGGTCTGCGCCTGGTCCACGAGAAGAACCACTGAGCATCGGGCGCTGACCGATCGGGCGCGAAGTCCAGCCGATCGGTGGATGCCGGGCGCGGACCGCGTGGCCGAGGCTGGGGACATGCCAGTCATCGAGGTGCGCGACCTGCGCAAGACCTACGGCTCCACCGTCGCGGTGGACCACCTGTCCCTGGACGTCGCCGAAGGTGAGGTGATCGGGGTCCTCGGACCGAACGGGTCCGGGAAGACGACGACCGTGGAGTGCATCGCCGGCCTGCGGCGCCCGGACGCGGGCTCCGTCCGGGTGGACGGGCTGGATCCCGTCGCCGACCGGCGCGCGTTGACGTCGTTCGTCGGTGTCCAGCTGCAGCAGGCAGGACTGCAGGCCAAGCTGACCGTCCGGGAGGCGCTCGCGCTGTACGCCTCGTTCCATGCCGCACCGGTCGACGGCGTCGCCCTGGCCGAGCGGCTCGGCATCGGTGCCAAGCTCGACGACCGCTACGACGACCTCTCCGGCGGCCAGAAGCAGCGCCTCGCCGTCGCCCTCGCGCTCGTGGGCCGCCCCCGCATCGCGTTGCTCGACGAGCTCACGACCGGCCTGGACCCGCGATCGCGCCGCGGCGTGTGGGAGGTCGTGGAGGAGGCGCGCGACGGTGGAGCGACGGTCGTCCTCGTCACGCACTTCATGGAGGAGGCCCAGCACCTGTGCGACCGGCTCGTCCTCATCTCCGAGGGCCGCATCGTCGCGGAGGGCACCCCGCGCGACATCATCGGCCAGACCGGGGCCCCCACGACCATGAGCTTCACGCCGTCCTCGCCGGTGCCCCCGGACGCACTCACCCTCATCGAGGGCGTCAGCGACGTGCGAGCCCGTGAGGGCGACAGGGTCGAGCTGAACCTCACCGATCCTGCGGTCCTGCAGGTCCTGGAGCTGCTGCGGGCGCGTGGCGTCGAGCCCACCCGGCTGCGGGTCGAGGACTCCACGCTCGACAACGCCTTCCTGGACCTCACCGCCACCGGCGAGCCCGAGGACGCCGCATCCCTGGACGACACAGAAGCCGAGGTGTCCTGATCATGACCTCCACCACCATCACCGTGCTGCGCACCGAGTTCCGGCTCTTCACGAGGGAACCGGCGGCCTTGTTCTGGATCGTCCTCTTCCCGCCGCTCCTGCTCGGCATCCTCGGCCTGATCCCCGACTTCCGCGAGGTCGACGAGGTCACCGGGGGCTCGGTGATCTCGCTGTACGTCTCGATCATGCCGCTGGTCGCCATGCTGTTCGCGGCGATCGCCACGATGCCGACGGTGGTGGCGGCGTACCGCGAGCAACGCGTGCTGCGCCGGCTGTCCACCACCCCGGCCCGGCCGCGAGACCTGCTCCTGGCCCAGTACGTCCTGCACGGGGTGGCGGCCCTGCTCGGCAGCGTCCTGGCCATCGTGGTGGCGGTCGTCGCCTTCGACGTCGACCTGCCGGAGAACCTGGCCGGCTTCACGCTCGTGATGCTGCTGGTGCTGGCGGCAAGCCTCGCGATCGGTGGGCTGATCAGCGGCCTGGCGCCCACTGCCAAGCTCGCCACGACCCTGGGTACGGTGCTGCTCTTCCCGCTCATGTTCACCGCTGGTCTCTGGCTCCCGGTGTCGGCGATGCCGGGCCTGCTCGCCGACATCGTCGCGTGGACGCCCTTCGGAGCCGCGGCTCTCGCCCTCGATGCCACGGCCCAGGGCGACTGGCCCTCCGTCACGCACGTGCTCGTGGTGGCCGCCTGGGCGGTCGTCACCGGCGCCGTCGCTGCGCGATACTTCCGGTGGGAGTGAGAGGAGCCGACCGGTGGGCGACAGCGTGACCGACGATTCCGGAGCCGTCGACGCGGGCGGGGCAGTCGCGACGTCGACCAGCCGGACGTGGGGCATCGTCCAGCGTCGCGGGCCCGTCGTCCTGCTCGCGCTCGCGCTCGCGCTCGGTGCCATCTCCGCGCCACTCTTCGGCGACTGGGGTCGATTCGCCTGGTGCGTGGCGCTGTCGGGCGCCGCACTGGTCCTGCACCTCCTGTGGGTCGAACGACGTTGGGGCCGCCCGATGAGTGGTGTCGGGGGCGCGCTCTACTTCAGCGTCCGTACAGCGATCGCCTTCGTGCTGGCCTGGCTGAACCCGTTCTTCGCGGTGTTCGCGACCGTCGGCTACTTCGACGCTGGCTCCTACGTTCCGCGACGCTGGATCGTCCCGGCGACCATCCCGGTCGCGATCACGATGGCCGGGTCTCAGTCCGGGGGCTTCCCGCCCCAGGACACCACCCAGGCCCTCGCCTTCGCCGGGTTGTTCGTGCTCAACGCCGGACTCGTCGCGCTGTTCGGGGCCATGACCCTGCAGGAGGAGGACGAGGCGGCCCGGCGCGACGCCACCATCGTCGAGCTCGAGCACGCCAACACCCGCCTGCAGGACGCCCTCGACGAGAACGCCCGGTTGCAGGAGGAGCTGCTCGTGCAGGCACGGGAGTCCGGCATCCACGAGGAGCGGGAGCGACTGGCCCTGGAGATCCACGACACCATCGCGCAGGGCCTCACCGGCATCGTCACCCAGCTGCAGGCGGCCGACGACGCTCCCGACGCCAGGGCAGCCCGTGCCCACCGTCGGCGTGCCGCGGACCTGGCCCGGTCCGCCCTCGGAGAAGCGCGACGGTCGGTGCAGGGGCTTGTGCCGTCGTCGCTGGAGGGGGCCGGTCTGGAACGTGCGCTGCAGATCGTCGTGGAGGACTTCGTGGCCGACCAGGAGACCCGTGCCGAGCTGCTGGTGACGGGTGACCCCGCCCTGCTGCACCAGCACGTGGAGGCGGCCGTCGTCCGCATCGCCCAGGAGGCCCTGACCAACGTCGCCAGGCATGCCGATGCGGGTCGCGTGGGCGTCACCGTCTCGTTTCTGGACGGTGAGCTCCTGCTCGACGTGCGCGACGACGGCTCCGGGTTCGACCCCTCGAACACTCGTCCGAACGGGACCAGCGGCTTCGGCATCCCGGGGATGAGCACGCGCGCCGCTCGGGTGGCCGGTGAGCTCGTCGTGGAGTCCGAGCCCGGGCAGGGAACGGCAGTTTCCCTCCGGGTCCCGGTCGTCTCGCCCGGCGGTGGCACATGAGCGGGCCGGTCAGGCTGCTGCTCGTCGACGACCACCCGGTGGTGCGCGACGGGCTGCGGGGAATGTGCGAGGCCTCGGACGACTTCCACGTCGTGGGCGAGGCGGCCGACGGCGTGGAGGCGGTGCGGCTGGTCGGCTCCCTCGATCCCGACGTCGTCCTGATGGACCTGCGGATGGCCGGCGGCAGCGGGGTGGAGGCGATCGCCGAGCTCGGTCGCCGCGGCGCCCGCGCGCACGTGCTGGTGCTCACGACCTACGACACCGACCGGGACATCATGGCCGCGCTCGACGCCGGTGCGACGGGCTACCTGCTCAAGGACGCCCCGAGGGACGAGCTGTTCTCGGCGATCAGGGCCGCGGCCGCGGGGGAGTCGGTGCTGTCGCCCGCGGTGGCGACGCGCGTCGTGTCCCGGGTGCGGTCGAGCTCCGATGCACTCAGCGGTCGCGAGCAGGAGATCCTCGCGCTCGTGGCCAAGGGCAGGTCCAACCGGGAGATCGCCGCCTCGCTCTTCGTCAGCGAGGCGACGGTCAAGACGCACCTCGCCCACGCCTACGACAAGCTCGGCGTGAAGGACCGAGCCGCCGCGGTGGCCGTGGCCTACGAGCGGGGCCTCCTGGGCCGAGGGTGACTCGTGATCGGTGTCTGATCGGCCGAGAACCGGGCGACGTCGGTCAGGGCGATCGGCCGGCTCAGACCTCCAGGTCGGCCGCTAGGCGGTCGAGCGTGCGACGGATGTTGCGGGCCTGGAACTCGTGGAAGAGCCTCCCGCCCGTCACGATGCGGTCGAATCGTGCTGCCCGGGCGTCGGACCAGTGCCGGTTGTCCCGCCAGGTCTCGGTGACCCGGGTGCCGCCCTCGACCGGCTCGAAGGTGTACTCCCAGGAGGCGATGGCGGCCGGCACCAGGAAGCGGCCCACCCCGATGCGCCGGACGTCGAAGGTGAAGCGGCGCCCGGGCTCGGAGGCCGTGACGACGCACTGGGTGGACCAGCGCGCCCGGCCGCGCTTGTTCTGTCCGACGAACACCGTGCCGACGGGCGCAGGGCCGCCGGCCGTCGCGATGGTGGCACCGCGGTTCTCCGGGCTCCACCGTCCCATCTGGGAGGGGTCGGCCACCTCCGCGAAGACGACCTCCGGCTCCGCGGCGACGATCACGTCGTCGCTGACCTGCATCGGACGTTCGTTGCGCTGGCTCACGGAGCGAGTCTGCCGTACTCGGCCACCCGGGAAGCCCTCGCGAGTCACTCCGGCGGCCCCGCGAGTCACTCCCACCCGACCGCGAGTCGGTCCGACTGACTCACGACGGCTCGGGAGTGACTCGCGAGCGTCAGGGGCGGGTGGCCTCGAGAGCGGCGATGAGCGTCCGTGCGTCGAACTGCCCCTCGTGGCGGATGCCGTTGACGAAGAACGTGGGTGTGCCGCTGACGTCCATCAGGTCGGCGTCGTCGAGGTCGTCCCGGACGCGCCGGTCGACGCGCTCGGAGTCCATGTCCTCCTCGAAGCGGTCGAGGTCCAGCCCCAGCTCGTCGGCGTAGCGCAACAGGTCGAGCCGCTCCAGCTGATCCTGGTGGGCCCACAGCACCGCGACGTAGTCGAACAGGCGGTCCTGCAGGTACGCGGCCTCGGCCGCCTTGGCGGCGAGCTCTGAGTGCGGGTGCACGCCCTCCAGCGGGAGGTGCCGCCAGCCCCACACCAGCTCGTCGCCGAAGTGTGCGCGCACCTCGTCGATGGAGCCCGTGGCCCGGCTGCAGAAGGAGCACTCGAAGTCGCCGTACTCCACGAGGACGAGCGGAGCGTCGCCTCGTCCCTTGAAGTGGTCGCGCGAGGGGTCGAACGGTCGCAGCAGGGTCCTGCCAGGCGGCGTGACAGGACGTCGGCGGTCGAGTGCCGACAGGACCAGCCAGCCGATGGCGAACGACAGCACGGAGGCCGCCAGCACGCCGACCCGCGCCTCGTCCTGGGCGGCCGGATCGTCGATCGCGATGCCGACGATGAGCAGGGAGATGGTGAAGCCGATGCCCGAGAGCGCCGCACCGCCGGCGACCCGCCCGATGGTGAGCCCCGGGGCGAGGACCCCCACCCCGCTGCGCTGCACGGCGATCGTGGCCAGCGTGATGCCCACGACCTTGCCGCCGGCCAGCCCGGCGATGATGCCCCAGGTCAGCGAGGACGCAGCCGCGCGCTCCAGGGTCTCGGCGTCGAGGACGACGCCGGCGTTGGCCAGCGCGAAGACGGGCAGGATGGCGAACGCGATGTAGGGGGCGAAGGACTGCTGCAGCCGTTCGTTGATGGAGATCGACTCGCGCAGCTGGCGCCCGGCCGCGGCGGCGTAGCGCGGGTTGGGGGACTGCCGGAAGACGCGCGTGAGCTCGACGACGCGCTCGACGTCGCCCCGTCGAGGCTCGGCCACCGGGATGATCAGCGCCACGGCGACGCCCGCCAGCGTGGCGTGGACGCCCGCCTCGTGCAGCCCGAACCACACGACGACCGCGAGACCGGCGTACAGGGGCCCGCGGCCGTACGGCAGCATCCGGACCAGCGCGATGAGGACCAGGGCCGCGAGGGCGACCATGAGCGGCGTGACCCGCAGGTCGTCGGTGTAGAAGATCGCGATGGCACCGAGGGCGCCGATGTCGTCGACGACGGCGAGCGTCAGCAGGAAGATGCGCAGCCGTGAGGGGTGGGCCGGGCGGATGACCGCGAGCGCGCCGACGAGGAACGCGGTGTCCGTGGAGATGACGACGCCCCAGGCCTGGGCCTGTCCGGAGTCACGCGCGACCAGCAGGAAGATCAGGGCGGGGACCACGAGGCCGGCCACGGCGGCGGCTGCGGGCACCACCGCCCGCGACCGGTCCGTCAGCTCCCCGATGGTCAGCTCACGCTTGACCTCCAGTCCCACGGCGAAGAAGAAGAACGCCATCAGCGCGTCGTTGACCAGGTGGTAGAGGTCGAGGCCCATGCTCCAGTCGCCGACGCCGATGCGGGTCTCGGTGGCCCAGAACGCGTCGTAGCCGGACCCCAGGTTGGCCCACAGGATGGCGGCGAGGGTGGCGGCGAGCAGCAGCAACGCTCCGGCCTGCTCGGTCTCGGCGCCCGCGAGCGCTCCTCGCAGCCGCCCGCGACGGATTCCCTGGTCGTCCACGGCAGCATCCTCGCGTAGGTCGGTGTGCGGCGGAAGGCCGTCCAGGAGGACCAACCGTGTGGGGGACCGCGAATATTCCGGTCAGGTCCGCAACGGGTGTTGTCATCGTCAGTCCACAGCGCGGCGGGCCGTTCCTTGGTCGCGGCACACCGATACGGCACTGGTGGCGACGCCGCTCGGCAGGGTTGGAAGAATGGTGACGTGACCACCGAGCGCGAGACCCCCGAGGACGACCTGCCCGAGCAGCTGCGCATCCGTCGGGAGAAGCGTCAGCAGATCATCGACTCCGGTGCGGAGCCGTACCCGGTCGAGGTCGGTCGGACCCACACCCTGCGAGCCGTCGTCGACGCCTACGACGCCGAGGCGCTCGGCCCGGACCACCACAGCGGTGACGTCGTCACGGTGGCCGGTCGCGTCATCTTCCGTCGCGGGCAGGGCAAGCTCGTCTTCGTCGCCCTGCGCGAGGGCGACGGCACGACGCTGCAGGCGATGGTCTCGCTCGACGGCGTCGGGCAGGAGTCCCTGGAGGCCCTGAAGGCGCAGGTCGACATCGGCGACCACCTGGCGGTCACCGGCGAGGTCATCACCTCACGGCGCGGCGAGCTCAGCGTCCTCGCGTCCTCGTGGCAGCTCGCCGCCAAGACGCTGCGCCCGCTGCCCAACGAGCACAACCCGCTCTCCGACGAGGCCCGTGCCCGGCTGCGCTACGTCGACCTCATCGTCCGGCCGCAGGCGCGGGAGAACGTCCGCGTCAAGGCCAAGGTCCTGCAGTCCCTGCGACGCACGCTGGACGAGCGCGACTACGTCGAGGTCGAGACGCCCGTCCTGCAGCACACCAACGGCGGCGCCGCGGCCCGTCCGTTCAGCACCCACGTCAACGCGTTCGACGAGGGTGCGCTGCTGCGCATCGCCATCGAGCTGCACCTCAAGCGAGCCCTCGTCGGTGGCATCGACCGGGTCTACGAGATCGGCAAGACCTTCCGCAACGAGGGCGTCGACAACACCCACAACCCCGAGTTCATGATGCTGGAGGTCTACGAGGCCTACGGCTCCTACGACACGATGGCCGACCTCGTCCGCGACCTCGTCCTCGACGCCGCGCGCGCCGTCGGCAGGACGGTGGTGCCCGGCCGCGACGGGACGGACATCGACCTGGAGCAGCCGTGGCGCCGAGCGACGGTGCACGAGCTGGTGAGCGAGGCCGTGGGCACGACGGTCACCGTCGACACGCCGCTCTCCGAGCTGACGGCTCTGGCCGAGCGTCACGACGTCGCGCTCCGTGACCACTGGGCCGAGGGCGAGGTGGTGCTGGAGCTGTTCGAGAAGCTCGTCGAGCACACCCTGCTGGCGCCGACCTTCGTGTGCGACTACCCGGAGGCGGTGCGGCCACTGGCGAAGAAGCACCGCACGACGCCCGGGCTGGTGGAGGCGTGGGACCTCATCATCAACGGAGTCGAGCTGGCGCCGGCCTACTCCGAGCTCAACGACCCGGTCGTCCAGCGCGAGCGGCTGGAGGAGCAGGCTCGCCTCGCAGCGGCGGGCGACCCCGAGGCCATGGACGTCGACGAGGACTTCCTGCGAGCGCTGGAGTTCGGCATGCCCCCCGCGGGCGGCATGGGCCTGGGAGTGGACCGGCTCGTCATGCTGCTGCAGGGCATCGGCATCCGCGAGGCGATCCTCTTCCCGCTCAGCCGCCGCGAGGCCTGAGCGACGCCGGCAGACGTCGCGCGGCCGCAGAGGGCCAGATCCCCCCGCCCCGCCCCTTCGCCCCCGCGCCCCTCGCCCCCGCGGGCGGTGACCTGGTCGTGGAATGGCGTGTCAGAAGACCACCTGCTCACCGCCCCGGTCCCGGTAGGACCACCGACTCACCGCCCCGGTCCCGTTAGGACCACTGACTCACCGCCCTTCGTGACGGCCGACGCAAGGACGAGTGAGCCTTCGGCTCTTGGGTACGTTCGCAGCATGACGCCGACGATGTTCCGAGCACAGCAGCAGGGCACGCGGCCCCTGGCCTGGGCGGTGCTCGCGGCCTCGGTCCTGCAGGTGGTGGCACCCGTCGTCACCATCAACGGCCCGGGCAGCTCGCCGGGCGGAGGGTCGGGGCCCGAGCTGCTGATCACCCCGGTCGGGTGGGCGTTCTCCATCTGGGGCGTCATCTACACGCTCGCCATCGCACAGGCGGTGGCCGTGCTGGTGCGCGGGACCGAGGGCGTCCCGCGTCGGCTCCAGGTCGCCCAGCTCGCGCTCTACCTGGGCGGTGCGCTCTGGATCGTGCTGGCCGCCCTGGACAGCAGCACGTCCACGGCTGCGGCGCTCTTGCTCATGCTGCTGGCTGCCGTCGTCGGCGTCCTGACCGTGGGGAGGACACCGATGGCGCGGGACTGGTTCGCCTCCCTCACCCGCGGCGCCGTCGGCCTCTACGCCGGCTGGGTGACCGCCGCGTTCTTCCTCAACGTCTCGACCGCCCTGGTCGACCTCGGTGCCGTCGAGGCCAGCGACCTCCCGTGGCAGGTCGCCGTGCTCGTGGTGGCCGTCGTGGTCCTGCTCGTCCTGACCGTCGCCGCGCGGGGCGTCCCCGCCTTCGCCGCTGCGGGGACGTGGGCGCTCGTCGGCATCACGGTCACGGGCGCGACCAACGGCACCACGACGGTGGTCGTCGTCGCGTCGATCTCGGCGGTCGTCCTGGTCGGCTCCGCAGCCACCCTGAACCTGTCGGGACGACGCCCGGCGGCGGCATCGACCTGACGGTCGCATTACGCCCAGGGTGAACACCGGAACAGCACAGGGTGCCGTCCAGTTGGATCAGATGTGGGCGCCGCGAGTGCAACGACCGCCCCGCATCTAGACTGAAGAGAACACACCCGATCAAGGGGGCCCCATGTTCGAGAGGTTCACCGACCGCGCCCGGCGCGTCGTCGTGCTCGCCCAAGAAGAGGCGCGCATGCTCAGCCACAACTACATCGGCACCGAGCACATCCTCCTCGGCCTGATCCACGAGGGCGAGGGCGTCGCTGCGAAGGCGCTCGAGAGCCTGGACATCTCCCTGGAGGCCGTCCGCGGCCAGGTCGAGGACATCATCGGCCAGGGCCAGCAGGCGCCCAGCGGGCACATCCCGTTCACGCCGCGCGCCAAGAAGGTCCTCGAGCTCAGCCTGCGCGAGGCGCTGCAGCTCGGCCACAACTACATCGGCACCGAGCACATCCTGCTCGGCCTGATCCGCGAGGGCGAGGGCGTCGCCGCCCAGGTGCTCGTCAAGCTCGGCGCGGACCTGAACCGCGTGCGCCAGCAGGTCATCCAGCTGGTCAGCGGCTTCCAGGGCAAGGAGGCCGAGACCTCCGGTGCGCCTGCGGAGAGCCAGCCCAGCACGTCGGCCGTCCTGGACCAGTTCGGCCGCAACCTCACCCAGGCCGCACGCGAGGGCAAGCTCGACCCGGTCATCGGCCGCGAGGCGCAGATCGAACGGGTCATGCAGGTCCTGAGCCGACGCACCAAGAACAACCCCGTGCTCATCGGCGAGCCCGGCGTCGGCAAGACGACCGTGGTGGAGGGCCTGGCCCAGGACATCGTCAAGGGCGACGTCCCCGAGACGCTCAAGGACAAGCACATCTACACGCTCGACCTCGGCGCGCTCGTGGCCGGCTCGCGCTACCGCGGCGACTTCGAGGAGCGCCTGAAGAAGGTCCTCAAGGAGATCCGCACCCGCGGCGACATCGTCCTGTTCATCGACGAGATCCACACCCTGGTGGGTGCGGGTGCCGCC
Source organism: Aeromicrobium sp. CF4.19 (assembly GCF_051262555.1). Lineage (NCBI taxonomy): Bacteria > Bacillati > Actinomycetota > Actinomycetes > Propionibacteriales > Nocardioidaceae > Aeromicrobium > Aeromicrobium sp. CF4.19. Next base: position 314,510 of record NZ_JBIMEU010000004.1, on the reverse strand, counting down.
GAGGGCGCGATCGACGCCGCCAGCATCCTCAAGCCGATGCTGGCCCGCGGCGAGCTGCAGACCATCGGTGCCACGACGCTCGATGAGTACCGCAAGCACTTCGAGAAGGACGCCGCCCTCGAGCGCCGCTTCCAGCCCATCCAGGTGCCCGAGCCCTCGATCGCCCACACGATCGAGATGCTCAAGGGCCTGCGCGACCGCTACGAGGCGCACCACCGCGTCACGATCACCGACGACGCCCTGGTCGCCGCGGCGACGCTCGCCGATCGCTACGTCTCGGACCGCTTCCTGCCGGACAAGGCCATCGACCTCGTCGACGAGGCCGGCTCCAGGCTGCGCATCCGACGGATGACGGCTCCGCCGGACCTCAAGGAGTTCGACGAGAAGATCGCCGACGTCCGCCGCCGCAAGGAGGGTGCCATCGACGCGCAGGACTTCGAGGCCGCCGCCTCGCTGCGCGACGAGGAGAAGAAGCTCATCCTGGCCAAGGCCGAGCGTGAGAAGCAGTGGCGCGCCGGCGACATGGACGTCGTGGCCGTCGTGGACGAGGAGCTCATCGCCGAGGTCCTCGCCCTGGCCACCGGCATCCCGATCGTCAAGCTCAGCGAGGAGGAGTCCGGCCGCCTGCTCAACATGGAGGCCGAGCTCAGCAAGCGGGTCATCGGTCAGAACGAGGCCATCAAGGCGCTCAGCCGGGCCATCCGGCGCACGCGCGCCGGCCTGAAGGATCCGCGCCGTCCCGGCGGGTCGTTCATCTTCGCCGGCCCGTCCGGCGTCGGCAAGACGTGGCTCTCCAAGACTCTCGCCAACTTCCTGTTCGGCGAGGACGACGCGCTCATCCAGCTCGACATGAGCGAGTACAGCGAGAAGCACACTGTCTCGCGGCTGTTCGGCTCTCCTCCCGGCTACGTCGGCTACGAGGAGGGCGGCCAGCTCACCGAGAAGGTGCGGCGCAAGCCCTTCAGCGTCGTGCTGTTCGACGAGATCGAGAAGGCCCACCCCGACATCTTCAACTCCCTGTTGCAGATCCTGGAGGAAGGTCGGCTCACCGACGCCCAGGGCCGGGTGATCGACTTCAAGAACACCGTCATCATCATGACGACCAACCTCGGCACCCGGGACATCTCCAAGGGCGTCAACCTCGGCTTCAGCCAGGCCGACGACGTCGCGGGGTCCTACGAGAAGATGAAGGCCAAGGTCTCCGAGGACCTCAAGCAGCACTTCCGCCCGGAGTTCCTCAACCGTGTCGACGAGATCGTGGTGTTCCCGCCGCTCACGCAGGACGAGATCGTCGAGATGGTCGACCTGATGATCAGCTCGCTGGAGTCCCGCCTCAAGGACAAGGACATGGGCATCGAGCTCACGCCCGCGGCCAAGGGACTGCTCGCCAAGCGTGGCTTCGACCCCGTGCTCGGTGCACGCCCGCTGCGGCGCACCGTCCAGCGCGAGATCGAGGACACGCTGGCCGAGAAGATGCTCTTCGGCGAGGTTCGCCCCGGCGAGATCGTGCTCGTGGACGTCGAGGGCGAGGGCAAGGAGGCGTACTTCACCTTCAAGGGCACGCCCAAGGCCGACCTCGAGCTCACCGAGGGCACCGACCCGCTCGCGGTCGAGGCAGGCTCAGGCGAGTAGCTCGCCGACCATGACGAGGCCGGGACCCGACATCGGGTCCCGGCCTCGTCACGTCTGTGGTTCGATCACCTGGTGAAGAAGAACCTGCTGCTCGCCGTCGCCGCTGCCCTCGTGGTGCTCGGAGCCCTGTCCATCGTGCTGCAGCCGGGCCCGCCGGAGTCGGAGTGCGTCCCTGACGACGTCCCGTCCTCGGGCTTCGTGGACGAGGAGAAGGACTGCAACATCTCCCAGGAGAGCTGGGAGGAGATCTCCGAGCACAACAGCTCGCCCAAGCCATTCCGGATCGTCGGCGCGCTGCTGGTGCTAGCCGGCTTGGTGACCGCCGTCGTCGCCCTGGTCGTGGGGCGACGACGTGGCACGGAGCCCGGCACGCCCGGTCCCTGAGACCGTGTCGCCGCCGGGTCCGGCGGCGTCGATCCCTCGAGCGTGGACCACGCCGGTACTACGATCGGGCCGTGACGAGGGTCGCCCGTGCGGTGAGCGAGTTCTGGACCCGGCGCAGCACGGTGGGCATCGTGCTGGCCCTCGTGGCGTACCAGCAGTCCCTCACGCCGTCGTTGCTGCCGCGCTCGTGGGTCTGGCAGGGCGTCATCAGTGGTGTCAGCGTGCTGGTGGTCTACCTCCTCGGGTGCCTGCCGGGTCGTCTGCTGCGGGCCACCGGCGTCCTGGGGCCGCTGCATCGTGACCGGCTCGTCAAGGTCAGGCGGGTCACCGGATGGGTCGGGGTCGCGGCCGTGCCGGTCCTGCTGCTGCTGAGCCTGCCCGGTCGGCAGGCCGAGTGGCAGACGCTCGGCTACGACGACACGGACCGGTTCCTGTACGCCGGGGTGGTCGTGGTGGTGCTCGGGGTCCTCGTCGCGGGTGCCCTGCTGACCTGGGGCTGTCGCCTGGTGTACGGGCGGATCTTCTGGGGCGTCTCGCGGCTGGTCCCGTGGTCGGTCGGGGGCGGGGTGAGCGTGGTGCTCACCGCGCTCGTCGTCACCCTGGCGGTCAACGAGGTGGCGTACTCACGGTTCATGGACGGCATCAACGCCACCCGCGAGAGCGCGGACGCGGACGTGGGTGATGACGAGCCCGCTGCGCCGACCTCGCCGCTGCTCTCCGGCGGGGAGGACTCGGCGCTGAGCTGGTGGTCGCTCGGGCGCGAGGGTCGGCGGTTCATCGCCCGCGCTCCCGACCCGGCCGCCCTGGAGCGGTACGCAGGGACCGACGTCGCGGACCCCGTGCGGGTGTTCGTCGGCCGCGCCTCCGCGGACTCCTACACCGCCCGCGCCGACCTCGCGGTGCGCGAGCTGGAACGCACCGGCGGCTTCGACCGCGAGGTCCTCCTGCTGGTCACGCCCACCGGCACCGGCTGGGTCAACGAGCAGATCGTGCAGCCGGTGGAGTACTTCCATGCGGGAGACACGGCCACGGTGGCGATGCAGTACTCCCACCTGCCGAGCCCCGTCGCCTACCTGTCGGAGCAGACGGCCGCGGTCGAGAGCGCTGCTGCCCTGCTCACCGCCGTGTCCAGTCGCTTGGAGTCGATGCCCCGGGAGCGCCGACCGCAGCTGCTCGTCGCGGGGGAGAGCCTGGGGTCCTACGGCGGGACGGGCGCCTTCGCCAACCTCGACGACATGGTTCGTCGCACCGACGGGGCCGTCTGGGTGGGCACGCCCCCGATGTCGGACCTGCGGCGCGAGGCCGAGCGACGTCGCGAGCCGGGATCCCTGGAGATCCGGCCGACGGTCGCGACGCTGCCGGAGGTGGTCTTCGCCGGGCGGGACACCGAGCTGTCGGGCACGCCGGGGACGCATGCCTTCCTGCAGTACGCCGACGACCCCATCGTGTGGTGGGAGCCCTCGCTGGCGTGGAGCCGGCCGGACTGGCTGGAGGAGCCACTGGACCCCCGCGTGAAGTCCACGCTCTCCTGGCGACCGGTCACCACCTTCCTGCAGGTGAGTGCCGACCAGGCCGTCGGCACGGCCTTCGGGGAGGGGCTGGGCCACCGGTACGGGACGCTGCCCCTGGTGGCCTGGCACGAGACGCTCGATCCGCCGGGCTGGGATGCTGCCCGCCTCGACGCCCTGCGAGAGCACCTCGATGCCCTCGCCGACGGCTTCCACTGACCGGCCGACGACCCCGGGAACGGCCCTACAGGGTGAACGTCCCGTCGCGGTGGACGGTGACCAGGCCCTCGTCGAGGAGGCCGTCGAGGCAGCGTTCCCGTTGGACCTCCTCGTCCCACGCCGCGTCGAGCGCGGCCTTGGGCAGCGGCCCGTCGGCCTCCCGCAGGACGGCCATGAGCCGGCCCCGGCACTGCCGATCGGTGCCCGCCCAGGCTTGGCCCCGACGTGGGGGGCCGTCGTGCTCGGGATACCCGGCTGCCCGCCACCGGCACGCCCACGCCACGGGGCACGCATCGCATCGTGGCGACCGGGCCGTGCAGACCAGGGCGCCGAGCTCCATCGTCCCGGCCGCCCAACGATGCGCGTCGTGGTCGGGAAGCACGGCCGTGGCGAGTTGCCGCTCGGCCGCCGTCACCGATCGCGCGGGATGCTGCACGCCTTCCAACACGCGGGCCAGCACCCGGCGGACGTTGGTGTCCATGACGACGTGCCGCTGGCCGAACGCGAAGGAGGCGACGGCTGCGGCGGTGTACTCGCCCACGCCGGGCAGGGCCAGCAGCTCCGCGTGGTCGTCGGGGACGCGTCCGCCGTGGTCCTGCGTGATGGCGACGGCCGCCGCGTGCAGGCGCTGCGCGCGCCGCGGGTACCCCAGGCGCCCCCACGCACGCACGGCCTCGCCCGACGGCTCGGCCGCGAGGTCCGCCGGGGTGGGCCATCGCCGCATCCAGGCCTCGAACACCGGGAGCACCCGGGAGACGGGCGTCTGCTGCAGCATCAGCTCGGAGACCAGGACGGCCCAGGCATCGTCCACACCGCGCCAGGGCAGGTCGCGGGCGGACTGCTCGAACCAGGCCAGCACGTCCTCGTGCAGACGAGCGACGGTGTCGGTCGAGGGGGCGGTCATGGCGCGTCGAGCCTAGTCGGGGCGCGCGCCCGGCTAGCGTGGGAGGGTGAGCCCCCGACGTCTGCCAGCCGAGGTGTACTGGCGCCGGCGTTTCCTCGTCCTGGCCGGTGTCCTGGCTCTCGCGTGGGGCACGATCACGCTGTGGCCGGCAGGGGGCGAGTCCGAGGCCCCCGCCCCCCGTGCCAGCGCCACCGCCCCTGCGTCACAGGAGCCGACCCCGGCCGCGCAGGAGGAGGAGACCGGGACCCCGGACGACACGACCGTCACGCTGGCGACGGGCGAGGAGGCCTGCGACCCGGAGTCGATTCGGATGTCGCCCCAGGTGCCGCCGGACCAGACGGTCGAGGCGACGGTGACCATCCAGCTCGTGATCTCCACGACGGCCAGCAAGCCCTGCACCTTCACGCCGAAGGCGGGCGACGTCGCCGCCCTCGTCGCCGTCGGCGACACGGCGGTCTGGGACTCCGAGGTGTGCACGACCGCCGCTCTCATCGATGATCCGGTGGCCCTCAGCCCGCGGTGGTCGACGGTCGCGACGGCGACATGGTCGGGCCGAGGCTCCGGACCGGTGTGCGCCAAGGACGAGGGGTGGGCCTCGCCGGGCAAGTACGCACTGCGCATCGGCACCCTCGGCGGCGAGCCCGGCAAGACCACCTTCCGGCTGGCCGAGAAGCCGGCCGAGAAGAAGCCGGAGCCGAAGGACGAGCCCGAAGGCGACGAGGAGCCCGAGCCCGAGGACACCGCGGACGACGCGTGAGCACCGGGTCCCTGATCCTTGTGAACGGCGCCTCGAGCGCTGGCAAGAGCATCCTGTGCCGCGCCGCCCAGTCGACACTGCCGCGGGCATTCCTGCACCACAGCCTCGACACCGTCTTCTTCGGCGACGCCCTCGCGCGGGATGCCTCGGGTCGCCCCCGCGACTGGTCGGTGCTGCGACCACGTGTGGTCGACGGCTTCATGCGTGGACTGCGGGGCTTCCTGGACGCCGGTGTCGATGTCCTGTGCGACTACATCGTCGAGGACACGGCCGGGCGTGACCGCCTGGTGGACGTCCTCGACGGCGCGGACGTCTTCTGGGTTGGGTTGCACGTCCCGCTGCCGGAACTGCAACGACGCGAGCGGGCTCGTGGTGACCGCCGCGTCGGCGATGCGCGACAGGACCTGGCCACGGTGCACACGTTCCTGCGCTATGACCTGGAGCTTGACGGCACGCAGAGCCCCGAGGAGAACGCTCAGAGGCTCCTCGCGGCGTGGAGTCGACGTCAGACGTAGCGCTCGAGGATGCTCGACTCGGCCAGGCGCGACAGACCTTCCCGGACTCCACGGGCGCGCAGCTCTCCGACGCCGTCCACGGCCTGCAGGTCGTCGACGCTGGCTCCGAGCAGCTTCTGCAGCGTGCCGAAGTGCGTGATGATGCGCTCGACGACCGTGCCGGGAAGGCGCGGGATCCGTGAGAGCAGACGGTAGCCGCGGGGGGCCAGTGGGCTGTCCAGGGAGGTGTCCGCCCCGATACGCATCGCCTGGGCCATGACCCCGAGCTCCACCAGCGCGGAGGAGTCGATGGCCGCCAGGTCGGCCAGCAGCGACTCCACCGTCCGGCGGCGCCGTCCTCCGGGCATGTAGTCGCGGACGAGCAGCTCCCGGTCGGAGTCCACGCCGCCGATCAGCTCCTCCAGCTGCAGGGCGAGCAGCCGTCCGTCCGTGCCCAGCTCGAGGACGTAGGTCTCGATCTCGGCCGCGATCCGGCTGACCATCTCCAGGCGCTGGGCCACCGCCGCGACGTCTCGGACGGTCACGAGGTCCTCGATCTCCAGCGCCGAGAGCGCCTCGGTGACCTCGTCGAGGCGGTGTCGGTAGCGCTCGAGCGTCGCGATGGCCTGGTTGGCCCGGCCGATGATCGCGCCGGCGTCCTCCATGACGTGACGGTGCTCATCGAGGTAGAGCGCGATGATGTGCATCGACGCCGAGACCGAGATGACCGGCAGCCCCGTCTGGCGGGCGACGCGATCGGCCGTGCGGTGCCGGGTGCCCGTCTCCTCGGTACGGATGGTCGGGTCCGGCATCAGGTGGACACCGGCCCGCAGGATCCGCTCGATGCCCGCGTCGACGATGATCGCCCCGTCCATCTTGGCGAGCTCCCGCAGGCCGGTGGCGGTGAACGGCACGTCCAGCACGAAGCCGCCGGAGGAGATGGAGTCCACGAGGGAGTCCTGACCGACGACGATCAGTGCACCGGTGCGGCCGCGAAGGATCCGTTCCAGGCCCTCGCGCAGGTCGGTGCCGGGGGCGACGGTCGCCAGCGTCGAGCGCAGGTCGTTCTTGGCTGCCATGGCGACAGTCTAGGGGCGCGGGATCGAGGGCACGTCCGTCAACGGTTGCTGCTCGCGAGCCCATGCAGGGCGCGTACCGCCGCTCCCACGTCGCCGACCTCGCAGACCTGCATCGACGCAGGGGTCTGGCCCACCTCGGACCGGGCGGGGACGATGGCGTGGGTGACGCCCAGCCGCGCTGCTTCACGGAGCCGGTCGGCGAGGTGCCGCACGGGGCGCACCTCACCCGCCAGCCCGACCTCCCCCAGGACCACGAGCCCCGCGGGCACGGCGCGGTCGGAGTGTGCCGTGGCTGCCGCGACGAGGACGGCGAGGTCGAGGGCGGGCTCGACCAGGCGCGCCCCGCCGACGGAGGCGGAGTAGACGTCGTGCTTGGAGAAGTCCATCGAGCAGTGCTTGGTGAGGACGGCGAGGATCATCGCGACGCGGGCGGCGTCCAGGCCGCTGGACGTCCGCCGGGGGGACGGCGCGTTGGTGCCGACGGCGAGGGCCTGGACCTCGGCCAGGAGGGGGCGACGGCCCTCCATCGTCACCGTGAGGCACGTCCCCGCGACGGGGGACTCGTGCCGGGAGACGAACAGGCCGGTGGGGTCGGGCACCTCCACGAGTCCGGCATCGGCGAGGTCGAAGCAGCCGATCTCGTCGACCGGTCCGAAGCGGTTCTTGGCCGCGCGCAGCAGCCTCAGCCGCGAGGTGCGATCACCCTCGAACTGCAGCACGACGTCGACGAGGTGCTCCAGCACACGGGGTCCGGCGACCGAGCCGTCCTTGGTCACGTGCCCGACGAGCAGCGTGGCGATGTTGGCGCTCTTGGCCCGCTGGATGACCGCCGAGGCGACCTCACGCACCTGCGTGACACCCCCGGGGACGCCCTCGACGTCGGCCGAGCCGATCGTCTGCACGGAGTCGACCACCAGCAGGCTCGGCTCGACCTGCTCCACGTGCGTGAGCAGGGCGCCGAGGTCGGTCTCGGCGGCCAGGTAGAGGTCCTCGTGCACGGCGTTGGTGCGCTCGGCCCGCAGTCGCACCTGGGCTGCGGACTCCTCGCCGGAGACGTAGAGCGTGCGACGTCCCTGCCTGGCCCACTGGGCGGCGAGCTCCAGCAGCAGCGTCGACTTGCCGACGCCCGGCTCGCCCGCCAGCAGCAGCACGCCACCGGGGACGACCCCGCCACCGAGGACGCGATCGAGCTCGCCGATGCCCGAGGGCACCGACGCGGCGTCGGTGACGGTGACCTCGGTGATCGGCAGCGCCCTGGTGCTGACCGGCGCCGCGGCGGTGCGGCCGGTGGAGCGGTCGGCGGCCTTGACGTCGACGGTGCCCCAGGCCTGGCACTCCCCGCAGCGACCGACCCACTTGGAGGTGGTCCAGCCGCACTCCGCGCACGCGTAGACGGGGCGGGCGGCCTTGGTCTTCGCGGACATGGCCCCAGCCTAGGTGTCGGGGCCGACACGCCGGCCTGCTGCCACGATGGGTCCATGGACGAGGTCGGACGCACGCGACGAAGGGTCGGCCTGGTGGCCACGCTGCTGCTGGGCGCCGGGCTCGGTTACGACCTCGCCTGGCACGTCGTGCAGGGTGAGCTGCAGACCCCGCTCCTGATGGTCGCGTCAGTCGCCGCAGCCGCCGCTGCGGTGGTGGCCGTGGCGTCGCACCGGGCTCCCGGCCCCCGCCGGGACCTGAGGGCGTGCCTGGTGGTGTGCGTGGCGGCGCTCGCGCTGCTGGCGGCCGGTGGGCTGCTCGGGGCGGCGGGCCAGGCCCTCACCAGCGCCATGATGGACACCGACCCCGAGCGTGGCCTCCCGTGGGTCGAGCTGGCCCTCCTGGCCCTGGGCATCGTCGCGATCGGCGGCGCGTGGCCGAGACGGTCCGAGGGAACACCCGACCCGTCCGGTCCGCTGCCCGACTGAGTGGTCAGATGGTGATCTCGCCCTCGGGGGTGCGGAAGGTCACCGCCATGACGCCCGGCTGCGCGTGGGGGGCGACCCACTCCACCGTGATCTGCTCCAAGGCGTCCACGGCGGTCTCGCCGAGCCAGTCCGAGAGACGCTGCGGCGAGCCGGCCATCTGCAGGGCGACGAGGCTGATGTCGGACTCGGCCATCTGCGACGGGTGCTCGGCGGCATCGATGTCCCAGCAGGTGACGTAGGGCAGCTGGGGGTCCACCTTCATGCTGCTGGTGCCGATCTGGCGCCACTGCAGGTTGAAGCCGTCGGGACGCCGACGATTGCCGGGGACGGCGTGTCGGCCGATGCGGTGCTCGACCTCGGACATGTCCTCGACCGACACGCACCAGGCCATCCAGCCGCCGCCCGCCTCCGAGCGCTGGCGCACGACCTGACCGAACGCCGCCTTGTCGGCGGCTGGGTGGTCCAGCACCTCCACGACCTCGAGGTACTGGCGGTTCTGCAACGGGAGGATCATGTTGCGCGTGCCGAAGCGCGGGTGGGCCCCACCGTCGAGGAACGGTGCACCGAGAAGCTTCTCGAGGTCGTCGGTCGTGGCCGTGAGGCCGGCCGGCCCGGCAGCGAAGGAGAGGTGGTCGAGGTGCATACGCCATTCTTGCCAGACGCCGATGCGCGGCAGTCCCCGGGGGTCGGTTCCGACGCGCCGCACGAGTGACGTGCTCATGGGGCGCTCGCCGGGTGGGTGTTGGGGGCACCGGCGTCCAGGTGCGCCTCGCACTGACGCTCCAGCTCGGCGTAGCCGGCCTCGCCCATGAGCGCGACGAGCTCGGCGCGGTTGGTCAGGTACAGGGGCTCGGGTGCCACGTGCGCCTCGGTGTTGGACGAGCAGTACCAGTCGAGGTCCGCGCCACCCGGGCCCCAGCCGGCCCGTGTGTACTCGCCGATCTGAACCTCCTGGTAGCTGGTCCCGTCGCCGCGCTCGACGTCGCGGAACTGTCGACGCAGCGGCAGCTGCCAGCACACGTCGGGCTTGAGGGTCAGCGGCTCGACTCCCTCGGCGAGGGCGAGGCCGTGCAGCGCGCACCCGTACCCGCCGGCGAACCCGCGGGAGTTGTGGAAGATGCAGGCGCCGTCGACGGCGCGCGTCTTGAGCTCGTCGTCATCGTCGGTCTCGGTCCAGCCCTCGTCCCCGGTGCCCTCGTCATGGCGTTCCCAGCGCTCCGGGGTGAGCCGCTCGACGGCGGCCGCCACGCGCTCGTGGTCGTCGTCGTCGGCGAAGTGCGCACCCAGCGTGCAGCACCCCGCGTCCGGGCTGGAGGCGTAGATGCCCGGGCACCCGGCGCCGAAGATGCACGTCCAGCGCGACGTCAGCCACGTGAGGTCGCAGCGGAAGACCTCTCCCTCGTCGTCGGGATTGACGAACTCCACCCATGAGCGAGGGAACCCGAGGTCGATCTCTGGCATCTGACCACTGTAGGACGGCGGGCTCGGCCACCCGTGGGAGGATGGCGGCATGCGCATGGGCGTCCTCGACATCGGGTCGAACACCGGGCACCTCCTGATCGTCGATGCCTACCGCGGCGGTCCGCCGATGCCGGCGGCCTCCTTCAAGGAGCCGCTGAGGCTGGCCGAGCACCTCGACGCCGACCAGCGGGTCACCGACGACGGCATCGCCCGCCTGGTCAAGTACGTCGTCCAGGCCAAGGAAGAGGCCGAGGAGCGCGGATGCTCCCGGGTCGTCGCCTTCGCCACGTCCGCCGTGCGCGACGCCGTCAACGCCGACGCGGTGCTGAGGGCGGTGCGTGAGGCGAGTGACGTCGACGTCCAGGTGCTGCCGGGGGAGGACGAGGCACGGCTGACCTTCCTCGCGGTGCGTCGCTGGTTCGGCTGGTCCTCGGGCCGGCTCGGCGTGCTGGACATCGGCGGCGGGTCCCTGGAGCTTGCCGTCGGCCCGGACGAGCACCCGGAGGTGGCGCGGTCCGTGCCGCTGGGCGCAGGCCGACTGACCCGCGAGTGGCTGGACGCCGGACGCCCGCACGACGAGCTGCGCAAGCACGTCCGGACGGTGCTGGCCGAGGACGCCGGGGCCGTCCTGCGCGGCGGTGCCTTCGACCACGCGGTGGCCACGAGCAAGACCTTCCGCTCGCTCGCGCGGATGGGCGGGGCGGCGCCCTCGAACGAGGGGCGCTTCGTGAAGCGGGTCCTGCGGCGCAAGGACCTCGTGCCACTCATCGCCGAGCTCAGGCACCTCGACCTCGATGACATCGCCAGGCTGCCCGGGGTCTCCGCCGACCGGGCGCACCAGATGGTCGCGGGAGCGATCGTGGCCGAGGCGGCGATGGACCTGTTCGACCTGTCCGAGCTGGAGATCTGTCCGTGGGCGCTGCGCGAGGGCGTGCTCCTGCAGCAGCTGGACGCCCTCCCGACCGATGATGGATGAACCGCAGCGCAGCCAGCTGCGCATCGCGCTCTCGACGTCGTCGGTCTACCCCGGCACGACGGCGAGCGGCTTCGAGGCCGCCTCCCGGTTGGGCTATGAGGGCGTGGAGGTCATGGTCGGCATCGACGAGGTCAGCATCGACCCCGCTGCCTGCCGGTCGCTCTCGGAGTTCCACGAGATCCCGATCGTGTCCGTGCACGCTCCGACGCTGCTGCTGACGCAGCGGGTGTGGGGGACCGACCCCTGGGGAAAGCTGCATCGCAGCGCGGAGATGGCCGACGACGTGGGCGCCGACGTGGTCGTCGTCCACCCGCCGTTCCGGTGGCAGCGCGACTACGCGCGGGGCTTCGTGGAGGGCATCGCCGACCTGGAGCGTCAGCACGACGTCGTCTTCGCGGTGGAGAACATGTACCCCTGGCGCACCGGCAAGCGGGAGTTCCACGCCTACCTGCCCGACTGGAACCCGGTCGACGAGGACTACGCCCACGTGACGCTGGATCTCTCGCACAGCGCGACGGCCGGTGACGACCCGGTCCAGATGGCACGCGAGCTCGGGGACCGCCTCGCGCACGTGCACATCGCCGACTCGATGGGCTCACCCAAGGACGAGCACATGGTGCCGGGGCGCGGGTCGCAGCCGTGCGCGGAGTTCCTGCGGCTCGTCGCGGACTCCCCCTACTCCGGCGACGTGGTGGTGGAGATCAACACCCGCCGGGCAGCCGACCAGTCGGCCCGGGAGACCGACATCCTGGAGGCGCTCGCCTTCACGCGCCTGCACACGTCCCGCTGACCCGGTCCTCGAGACCGGCCGTCACGGACCACCGGCGCTGACTCCCGCGCCGCCTCGCCCGAGCCGGCCCGCGATCACGCCTCCGGCCACGATCTGCATCTGGTGGTACAGCATGAGCGGCAGGACCAGCAGCGCGACGTCGCTTCCGGAGAACAGCACCGTGGCCATCGGGAGCCCACTCGCGAGGCTCTTGCTGGAGCCGCAGAAGAGCATCGCGACCCGGTCGCCCCGAGACAGCCGGAGCACCCGCCCGACGCCCAGGATCCAGCCGACGACAGCGACGTAGAGCGCCACGCACACCACCGTCACGACCAGGGCGTCGACGAGCGAGACGGAGTCCCAGACGTCGGCCTGGGCGCCCTCGCTGAACGCGACGTAGACGACGAGGACGATGCTGGAGCGGTCGAAGCGCCGCAGGCGGACGTCGTGCCGCTCGACCCACGCGCCGACGAGCGGCCGCACGAGCTGGCCCAGCACGAAGGGGGCGAGCAGCTGCAGCACGATCCGCAGGACCGCCCCGGCGTCGACCCGGGCCTCGGCGGTCATCAGCAGGGCTACGAGTGCCGGGGTCAGGAAGACGCCGACCAGGTTGGACAGCGAGGCGCTCACGATGGCCGCCGCGGTGGTGCCACCGGCGATGCGCGTGTAGACGACGCAGCCCTGGATGGTCGACGGCACGGCGCACACCAGCAGCACGCCGGCCGCGAGGCCGGGGGTGAGGACCGAGGCCGGCAGCAGGCCGGTGAGCAGCCCGAGGGCCGGGAAGACCGCGAACGTCGTCAGCAGGATCACCAGCTGCAGGCGCCAGTTCCGCAGCCCGGCCACGGTCTCGGCCGTGGAGAGCCGGGCCCCGTAGAGGAAGAACAGCAGCCCGATGGCGATCGCCATCACCACGCGCAGCGCCTCGAACGCCGTCCCGGTGGCCGGCAGGAACGTGGCCACGACCGCTGCGAGCAGCAGGATGACGATGAACGGGTCGGGCCTCAGACGCACCCGCCGACCCTAGGCGCCCGGTCCGAGCGATGACTCCCCGGACTCCTCAGCAGGCCACCGGAAGGCTCGTCCACAGGTCGGTCTCGTGTCTTTGGTGGGTGTCGGTGGTGGGTTCTATGATGGGAACATCTACTCGATAGAAGATGTTGGAGGCAGAGCCCGATGGCCGCACCCCTGCTGGAGCAGCAGCCCGTCACCGCTGGTGACGCGGTCGCGACGCTCGCGCGGGTGCATGCGCTGCTGGACTCGGTCGGCGTCGGCGGGTTCGTCGGGTTGTCCGGGGGGCGTCAGCGCGAGGCGGCGGCGTCGTTGGCCCGGCTCGAGGCCCGGGTGGTGGCGTTGAAGCTCTCGGCTGTCGCGGCGGTGGAGTCCTCGGGTGAGGCGCGCCGTGAAGGCGCTTCCTCGACCGGCTCCTTGATCGCTGGTGACTTCGGTGGCGATCGTCGTGGTGCTGATGCGACGGTCAAGCAGGCCAAGCGGATCACCACGACCCCTCAGACCCACCAGGCGATGGCCAAAGGTCAACTGTCCGCTCGTCAGGTGAAGGCGATCGGCCGGGCCCTGGACCAGCTCCCGAAGACCGTCACCGCCGCCCAGCGTGAGGCGTGTGAGACGCAGCTCGTCGAGGACGCACCCCGGATGGACCTGAAGCTGTTCGAGCGTCACGCCGACCGGGTCGTGGGCCACTTCCTCACCACCACCGATAGCGAGACCGACTCCGATGAGTCCGACCTGGATGCTGCGGAGAACGACCTGGTCGCGGCGCGGGAGAAGCGAGCCTGGGACAACGCCGAGTTCTGGATGGGGTCGGCCGTGGACGGGCTGGTCAAAGGCGGATTCACCATCCCCGAAGCCCAAGCCGCCCAGCTCCGCGTGGCGATGGACGCCCTGTGCGCACCACAGGTGGAGATCACCGGACCCTCCAGCCTGTCCCGCAGGACCGGCGAGGTGCTCCTGGACGAGCGACCGAGCTACCGGACGCGTCAGGGCTGGGCCTTCACCTACCTGTGCGAGCTCCTGCCCACCGAGAAGCTCCCCGAGACCAACAACCTCGGCCCCATCCTGACCATCAACCTCGACCACCAGAGCCTGCTCGAACAACTCAAGGTGGCGACCCTCTCCACCGGAGAACGTGTCTCCGCCGGCCAGGCCCGGCGCATGGCCTGTGAACACCGGCTCCTGCCCGCGGTCCTCGGCGGTGAGTCGCTCCCACTGGACCTGGGACGCGATCGACGACTGTTCACGCTGCATCAGCGCCAAGGCCTCGCCCTGCGCGACCGCGGATGTGTGTTTCCCGGATGTGATCGACCACCCGGCTGGTGCGTCGCCCACCACGCCAGACGCACCTGGGCCGACGGTGGAGGCACCGACCTTCAGGACGGCGTCCTGCTCTGTCCCCACCACCACCGCATCCTGCACGCCGACGGCTGGGACATCACCTTCAACACTCGCGGACACCCCGCCCTCGTCCCGCCACCCACGCTCGACCCCCGACGCCGACCTCGCCTGCACGACCGCTTCAGACACCAGAGCTGACACCCCGGGGAGAGCTCTGCCCGAGCGCGCCTCGTCCGCGCTGCATGGGGCCGCCCAGGTTCGCGTGGACGTTAGGCTGGCTGCCATGTCGCTGCGCATCGCTGTCCTGGGGGGTGGCGTGATGGGCGAGACCCTGTTGTCGGCCATCCGCTCCGCCGGTCACGACGACGTCGTGGTCGCTGAGAAGTTCCCCGAGCGGGCCCGAGAGCTCCGCGAGAAACACGGGGTCGAGGTCCTGGACTCCGCCGCCGCGGTCGTGGGCGCCGACGTCGTCCTGGTGGTGGTCAAGCCGCAGGACGTCGCCTCGGTGCTCGCGGAGGTCGCCGGGTCTCTCGAGCCGTCGGCCGTGGTGGTCTCGCTCGCGGCCGGCGTCCGCACGGACACCATCGAGGCCGCAGTCCCGGACGGCGTCGCGGTCGTCCGCGCGATGCCCAACACCCCGGCCGTGGTCGGGGAGGGCATGTTCGGGGTCTCCGCCGGGGCCGCGTGTCCCGCAGCGCAGCTCGACGTCGTGGTCGATCTGCTCTCCACCGGCGGCGAGGTCGTCGTCGTGCCCGAGGGGCAGCAGGATGCCCTCACGGCAGTGTCCGGGTCCGGGCCCGCCTACGTCTTCTACCTCGCCGAGGCGATGATCACCGGCGGCGTCGAGGCCGGTCTGGACGAGGCCACCGCCCGAGCCCTGGCGACCCAGACGCTCGTCGGGGCGGCCAAGCTCCTCGCGACCTCCGAGGACACGCCCGCCGAGCTGCGGCGCAGGGTCACCTCGCCGAACGGCACGACGGCAGCCGCCATCGAGACCTTCGACGAGAGAGGCGTCGGTGCAGGCGTGGCAGCAGGCGTCCGCGCCGCCGCACGACGTTCGGCGGAGCTCTCCGGTTCCTGACTGCGGGTGCGTGAGCCCCGCCACGCCGGTGACCGTAGGCTGACGCTCATGCCCGAGAGAGCGTGCCTGGTCTTCGACGACCGGCTCACCGCCTACAACTTCGGCCAGACCCACCCGATGGCGCCCGTGCGGGTCGAGCTGACGATGGCACTGGCCCGTGGCCTGGGTGTCCTGGACCACCTGGACGTCGTCGGCGCCGATCCGTGCACCGACGAGGAGCTGCTCGCCGTGCACACGTCCGGCTACGTCGAGCGGGTGCGCAAGCTCTCCAGCCACCCCACCCACGCCGACCCGTCGATCGGTCTGGGCACCGAGGACAACCCGGTCTTCGCCGGCATGCACGAGGCCTCCACGCTCATCGCGGGCGCGACCGTCGAGGCCGCGCGTCGTGTCTGGACCGGGGAGAACCGTCGAGCCGTCAACATCGCCGGTGGCCTGCACCACGCCATGCCCGGCCAGGCCAGCGGGTTCTGCATCTACAACGACATCGGTGTCGCCATCGCCTGGCTCCTCGCGAACGGTGCCCAGAAGGTCGCCTACGTCGACGTCGACGCCCACCACGGCGATGGCGTTCAGCAGATGTTCTACGACGACCCGCGCGTCCTGACCATCTCGGTGCACGAAGGTCCGCAGTCGTTGTTCCCGGGCACGGGCTGGTCCACAGAGACGGGTGGGCCGGGAGCCGAGGGGTCGGCCGTCAACGTCGCCCTGCCCCCGGGCACCTCCGACGCGGGCTGGCTGCGCGCCTTCCACGCCGTCGTGCCGCAGGTGCTGCGCGAGTTCCAGCCCGACGTGCTCATCACCCAGCACGGCTGCGACTCCCACATGGACGATCCGCTGACCAACCTCATGCTCAGCGTTGATGGCCAGCTGGCGACGTACAAGGCTCTGCGCGACCTCGCCGAGGAGGTGGCCGGTGGACGGTGGGTGGTCACCGGTGGTGGCGGCTACGCCGTCACGGACGTGGTGCCGCGTGCCTGGACGCACCTGCTCGCTGTCGTGGCCGACGTCGACGTTGATCCTGCGACGGCGACGCCCGACGACTGGCGCGCCGAGGTGCACCGACTGCGCGGGACGGACCCCCCGCACCGCATGGGCGACGGCCGCTCGGCCGGTTACCGACCCTGGGAGCTCGGCTTCGACCCCGCCAGCTGGCTGGACCGATCGATCCAGGCCGCCCGGGTGGAGTGCTTCCCGTCGTGGGGCATCGACCCCACACTCTGAGCCACGAGGTCCGCTGGCCCCGCGCCCGTGCGGCCGGGTGAACCCCAGGCGTCCGTTGGGTGGGCAAAACCTATCCCTCGTGCCCCACGAGGCACTAGGGTCAACACCAAGCACGCGCGTTCACTCCCCGGTGGGGAAGCCGGGGAGCGCGCGTGCCCTTGAGGAAGCAGGTGTGCGCATGGCAGCGGGAGCGACGTTCCTGACCGTGGCTGAGGTGGCCGCGCAGATGCGGGTGTCGAAGATGACCGTGTATCGACTCGTCCACGCCGGCGAGCTCGAGGCCATCCGTGTCGGTCGCAGCTTCAGGGTCCCGGAGGGGGCCGTCGAGAGGTACCTCGAGAAGTCGTTCTTCGAGGCCGGCTGACCGACGGCGTGGCCCAGCCCGCTAGGCTGGGACTTCTGTCGTACAACGCACTGCAAAGGGTCTCCTGTGGGTTCAGTCATCAAGAAGCGTCGCAAGCGGATGTCGAAGAAGAAGCACCGCAAGATGCTCAAGCGCACGCGGGTCCAGCGCCGCAAGCTCGGCAAGTAGGCCCATGGGCCGGGTCGTCCTCGTCACGGGTGTCGCCGGCTCGTTCGCCGCGCGTTTCTCCAGGCATCTCGCCGAGCGCGGCGAAGCCCTCGGGATCAGCCGCGTCGTCGGCATCGACCTGAGACCTCCCGAAGGGGACCTCGGTGGGGTCAAGTTCGTGCGCGCCGACATTCGCACGCCCGTCATTGCCAAGGTGATGGCCGTCGAGGACGTCGACACGGTGGTGCACCTCGACGTCGCCCCGCCCGCCCGAGAGCGTGCGGGGACCAAGGAGCGCAACGTCATCGGGACGATGCAGCTCCTCGCGGCGTGCCAGCGCTCCAGCATCGTGACCAAGCTCGTCGTCGGATCCTCGGCGGCCGTGTACGGGTCGTCGCCGCGTGACCCGGCGATGTTCACGGAGTCGCTGTCGTCTCGAGGTGGGACGCGCAGCGGCTTTCCCAAGGACGTGGTCGAGGTCGAGTCCTACGTCCGGGGCTTCTCCCGCCGCCGTCCTGACGTCCTGATCACCACGGTTCGTGCCGCCCAGGTGCTGCACCCCGACATCGAGACGCCATTGCGCGACTACTTCCAGAACCCGCTGCTGCCCATGGCCTTCGGCTTCGACCCTCGGCTCCAGTTCTGTCACCTCGACGATGCCCTGGCCGTGCTCACCGAGTCCGTCACCCACGATCGTCCCGGCACGTTCAACCTCGCCGGGGACGGCGTGGTCCTGCTGTCGCAGGCCGCGCGGCGCCTCGCCAAGCCGATGTTGCCCCTGCCGTCGCTCGGCTTCGCCTCGGCAGCGGCTCGGGTGACCCGGGTCATGGGCGGCGACCTCTCCCCGGACCTGCACCGTCTGCTCACCTACGGTCGCGTCCTGGACACCACGGCGCTGCGGGACATCTTCGGGTACGACCCCCAGCACACCACCGAGGACACCTTCGAGGAGTACCGCCGCCGCGTGCGGCCGGGCATCCTCTCAGGGATCGGGGCCACGGCATGAGCGATGATCGCCGCACGATCGGCTCCACCGGCGAGGCCGGCCGCGGCAGCCGGGGCTCGTCCCCGTCGTCGACGTCCCGCTCGTTGGTCTCGGGGGCGGCAGCCAAGAAGGCGCCGCCCAAGAAGGCTGCACCGCGCAAGAAGACCGAGACGGGAACCGCGACGCCCAAGAAGTCCACCGGCGCCTCGACGGCAGGAGCGAAGAAGAAGTCGACGGCGACCAAGAAGCGAGCGAGCCCCGGATCGGCTTCGACCACGAGAACCGCAGCCGGCGCTGGTCCGCGCCTGCGGGCCGTCACGGACGACGACGCGACTGCCGCCGCTGCCGCGGCCGCCGAGGAGGCGGCCCGCGAGACCCGGACCGCCGGCTCGGCATCGATGCCGGGCATCCCGGTGGAGGAGCTGCTGCAGGCCTTCCTCGGTGCCGCCCAGCGAGTGCTGGGCTCGGACTGGGAGGACCGGCTCGCCACGCTCCTGTCCTCGCTGCGTCACCGCATCGCCGGAGACTACGACGTGGACGAGTTCGGGTTCGACCCGCAGATCACCGAGATCCTCACCGGCGCCGTCGAGCCGCTCGCCGAGAGCTGGTTCCGGCTGGAGGTGCGCGGCGCGGAGAACATCCCGTCCGAGGGCGGGGCGCTGCTGGTGGCCAACCACTCCGGGACCGTGCCGATCGACGGCATCGTCACCGGGTACGCCGTCAAGAAGTACAGCGGCCGGGACCTGCGACCCCTGGGTGCCGACCTGGTCTTCGCGCTGCCGTTCATCGGCCAGATGGCCCGCAAGGTCGGCGCGACACTGGCGTGCACCGAGGACGCCGAACGGCTCCTGGCGACCGGCGAGATCGCCGGTGTGTGGCCCGAGGGCTTCAAGGGCATCGGGAAGCCGTTCGCGGAGCGCTACAAGCTCCAGCGCTTCGGCCGTGGCGGATTCGTCTCGTCCGCGATGCGCGCCCAGGTCCCCATCGTCCCGGTCTCGATCGTCGGGGCCGAGGAGATCTACCCGCTCATCGGCAACGTGCCCTCCCTCGCGCGCCTGCTCGGGGTGCCGTACCTGCCGATCACGCCGTTCTTCCCGCTGCTCGGCCCGCTGGGTCTCATCCCCCTGCCGAGCAAGTGGATCATCGAGTTCGGTGAACCGATCCGCACCGATGCCTACGCGCCGGAGCAGGCTGACGACCCGATGCTGTTGTTCAACGTCACCGACCAGGTGCGAGAGACGATCCAGCAGACGCTGTACGCGCTCCTCGTCGACCGGGGCAATGCCTTCTTCTGACCGGGCCTACTTCTGAGCGGGCCCGCGCTGCTGCTACCGGCCGCCGCCGAGCAGGCCGCCGAGCAGGCCCGGGACCAGGCCCTCCTGGTCGTCGTCGCCGAGCAGGCCGCCGATCAGGGGATCGGTGACGTCGCGCAGGCGCGTCGGTGCTTGCGTGGGGGCGGGGCTCGGCGCGGGGCTGCGCGTCGCCGACCCGGTCGGGCGCGGGGTGGCGCGCTCAGGGGTGGTCGCGGGGGGCTGTGAGGACGAGCGCTCGTCGCGGGAGGCACTCTGCTCATCGGAGGCGGGCCGCTCGGGCTCGGGCTCGGTGGACTCAGCGGCTGCCGCGACGGACCGCACCAGGTCATCGACGTTCGCCTCGTCGCACGAGCCACACAGGCGGGTCGACTCCAGGGCCATCGCGCTGATCGCCTCGGCGGCCGACTCCCATGCCGCCCTGGCGTCGGACGGCAGGGCGTCGGAGCTGAACCCGGACAGGGTCCGGGTCGCCTTGGTGGCGAAGTCGCTGACGAGGTCGATGGACTGCGGGTCCCCGGAACGGGCGTACTCGTCGAACATCGCGACCGAGCCGTCCCGAGCCTGCTGGGTGAACGTGTCCAGGACACCGGCCAGCTGGTCGTCCGACGGCGCATCCTTCGCGACGACCTCGGCCTCCCGGAGCCGCTCGGTGGCTCGATCGAGCTGGTAGGCACCGCGCTCGTTGCCGTCGTCCTTCATGGCGAGCTGGACGCTCTCCACGCTCGTCTTGACGGGGTAGAGCATCTCGCCGGGCAGCGCCTGCGCACTGGTGGAGACGAGGGAGACCGTGCCGGCGGTGGCCAGGGCAGCGGCGGTCAGGCCGGCGAGGCGGCGCCGGGCAGGGTGACGCTGCGGCACGACGCGGACGTCCTGGGAGGGCGCCGGGTCGCGCCAGGCGGCCGGGTTGGGGATGAGGACGGTCTCGGCCTCGGCCATGACTCGCTCGCGCAGCGACACGAGGAACTCCGGCGACGGCTGGGCCGACGATCCGAGGCACAGCTGTTCAGCGGTCTGCACGAGGTCGGCCACCTCGCCGTGCGCGGGCAGGCCACGCTCCCACGCCTCGTGGAAGGCGTGGGCGTCGTCGCGACGTCGGCGGATCATGGGGTCTTCCTCTCAGGACTTCTACCGAGGTCAACGACCGGTGAGAGGTTCTGGTTACGGCTGCCGTCGCAGCGTTCTTGGTTCATCGCAGGTCCGCGGGAATCTTCTTGGCGAGGTTGCGCACCGCGCGAAGCTGGAGCTGCTTGATGGCGCCTTCGCTGCGGCCCAGGGCGGCAGCGGTCTGGGCGATGCTCAGGCCCTGGATGAAGCGCATCAGGATGCAGTCTCGCTGCTCCGGGGGCAGGGACCCGACGCTCTCGAACAAGATCTCGTTGGTGAGCAGCTCCAGGACCCCGTCCTCGGGGCCGTCCTCGGTGCTTCGTCCCTCGGGGATCTCGTCGGAGACGATCTCCAGCCGGGAGCGGCTGGACTTGAAGTGGTCGACCACGAGGTTGCGGGCGATCGTCGTGAGCCAGGCGCCGAAGTCCTTGCCTTGCCAGTTGAAGCGCTGGACGGCGCGCAGGCCGCGCACGAACGTCTCGCTCGTGAGGTCCTCGGCGAGGTGGGCTGAGCCGACTCGGTAGTAGATGAACCGGTAGATGCCACTGACGTAGTGGTCGTAGAGCTGGCCGAAGGCCTCGGTGTCGCCCTCGCGGGCGAGGTCCACGAGTGCCTGGATGCGCAGCGTGTCGGGGTCGCCACCGGCGTCGGGTGGGGCGGAGCCGGGCCCAACGGAGTCAGTGCCACGCGACGGGCCGGTCGTCGTGAGGGCCATCGCGAGGACGGCGTCGTCGGGAGTCATCAGCGCGTGGTGCAGCGCCGCGCGCAGTGCTCCCGTGTTGATCGTCATTGCTCCCCTCACACGATCGTGAGGATCGTATCCCTGCGGAGCCCCTGCTGTCAGCCGTTCGGTCAGGTCCGCAGAGCGGACGAGGTCAGCGTGCGCGCCGTGAGGCAGCGCGGGCGAGCTGCCACGCCCCGACCGCCAGGACACCGGTCGCGGCCGCCTTCGTGCCGGCGACGGCGACCTTGCGGCCGGTCCGGTAGTCGCGGATCTGCCAGCCGTTCGCCTTCGCGTGGGCGAGCAGCCGGGCATCGGGGTTGACCGCGCACGGGTGCCCGACGAGGGAGAGCATCGGCAGGTCGTTGCTGGAGTCGGAGTAGGCCGAGCAGCGGGCGAGGTCCAGGCCCTCTCGCTCGGCGATGGCGCGAACGGCGACGGCCTTGCCCTCGCCGTGCAGCATCTCGCCGACGAGCTCACCGGTGTAGACACCGTCGACGTGCTCGGCAACGGTGCCGAGGGCACCGGTCAGGCCCAATCGCCGGGCGATGACGCTGGCGACCTCGACGGGCGCCGCCGTGATCAGCCACACGCGCTCGCCGCGGTCGAGGTGCTGCTGCGCGATCGCGCGCGTCCCGGGCCAGATGCGCCCGGCCATCTGCTCGTCGAAGATCTCCTCGCCGATCTCCTGCAGCTCGCTCACGCGGTGCCCGGCGATGAAGGCGAGGGCCGACGAGCGAGCCTTGGCGATGTGCTCGGGGTCCTCCACACCGGCCACACGGAAGTACATCTGCTGCCAGGCGGCCCGCATGATGTCGGAGGTGGTGAAGAACTCCCGACGGTGCAGGCCCCGGGCGAAGTGGAAGATGGAGGCGCCCTGCATCAGGGTGTTGTCGACGTCGAAGAAGGCCGCGGCGAGGGGGTCCGGTCGGGGCGCCAGAGCGTGCTCGACCTCCGCGGTGGCCGCGGCCGCCTGGCCCGCGAGCACCGAGCGAGATCGCAGGTTCCGCGTCGAGGAGCCGACGCGTTCGCTCGTCATGGTCCGAGACTAGCCGCTGCCCGGAGTCCACTGCCTGTGGTTGACTCGTGAGGGTGACGAACGTGAGCGACGTGCTGAGCCGGACGGCCCGGGAACGCCCGGACGCCGTGGCTCTCGTGGAGCACCGCGACGCCCGACGTGAGCTCACGTGGTCCGAGCTCGACGAGGCCGTCGACGCCGTCGCACGCGGCCTGACCGGCCGGGGCTTGCGGGCCGGGCACCGGGTGGCGCTGGTGATGGTGAACCGGATCGATCTCGCCATCGCCTACTTCGGGGTCCTGCGTGGAGGCATGGTCGCGGTGCCGGTCAATCCTCGCGCCACCTCCACCGAGGTCGGACGGATGCTCGCTGACGCCGGAGTCCGGCTCGTGCTGTGCGACGAGACGGGCGCCGACGCGGTGCGCTCCGCCGCCGCGGCCGACTCCGGCCCGATCGTGCAGGTCGTGGTCGACGGCACTGCGCCCGAGGCCGGCGAGACCGCCTTCGGGTCCTTCCTGGCCGAGGCCGCCACGAGCGCGCCGATCGCTCCCCCGGACCCCGAGGCGCGAGCCGTCATCCTTTACACCTCCGGGACCAGTGGCACGCCGCGCGGGGCGGTGCTCACCCACCGGGCGTTGCTGGGCAACATCGAGCAGACTGCCGCGATCCACCCCGCGCCGCTGCAGGCAGACGACGTGGTCCTCGGCCTGCTGCCGCTGTTCCACGTCTACGGCCTGAACGCTGTGCTGGGTCAGGCGGTGCGCCAGGGAGCCCGTCTGGTGCTGGTGGACGGGTTCCACCCCGAGTCGCTGCTGCGCCTGGTTGCCCAGGAGGGCATCACCAACGTCCCGATCGCACCGCCGGTGGTCGCGGCGTGGGCCGGGCGTGACGACCTGCGGGAGGCGCTCGCCGGCGTACGACGCGTCATCTCCGGTGCGTCGGCCCTGGACCCCGACCTCGCCCGGACCTTCTGGGAGTCCTCTGGGCACCACGTCGAGCAGGGCTACGGGCAGACCGAGACCGCGCCGGTCATCTCCTTCAGCCTCGTCGGGATGGCCGACCGTGCCCCCGACGAGGGACCACGGGCGGGAACAGTGGGGCGCCCGCTGCCGGGGGTGGAGATCCGCATCGTCGAGAACGGCGCGCGGGACACTGCCGTCGGGGACCCGGGGGAGATCTGGGTGCGCGGCGACAACGTCTTCTCCGGCTACTGGCCGGACGGGGCCGACGGCCCGCGCGACGACGGCTGGTACCCCACGGGAGACGTCGGCTACGTCGACGACGCCGGGGAGCTCGTGCTCGTGGACCGGCTCCGAGAGCTCGTGATCGTCTCGGGGTTCAACGTCTACCCTTCCGAGGTCGAGGAGGTCCTCGCCGGGCTCGACGTCGTGGTGGAGGTAGGCGTGGTCGGCGTCCCGGACGAGCGCACCGGCGAGGCCGTCGTGGCGTTCGTGGTGGCGGCCGAGGGCGCCTCGGACGACGACGTGCGGAGCCGGGCCCTCGAGCACGCCACGTCCCGGTTGGCCCGCTTCAAGCAGCCCAGTCGCATCGTCGTCGTGCACGACCTGCCGTACTCGGCCACGGGCAAGGTCGCCAAGGGTCGGTTGCGTGCCTTGGCGCGCAGCGACGCTCTCGGACTCGGCGCCACCGGAGACACGTGAGGGCTCCCGCATGATCGGACGGCGTCGCCCTCGCGTCCCGCACGCGCAGGACGCGCGGGTCGTCCTGTACACGCGGCCCGGCTGCCACCTGTGCGAGGAGGCCGAGACCATCGTCGCCGCCGTGTGCGCCGAGTCCGGCGACCCGTGGACGACGGTGGACATCTCCGGCTCCGCGGAGCTGGTCGAGGCCTTCACCGACCAGGTCCCCGTGACCTTCGTCGACGGCCGGCAGCACGACTTCTGGCGGGTCGACCCGGCGCGTCTGCGCGAGGCCCTCGAACCCTGATCGGCGCTGCGCTCTACCACGGGACCTGTGAGATGTCGCACCCGGCCCGGGTCTCGATTTTGTTAACCCGTTCACAAACTCGTAAACTGACGTGTCGCCGCGACTGTCCACCAGGGACCCATCCTGTTGCGGCGTGATGGAGCACCGTGACCTTTCTGAGCACCGACCCGCCCGGCAACGGGCAGGCCGTCCGTGGCGTCCCCGATGCCACCGTCGCCCGCCTGCCCGTGTACCTGCGGGCTCTTGGCGCGCTCGCCGACGCCGGGACCACGACGTGCTCGTCCGGGGAGCTCGCCGCCGCGGCCGGCGTGAACTCCGCCAAGCTGCGCAAGGACCTCTCGTACCTGGGGTCCTACGGCACGCGGGGGGTCGGCTACGACGTGGAGCTGCTGCGCTACCACATCGCCCGTGAGCTGGGCCAGACCCAGAGCTGGGACGTCGTGATCGTCGGTGCCGGACACCTCGGCTCGGCGTTGTCGACCTACCAGGGCTTCGGCTCGCGCGGCATCAACGTCACGGCGGTGGTCGACACCGATCCCCAGCGGATCGGTACCGAGCTGGCCGGGGTGCGGGTCGAGCCCTTCACGGCGCTCGGCCGCGTGGTCGGTGAGCACGACATCTCCATCGCCGTCGTCGCCACTCCGGGTGAGGCGGCCCAGGAGGCGGCGGACGCGCTCGTCGCTGCTGGCGTCACCAGCATCCTGAACTTCGCCCCGGCCGTCCTGCAGGTCCCCGAGCACGTCCAGGTCCGCAAGGTCGACCTGTCGATCGAGCTGCAGATCCTGGCCTACCACGAGCAGCGCAAGGGCGTGGCCGACGACGGCCACACTGATGAGGAGGTCGCAGGATGAGCATTCTGGTCGTGGGCATGTCCCACCACAGCGCCCCCATCGAGCTGCTCGAGCGCGCCTCGCTCGACACCGAGGCCGCGGTCAAGCTCTCGCACCGCGCCCTGGAGACGGACGCCGTCTCCGAGGCCGCCGTCATCTCCACCTGCAACCGCGTCGAGGTGTACGTCGAGGCCGAGCGCTTCCACGGGGCGGTCGAGGACGTCACTCTGCTGCTCGGCGAGCACGCGGGCCTGGACCGCGAGGTGCTGGCCAGGAACGCCTACGTCCATTACGACGACTCGGCGGTCGCCCACCTGTTCGCGGTGGCTGCGGGCCTGGACTCGATGATCCTCGGTGAGAGCCAGATCCTGGGGCAGGTGCGTGCCGCGCTGCACACCGGTCAGGCCGAGTCCACCGTCGGGTCCTCGCTCAACGCCCTCTTCCAGCAGGCGCTGCGCATCGGCAAGCGTGGCCATGCCGAGACCGGCATCGACCGCCTGGCGCCCTCCACCGTCACCGCCGGCCTCGACGCCGCGGGAGCCGTCATCGGCGACCCGACGTCTCGCTACCTCGTGGCTGGTGCAGGCACGATGGCGAACCTCGCGGTGCGCACGCTGGTGGAGCGGGGTGTCGCCCCGCACCGCATCATGGTGGCCAACCGCACGTTCCAGCGCGCCTATGAGCTCGTCGCCGCCTTCGGCGTGAGCGCGGTCCGTTGGGAGTCGCTCGACGTGGAGCTCGCCGCCGCCGACGTCGTCATCAGCTGCACCGGCGCCGCGGGCTACGTCTTCGACGCCGAGCGGATCGCCCGTGCCGCGACCGGCGGACGTGAGATGGTCCTGATCGACCTCGCCCTGCCGCGCGACGTCGCCCCCGAGGTCGCCGAGCTCGTGGGCGTCACCCTCGTCGACCTCGTGGTCCTGGCCGGTCGGTCGGAGAACGCCGAGCTCGCCGGTGACGTCGAGCAGGTTCGCGGCATCGTCGACGACGAGGTCCGCAGCTTCCTCGCCGCCAAGTCCGCTTCCCAGGTGACCCCCACCGTCGTCGCGCTGCGCGGCATGGCCACCGAGATCGTCGAGGCGGAGACCGCGCGCCTCTCCTCGCGCCTCTCCGGGCTGGACGAGACCCAGGTGGCCGAGGTCCGCCATGCGCTCAAGCGGGTCGCCGACAAGCTCATCCACGCCCCGACCGTGCGCGTCCAGCAGCTCATGGATGCTCCCGGCAACCTGACCTACGCCGACGCGCTCTCCGACCTCTTCGCCCTCGACCCGGCCGCCGTCGACGCCGTGACCCGGGTGGGGAGGGAGAAGGCGTGACGTCACCCCTGCGGCTCGGCACGCGTGCCAGCGCCCTCGCCACCACCCAGTCCGGGCACGTGGCCGAGCGCCTCACCGAGCTCACCGGCACCCCGGTCGAGCTGGTGACCGTCAGCACCGAGGGCGATCGTGACCAGACCTCCGCCCTGCGGGACATCGGCGGGACCGGTGTCTTCGTGGCTGCTCTGCGAGAGGCCGTCGTCGACGGCACCGTCGACTTCGCCGTCCACTCGCTCAAGGACCTGCCCACCGCCCAGGACCCGCGCCTGGCCCTCGCGGCCATCGCACAGCGGGAGGACGCGCGCGACGCCCTCGTGGCCCGTGACGGGCTGACGCTCGGCGAGCTCCCTCCCGGGTCGCGCGTCGGCACCGGTTCCCCGCGGCGTGAGGCGCAGATCAACGCGCTCGGCCTCGGTCTGGAGATCGTCGGTGTCCGTGGCAACGTCGACACCCGCCTGGGCAAGGTCGCCAGCGGTGAGCTCGACGCCGTCGTGCTGGCTCGTGCCGGCCTGCTCCGGCTGGGCCGCGCCGATGAGACCACCGAGACCCTGGACCCCATCCAGGTCCTCCCCGCTCCCGGTCAGGGAGCCCTCGCCTGTGAGTGCCGTGTCGACGACGACGCGACCGCTCGCCTGCTCGCCGTGCTCGACGACCCGGACACCCGGGCCGCCGTGACCGCTGAGCGCAGCCTGCTCGCCACCCTCGAGGCAGGCTGCAGTGCGCCCGTCGGAGCCCTCGCCGACGTCGTCTGGGGAGACGACGGCGACGAGATCTGGCTGCGCGCCGTGGTCGGAGACCCCTCCGGCTCGCCCACCATCCGCCTGTCCGCGTCAGGCTCGCTCGATGAGCCCGCCGCGATCGGGGAACGTCTCGCTGCCGAGATGCTCGCCGAGGGCGCCGCCGACCTCGTGGGACTTCCACGGGCCGAGAGCGCCTCATGACCCCACGGCAGAACAGGAAGAAGAGCACCACTGTGAGCACCACCACCGCGACCCGTGAGACTCCCGCCGCAACCAGCACGAAGCCGAAGAAGGCCCTGGGCCACGTCAGCTTCGTGGGTGCCGGCCCGGGAGATGCGAGTCTGCTGACAGTCAGGGCGGCTGAGCTGCTGGCCCAGGCCGACGTCGTCATCGTCGAGCAGCCCGAGCAGGCTGCCCTCGTCACCACCGAGGCCGAGATCGTCGACGGCTTCGGGGAGGACGGCTCCGCCTTGACGCACGCCGCACTCGGTCGGCTCGTGGTCCGCCACGCCAAGACCGGGGCGCACGTCGTCCGACTGGTCTCCGGGGACCCGTTCACGTACGCCACCGCCCCGGAGGAGGCCGCCGCCTGCTCCAAGGCCGGCATCGGCTTCGAGATCGTCCCGGGCATCTCCTCGGTCAACGCCGTCCCGGCCTACGCCGGCGTCCCGCTGACCAACAAGACCAACCACCAGTTCCGGGTCGTCAGCGTGGGGGAGTCCACGATCAGCTGGCCCGACTATGCCGGCGACGACACGCTCGTGCTGCTCTCGGCCGTCGGGCGCATCGGGGAGGTCTCGGCCGGGCTGGTCGAGGCCGGCCGGTCGCCGCAGACGCCCGTGGCGATGACCCGGGTGGGCACCACCACCGAGCAGTCCACCGTCGTCTCGACGCTCGGCTCGATCGCCGACGACGCCCGGGCCGCGGCCATGGCCTCCCCGGCCATCACGGTCGTCGGCGACGTGGTCGAGATGCGCGACACGCTCTCGTGGTTCGAGACGAAGCCGCTCTACGGCTGGCGCATCCTCGTCCCGCGCACCAAGGAGCAGTCGGCCGGCCTGGCGGCCCGTCTGCGCTCCTACGGCGCGCTCTCGGAGGAGGTCCCCACGATCTCGGTGGAGCCGCCCCGCAACCCTCAGCAGATGGACAAGGCCGTCCGCGGTCTCGTCGAGGGGCGCTATGAGTGGGTGGCCTTCACGAGCGTCAACGCCGTGCGCGCCGTCCGGGAGAAGTTCGAGGAGTACGGCCTGGACGCCCGGGCCTTCTCCGGCCTGAAGATCGCAGCCGTCGGCGACAAGACCGCCGAGGCCATCGCGACCTGGGGCATCAAGGCCGACCTGCTGCCCAGCGGCGAGCAGTCGGCGCGGGGGCTGCTGGACGACTGGCCGCCCTACGACGAGGTGCTCGACCCGATCAACCGGGTCTTCCTGCCCCGGGCCGACATCGCCACGGAGACGCTCGTGGCCGGTCTGCTCGAGCTGGGCTGGGAGGTCGACGACGTCACGGCCTACCGCACCGTCCGTGCCGCCCCGCCGCCGGCGCCGACGCGCGAGGCGATCAAGAGCGGCAAGTTCGACTCCGTGCTGTTCACCTCGAGCTCCACCGTGCGCAACCTCGTCGGCATCGCGGGCAAGCCGCACACCTCGACGATCATCGCGTGCATCGGGCCGGCCACGGCCAAGACGGCCGAGGAGCACGGGCTGCGGGTCGACGTCCTCGCCGACCAGCCGTCGGTGGAGGTCCTCGCCGACGCCCTGGCGGAGTTCGGGGCTGCTCGCCGGCTGGCGTTCCTGGAGGCCGGGGAGCCGGTCACCAAGCCGTCCTACAAGCGGCCCTCCTCGCGCCGCAAAGCCTGACACCCCGACACCGCTGAGTGTGACGTTCCGGCCCCGAGATTGAGCGATGCGGGGCCGGAACGTCACACTCAGCGACAGAACGGAGAGCGGCCATGACCGGATTCCCCGCCCATCGACCACGCCGGCTGCGCTCGTCGCCGGCGATGCGACGCCTGGTGGCCGAGACCTCGGTGGAGCCTCGGCAGCTCGTGCTGCCGATGTTCGTGGCCGAGGGCCTGACCGAGCCGCGCCCGATCTCGAGCATGCCCGGTGTCGTCCAGCACAGCCGCGAGAGCGCGCGGCACGCCGTCCGGGAGGCCGCGGCGCTGGGGCTCGGTGGCGTCATGCTCTTCGGCGTTCCCGAGCACAAGGACCCGACGGGCTCCGGGGCGCTGGATCCCGACGGCATCCTCAACGTCGCGATCGCCGACGCCCGCGAGGAGGTCGGCGACGACCTGCTGGTGATGTCGGACCTGTGCCTGGACGAGTTCACCGACCACGGGCACTGTGGAGTCCTCGACGACGCGGGCCGGGTCGACAACGACGCGACGCTCGAGCTGTACGCCCGGATGGGTGTGGCACAGGCTCGGGCCGGTGCCCACCTCGTCGGTCCGAGCGGGATGATGGACGGTCAGGTGGCGGCGGTGCGGTCGGCGCTGGACGCCGAGAGCCACCAGGACGTCGCGATCCTGGCCTACGCCGCGAAGTACGCCTCGGCGTTCTACGGACCGTTCCGCGAGGCGGTGGACTCCTCCCTGCAGGGTGATCGGCGCACCTACCAGCAGGACCCCGCGAATCGCCGCGAGGCGCTGAGGGAGGCGCTTCTCGACGTGCAGGAGGGTGCCGACATCGCCATGGTCAAGCCCGCGATGGGCTACCTGGACCTGCTGCCGCTCGTGCGCGACCACGTCACCGTCCCCGTCGCGGCCTACCAGGTCTCCGGTGAGTACGCCATGGTCGAGGCGGCCGCCGAGCGCGGCTGGATCGATCGGGACCGCGCGATCGCGGAGTCGATCACGTCCATCCGCCGCGCGGGCGCCGACATCGTGCTGACCTACTGGGCCGCCGAGCTCGTCGAGCAACTTCTGATTTGAGAGTTCAGTTGTTGGCGCGGACGGCGGCCTTGCAAGCGTCGATCTTGGACTTCGGGCCGATGGGATACTTGAGGTTGCAGCCCAGAAGCAGGTCCACGATGTCAGTGACCGGCTTGGTCACTGGGGCGAGGGGTGTGTCCTTGACAAGGTTCTGAACGGTGCCCCCCACGGGCTTTCCGCTGCCTGAACCACCTGAAGAGGAACCGCCGTCGGATCCTCCTGAGCCACCCGATCCGCCAGTACCGCCGGTCGAGCCACCCCCGCCGGTGCCGCCGGAGGACGATCCTCCGCCACCGGTGGACGACCCGCTGCCACTGCCAGAGCCGCCGGATCGGGCCTCCTCGCGCTCACGCTTCTCCCGAGCCGCTGCCTTCTTCTCGGCCGAGCGCTGCGACGCGCCGGCATCGTTGCGCTCGCCCTGGGTCATCGTCTGGTCGAGCGAGCTGCTGGTGAGCACGGGGCCCGACGACGTGCCGTTCGGGGTCTGGGAGAAGTCGCCGTCGGCGTAGGCCTCGGAGATCTCCATGACCAGGGCGACGTACTCGTCGGAGCGGTTGTAGCGCTTGACCGCCGTGGAGACGTCACCGGCGGTGCTGAGGTCGCCCTCGCCGGAGCAGAGGTAGATGCCGGCGGCCGTGGCGGCGTCGCTGATGTTCTGGGGGTTCTTCTCGCCGTCACCGTCGGCGTCGACGCCCACGGAACTCCACGTCCCGGGGATGAACTGCATGGGGCCGACCGCACGGTCGTAGACGCGGTCCTTGTCCAGGGCGCCGTCGTCGGTGTCGGTGATCCGCGCGGTGCTGTTGGTGCCGTCGAGCGGGATGCCGTAGATGCCCGGCGTGGCGGTGCCGTCCGAGCTCAGGGCGCTGCCGCCGAAGCGGCCGTGGTTGGACTCCACGCGACCGATCGCGGCGACGAGGTGCCACGGGAGCTGGCAGCTCTCGTCGGCCTTGTCCAGCAGGGTCTCCGCGCGGCGGTAGGCGCTCAGGGCGGAGGAAGGAATGCCGTTGGTGGAGAGGGTGGCGACGGCGCCGTCGGGGCCGGCCTTGGGGTCGATGCCGGCCGGCGTGTCCTGGACGCTCGCCGGCTGCTCCAGGGCGGTGCTGGGCACGTCGGGGATCTCGTCGGAGCTGACGCGGTCGTCGGCGGTCGCGAGGCCGGAGTTGGTCAGGGCGGCTCCCCAGGCGACGAGCAGGACGCTCATCGGGACGAGCGCACTGGCCTTCTGCCAACGACTCAGCGTTCGGACTGCCATCGAGTTCCCTCCAACGTGGGCGCACGTGACCCACGCCACGGTAAACGCATGTTACCTGCGGACCGCTCCCCGAGCAAAGCGATCCGCTTCCCACCCGGGGAAACGACGTCGCCCGGGCGGGGTTACGGCGGTCGGGCCGCCCGACGCATCGGCTGGGACAATGGGGGCATGGCTGCCCCCACACCTGTCTCTGACCAGTGGTTCTCCCGTGCGAAGGCCGTCTCGCCGGGCGGGGTCAACTCCCCGGTCCGTGCCTTCCGTGCCGTCGGGGGCACACCGCGCTTCATGGTGGAGGGCGACGGGGCGTGGCTGACCGACGCCGACGGGACCCGCTACCTGGACCTCGTCGGCTCCTGGGGGCCGATGCTGCTCGGCCACGCCCACCCCGAGGTGATCGCCGCCGTGCAGGACGTCGCCTCCCGGGGCACGTCCTTCGGCACGCCGAGCCTGCCGGAGGTGGAGCTGGCCGAGGAGATCGTCAGTCGCGCCCCGGTGCGGAGCGTCCGGCTGGTCTCCTCGGGCACCGAGGCGACCATGTCGGCGATCCGGCTGGCTCGCGGCTTCACCGGCCGAGACCGGATCGTGAAGTTCGCCGGGTGCTACCACGGTCACGTCGACGCCCTGCTCGCCGAGGCCGGCTCGGGCCTGGTGACGCTCGCCATCCCGGGCACGCCCGGAGTGCCTGCCCACGTCACGAACGACGTGATCGTGCTCCCCTACAACGACCCGGACGCGGTTGCGGCGGCATTCGCCGAGCTGGGCGACGAGATCGCGTGCGTCATCACCGAGGCCGCTGCCGGGAACATGGGGGTCGTCGCCCCCGAGCCGGGCTTCAACGAGCTCCTCGCCCGGACCTGCCGCGAGCACGGAGCCCTGATGATCAGCGACGAGGTGATGACCGGCTTCCGCGTCACCCGCTCGGGCTACTGGGGCGTCGACGGCGCCGCGGAGGGCTGGCGCCCGGACCTGCTCACCTTCGGCAAGGTCATGGGCGGTGGCTTCCCCGCGGCGGCCTTCGGCGGTCGCGCCGACGTGATGGACCACCTGGCCCCGAGCGGTCCCGTCTACCAGGCCGGGACGTTGTCGGGGAACCCCGTGGCCACGACGGCCGGCCTGACCACCCTGCGCCTGGCCGACGCCGACGTCTACGCGAGCATCGACGCCTGGTCGGCCACGGCGCAGGGGCTCATCGGGGACGCGCTCGCGGCCGAGGGTGTCGAGCACGTGATCCAGACCGCCGGGAACATGTTCAGCGTCCTGTGGGGCACCAGCACCCCGGCTCGCAGCTTCGCGGACGTGCAGCAGCAGCAGGCGTGGAGGTACGGCCCGTTCTTCCACGCGATGCTGGAGGCCGGTGTCTACCTGCCGCCGAGCGCCTACGAGTCGTGGTTCGTCTCGGCTGCGCACGACGACCACGCACTCTCTAGGATGGCCGAGGCCCTGCCCGCCGCCGCACGGGCCGCCGCCCGAGCCCAGGAGGACACCGCATGAGCGAGCGCACGATCGTCCACCTGATGCGCCACGGCGAGGTCCACAACCCCGAGGGCGTGCTCTACGGGCGGCTCCCGGAGTACTTCCTGTCCGACCTCGGCCACGAGATGGCCAAGCGTGCGGCCGACCACCTCTCCAAGAACGAGATCATGCACCTGGTCTCCTCGCCGCTGGAGCGGGCGCAGCAGACGGTCGAGCCCCTGCGGGTCCTGCTCGATGCTCCCGTGACCACCGACGCCCGGGTCATCGAGGCCGACAACCTCTTCGAGGGCCGCACGGTCGGCGCCGAGCCCAAGGCACTCGCGCACCCCAAGAACTGGTGGACGCTGCGCAACCCGTTCCGCCCGTCCTGGGGTGAGCCGTACCGGGACATCGCGGCGCGCATGCAGGCTGCCGTGGCCGACGCCCGGGAGCTGGCCCGTGGGCACGAGGCCGTCATCGTGTCGCACCAGCTGCCGGTCTGGATCGCCCGCCAGGCCTATGAGCAGAAGCGCTACGTGCACGACCCGCGCCGGCGCCAGTGCACCCTGGCCAGCATCACCAGCCTGACCTTCGATGGGGACGAGTACGTCGGCTACTCCTACGCCGAGCCCGCCGCCGACCTGCTGCCGGACGCCCTCAAGGGCAAGTTCGTCGGCGGCGCCTGAGTCGTGACGTCACGCCACACCGCGGTCGCGGTGCTGTCCGGCCTGATGCTGCTCGCCGGGTGCGCCGGCGTCGGGACCGAGGGCTCCACGGGCGGCTACGTCAGTGGCAGCCGGTTCGTCACGTACGTCGAGCCGGAGGACCGTGAGGACGCTCCGGTCCTCTCCGGTGAGGACCTGGAGGGTGAGCCGATCTCCAGCGAGGAGCACGAGGGCCAGACCATCGTCGTGAACGTGTGGGGGTCGTGGTGCCCTCCGTGCCGGGCCGAGGCCCCGGTGCTCAACGAGGCCGCCCGCACCTACGCCGACTCGGGCGTGCAGTTCCTGGGGCTGCTCGTGCGCGACGACCCGGCCGCCGCGCGGGCCTTCGAGCGCAAGCAGGACACGCCGTACCCGAGCATCGTCGACGCCGACGGCCGCCAGCAGCTGGGCTTCGCCGACTCCCTGCCGTCCCAAGCCATCCCCACGACCTGGGTGATCGACGCAGAGGGTCGCGTCGCCGCACGCATCATCGACCCGGAGCTGCGGCTCTCCACGCTGACCGGAGTGCTGGACGACGTGATGGACAGCATGGATGAGGATGGGGTCGATGGGTGACTGGTTCGCCGACGCGGCTGGTTCCGGATCCCTCCTGATCGCGGTTCCCGTGGCCCTCGTCGCCGGACTCGTGTCGTTCTTCTCCCCGTGCGTACTGCCACTGCTTCCGGGCTACCTCTCCTACGTGACCGGTGTCGGCGTGCAGGACCTCGACACCGCCGGCAGGGGTCGGATGCTCGCCGGATCGGTGCTGTTCGTCCTGGGCTTCAGTGTCGTCTTCGTCCTCGGGGGCACCCTGTTCGGCGCGATCGGCCAGTCGCTGTTCCAGTACCGGCGTGAGATCTCCGTCGTGCTCGGCCTCGTGGTCATCGTGCTGGGCCTGGTCTTCATGGGGCTCGTCCCGGTGCTGCAGCGTGAGGTCCGCATCCACGCGGTCCCCGCCGTGGGCGTGGGCATCGCGCCGGTGCTGGGCTTCTTCTTCGGGCTCGGCTGGCTGCCGTGCATCGGCCCGACGCTGGGGGTCGTCCTCACCTTGGCGAACCAGGAGGGCACGGCGCCCCGCGGCGCGTTCCTGACGTTCGTGTACTGCCTCGGGCTGGGGGTGCCGTTCATCGTCGCGGCGCTCGCCTTCCGTCGCTTCATGGGTGCGGTCGGCTGGGCCCGCCGACACCAGCGGGCCATCTCCCGCGCGGGCGGCGGGATGCTGGTGCTCGTCGGCGTGCTGCTCGTGACCGGCGTGTGGGACGCCGTGGTGACAGACCTGCAGTCCTGGGCCGGCGGCTTCGGGGCGGTGGTCTGATGTCGGCGAGCGGCACCGCGCCGGCGATGGGCACCGTCGGCATGCTGCGCTGGGCGTGGCGTCAGCTCACGTCCATGCGCACGGCCCTGGTGCTCCTGATGCTGCTGGCGATCGCGTCGGTGCCGGGCTCGGTGGTGCCGCAGCGCGGCGTCGACGCCCGGGCCGTCGAGGCGTACTTCTCCCGCAACCCCGATCTCGCGCCGTGGCTGGACCGCCTCGGGTTCTTCTCCGTCTACACGTCCCCGTGGTTCAGCGCGATCTACCTGCTCCTGATGGTCTCGCTGGTGGGCTGCATCCTGCCGCGCACCAGGGTCTACCTGCGGGCGTTGCGGGCGCGTCCGCCCAAGGCCCCCAAGCGGCTGGAGCGGCTGCCGGCGTTCGGGACCTTCGAGACCGACGCCTCGCCGCAGGAGGTGGCCGCCGCGGCGCGCCGCGTGCTTGCCGGACCGCGGGGGCTGCCGGCCCGGATCGACGTCGTCGAGGACGCGACGTCCAGCGAGGTCCGCGTCGAGAAGGGCTACCTGCGCGAGGCCGGCAACCTGGTGTTCCACGTGAGCGTCGTCGCGGTCCTCGTGGGCGTGGCGGTCGGAGCATTGTTCGGCTACCGCGGCGCCGCCATCGTGACGCAGGGTGACGGCTTCGCCAACGTGCTGACGCAGTACGACGAGTTCTCCTCCGGCGCGCTGTTCGACTCCGACGAGCTCCCGCCGTTCAGCCTGCAGCTCGACGAGATGGTGGCGCGGTTCTGGACCGACGGGCCGCAGCGCGGGGCTCCTCGCCTCTTTCGCGCCTCCGGGACGTACGAGGCCGAGCCCGGTGCCGGGGAGCAGCCCTACCGCATGCAGGTCAACCAGCCGCTGGACGTCGGCGGCTCGTCGGTCTTCCTCGTCGGGCAGGGCTACGCACCGGTCCTGCGGGTCACCGACGCCGAGGGGAACGTGGTCTTCGACGACGCCGTGCCCTTCCTGCCCCAGGACGGGACCTACACGTCCAACGGCGTGGTCAAGGTGCCCGACGCCTCGCCCGAGCAGCTCGGCTTCCAGGGGTTCTTCCTGCCCACGGCCGTGTCGTCGGGGGAGGAGGAGGCCTCCGTCTCGATCTTCCCCGGCGCGGTGAACCCGCTCGTCGGGCTGTTCGTGTTCGAGGGCGACCTCGGCCTGGA
This sequence comes from Aeromicrobium sp. CF4.19, assembly GCF_051262555.1. Lineage (NCBI taxonomy): Bacteria > Bacillati > Actinomycetota > Actinomycetes > Propionibacteriales > Nocardioidaceae > Aeromicrobium > Aeromicrobium sp. CF4.19. Next base: position 278,458 of record NZ_JBIMEU010000004.1, on the reverse strand, counting down.
CGACGGCACGCCGCAGTCGGTCTACGTGCTCGACAAGACGAACGTCACCCAGCTGGAGAACGAGGACGGGGATCCGTTCCGGGTCAGCCTGAGCCCCGGTCAGCAGGCCGAGCTCCCGAACGGCGGCACGATCGAGTTCGTCGACCTCAAGCTGTTCGCCCGGTTCCAGGTCGCGTCGACGCCGCTCGTGGAGCTTCCTCTCGTCGCGATCAGCGTCGGGATCATCGGGCTGATCCTGTCGCTCGTCATCCGCCCGCGGCGCACCTGGGTCAGGTCGCGTCGGGATGGCTCACGTACCGTGGTGGAGGTCGCTGGGCTGGATCGCGTCCCCCGGGACGACCTGCCCGACGACCTCGACGACCTGCTCGAGCGGCTCCGTGTCGCGACGGGCGTCGACCCCGACACGACTGGCCCCCGCGAGGAGAAGGACCGCCCATGAGCACCGAGACCCTCGCCCAGGTGTCCAACTACTCGGTCGCGTCGGCGACCGTCGTCATCGCGCTCGCCTTCCTCGCGCACATGGCCGAGTGGGGCTTCGCCCGCAAGGTCGCGCCAGAGCGTGCCACGGTCGCGGCGGGTGGACCGGCAGCAGCGGTGGAGCCCGACGCTGCGGACGGGTCCGACGAGGACGCTCCGAGCCGGCCGGACCTCCTGGCCTCGATCGGAGTCTCCTTGACCGGGCTCGGGACGGCGCTGCTGCTCGTGGGCTTCGTGGCCCGCGGCCTGGCCGCGGACCGGGTCCCCTGGGGCAACATGTACGAGTTCGGGATCGGTGGCGCCGTCGTCGCGCTCGTGGTCTACCTGGTGATGGTGAGGCTCTCCGGACTCGCTTGGCTGGGCGGCATCGTCACGGGGTTCGCCCTCGTCGTGCTGGGCATGGCGATGTCGACCTACGTGCCGGCCGGCCCCCTCGTGCCCGCCCTGCACTCCTACTGGCTCGTCATCCACGTCGCGGCGGTGATGCTGTCGGGCGCCTTCTTCCTCGTCGGTGCCGCGGCGTCGGCCCTGTACCTGGTCCGCGGGCGGGCTGAAGCCCGCGGCACGGTGGGCGGCCTGCTGGGCCGCTTCCCGTCGTCGGCGGCCATGGACAAGGTGGCCTACCGCGTCATCGCCGTCGGGTTCCCGTTGTGGACGTTCGGAGCGCTCATCGCCGGCCCGATCTGGGCGCACTACGCCTGGGGCCGGTACTGGGGCTGGGACCCCAAAGAGGTCTGGGCCTTCATCACCTGGGTCGTCTACGCCGGGTACCTGCACGCCCGGGCGACGGCCGGGTGGAAGGGCAAGCGCGCCGCGATCATCGCCCTCGTCGGGTTCGCGACGTTCCTGTTCAGCTACTACGGCGTCAACCTCTTCGGCTCCGGCCTGCACTCCTACGCGAAGTAGCGGACGCCTTCGCTGCGACTGCGTGGCGTACCGCCATCGCCTCGACGCGGGCGGGTTCGGTGGGGTGCGCCGTGCGCCCGGCTCAGAGGCCGCGCAGGTAGTCCGGGTCGTCGTCGGGGCCGAAGCCGCCGGGACGGCGCCTGGGCGGCGGCGTGCCGCGCTGACGCTGCGCACCGAAGAAGATCCACAGCAGCGGGCCGAGGAAGGGCAGCATGACCACGAGCACGAACCACACGAGCTTCGGCACGACCCGTACCTGGGTCGCAGGGGTCGCGAGCAGGTCGAAGAATGCGTAGACCAGCAGCACGACGGCCACGATCACGATCAGTGCCTTGCCCATGGGCCAACGTTACCGCCGACGGGCAAGACTGGCCGGGCATGCTCGCCATCGAGACCAGTAGGCTCGGGGCATGAGCGAGCGTCAGCGGCAGACCGAGGGACATCTCCTGTGGGCACGCTCTGAGGATGCTTCCTCACAGGGTGTGATCGCATGAGTCTCGTGGCGAAGTTCACCCTCGCCCGCCTGGGCATCTTCCTGCTCACCTACGTCCTGCTGTGGGGCGTCGGGCAGTTCTTCCTGGAGTTCGGGACGCTCACCAACCTCGTGGTCCTGCTGGTGGCGCTCGTCCTCTCCTCGATCATCTCCGTGTTCGCGCTCGCGGACCTGCGAGGCCAGATCGCCGACCGCGTCCAGGAGCGCGCCGAGCGGATGAGCCAGAAGGTCGAGGAGTCCCGTCGTGCCGAAGACGTCGACTGACCACCGGGCCTGGATCGACGAGGCGATCCGGCGGGTCGACGCCGACGCGAACCGCAGCGCCGACACCCACCTGCACTCCCTGGAGATCGCGACTCCCGGAGTCGACCTCTACCTCAAGGACGAGTCGGTCCACCCGACCGGAAGCCTGAAGCACCGGCTGGCCCGGTCGCTGTTCCTGCACGCTCTGTGCAACGGATGGATCGGCCCGGACAGCACGATCGTCGAGGCCTCCAGCGGCTCCACGGCCGTCAGCGAGGCCTACTTCGCGCGGCTCGTGGGGCTGCCGTTCGTGGCGGTCATGCCGTCGACGACGAGTCGCGAGAAGGTCTCACTGATCGAGTGGCACGGTGGCCGCTGCCACTTCGTCGACGAGGCCGGGCAGGTCTACGACGAGGCCCGGCGGATCGCCGACGACTGCGGCGGCCACTACATGGACCAGTTCACCTACGCCGAGCGGGCCACGGACTGGCGGGGCAACAACAACATCGCCGAGTCCATCTTCGAGCAGATGTCACGCGAGCCGCACCCGTGCCCGACGTGGATCGTCGTGAGCGCGGGCACCGGCGGGACCTCCGCGACCATCGGGCGCTACGTCCGCTACCGCCGCTTCGCCACGAGGCTACTGGTGGCCGACCCGGAGGGCTCGGCGTTCCTGGACGGCTGGCGGGAGGACCGCTCGGACGTCGTGACCGGCCGCTCCTCGCGGATCGAGGGCATCGGCCGGCCCCGCGTCGAGCCGTCGTTCGTCGGCGGGGTCATCGACGACATGCTGCGCGTCCCCGACGCCGCCTCGATCGCAACCATGCGCTGGGTGAGCGACCGGCTCGGTCGCGCCGTGGGCGGCTCGACCGGCACCAACGTGTGGGCCGCGCTTCAGGTGGCCGAGAGGATGCGCCGCGACGGTACCGACGGCAGCATCGTCACCTTGTTGTGCGACGGCGGGGAGCGGTACGTGAGCACCTACTACGACGACGGCTGGCTGTCCGAGCACGGCCTGGACATCGCGCCCTACGCCGCGGCGCTGCGCGAGTACGAGCGCTCCGGCGAGCTCGCGCTCAGCTGACCGGCACGATCCGCACCGACTCCACGGTGCCGCCCCCCGGGCCGTCGGTGAGAACGAGATGGCCGACCGTTCCGTGTGGCTGACGACGCTTGTCGGTGGGGGAGCCGGGGTTGACGATCAGCAGGTCGTCGTCCTGCTCGGTCAGGGGGATGTGGGAGTGACCGAACACGACGACGTCGGCCATGGGGAAGCGCCGCCGCATCCTCGCGAGTCGCCCCTGCTTCGCACCGGAGTCGTGGATCATCGCGACGTGGACGCCGGCGAGCTCCAGCTCGAGCGTGTGCGGAGCACCCCAGGCCTCGACGTCGGGCCCGTCGTTGTTCCCCGCCACCACGTGCAGCGGGGCGAGGGCGGCGAGCTCGTCGAGGACGCCGGGCTCGCAGACGTCACCGGCGTGCAGGATGACGTCGACGCCGGTGAGCTCCTCGGCGACCCGGACCGGCATGCCCTTCCAGAACCGCGGTGCGTGAGTGTCGGAGATCAGACCGACGTGCAGACGGCTGATGCGATCACGTCCTCAGAAGAACCACGGTAGGAGCGTGCTCGCATGAGGTGCTGATTGTTCACGCCCCCTGCTCGTAGGACTCGCGGGGGGACCCCCAGCTGGCGCTCGCTCATGCGACGGTGGCGACGACCAGGCCCGCGGCGAGGCCGGCGGCGTAGAGCAGCTCGGCGAGGCCGACGTCACGCAGCACGGGGATGAGCGTCGCGCCGTCGGCGCCGGAGAGCACGACCTGCGTCGCGCGCAGGGCGAGCGGGAGGCCGATGACGCCCAGCAGCGCCCACGGCGTCGACGCCAGCGCGGCCGCGACGAGCGCGAGCGCGGCCAGCACCACGAGCACGAGGAAGAACCGTCGTGAACCGGCGTCGCCCAGCACCACCGCGAGGGTGCGCTTGCCGGCGACGACGTCCGTGGGGATGTCGCGCAGGTTGTTGGCGACGAGGATCGCGCACGCCAGCGCTCCCACGCCGACCGCGGCCGCGAGCGACGTCGCCGTGACCCGCTCGAGCTGCACGTACGTCGTGCCGAGGACGGCAACCAGTCCGAAGAACAGGAAGACGCTGACCTCGCCGAGGGCACGATAGCCGTACGGCTTGGCGCCGCCGGTGTACGTCCAGGCGGCTCCGAGGGCAGCGACACCCACCAGGAGCAGCCACCAGGTGGTCGTCGCGGCGAGCGCGAGACCGAGCAGGCCGCCGAGGGCCAGGAACCCCAGCGCGGCGCTCCGCACCGCGCCGGGAGACGCGAGCCCGGAGCCCACGAGACGCAGCGGGCCGACCCGATCGTCGTCCGTGCCGCGGATGCCGTCGGAGTAGTCGTTGGCGTAGTTGACGCCGACCTGCAGCGCGAGGGAGACGCCGAGCGCGAGCAGGGCCTTCCACCACACGAAGCCCTCGGCGTGGACGGCCGCGCCGGTGCCCGCGAGGACCGGGGCGACGGCCGCCGGGAGGGTTCGGGGCCGCGCTCCCTCGACCCACTGGGACAGGTTCGCGCGGGCGGGAGCGTGGTCGGCAGGCACGACGCTCAGTGTGCCACCGCCGTAGGGTGGTTCCATGAAGCAGCCACCGTTCCCCTTCGTGCTGGTGGCACTGACCGCGGTGATGGGCTACCTCGCGCTCTCGGAGTCCGAGGCAGCGCTGCGGATCCTGTGCGGCGTCGCGGCGCTCATCCTGGCTGCCGCAGCGCTCTACCAGTCGCGGCCCGTCCGTGAGCCGGAGGAGCCGATCACCGACGACGACCTGTGAGCGCGTCGCTGCGGCCCGTCGGGGGAGACCCTCGGGCGCTGCTGCGGGCGCTGGCCCCGTGGGTTGCCGAGGGTGGCGAGCCGCTCGTCGTGCGGACCTCCGGCAGCACCGGTGAGCCCAAGGACGTCGTGCTGTCCCACGCGGCCGTGCTGGCATCGGCCCGCGCGACGCAGGAGCGGCTCGGTGGGCCGGGGCGTTGGTTGCTGGCGCTGCCTACGGCGGGCGTGGCAGGCCTGCAGGTGCTCGTGCGCTCGCTGCTCGCCGGAAGTGATCCCGTCGTGCTGGACGAGCACCCCGACCTCACCGCCGCCCTGGACGTGCTCGCCGCGGGGGGCGGGCGGACCTACGCCTCGCTCGTGCCGACGCAGCTGCACCGGCTCGACCGGGAGGGCCGCCTCGGTCTGCTCGCGCGCCTGGACGCCCTGCTCGTCGGTGGCGCGGGGATCGACCCCGGGCTGCTCGAGAGGGCCCGTGCAGCCGGCGTCCCGGTGGTGCGGACGTACGGCATGAGCGAGACGTGTGGAGGCTGCGTCTACGACGGCGTGCCGCTGGACGGCGTCCGGGTCCGTGTCGACGAGGGCGGCCAGGTGCTCGTGGCGGGCCCGACGCTCTTCAGTGGGTACGGCGAGGTGCCGTTCACGGGGGAGTGGTTCGCGACGGCCGACCTCGGCACGCTCGGGCCCGACGGCGTCCTGGGCATCACCGGCCGGGTCGACGACGTCGTGGTGAGCGGAGGCGTCAACGTCGCACTGCCGGTGGTGGAACGGACGCTGCGCCAGGTCGCCGGGGTCGGGGACGCTGCCGTCGTCGGAGCTGATGACGCGGAGTGGGGGTCGCGCGTGGTGGCGTTCGTCGTGCCCTCGGACGCCGTGTGCCTGGACGGCTTGGGTCTCGACGCGGTGCGCGACGAGCTCGAGGGGCTCGGCCTGGACCGGCGCTGGGCGCCGCGGCAGCTGGAGCTCGTCGACACCCTGCCGCTCCTGCCCGGCGGCAAGGTCGACCGGCTCTCGCTCCGCACCCGCGCCTCCCAAGATTTGTGAGCCCCTGCACCCGAATCGGCCTCGTGGGTCAGGTTCGGGTGCAGGGGCTCACAAATTGCGAGGTGTCAGATTGCGAGGTGTCAGATTGCGATGTGTCAGGCGGAAGAGACGGCGTCGGCGACCGACGCGCTGCCGCCCACGACGTCCCACTGGCGGCCGATGCCGTTCCCGGAGTCCAGGACCTCGGCTGCCACGGCGGCGACGTCGCCACGGGGGATCTCGCCCCGCTGCGCCGACTCGGCCACCGTGACCTCGCCGGTGGGCTCGTCGTCGGTGAGCATGCCCGGACGCAGGATGGTCCAGTCCAGGCCGGAGCCTCGCAGCGCGGCGTCGGCGTCGCGCTTGGCCTCGACGTAGGCCTGCCACACCGGGTCGGCGTCCTCGGGCAGCGGCAGGTCGACCCCGATGGCCGAGATCTGGACGAAGCGGGCGATGCCTGCCTGCTTGGCACCGTCGATCGACTTGAGGGAGCCCTCGAGGTCGACGGTGCGCTTGCGCTCGATGTTGCCGTCGGGCCCGCCCCCCGCGGCGAAGACCACGGCGTGGCAGCCCTCGAACGCGGCGGCGAAGGCCCCGGCCTCCTCGGCCTCGATGTCGAGACGCCGGGCGGTGGCACCGAGCTTCTCCACGGTCGCGACCTGCGAGTCGTTGCGGACGAGGGCGACTGGGGTGTGGCCAGCGGCGACAAGGCGCGGGATGAGCTCCCGAGCGATCTGTCCGTGGCCTCCGACGATGGCGATCTGGGTCATGCCTCCACCGTGGCACGACGGTGGTGAGCCCGCTGGTCGGGGCCGGGGCCGCCAGGCCTCCCCGGCTGAGCGGGTCCGTGTGTGACGCGATCCGAGTCCATCTGCACGGCTTTCTGCCGTTTGCACGGGTTGCAACCCGTGCAGATGGAAGATTCCCGTGCAGCAGTGCTGGTTCCCATGTCGACATGGGAACCAGCAGGGACCCCGCCGCGACCCGTCGGCCGGGCCGTCGGCGACTAGGGTCGGGGCGTGCGCACCGTCCCGTTCTCGATCCCGATGCCGATGAGGTTCCGCGGCATCGAGCGACGTGAGGGCGTGCTGCTGGAGGGCTCCGCCGGGTGGGCGGAGTTCAGCCCCTTCCTCGACTACGACACCGCCGAGTGCCTCCCGTGGCTGCGGGCTGCCCTGGACTCCGCGAGTCGCCCGTGGCCCGAGCCGCGCCGCGAGCAGGTGCCGGTCAACTGCACCGTGCCCGCCGTGGATCCCGACGTCGCCCGCGACATCGTCGAGCGGTCCGGGTGCAGGACAGCCAAGGTCAAGGTGGCCGAGCCGGGACAGGACCTGACCCACGACCTCGCCCGGGTGGCGGCCGTCCGCGAGGCCATCGGCCCCGACGGCCACGTCCGCGTCGATGCCAACGGGGGATGGACGCTGGAGGAGGCCGAGCGAGCCGTCACCGCCCTCGACGCCGCCGTCGGTCTGGAGTACGTCGAGCAGCCGTGCGCCGCGGTCGAGGACCTCGCGGCCCTGCGGCGACGGGTCGCCGTCAAGGTCGCCGCGGACGAATCCATCCGACGCGCCGACGACCCCTACCGCGTCCGCGACCTCGAGGCCGCGGACATCGCGGTGCTGAAGGTGCAGCCGCTCGGTGGGGTCCACGCCTGCCTGCGCATCGCCGAGCAGATCGAGCTGCCCGTCGTCGTCTCCAGCGCCGTCGAGACGTCGATCGGGCTCGCGGCGGGCCTCGCCCTGGCTGCCGCGCTGCCCGATCTCCCCCACGCGTGCGGTCTGGCCACGACCTCACTGCTCGACGCCGACGTCGTCGCCCGGCCGCTCGTGCCCGTCGGCGGTCTGCTCCCCGCCGGCCGGCTCGCCATCGACCCCGACGCGCTCGCGGGTGTCGCGCCCCCGCCGGCCACGGTCGAGCGGTGGCACCACCGTCTCGCCGAGGTCACCGCGATGCTCGAGCAGGAGGAGACTCGCGATGCCCGGCGCTGAGCGCGACCGCAGCTCCGTCGCCGTGGCCCGCAGCCTGGTGGAGCGCATGGTCGGCCTCGGTGCCACGGAGGCGGTGCTCGCCCCCGGGTCCAGGTCGGGGCCGATCGCGCTCGCGCTGCACGCGGCCGACGCCGACGGCCTCCTGCGCCTGCACGTGCGCGTCGACGAGCGGGAGGCGGGCTTCCTCGCGCTCGGCCTGGCCAAGGCCTCCGGCGCACCCGTGCCGGTCGTGACGACGTCGGGCACGGCGGTCGCCAACCTGCACCCCGCGATGCTCGAGGCCCTGCACGCGGACGTTCCCGTCGTGGCCGTGACGGCGGACCGGCCCGGACACCTGCGCGGGACCGGGGCCAACCAGACCACCGACCAGCGCCGCATCTTCCCGGGGGTGCCGTACGTGGACGAGGTGCCGGCAGTGCTCGGAGGACCGGTCCATCTCAACCTCGAGCTCGACGAGCCGCTGGTCGAGCCCGTGGAGTGGCACTTCGCCCCGGACCCCGCACCTGGGTCGGCGGCCAGGGAGCGCACCGTGGTCACGCTGGAGCCCGGGCCGCGCACCGTGGTCGTCGCGGGCGACGACGCCGGGCCCCGCGCGCGCATCCTGGCTCGCGACGCCCGCTGGCCGCTGCTCGCCGAGCCCAGCTCCGGTGCCCGCACCGGCGAGGCCCTCGTGTCCTGCCGGCTGCTGCTGGACTCCCCGCTGGCCGACCACGTCGAGCGGGTCGTCAGCGTCGGTCACCCCACGTTGTCGCGCCCGGTCTCGCAGCTGCTGGCACGATCCGACGTCGACGTGGTCCATCTCGGCCCGCCCGCCACCTTCCCGCACGTCCCGGGGCCGAACGTGCGGTTCGCCGATGACGTCGAGGCCGCTGCCTCCTCCGACGCCTCGTGGCTCGGGCTGTGGCGGCTCGCGGACGCGGCCCTCACACGCGCCGTGGACGAGGTCGTGCGCGACCGGCCCGACGCCGTCCCGCTGCGAGTGGCCCGGACGCTGGCCGCCGCCGTACCACCGGGCGGCATGCTGTTCGTGGGGTCCTCGCACCCCATCCGTGACCTCGACCTCGTGGCTCGGCCGTACCCCGCGGGCGAGCACCGCCTGGTGATCGCCAACCGTGGGCTCGCCGGCATCGACGGCACGGTATCCAGCGCGGTCGGGGCAGCCCTGGCTCGGCAGCGTCGACGTCCCGGCAGTGCCGCGCTGGCCGTCATGGGCGACCTCACGTTCCTGCACGGCGCGGGCGGTCTGCTCATCGGACCGGCGGAGCCTCGGCCCGACCTCACGGTCGTGGTCGTGAACGACGACGGCGGCAGCATCTTTGCCACCCTCGAGCAGGGTGCCGGCGAGTACGCCTCGGCCTTCGAACGTGTCTACGCCACGCCCACCGGCGCCGACCTCGAGGCCCTGTGCCGGGCCCATGGCGTCCCGCACCGCCGAGTGTCGCCCGACGACCTCGCGGGGGCGCTGGAGGAGCCCGCCGCCGGCCTGCGGGTGCTGGAGGTCCCGGTACCTCGGGCGGCCCGACGTGACCTCGCTGGCGCGGTCCGGGCGGCAGCGACGGCCTCCCAGGAGTCCTGGCAGCGAGCGTTGGACGCCTTGGGATACCGAGAGTAGGTTTGTGACGCCGATCACCGCCACCGCCGAGAGGGTTCCATGGGCACCGAGAGCTTCGACTACATCGTCATCGGATCGGGCAGTGCCGGCGGAGTCGTCGCTGCCCGGCTGACCGAGGACCCCGCCGTCTCCGTCCTGCTGCTCGAGGCCGGGCCGATGGACGACGACGACATGATCCACCTCCCGGCGGCCTTCTCCACCCTGTTCAAGACCAAGTGGGACTGGGGCTACCAGACGACGGCGCAGAAGCACCTCGGTGGCCGACGGGCCGACTGGCCGCGCATGAAGGCGCTCGGCGGGTGCTCCTCCATGAACGCGATGATCTACATCCGCGGCAACCGCGCCGACTACGACGAGTGGCGCGACGCCTACGGCGCCACCGGCTGGGGCTATGAGGACGTCCTGCCGTACTTCAAGCGCGCCGAGGGGAACACCCGGCTGCACAACTCCTTCCACGGCAACGACGGACCGCTCGTCGTGGAGGACCGCCGCTTCACCCACGAGCTCAGCCACGCCTTCGTCGATGCCGCCGTCGCGGCCGGCCACAAGCCGACCGACGACTTCAACGGCGCCGAGCAGGAGGGCGCGGGCCTGTACCAGGTCACGTGCCGCAAGGGCCGACGCTGGTCGATCGCCGACGCCTACATCCGCCCCGCGATGCGCCGGCCCAACCTCACCGTACGCACCGAGGCGTTCGTGACGCGGGTCGACCTCGAGGGCACCCGCGCCGTCGGGGTCACCTACCGCCGCGACGGCGCCCTGCACTCGGCCCGGGCCGACGCCGAGATCGTGCTCAGCGGGGGAGCCGTCAACAGCCCCCAGACGCTCATGGTCTCCGGCATCGGCCCCGCGGCGCACCTGCGCGACATGGGCATCGACGTCGCCGTCGATCTCCCCGGCGTCGGGAGCAACCTGCAGGACCACCCCGTCTCCGGCATCCTCGCCCACACCAAGGACACCAGCGACGTCGCGGAGTTCCTCGACCTGCCCAACATGCTCAAGGCCCAGAAGCTCGGCCGCGGGCCCCTGACGTCGAACATCGCCGAGGCCGGCGCCTTCTTCGGCTCGCGCGAGGGCATGGACGCTCCCGACATCCAGATCCACTTCGCCCCCACCGGCTTCTGGGACAACGGCCTGCACGAGCCGACCCAGCGGGCCCTCACCGCCGCCATCACGCTCGTGCGCGTGCAGAGCCGCGGACACGTCCGGCTGCGCTCGGCCGACCCCACCTGGCACCCGGAGATCGAGGCGGGCTACTTCGACGACCGCGCCGACCTGGAGGCGATGATCTCCGGCTACCGCGGCATGTTCGAGATCCTCAAGCAGGGACCGCTGGCCAAGTACGTCGACGCCCCGTGGGAGCCCGAGACCTTCGATCCGACCGACGAGCAGATCATCGAGACCATCGGCCGGCTCGGCCAGACGCTCTACCACCCGGTCTCGACGTGCGCGATGGGCACCGGCGAGGACGCGGTCGTCGGCCCGGACCTTCGGGTCCGCGGCGTCGATGGCCTGCGCGTCGCGGACGCGTCCGTCATTCCCGCCGTCCCCCGTGGCAACACCAACGCCCCCACGATCATGGTCGGCGAGAAGGCCGCCGACCTGCTGAAGGAGTCCCGATGACCAGCACCATCCCCGCTCCCACGTCCGCCCCGGCCGCCGGTCCGCGACGCCCCATCTCCAGCGCTCCGCCGCCGGCCGAGGGCGTCGACACCTTCGAGTCGCTCGACCCGGCCACCGGCGACGTCGTCGGCGTCCACCCGGTCGGTTCGCCCGAGGACGTGGCGCTCGCCGTCGAGCGGGCGCGCGAGACGGCCCGCTGGTGGGGTGGGCTGTCCTTCGCCGAGCGCGCGGACCATCTCCTGACGTGGCGCAGCGTCATCACGCGCCGTCTGCCGCAGCTGGCCGAGCTGGTCCACCGCGAGACCGGCAAGCCGCACGGTGACGCCACCCTCGAGGCGTCGCTGGCCATCGACCACATCGCCTGGGCCGCCAAGAACGCCAAGAAGGTGCTCGGTCCGTCCTCCGTCCCGGCCGGACTCGTCATGGCCAACCAGGCGGCGAGCGTGGAGTACAAGCCGCTCGGCGTCGTCGGGGTCATCGGCCCGTGGAACTACCCGGTGTTCACGCCGGTCGGCTCCATCGCCTACGCCCTCGCCGCCGGCAACACCGTCGTGTTCAAGCCCAGCGAGTACACCCCGGGGGTGGGTCAGTGGCTGGCCGACACCCTCGCGGAGGTCGTCGGCGGTCGCGCCGTGCTGCAGTGCGTCACCGGCCTGGGGGAGACCGGCAGCGCGCTGTGCACCTCCGGCGTCGACAAGCTGGCGTTCACCGGCTCCGGTGCCACCGGCAAGAAGGTCATGGCCGCGTGCGCCGAGACGCTCACGCCCGTGCTGATCGAGGCCGGCGGCAAGGACTCGCTCATCGTCGATGAGGACGCGGACGTCACGGCGGCCGCCGAGGCGGCACTGTGGGGCGGCATGAGCAACGCGGGCCAGACCTGCATCGGCACCGAGCGCGTCTACGTGCACCGTGCCGTCTTCGCCCAGTTCGTCGACGAGATCACCGAGCAGGCGCGCGGCTTGCGCGCCGGTGGTGCGGGAGCGCAGATCGGCCCGATCACGATGCCGTCGCAGGTCGACGTCATCCGCAGCCACGTCCAGGACGCCCTCGACAAGGGCGCCACGGTCGTCCTCGGCGGGCCCGAGGCCATCGGCGAGCGGTTCGTGCAGCCCACCATCCTGACGTTCGTGCCCGAGAGCTCCTCGGAGATGACGGACGAGACGTTCGGCCCGACGCTCGCGATCAACCCGGTCGACAGCATGGAGGAGGCCGTCGAGCGCACGAACGCGACGCGCTACGGCCTGGCCGGGGCGGTCTACTCCAAGAAGCGCGGGATGGAGATCGCCCGGCAGGTCCGCTCCGGCATGACGTCGGTCAACTCCGTCATCGCCTTCGCCGGGGTGCCGTCGCTTCCCTTCGGTGGCGTGGGCGAGTCCGGCTTCGGTCGCATCCACGGGGCCGACGGCCTCAAGGAGTTCACCTACGCCAAGTCGATCACGCGTCAGCGCTTCAAGCCGCCGCTGAACCTGACGTCCTTCCAGCGCGACGAGAAGGCCGAGAAGGCGCTCGGCCTGATCGTCACCCTCCTGCACGGGGGCAAGAAGACCCTGCGCTGACCCTGGATTGGTGCATCAGCAACGATGGAAACGACTCCTGGTTGCTGAGGCACCGATGGGGGCCGGGCCGCGGATCGGTGCCTCAGCAACGAAATGACTCGCGTTCAGGTTGCTGAAGCACCGATCCGACTGATCACGACCGCTATCGGTTGCTGAGGCACCGATCACAGGTGAAGCGGCTCGAAGAGGGCGCCCGGTTCAGCAGCTAGGAGAGGGCGTCGCGCACCGGGATGAGCTTGGCGCGGGACTCGGCGAGCTCCTCGTCAGGGACGGAGTCCGCGACGATCCCGCAGCCGGCGAACAGCCGCACGCTGGTGCCGTCCTCGCCCACCTGCGCCGAGCGCAGCGCGATGCCGAACTCGCCGTCGCCGCTCGCGCCGATCCACCCCACGGGCCCGGCGTACCGCCCACGGTCCAGGCCCTCGATCTCGCGAATCAGGTCCATGGCGGCCTCGCGTGGCGTGCCGCCGACGGCCGCCGAGGGGTGCAGCGCCGCGGCGAGCATCAACGCGCTCACGTCACCGGCCACCACGCCGGTGACGTCGGTGGCCAGGTGCATGACGTTGGGCAGGTGCAGCACGAACGGCGCCTCGGGCACGTTGGTGCTCGTGCAGTAGGGCATCAGGGCGTCAGCCACGGAGCGCACGGCGTACTCGTGCTCCTCCAGGTCCTTGCTGGAGCGGGCGAGCGAGGCGGCGAGCGCGAGGTCGTGGGTGTCGTCGCCCGTCCGTCGGATCGTCCCTGCGAGCACCCGTGAGGTGACCAGGCCGCGTTCGAGCCGCACCAGCATCTCCGGGGTGGAGCCGAAGAATCCGTCGACGTGGAACGTCCAGCACCCGGGGTAGTGGTCGGCGAGCCGGGCGAGGGGGGCCCGCACGTCGAGCGGCTCCTCCAAGGTGGCCACGAGGTCGCGCGCGAGGACCACCTTGTCCAGGTCGCCGTCGGCGATCCGGGCCACGGCGCCGGCCACGATGTCCAGCCACTGCTCGGCGTCGACGTCACCGTCCCGGAAGCCGGCGGTGCGCGGAACGTCGGCCGGGCCGGTGCTGGACAGCTCGGGTCGTGAGGTGATCCTGGTGCCGATGAGCGTCACCCAGCAGCGTCCGTCGCGGCGACCGACGAGGACCTCCGGCACGACGAGCCGACTGCCCTCGGCCTCGGCGTCGAAGGTGAACGTGCCGAAGGCGACCAGGCCCGTGCCCGGGACGTCCACCTCGTCGCGCACGACGCTGTGCCGGGTGACCTCGCGCCACCAGGCGTGGGCGTCCCGGAAGCGGGTGTGGTCCCCGGTCTCGTAGGACGCGGCACACCCCCAGCCGACCAGGCCGTCGCCATGGTGGACCCAGGCCACCGCGTCCTCGCGGGGCAGCAGGGAGATCAGTGCTCCGGGATCCTCGACCTCCAGGGTCCGCACCAGCAGCGGGACCGCCGATCCGGCGCCACGAGGGGTGCCGGAGGGGTCGACGACGGGACTGCTCACCCGGTCGAGGGTACTCTCGCAGCCTTCACCGCACCGGGCACGGTCGGTACCTCGCGGTGCGTCATGGCACAGTGGCCGCGTGAGCCGAGCCGGTCTGGACAAGGAGCCACGCGACGTCGCGCGGATGTTCGACACCGTCGCCCGACGCTACGACCTCACCAACGACGTCCTCTCCGTCGGCCAGGACCGCCGTTGGCGCAGCCGGGTCGTCGACCTCGTCGCACCGCAGCCCGGTGAGCTCATCCTCGACCTCGCCGCAGGCACCGGGACGTCGAGCAAGCCGTTCGCCGACGCCGGCGCCACGGTCGTGCCCAGCGACTTCTCGCTGGGTATGCTGCGGGTGGGTCGCGAGCAGTACCCCGACCTGCCCTTCGTCGCCGGGGACGGCATGGGGCTGCCCTTCGCCGACGACGTCTTCGACGCTGTCACGATCTCCTTCGGACTGCGCAACATCCACGACCCCGTGCAGGGCCTGCGGGAGCTGCTGCGTGTCACCAAGCCGGGGGGTCGGATCGTCGTCTGCGAGTTCAGCCGGCCGACGTGGGCGCCGTTCGAGTCGATCTACTCCAACTACCTCATGCGGGCGCTGCCGAGCATCGCGCGACGCGTCTCGTCCAACCCGGAGTCCTACGTCTACCTCGCGGAGTCCATCCGGGCCTGGCCGGACCAGAAGGGCCTGGCGCTGCGCATGGTCGAGGCCGGCTGGGGGCGGGTGGAGTGGCACAACCTGTCCGCGGGCATCGTCGCCCTGCACCACTCCCGCAAGCCCTGAGGCCCCACCGCGGAGTGCCGAACGGGGTTAGTGTGACCTTAGTTACGGGTGGATCCCGCCGGGCGTAGAGTGAGAGCGCGATCACGTTGTGAAGTCATTCACAAGGTCACGATCACGGTCAGCTCGGTCTCAGTCGGGAGGTGCCCATGGAGGCCTACACGCCCATCCTGGTGCTCGGGTCCCTTGCGGCCGGCTTCGCCATCTTCAGCATCGCGATCGCACCGTTCACCGGCCCCAAGCGTTACAACCGGGCCAAGCTGGACCGCTACGAGTCGGGGATCGAGCCCAGCCCCGTGCCCGACGGCGGCGGCAAGGTGAGCATCAAGTACTTCTTCACCGCGATGATGTTCATCATCTTCGACATCGAGATCGTCTTCCTCTACCCGTTCGCCGTCGCCTTCGACGAGCTCACGTGGTTCGCGGTCTTCGCTGTGATGCTCTTCCTCGTCAACATCACGGTCGCGTACGCCTATGAGTGGCGGCGCGGCGGAATGGAGTGGACCTGATGGGCCTTGAGGAGAAGCTCCCCAGTGGCGTCCTGCTCTCGACGGTCGAGGGCCTCGCCGGCTACATGCGCAAGGCGTCGTTCTGGCCCGCCACGTTCGGTCTGGCCTGCTGCGCCATCGAGATGATGACCTTCGGCGCTCCGCGCTATGACTCCTCGCGCTTCGGCATGGAGGTCTTCCGCCCCAGCCCGCGCCAGGCCGACCTGATGATCGTCGCCGGCCGCGTGAGCAACAAGATGGCGCCCGTCCTGCGGCAGATCTACGACCAGATGGCCGCCCCCAAGTACGTCCTCGCGATGGGCGTGTGCGCCAGCTCCGGCGGCATGTTCAACAACTACGCGATCGTGCAGGGTGTCGACCACGTGGTGCCCGTCGACATGTACCTGCCCGGCTGCCCGCCTCGGCCGGAGATGCTCATCGACGCCATCCTCAAGCTGCACGACCAGATCCAGCACGGCAAGCTCGGCGCGCACCGCGAGGAGCAGATCGCCGAGCGCGAGGCGGCGGCCCTGGTGGCCCCGCCGACCTCCGGCATGAAGGGCCTGATGCGCTGATGGCGTCCGACGACGACACGCAGAACGATCCTCCGGTCCCCTCCGACGCCGAGACGGTCGACGAGCACACCGACACCCAGGACGCCTCGCACGAGACGCGTGACGCCCTGGCCCACGCCGACGCGCCGGTGGGACCCGAGCCGTGGGCGCCCGGTGCCGAGCTGCCCGTGGTCGACGTCCGCGAGGGCATGTTCGGCGTCCGCGGCAGCGGTGACACCAGCGGCTACGGCGGCCTGGAGCGCCCGGTCGTCATGCCCGGCGCCTCGCAGCCCCCCTTCGGCGGCTGGTTCGACGACGTCCACCGCGGCCTGGACGACGGCGTCGCGGAAGCGATCGAGCACACCGTCGTCGACCGCGGAGAGATCACCTTCTTCATCCGGCGCGAGCACCTGCTGGCCGCCGTCACCCACCTGCGCAACGACCCCGCACTGCGCTTCGAGCACTGCTCGTCGGTCAGCGGCGTGCACTTCCCGCAGGAGACCGGCCGCGAGCTCCACGTCGCGTACCACCTGCTCTCGATGACCCACAACCGTCGCATCCGGCTCGAGGTCACCGCGCCCGACGCGGACCCCCACGTGCCCAGCGTCGTGTCCGTCTACCCGACCGCTGACTGGCACGAGCGCGAGACGTGGGACATGTTCGGCGTCGAGTTCGACGGCCACCCGGCCCTGACCCGCATCCTGATGCCGGATGACTGGCAGGGGCACCCCCAGCGCAAGGACTATCCACTGGGCGGCATCCCCGTGGAGTACAAGGGCGGGACGATCCCGGCCCCCGACCAGCGCAGGAGCTACTCGTGAGCGGCACCAAGGCGACCGGCAGCACGCACGACGCCTACGCCGGCACGAGCGAGACCACGGCCGGGCCGGTCTACACGGTCACCGGGCAGGACTGGGACACGATCGATCCCTCGAGCATCGACGGCGACCGCATCGTGGTGAACATGGGTCCCCAGCACCCGTCCACCCACGGTGTCCTGCGCCTCGTGCTGGAGATCGACGGCGAGACGGTCAAGGACGCCCGTGCCGGGATCGGCTACCTGCACACGGGCATCGAGAAGAACATGGAGTTCCGCACCTGGACGCAGGGCGTCACCTTCTGCACCCGGATGGACTACGTCGCCCCCTTCAGCAACGAGGCCGCCTACGTCGCCGGCATCGAGCGGCTGCTTGGCATCGAGGACGACATCCCCGAGCGCGCCGAGGTCATCCGCGTCCTGCTGCTGGAGCTCAACCGGATCAGCTCCCACCTCATCGCGATCGCCACCGGTGGCATGGAGCTCGGTGCACTCACCGTCATGACCTGCGGGTTCCGCGACCGTGAGCTCATCCTCGACCTCTTCGAGATGATCACCGGCCTGCGGATGAACCACGCGTACTTCCGTCCCGGTGGTGTCGCGCAGGACCTCGCCGACGGCACGCTGGAGAAGATCCGCTCCACGGTCAGCCTGCTCAAGAAGCGCCTGCCGGAGTACGCGGCGCTGTGCAACGCCAACCCGATCTTCCGCGGTCGCCTCGATGGCGTCGGCGAGCTCGACCTGGCGGGCTGCCTCGCCCTCGGCATCACCGGCCCGGCACTGCGCGCGACCGGCTACGACTGGGACCTGCGCCGCAAGCAGCCGTACTGGGGCTACGACACCTACGACTTCGACGTCGTCACGTGGGACCAGCCCGACTCCTACGGACGCTTCCGCGTACGCCAGCAGGAGATGTGGGAGTCGCTGCGGATCGTGGAGCAGGCCGTGGAGCGGCTCGCCCAGGGGTCGCCGGGACCGGTCATGGTCGACGACCCCAAGATCGCCTGGCCCGCGCAGCTGAGCGTCGGCTCGGACGGGCAGGGCAACTCCGCGGCGCACATCAAGAAGATCATGGGCGAGTCGATGGAGGCCCTCATCCACCACTTCAAGGTGGTCACCGAGGGCTTCCGGGTGCCGCCCGGTCAGGCCTACGTCGCGATCGAGGCGCCGCGCGGCGAGATCGGGTGCCACGTGGTCTCCGACGGGGGCACGCGGCCGTTCCGTGCCCACTTCCGTGACCCCAGCTTCGTCAACCTGCAGGGCACGTCGATCATGAGCGAGGGCGGGATGATCTCCGACGTCATCGTCGCCATCGCGAGCATCGACCCCGTCATGGGCGGTGTGGACCGATGACAACTCAGGACCCGACGACGTCGCAGGCCGCACTGCCGATCCCGGCGGCCGGCGGCGAGGGTGGAATCTCCGAGACGACCATCGCCGAGATGCGCGAGCTGATGGGGCGCTACCCCCAGGCGCGGTCGGCCCTGCTGCCGATGCTGCACCTCGCCCAGGCCGAGCAGGGCAGTGTCACCGCCGAGGGCATCGAGACCTGCGCCGAGCTGCTGGGCCTGAGCGCGGCCGAGGTCTCCGGTGTCGCGACGTTCTACACGATGTACAAGCGCCGCCGGATGGGCGAGCACCACGTCGGCGTCTGCACCAACACCCTGTGTGCCGTCATGGGTGGCGATGCCATCCTCGAGCGGCTCAAGGACCACCTCGAGATCGGCAACGACGAGACCACCGAGGACGGCACGGTCACGCTCGAGCACATCGAGTGCAACGCAGCGTGCGACTTCGCCCCTGTCCTCACGGTGAACTGGGAGTTCATGGACAACCAGACGCCCGAGTCGGCCGTCGCGCTCGTCGACGCGTTGCGGGCGGGGGAGCGCGTGACCTCCACGCGGGGCGCCACCATCACCAGCTGGCGCGAGGCCGAGCGCGTGATCGCCGGCTACGAGGACGGTCGCGTCGACGAGGGCCCGGCCGCTGCCGGGGCGTCCCTCGCGGGTCTGGAGATCGCCGCCGAGCGGGGCTGGGCCGCGCCGGCGTTCGACGAGGGGACGTCCCAGGGCGCTGCCGAGGCCGAGGAGGTCGCGGACGAGAGCCCGCAGCAGGCCGCGGCGCAGGCCGACACCGGACGCGCCGAGGCAGAGACGGCCGCGGCACAGTCCCCGGCCGAGACCGTCGGCGGGGGCTCGAAGGAAGGTTCCACCGACTCCGGGGAGACGGTCGAGGAAGGGAGTGCCAGCGATGACTGACACGCTGACGCCGGTCCTGAGCAGCACGTGGGGCGACGAGAACGCCTGGAAGCTGTCCGCCTACCGGCGCGCTGGAGGGTACGAGGCGCTGGACACCGCGGTCGCCATGGCTCCCGAGGAGATCGTGACCCTCGTCAAGGACTCCGGCCTGCGCGGTCGTGGTGGCGCGGGCTTCCCGACCGGCATGAAGTGGAGCTTCATCCCCCAGGACCCCGAGACGGAGGCGGGCCGCAAGCCCAAGTACCTCGTGGTCAACGCCGATGAGTCCGAGCCGGGCACCTGCAAGGACATCCCGCTGATGATGGCGAACCCGCACAGCCTGATCGAGGGCGTCATCATCTCCTGCCTGGCGATCCGCGCCGAGCAGGCCTTCATCTACGTCCGCGGCGAGGTGCTGCACGTCATCCGTCGCCTGCGCGCGGCCTGCCGCGAGGCCTACGAGGCCGGTCTGCTCGGTGATGACGTCCTCGGCAGCGGCAAGCGCGTCGACCTCGTCATCCATGCCGGCGCCGGCGCCTACATCTGCGGCGAGGAGACGGCGCTGCTGGACTCCCTGGAGGGACGTCGCGGCCAACCGAGGCTCCGCCCGCCGTTCCCCGCGGTCGAGGGCCTGTACGCCTGCCCGACGGTGATCAACAACGTCGAGTCCATCGCCTCCGTCCCGCCGATCGTGCGCGGCGGCATCGACTGGTTCGGTTCGATGGGCACCGAGAAGTCCAAGGGCTTCACGCTCTACTCGCTCTCGGGCCACGTCAAGCGACCCGGGCAGTACGAGGCGCCGCTGGGCATCACGCTGCGTGAGCTGCTGGACCTGGGGGGTGGGATGCGCGAGGGCTCGGAGCTGAAGTTCTGGACGCCGGGTGGCTCGTCGACCCCGATCCTCACCGACGAGCACCTGGACGTGCCGCTGGACTACGAGGGCGTCGGTGGCGCCGGCTCCATGCTCGGCACCAAGGCCCTGCAGGTCTTCGACCAGACGACGTCGGTCGTGCGCTGCGTCCTGCGGTGGACGGAGTTCTACAAGCACGAGTCGTGCGGCAAGTGCACGCCGTGCCGCGAGGGCACGTGGTGGCTGGTGCAGACGCTGCAGCGGCTCGACTCCGGACAGGGTCACGAGGGCGACATCGAGCTGCTGCTCGACCTGTGCGACAACATCCTCGGCCGGTCCTTCTGCGCCCTGGGCGACGGTGCGACCAGCCCCATCACCTCGGCCATCGAGTACTTCCGCGAGGAGTTCGAGGCCGGCATGCACACGCCGTCCGGCGAGCTCTTCCCGCCCGCGGCGTCGATGCTCTTCGGTCAGGAGGTCACCGCATGACCGGCACCGTGATCCGTGAGTGTGACGTTTCAACCCTCCTGACGGTGATTCTGGGGCAGAAGCGTCACACTCAGCGAGCCGGGGAGGCCGCCCGATGACCGTCACGCAGCCCGGCCGCACCGGCCAGGGGGGCACCCCGGTGGAGCTCGTCACCCTGACGATCGACGACGTCGAGGTGAGCGTCCCCAAGGGCACGCTCGTCATCCGCGCCGCCGAGCTCATGGGCGTCGACATCCCGCGGTTCTGCGACCATCCACTGCTGGAGCCGGTCGGCGCGTGCCGGCAGTGCCTCGTGGAGGTCACCGACGCCGGCAACGGCCGGGGCATGCCCAAGCCGCAGGCCTCGTGCACGCTGGAGGTCGCGGCCGACATGGTCGTCAAGACCCAGGTCACCTCGCCCGTGGCGGAGAAGGCGCAGCACGGGACGATGGAGTTCCTGCTGGTCAACCACCCCCTGGACTGCCCCGTGTGCGACAAGGGCGGTGAGTGCCCGCTGCAGAACCAGGCCATGAGCCACGGTCGGGGCGAGTCGCGCTTCGTGGAGACGAAGCGCACCTTCCCCAAGCCCTACGAGGTCTCCGAGCAGGTCCTGCTCGACCGTGAGCGCTGCGTCCTGTGCGCACGCTGTACACGCTTCTCCGAACAGATCGCCGGCGACCCGTTCATCGCCCTCGTCGAGCGCGGTGCGCACCAGCAGGTGGGCATCGGCGCCTCCTCCACCGAGGACGCCGGCACGCAGCCCTTCCACTCCTACTTCTCCGGCAACACGATCCAGATCTGCCCGGTCGGTGCCCTGACGAGCGCGGACTACCGGTTCCGGGCGCGGCCCTTCGACCTCGTCTCCACGCCGAGCGTCGCCGAGCACGACGCGTGCGGCTCGGCCATCCGTGTCGACCACCGTCGCGGCAAGGTCATGCGCCGGCTCGCCGGTGACGACCCGGAGGTCAACGAGGAGTGGATCACCGACAAGGACCGCTTCTGCTTCACCTGGCCCACCGTCGGCGACCGGATCCGGACCCCGCTCGTGCGAGGGGACGGCGGAGAGCTGGAGCCCGCCTCGTGGCCAGCTGCGCTCGCCGCCGCCGCCCGAGGGCTCCAGGCGGCCGAGGGCAAGGTCGGGGTGCTGCCCGGGGGTCGCCTGACCGTCGAGGACGCCTTCGCCTACAGCACGTTCGCCCGCATCGCCCTGCGCACCAACGACGTCGACTTCCGGGCTCGCGCGCACTCCAAGGAGGAGGCGGCGTTCCTCGCCTCGAGCGTCGCCGCCGGACCCATGCAGGTCACCTACGCCGACCTCGAGCGCGCGGGCACCGTCGTGCTCGTGGGGCTGGAGCCGGAGGACGAGGCCGGGGCCATCTTCCTGCGCCTGCGCAAGGGCATGCTCGCCGGCCGCACCCGTGTCATCTCGGTCGGCTCCCACACCTCGCGCGGGCTGCAGAAGCTCGGAGGGCAGCTGGTCTCCGCCGTGCCCGGCCAGGAGGCCGCCGCGCTGGAGACCTGGGCCGCAGGGCTGGGCGATGATGCCGGACCGGTGGTCCTGCTCGTCGGTGAGCGCCTGGCCACCGTCCCCGGTGGGTTCAGTGCTGCCCTGCGTACGAGCACCGCTCTCGGCGCCCCGCTCGCCTGGGTCCCCCGGCGTGCCGGCGACCGTGGTGCGGTGGAGGCCGGCTGCCTGCCGAACCTGCTGCCCGGTGGTCGCCCGGTCAACGACGCCGAGGCACGCGCCGACCTCGCCGCGGTGTGGGGCGTGCGCTCGGTGCCCGGCCGGGTGGGCCGCGACACCGCGGGCATCATCGGTGCCGCCGTGGACCACAAGCTGCGCGCCCTCGTGGTCGGGGGCGTCGAGGTCGACGACCTGCCCGACCCGACCGCCGCCCGCGAGGCCCTAGACGCTGCCGACTTCGTCGTGAGCCTGGAGGTGCGCGAGAGCGACGTCACCCGCGCGGCCGACGTCGTGCTGCCCGTCGCCCCCGCGGTGGAGAAGCCCGGCACGTTCCTGACGTGGGAGGGCCGGTACCGGCCCTTCGAGGCAGTGCTGCACGAGCCCGGCTCCCTCACCGACATCCGGGTCCTCGCGGGGATCGCCGAGGAGATGGGTGTCGACCTCGGCTTCCGCACCGTCTCGGGCGCCCGGGAGCGCTTCGTGGAGGTCGGTGCATGGGACGGCGAGCGGCTGCCAGCCCCTGATGTCACCGCGCCGGATCTCACCGCGCCGT
Organism: Aeromicrobium sp. CF4.19; assembly: GCF_051262555.1. Lineage (NCBI taxonomy): Bacteria > Bacillati > Actinomycetota > Actinomycetes > Propionibacteriales > Nocardioidaceae > Aeromicrobium > Aeromicrobium sp. CF4.19. The sequence goes on along the minus strand of NZ_JBIMEU010000004.1, from coordinate 255,811 downwards.
CGGGAGCACCTCGCAAGACCGTGCTGGCCACGTGGCGACAGCTGATCGACGACGCCCGCGGCCAGGACGGCCAGGCCAAGTACCGGGCCACGGCGCGCCGTCCCGTCCTGCGGGCCTCGGCCGCCACGCTCGCTGCTGCGGGCGTCGCGCCCGGGCAACCGGCCACCATCGCCACCAAGGTCGGCTCGGCGACGTTCTCCGCCGAGGTCGCGGACCTGCCGGACGGGGTCGTGTGGGCGCCGTCCAACAACGGCGTCAACCTGCGGGCCGCGCTGCGCGCGGGCCACGGCGACACCGTCACCCTGACGCCGGGGGAGACCTCATGAGTGAGCGCCAGCGAGGGAACGAGGGACCCCTCATGCGAGCACGTTCCTACGGTGGTTCTTCTGAGGGCGTGATCGCATGAGTGAGCTCTTCGGCAACGAGCCGTTCTGGGTGGTGGCCCTCAAGTCCCTCCTCATCTTCGTGATCCTGGTCGTCTTCACGCTGTTCAACATCTGGTTCGAGCGCAAGGTCGTCGCCAAGATGCAGCACCGTGTCGGCCCCAACGTGCACGGCCCGTTCGGCCTGCTGCAGAGCCTCGCCGACGGCGTGAAGCTGGCCCTCAAGGAGGACATCGTCGTCAAGGCGGCCGACCGGGTCGTCTACGTCCTCGCCCCGATCCTGGCCACCATCCCGGCGTTCCTCGCCTGGGCGGTGATCCCGTTCGGGCCGGAAGTCACCATCCCGTTCACCGACACGCAGACGGTGCTGCAGCTGACCGACCTGCCGGTCGCCGTCCTGTACATCCTGGCCGTCACATCCATCGGCGTGTACGGCATCGTGCTGGCCGGCTGGGCCTCCGGCTCGACGTACTCCCTGCTGGGCAGCCTGCGCTCCAGCGCCCAGGTCATCTCCTACGAGGTGGCGATGGGCCTGTCGTTCGTGACCGTCTTCATCTACGCCGGATCGATGTCCACCAGCGAGATCGTGGCGGCGCAGGAGGACCTGTGGTTCTTCCTGCCGCTGCTGCCGTCGTTCATCATCTACGTCATCGCGATGGTGGGCGAGACCAACCGCGCGCCGTTCGACCTGCCCGAGGCCGAGGGCGAGCTGGTGGGCGGCTTCCACACCGAGTACAGCTCGCTGAAGTTCGCGCTGTTCTTCCTCGCCGAATACATCAACATGGTCACCGTCTCGGCCCTGGCCACGACGCTGTTCCTGGGTGGCTGGCGCGCCCCGTTCGGGCTCGGCACCCTGTGGGAGGGCTTCAACGAGGGTTACTGGCCGGTGCTGTGGTTCCTCGGGAAGACGCTGGCCTTCATCTTCCTGTTCATCTGGCTGCGCGGCACGCTGCCCCGGATGCGCTACGACCAGTTCATGGCCTTCGGGTGGAAGGTGCTCATCCCGATCTCGCTGGTCTGGATCGTGGCGGTCGCCTTCATCCGCAAGCTCCGCAACGAGGACATGCTCGACCAGCGGGCGTTGTTCGTCGCCGCCGGAGTGGCGGCGGCCGTGCTGCTGCTGAGCCTGTTCATCCCGGAGCGCAAGAGCACAGAGCCGGAGCCGGCGCACCTGGCCGGCCCCGACTCAGGTGGTTCGACGACCGAGGACGGGGACGGCACGTTCGTCGGTGGCTATCCCGTCCCGCCCATGCCCGAGAAGACCTGGAACCAGAAGGAGGGTGGATCACGATGAGCTCCGCTCGCGAGACCCTGTGGGACCCCATCGCCGGGTTCGGCGTGACCTTCCGGACGATGTTCCGCAAGACCGTCACGGAGCAGTACCCGTTCGTGAAGTTGCCGACTGCTCCGCGCTTCCACGGCCGCCACCAGCTCAACCGCTGGCCCGACGGGCTGGAGAAGTGCATCGGCTGCGAGCTGTGCGCGTGGGCCTGCCCGGCCGACGCCATCTACGTCGAGGGTGCGTCCAACGACGACTCACCGGACGGGGACGGGCGCTACAGCCCCGGCGAGCGCTACGGCCGCGTCTACCAGATCAACTACCTGCGCTGCATCCTGTGCGGCCTGTGCATCGAGGCGTGCCCCACCCGCGCGTTGACCATGACCAACGAGTACGAGCTGGCCGACGACAACCGGGCCGACCTCATCTATGAGAAGACCGACCTGCTCGCCCCGCTGCTGGAGGGCATGGTCCAGCCGCCGCACGAGCAGATGATCAGCCCGGACCATCACGACTACTACAAGGGCAAGACGCTGCCGCTGTTCCCCGTCGACCCGGCCGAGAAGGCCGACGTGAACCCGTCCTCCAGCGGCGAGCCGGGAACCCCAGCATGACCGTGTTCTGGACCCTGGCGCCCATCATGGTGCTCTCGGCGCTCGGCCTGCTGCTCGCGCGCAGGGCCGTGCACGGTGCGCTGTGCCTGGCCGTGGTGATGATCAGCCTCGCGGTGCTCTACGCGGCACAGGACGCCCCGTTCCTGTTCGCGGTGCAGATCATCGTCTACACCGGCGCCATCATGATGCTGTTCCTGTTCGTCCTGATGCTCGTCGGCACGTCCACGGAGGAGTCGCTGAGCGAGACGATCAAGGGCCAGCGGATCGCCGCCACGGTCGTGGGTCTGCTGTTCGGCATCACTGCCGTCCTGGCGATCGGCCAGACCGTCACGGGCAGCATCGCCGGCCTCGACGACGCCAACGCCGGCGGCAACGTCGAGGGCCTCGCCGCGCTGATGTTCGGCGACTACGTGGTCGGCTTCCAGTTCACCGCCGCCCTGCTCATCACGGCCGTGCTCGGCGCCATGGTGCTGGCGCACCGCGAGGAGCTGGGCATCCGCCGGAGCCAGGGCGAGATCGCCAAGGACCGGATGCGCGAGTTCGCCGAGTCCGGCCGTCACCCGGGCAACCCGCCGACACCGGGGGTCTTCGCCCGGCACAACGCCGTCGACACCCCGGCGCTGCTGCCCGACGGCACTCCCGTCGAGGACTCGGTCTCCCCGAGCATCGTGGCGCGCGGCCAGCTGCGCGACGGGTTCGAGGACGACGTCGACGACTACTCCGACCAGCTCGAGGGCGAGGCGACGACGCCCTGGCCCCGCCGCGGCCAGGTCCAGCGCTCCGACGACGTCGATGGGCCGGGAGCGGACGGGGGGACCCGGAAGTGACCGAGTACCTGACCCTGTCGCTCATCCTGTTCACGATCGGCGCCACCGGCGTCCTCGTGCGCCGCAACGCGATCATCGTCTTCATGTGCATCGAGCTCATGCTCAACGCCACCAACCTGGCCCTGGTGACGTTCGCTCGTCAGCACGGCAACCTCGACGGTCAGATCGCGGCGTTCTTCGTCATGGTCGTCGCGGCGGCCGAGGTCGTCATCGGCCTGGCCATCATCGTGTCCATCTATCGCACGCGTCGCTCGGCCTCGGTCGACGAGGCGAGCCTGTTGAAGCTCTGAAGGGGGAGTCGTGCTCGATCTCGTCTGGCTCCTCGTCATCGTGCCACTGGTCAGTGGCCTCGGCCTGCTCGTGTGGGGCAAGGAGGGGGACCGCTTCGGTCACCTCGTCGGCACCGCGGCATCGACGTTCGCGTTCGTGCTCGGCCTGCTCGCCTTCCTGGAGCTGCTCGGCCGGCCCGAGGACGACCGCTCGTTCGTCCGCTCGCTGTTCACCTGGATCTCCGCCGGGCCGTTCGAGGTGGAGATGGCCTACCGCTTCGATCCGCTGTCGGCCTTGTTCGTGCTGCTCATCACGGGCGTCGGCACGCTCATCCACGTCTACTCCATCGGCTACATGGAGCACGACCCGCGCCGTCGTCGGTTCTTCGCCTACCTCAACATCTTCATCGCGGCGATGCTCACGCTCGTGCTCGCCGAGGACTACCTGGTGCTCTTCCTGGGCTGGGAGGGCGTCGGTCTCGCGTCCTACCTGCTGATCGGGTTCTGGCAGCACAAGCCGTCCGCGGCTGCCGCGGCCAAGAAGGCCTTCGTCGTCAACCGTGTGGGTGACGTCGGGATGGCGCTGGCGATCATGCTGATGTTCGCCCAGCTCGGCACGACGTCCATCGGCGCGGTCAACGGGTCCATGGGGTCGGTCACGACGTCGGTCGCCACGGCCATGGGGCTTCTGCTCCTGCTCGGTGCATGCGGCAAGTCCGCCCAGGTGCCGCTGCAGAGCTGGCTGCTCGACGCCATGGAGGGCCCCACGCCGGTCTCCGCGCTGATCCACGCCGCGACGATGGTCACGGCCGGCGTCTACCTCGTGGTCCGCAGCAACGGTGTCTTCAACGCCTCCGAGACGGCTCAGACGGCCGTCATCATCGTGGGCCTGGTGACCCTGCTCGTCGGTGCCTGGATCGGCTGCGCCAAGGACGACATCAAGAAGGCGCTGGCCGGCTCCACGATGAGCCAGATCGGCTACATGATGCTGGCCGCCGGGCTCGGCCCCGCGGGCTACGCGTTCGCCATCTTCCACCTCATCACCCACGGCTTCTTCAAGGCCAACATGTTCCTCGGTGCCGGCTCGGTGATGCACGGGATGGACGACGACGTCGACATGCGGCACTACGGCGCCCTGCGCAAGGCCATGCCCGTCACGTTCCTGACGTTCGCGATGGGCTACCTGGCCATCATCGGCTTCCCGGGCTTCTCCGGGTTCTGGAGCAAGGACAAGATCATCGAGGCTGCCTTCGCGCACTCCTTCTGGGTGGGCATGGGCACGCTGCTCGGCGCCGGGGTGACGGCGTTCTACATGACGCGCCTGATGATGATGACGTTCTTCGGCGAGAAGCGCTGGCTCGATGACGTCGAGCCGCACGAGTCGCCCAAGGTGATGACCGTGCCGCTGATCGTGCTGGCCGCCGCGTCGGTTCTCGGCGGGGTGCTCATCCTCGGCACCTGGATCGAGCACTGGCTCGAGCCGGCCATCGGCGCCACCGAGCACCACGGGGCGCAGATGGGTCCGGTGGAGATGCCGGTCTGGGTGATGACGACGATCATCACGCTCGTCGTGGCCGCCGGCGTCGCTCTCGCCTACCTCACCTACGGTCGGCGACCGATCGCGGGCGAGACCCCGGGCGACAGCTCGGTCTCGGTCCTCACCCGCGCCGGACGGCACGAGCTGTACGGCAACCAGATCAACGACGCCGTCGCCGTCCGGCCGACGCGTCACCTCACCCGGTTCCTGGTGTGGTTCGACGCCAAGGGCGTCGACGGTCTCGTCACCGGGATCGCCGAGCGGCTCGGTGACACGTCCCAGTTCCTGCGCAAGCCACAGACCGGCTACGTGCGCAGCTACGCCCTCAGCATCTTCGCCGGCGCCGCCGTCGTGGTGCTCGCACTCCTGGCGGTGACGCTCGCATGATGCTCACGATCCTGGCCGCGACCCCTCTGGTGGGCGCGCTCGTCCTGACGGTGCTGCCGAGGACCGCCCAGAGCGCGACGATGGTGAAGTCCGTCGCCGTGGCGTTCAGCCTGGTCACCCTGGCGCTGTCGTTGGTGATGATGTCGGGCTACGACGTCGCCGCCGGTGGCTACCAGTACGTCGAGCAGCACGACTGGATCGGCCCGCTCGGGGCGCACTACGCGCTGGGCGTCAACGGCATCGGCCTGACGCTGATCCTGCTGACGACGGTGCTGGTGCCCATCGTGCTGCTCTCGGCGTGGGGCGATCGCATCCCCACCTCGCGCAGCGTCAACTCCTACCTCGCGTGGATGCTGGCTCTGCAGGGCCTGGCCATCGGCGTCTTCGCCGCCACGGACGTCTTCTTGTTCTACGTCCTGTTCGAGGCGACGCTCATCCCGATCTACTTCCTCATCGGCTCCTACGGCGGGGAGTCCCGCTCGTACGCCGCGGTGAAGTTCCTCATCTACAACCTCGTCGGCGGCCTGCTGATGCTGGCTGCGGTCGTCGGCCTGTACGTCGTCTCCGCCGGCGCCGGGGAGCCCAGCTACCTGCTGAGCGACCTGTCCGGCCTGGAGATGGGTCAGACCACCGAGCGCCTGCTCTTCCTCGGATTCATGGCGGCCTTCGCCATCAAGGCGCCGCTGTGGCCGCTGCACACCTGGCTGCCCGACGCCGCCGGCACCGCGACGCCGGCGACCTCGGTGCTCATGGTCAGCGTCATCGACAAGGTCGGCACCTTCGGCATGCTGCGCTGGTGCCTGGAGATCTTCCCGAACGCCTCGGAGTGGGCCAGCCCCGTCGTGATCACGCTCGCGGTCATCAGCATCCTCTACGGCGCGCTGCTCGCGATCGGCCAGGACGACATCCGCCGCCTGATCGCGTACACGTCGGTGTCCCACTTCGGCTTCATCATCCTGGGCATCTTCGTGTTCACCCACACCTCGACGGCCGGTGCGACGCTCTACATGTTCAACCACGGGTTGTCGACGGCGGCGCTGTTCCTGGTGACGGGAATGATGATCGCCCGGCGCGGGTCGGCCAGCATCAGGGACTTCGGTGGAGTGCAGAAGATCGCCCCCGTGATGGCCGGGATCCTGCTGATCGCCGGTCTCTCGAGCCTGTCGCTGCCCGGGCTGGCCCCGTTCATCAGCGAGTTCCTCGTGCTCGCGGGCACCTTCACGCGGTCCGTCCCTGCGGCGGTCCTCGCGACGCTCGGCATCGTGCTCGCGGCGCTGTACATCCTGATCATGTACCAGCGCACGATGACGGGTCCGCTCGCGCCGGGTGCCGAGGGAGTCACGGACCTCACGCCGCGTGAGGTGGGGGCGCTCACCCCGGCCATCGTGCTCATCGTGGCACTCGGCTTCTACCCGCAGCCGCTGCTGAACGTGATCAACCCCGCGGTCGACGAGGTGGTCGCCACGGTCGGCGTCGGTGACCCGCCGCCACGCACCCCGGCAGACCTCGAAGGCAGCCAGGAGGGAGACCGATGATGTCGTCCACGACCCTGGCCGCCGTCGAGGCGGCGCAGATCCCGGCGCCCACCGTCGAGTGGTCGATGGTGACCCCGTTGCTCATCCTGGGTGGCGTCGCCGTGCTCGGCGTCCTGGTGGAGGCCTTCGCTCCCCGCCGCGGACGCTTCACCGTGCAGGCGGTCCTGGCCGCGGCAGGCATCGTGGCCGCCCTGGCCGAGACGGTGCGCGTCTACCTCTCGCTCGACCGGGTCGAGGGCTCGGTCATCGGGCGCGGCCAGGCAGCCGTGGAGGGGTCGCTCGCCGTCGACGGACCTGCCGTCCTCACGTGGGGGATGCTGTGCGTCTTCGGCCTGCTGAGCATCGGCCTGTTCGCCGAGCGTCGGCTCGAGGGTGGTCTCAGCGCCTTCACCGGTCGCGCTGCCGATGCGCCGGGCTCCTCCGACGAGACGCAGGCCGTGGCGGTCAAGCTCGAGCACTCCGAGGTCTTCCCGCTGGCGATGTTCGCCCTGGGCGGCATGCTGCTCTTCGCGACGTCGAACGACCTGCTGACGATGTTCGTGGCGTTGGAGGTCATGAGCCTGCCGTTGTACATCCTGTGCGGGCTCTCGCGCCGCCGGCGCCTGCTGAGCCAGGAGGCCTCGCTCAAGTACTTCCTGCTCGGCGCCTTCTCCTCCGTCTTCTTCCTCTACGGCGTCGCGCTCGCCTACGGCTACGCCGGCGGGTTCGCCCTCTCAGACATCGACACCGCCGTCTCGGCGCGGGCGGGCAGCGAGAACCTGTTGCTGGCCGCGGTCGCGCTCATCGCCGTCGGCATGCTGTTCAAGATCGGCGCGGTCCCGTTCCACTCCTGGACGCCCGACGTCTACCAGGGCGCGCCCACACCGGTCACGGCGTTCATGGCGGCCGGCACCAAGGCTGCCGCGTTCATCGCCTTCCTGCGCGTGTTCTTCGTCGCCTTCGGCGACGCCTCCTGGGACTGGCGGCCCACGGTGTGGGTGATCGCCGTGCTCACGATGTTCGTCGGCTCGGTCGTCGCGATCTCGCAGACGGACGTGAAGCGGATGCTGGCCTACTCCTCCGTGGCCCACGCCGGCTTCCTGCTGGTCGGGCTCGCAGGCGCCTACGTGGGCGGGGAGGGCCGGATCACGTCGGTCTCGGCCATGCTCTTCTACCTGCTGGTCTACGGCGTGGCCTCCATCGGCGCCTTCGCCGTCGTGATGCTCGTGCGCGATGCCGGTGGCGAGGCCACGCACCTGTCCCGCTGGGCGGGCTTGGGCCGGGAGTCACCGTTCCTCGCAGGCTCCTTCGCGCTGTTCATGCTGTCGTTCGCAGGCATCCCGCTCACGGCCGGCTTCATCGGCAAGTGGGGCGTCTTCAGCGCGGCGTGGTCCGGGGGGTACTGGACGCTCGCGCTGGCGGGCGTGCTCGTGAGCGCCCTCGCGGCGTACTTCTACGTTCGTGTCATCGTCCTGATGTTCTTCACCGAGCCTGTGGGTGACGGCCCGACGGTGGCGGTTCCCAGCGTGTTGACTACCGTGGTCATCGCCGCAGCGGCTGCGGCCACGGTCGTCCTGGGCATCCTTCCGGGGCCCGTGCTCGAGCTGGCTCAGCACGCGGGCACCTTCGTTCGCTGAGCGTGACGGGAGCAGGCGTGGTTCTGGGTGTGGAGTTCGACGACCCGGCTCTTGCCGCGCGCGTGGAAGCGGGCGTCGACCGTGCCGAGCTGGCCTTGGCCGAGGCGGTCCGCAGCCCCGACGACTTCCTCGACGAAGCCGCCGGACACCTGCTCAGCGCGGGCGGCAAGCGCTTCCGGCCCATGCTCGTGGCCCTCGGGGCCGAGCTGGGCGACCCTGAACGGACCGAGGTCACGACGGCGGCCGTGGTGGTGGAGCTGACTCACCTCGCGACGCTGTACCACGACGACGTGATGGATGAGGCGCCGTTGCGTCGAGGCGCACCGAGCGCCAACGCCCGGTGGACGAACTCCCTGGCCATCCTGGTGGGCGACTTCCTGTTCGCCCAGGCCTCCGACCTCGTCTCGACGCTCGGCACCGAGGCGGTGAGCATCCAAGCGCGGACGTTCTCCCGGCTGGTCCGAGGGCAGATCCGCGAGACGATCGGACCGAAGGCTCAGGCCGATGCGCTCGAGCACTACCTCGACGTCGTCGCCGACAAGACCGGGTCGCTCATCGCCACGTCGGCGCGCCTGGGGGCCAAGATGGCCGGGGCCGCGCCCGAGCACGAGCGGATCCTCACCGAGTTCGGTGAGCGCATCGGCATCGCCTTCCAGCTCAGCGACGACATCATCGACATCGCCAGCGAGTCCGACGACTCCGGCAAGACACCGGGTACCGACCTGCGCGAGGGCGTGCCGACCTTGCCGACGCTGTTCGCCCAGCGCTCCACCGACCCCGCGGACGCCGTGCTGCTGGAGCGCCTGTCCGGCCCGATCGCCGACGAGGCAGTGGTGCAGGAGGTCCTCGCAGAGCTGCGCCGACACCCGTCGATGGAGCAGGCCAGGGCCTTCGTCCGTGCCGAGGCCGCGACCGCGCGCGGGCTTCTGGACGGCCTGCCGCCGAGCTCCGCACGCTCTGCCCTCGAGGCGCTCTGCACGACCCTCACGACCCGCATCGTCTGAGGCCAGCGGGAGCGGGCGCGAGAGGGGCGGCCTCTCAGACCTGGCGCCAGGTGCGCAACGCGGCCGTGGCGGCCAGCACTCCTCCTACGGCGACCAGGACCAGACCGGTCCCGGGCATCCAGCCACCGAAGCCGACGAGGTTGACCAGGTGCAGCAGCTGCCACGCCGGCAGGGCGAGCGCCACCACGGCGAAGACGGCCAGGTGGCCGGCCCCGACGCGGTGCCATGGCATGAGCGTCCCGGCCAGTCCGACGAAGGCGGCGTAGGCGGTCCAGAGTCCGGCGCCTCGACCGCCGGAGACGTTGCCGATCGGGGTGTGCACCCACGGCAGGAAGGACCCGATGACGACGAGAAGGACGGCGACGAGCGCCATCGTGCGCGCCGGGCGCCGGGTGACAGGAGGGCCGGTGGTGGACGAGGACATGCCAGTCACTGTACCCAAGATCACACCGCGACCCCTGCTCGTGAGCGACCGCTCAGCGCATGGTCGATGCCACTCACCGCACGACGTGAGCCCGGTCACGTCGGTGGCTTGACGGTCGGGGTGCGCAACCGCTTGTCTCACCAGTCATACAGCCCGTGCACGCCCCCCGAGGAGGCCCCCATGGAACAACACGACCGCCAGGCTTACTGGCGATCGAACCTACGCCTGATGGCGGTGCTGCTGACGATCTGGGCGATCGTCTCCTTCGGCGCCGGCATCATCTTCGTCGACCAGCTCAACGAGATCGTCATCGGCGGTTTCCCGCTGGGGTTCTGGTTCTCGCAGCAAGGATCGATCCTGGTGTTCATCGCGCTGATCTTCGTCTACGCGAAGCGGATGGACGCGCTGGACAAGAAGTACGGCGCCGATGACTACGAAGAGGGCGGGGTGACGCACTGATGAGCGACATCCAGCTGTGGACCCTGATCTTCGCCGTCATCACCTTCAGCATCTACATCTACATCGCCTACGCCAGCCGGGTCTCCTCGACCTCGGACTTCTACGTCGCCGGTGGCGGCATTCCCGCCCCGGCCAACGGAGCGGCGATCGCCGCGGACTGGATGAGCGCTGCGTCGTTCATCTCGATGGCGGGCATCATCGCCCTGGGCTACAACGGCTACTCCGGCAGCGTCTTCCTGATGGGCTGGACGGGCGGCTACGTCCTGCTGGCCCTGCTGCTGGCGCCGTACCTGCGCAAGTTCGGCAGGTTCACGCTGCCGGAGTTCGTCGGTGACCGGTACTCCGAGACGGCCCGCCTCGTGGCGGTCATCTCGGCGGTCGTGATCTCCTTCGTCTACGTCGCCGGCCAGATGGGCGGCGTCGGTCTGGTCTTCACCCGGTTCCTCGGGGTGAGCCCGACGGTGGGCGTCATCATCGGCATGGCGATCGTGTTCTTCTACGCCGTCCTCGGCGGCATGAAGGGCATCACCTGGACCCAGGTGGCGCAGTACTCGGTGCTGATCATCGCGTACCTGATCCCGGCGGTCGCCATCTCGGCACGTGCGACGGGCATGCCGCTCCCGCAGATCGGGTTCGGACAGATCCTGGGCGACCTCGACCAGCTGCAGCGCGACTTCGGCTTCGAGGCCTACACCGAGGCGTTCACCGATCCTGCCTTCGGGATGCAGAACATGCTGCTGATCACGGCCGCGCTGATGTTCGGCACGGCCGGCCTGCCACACGTGATCGTGCGGTTCTACACCGCCAAGAGTGTTCGGGCTGCCCGGTACTCGGCGGTGTGGGCGATCGTGTTCATCGGTCTGCTCTACGTGACCGCGCCCTCGGTGGCGGCGTTCACGAAGCTGGAGATCCTGGAGACGCTCAACGACACGGCGATCAGCTCCCTGCCGCAGTGGTTCACCACATGGTCCGACGTCGACCTGATCACCGGGCCCGAGGGCGCTGCACTGCAGGACCTCAACAACGACGGTGTGTACAACTACACCGGCGGCGCCGGCAACGAGGTGATGATCAACAACGACATCCTCGTGCTGGCGAGCCCGGAGATCGGAGGCCTGCCGGCCCCGATCGTCGGACTGGTCGCCGCGGGTGCCCTGGCGGCCGCATTGTCCACCGCCTCCGGACTGCTGCTGGTGATCAGCTCCTCGATCGCCAACGACGTCTACTACAAGCGGATCAACCCGCAGGCCACGGAGAAGCAGCAGCTGAACGTCGGTCGCATCACGATGGCCGCGGCGATCCTCGTCGCGGGCTACCTCGGCATCAACCCGCCGGGCTTCGTGGGCGAGGTGGTCGCGTTGGCCTTCGGCCTGGCGGCGGCCAGCTTCTTCCCGATCCTCGTGCTGGGGATCTTCTGGAAGAAGGCCACCGCCATGGGTGCGGCCGCGGGGATGATCACCGGCCTGGTGTTCACGCTGGCGTACATGGTCTGGACGCTGGACATCTACTTCGGCGGGGAGGGCATCCGCGGCATCCCGGCGACCGGCATCGGCACGGTGGGCATGCTGGTGAACTTCGCGGTGACGATCATCGTCTCGCAGTTCACGCCCAAGCCGTCGGAGAAGATGCAGGCCCTGGTGGAGGAGATCCGCTACCCGGGTCGCACCACCCTCGTCGAGAAGCACCTCGAGGAGGACTGAGCCGACAGTGATCGAGCGGGCCCGGGACGGATCATCCGTCCCGGGCCCGCTCGCGTCGTCACGTCAGCAGGCCTCGGCGTTTTCAGCGACGTGGCGCAGGACGCGGCGTCGGTTGAGGATCGCGTCGACGGTGAAGACGACGAGCGCGGACCAGACCAGGACGAAGCCGATCCAGCGGGCGGTGGTCATCGCCTCGCCGAAGACCACCAGACCGAGGATGAACTGCAGGACCGGCCCCAGGTACTGCAGCAGCCCGATCGACGTGAGCGAGAGCCGAGTCGCGGCAGCGCCGAACATCAGCAGGGGGATCGCCGTCACGACCCCCGTGCCCACGAGCAGAGCCATGTTGGCGGTGCCCTCGTGGGCGAAGGCCAGCTCGTCACGCAGCTCGAGCGCAACCAAGAAGGCCAGGGCGACCGGGGCGAGGATGAGGGTCTCCATCCCGAGGCCCTCGAATGCCCCCAGGCTCGCCCGCTTCTTCAGGAAGCCGTAGGCGGCGAACGAGCCGGCGACCAGCAGCGCGATCCACGGGAGCCGGCCGTAGTCCAGCGTCAGCACGACGACGGCGACGGCACCCACCGCGACCGCCGTCCACTGGGCGGGCCGCAGTGTCTCCTTGAGGACCTCGACCCCCAGCAGCACCGTCACCAGCGGATTGATGAAGTAGCCGAGCGACGTCTCGATGACGTGCCCCGTGGTGACGCCGTAGATGAAGCCGCCCCAGTTGAGGGCGATCGCGACGGACGCGAGGGCGAGGAAGAGCATCTGTCGACGGTTGCGGGCGATGGCGACGAAGCGGGACCACCGGCGCGTCAAGGCGATGCCGGCGAGCACGAACACGAGCGACCAGACGATGCGATGCGCCAGCACCTCCAGGGCACCGGCGGGGGCGAGCAGCGGCCAGTACAGCGGGAAGAACCCCCAGCAGAGGTAGGCGCCGACCCCGAAGGCCAGCCCACCGCCGGTGGTGGACTCCGGGCGGGTCCGGGTCTCGTTGCTGCTCACGACGAGATGCTACGCCCGCCGGGGGTGGGGCAGGATGTCCCCATGGCCGACCACCTCCCGAATCCTCCCGCGGGCACGGACGACGACCGGCCGCGCTGGTTCTCCCAGACCCCGGAGACGCACTCCCAGTGGTACGTCGACCGCTTCCGCGAGCTGGCCGCCGAGGGTGCTGACCTGGCCGGGGAGGCGAGGTTCGTCGACGCCGTGGTGAGCCCGGGCGCTCGCGTCCTGGACGCAGGCTGCGGCCCCGGCCGGCTCGCGGGCGCACTGCACGAGCGTGGCCACGACGTCGTGGGCGTGGACGTGGACCCGGTCCTGCTGGCGGCCGCGGAGGCGGATCACGCCGGGCCGCGGTGGGAGCGGGCCGACCTCGCCACCCTCGACCTCGGCGAGACGTTCGACGCCGTGGTGAGCGCGGGGAACGTCCTGGTCTTCCTCGCCCCGGGAACCGAGGACGAGGTCGTGCAGCGCATGGCAGGGCACGTCGCTCCGGGTGGGGTGCTCGTCGTCGGCTTCCGTCTGGATCGGCACGTGACCATCGAGTCGGTGGAAGCCGCGGCCCGGGCGGGGGGTCTGGAGCCCGAGCACCGCTTCTCGACGTGGGACCTGAGGCCCTGGTCCGAGACGGCTGACTTCGTGGTGGCCGTCCTGCGTCGGCCCGGCTCCGATGCTGCATGAGAGGGTCCTCATCATCGGGTCATGGTCCTCTCACCCGGACGTACTCTGATGGGCCCATGATGAATCACCGCCGCCTGGCCACTGCTGCCCTCGCCCTCGCCCTCGCGCTGGGGGTGAGCGCCTGCGGCTCCGACGACGAGACCCGCCCCCTGCCGACCAGTGGCACCCTCGACATGGAGGAGAGCTCGGCCTCCCCGACGCCATCGGTGAGTCCCGACGGTGACGATGCCGACGACGCCCCCATCGACCGGTCGACACGGGAGCGCCTGGAGCGCGTCGCGCTCGAGGAGGTCGGCGACGGACGGGTCGAGGACGTGGAGCGAAGCGACGACTCCTCCCACGCCTACGAGGTGGACGTGGAGCGTCGTGACGACGACGTCACGGTGGAGATCTCCGAGGACTTCGAGGTCGTCCGCGTCGACCGTTGACCGCGCCCGGGTGACGTCGGGGTCCGACCCGGCTAGGTTGCACGCGTGGAGGATGAGTTCGCGACGCTCGGGACGTCGCACCTGACCGTGCTGGCGTTCTTCGCGGTGGGGGTCGTCGCCGTCGTCCTGCTCGGCCGCAGGATCCGGGGCACGGGGGCCGAGGTCTGGGTGAACCGGGGCATCGCGGTCGGCATCGTCGCGGTCACGGTGCCGCTGCAGGTCCTGCAGCTCCTGCCGGGGGAGTGGAACCCGCGCACCTCCCTGCCGTTCCAGCTCTGTGACCTGGCCTGGATCATTGCGGTCCACGCCCTGTGGACGCGCTCGCGGCTCACCGCGACCATCACCTACCTGTGGGGCATCACCCTGACGACGCAGGCGATGATCACCCCGGACCTCGCCACCCCGTTCCCGGAGCCACGGTTCGTCATGTTCTGGGCCATGCACGTGCTGGTCGTTTGGGCCTCGTTCTACCTGGTCCTCGGGCTGCGCATCGCCCCGACCTGGCGGACGTACGCCCAGACGGTCGGTGCCACGCTGGTGTGGGCGGCGACGATGATGGTCTACAACGCCCTGCTCGACACCAACTACGGCTACCTCAACGGCAAGCCGGCCCGCGGCTCGGCCCTGGACCTCCTGCCGGCCTGGCCCTGGTACGTCGGCGTGCAGGTCGTGCTCATCGCCGCGGTCTGGGCTCTCATGGTCTGGCCCTGGACGCGCAGCGCGCCCGGCGCCCGGGCGATGGGCGCGTCAACCAGAGCGCCGTGAGCCGGACGGCTCAGGGCACGTACTCCACGACCGTGGTGGCGAGCAGGTGTTCCGCCCTCGACGGATCGGGTGGTCGGGGGAGATGCTCGGTGCTCCCGGCAGGGGCGGTCGGGCGACGAGCCCGAGGCCTCGATCCGCGCCATCTCGGCATCGTGGACCGCCACCAGCTGCGACCACTCGGTGGCCTCCGCCCGTGCCCGAGAGCGCACCACGTCGGCCAGCTGCCTGACCTCGATGTGCTCTGCGATCTCCATGAATCCAACATACGTACGGCCGCTGACACAACTTCCACACGCGTTCGGCGCGAGTGGCGAGGCCGCCATTCGGTCCGCGGCGACGCCTACCGGTAGTTGGCGAACTGCACCGGGAAGTCCAGGTCGGCGCCCTTGAGCAGCGCCTGGACGGCCTGCAGGTCGTCACGCTTCTTGCTGGTGACGCGCAGCTCCTCGCCCTGCACCTGGACCTTGACGCCCTTGGGGCCCTCGTCCCGGATCATCTTGGAGACCTTCTTGGCGTTCTCGGTGCTGATGCCCTGGCTGAAGGTGCCGTTGATCTTGACCTCCTTGCCGCTCTGGCGCGGGTCGTCGGTCTCCAGCGCCTTGAGCGAGATGCCGCGCTTGATCAGCTTCTCCTTGAAGACGTCGAGGATGGCGAGGGCACGCTCGTCGGCGTTGGCGGTGATCTCGATGCCCTCCTCGCCCTTCCACTCCAGGGCCGCGCCGGTCCCACGGAAGTCGTAGCGCTGGTTGATCTCCTTGACGGCCTGGTTGAGGGCGTTGTCAGCCTCCTGGCGGTCGAGCTTGCTGACGATGTCGAACGACGAGTCGGCCATGGCGGTCTCCTGGGGCTGGACGGGGAACGGGCCCTCCCAGCCTAGAGGGGCAGGGAGGGCCCGAGGTCGCGGGCGTTCTCAGGCGGCGAGGAAGTCGTCGATCTGGTCGATCGCCTGGCGCGCGCCCTCCTCCACGCCCATGTCGAGCACCTGCTGCAGCGCCTCGGCCGTCGCGTAGCGGCTGACGTTCACCATGCGGGTGCCGGCGTCGGTGGACTCGAAGCGGTACTCGTTCTGCGAGACCGGCATGTCCGGGACGGGCTCGAAGTCGGGCGTGGCGAAGGCGTCGCGGAAGGCGAACGCGGACTTCTCCCGGACGTCGGTGAGCTCCCAGAGGCCGTGGTACTGCTCGCCCTCCGGCCCGGTCATGTAGTACTTCGTGACCGCGCCGGGGGTGAGCGAGTGCTCCACGAAGGTGGCCGGGTGGCTCGGCGGGCCCCAGACCTTCTCGAGCTGACGCGGGTCGGAGTACAGCTCCCAGACGCGCTCGAGAGGGGCAGCGAACTCCGACGTGATGATGATGGTGCGGTTCTCCAGGTCCTTCTGGATGTCGATGACGGGCATGTCAGCTCTCCTTGGTGGTGGTGGTGTGGGTGGTGTGGGTGGTGTGGGTGGTGTCGTCCTGCGTGGCGGGTGGTGGTGTGGGTGGGTCGCCGGTGGCGAGCAGCTCGTCCATCCGGCCGATGCGGCCGCGCCAGACGGCCTCGATCTCGTCGAGCATCGAGGCCACCGAGCGCACGGCCTTCACGTCGCCGGAGGCCAGTGCCTCGCGGCCGATGCGGCGCTTGGTGACGAGCCCGGCCCGCTCGAGCACGGCCACGTGCTTCTGCACCGCGGCGAAGCTCATGTCGTAGGAGGCGGCGAGCGTCGAGACCGAGTGCTCCCCGGCGAGGACGCGACGCACGATGTCGCGCCGGGTCCGGTCGGCGAGTGCGTGGAACAGCGCGTCGGCCCTGTCCTCGTCCGGTGCGGTCATGAGCAAAACATACAACTGAATGGTTGTACAAGTCAAGGGGTTCGATCTCGTGTGCTCGTCACGAGGGCGCTGAGGTAGGGTTGCTCGTCGTCGCCCCGCGTGGGCGGCGCCCCTGGCAGGTTGCCCGAGCGGCCAAAGGGAGCTGACTGTAAATCAGCCGGCATTGCCTACAGAGGTTCGAATCCTCTACCTGCCACAGCATGACCGGAAGGGCCTCTGGCCGGCGGAGAGACGCTGGTCAGAGGCCCTTTCGTGTCCACCGGGCAGGAGTGTCCGACCTGGTGACCCGATGCAACGGCTCTAGCCCACCGCGCCGCGGGTCAGTCCTCGGTCGCTGCCGACGCCGGCCCGGGACCGGGTCAGCGTGCACCGTGGACCTCGTCGATCAGTGGTCAACGGCGACGTCGAGCGCGGCGCCGGTGGCCGCCACGACGGTCTCGACGGTCTCATCGGGCGCGAGCTCGCTGAGCACGAGGCGGCGAGGTGCGGGTTCGCCGGGTGGGACCGGGTGTCCGGTGGTGGCGTGGACGACGTCGATGACGGCGAGGTCGGTGATGATGCGTTGGACGACGTGGCGCCCAGTGAGGGGGAGGTCGCAGTCCGCGAGGATCTTGGGGGAGCCGCCGCGGGCAGTGTGCTCCATGAGGACGATGACCTGGCGGGCGCCGTGGACGAGGTCCATGGCGCCACCCATTCCTTTGACCATCTTGCCGGGGATCATCCAGTTGGCGATGTCGCCCTGGACGGAGACCTGCATGGCGCCGAGGATCGCGGCGTCGACCTTGCCGCCGCGGATCATGGCGAAGCTGGTGGCGGAGTCGAAGTAGGAGGCGCCGCGGCGGACGGTCACGGTCTCCTTGCCGGCGTTGATCAGGTCGGGATCGACGTCGGCCTCGGCGGGATAGGCTCCGACGCCGAGGATGCCGTTCTCTGACTGCAGGATGATCTCGACGTCGTCGGGCACGTGGTTCGGTACGAGGGTCGGCAGGCCGATGCCGAGGTTGACGTAGGAGCCGTCGGACAGCTCGGCGGCGGCGCGAGCGGCAATCTGGTCACGGGTCCAGGCCATGAGATCCTCCTCTTTCGATCCTGCGGCTCAGGCAGGGGTGACGGTGCGCTTCTCGATGCGCTTGTCGGCGGTCTGGTCAGGGGTGAGCGCCACGACGCGGTGCACGAAGACGCCGGGGGTGTGGATCTCGGCTGGGTCGAGGTCGCCGGGCTCGACGAGGTTCTCGACCTCGGCGATCGTCAGGCGTCCGCACATCGCGGCCAGGGGGTTGAAGTTCTGTGCGGCGCGGCGGAAGACGAGGTTGCCGTGCCGGTCGCCCTTCCAGGCGCGCACGAGAGCGCCGTCGGCGACGATCGCCTCCTCCAGCACGTACTCGCGTTCGCCCTCGCGGGTGTGAAAGATCTGAGTCTGCTTGGCCGGGCTGGCTTTGGCGACGATCCCGTCGCGGGTGTAGCGCCAGGGGAGGCCGCCGTCGGCCACCTGGGTGCCGACGCCGGTCGCGGTGAAGAACGCCGCGATGCCGGACCCTCCGGCGCGCATCCGCTCGGCGAGCGTGCCCTGCGGGGTCAGCTCCACCTCCAGCTCGCCGGCGAGGTACTGGCGAGCGAACTCCTTGTTCTCGCCCACGTAGGAGGCGACCATCCGACGTAGCCGGCCCGCTCCCAGGAGTCGTCCGAGGCCCCAGCCGTCGACCCCGGCGTTGTTGGAGACCGCCTCCAGGTCGCTCGTGCCGTGCTCGAGCAGTGCGTCCAGCAACACCGACGGGATGCCGCACAGGCCGAACCCGCCCACGGCGATCGTCGATCCGTCGGCGATGTCGGCAGTCGCCTCGTGGGCGCCGTCCACGACCTTGTCCATGCACGTCCTCCTGGTTCTCGTTGTCGACAGCAGAGAACCAGGTCGCCGCGTCTCGCTCAACAGATGGACGGGAATCAACCGATAGTTGCTCGTTCTGTGGGACTGTGCCCATCCCAACGTTCAGTCAGTGAACGTGACAAGATGCTGGAGTGAGAGATCGCGACCGGCAGGGCGACGGCGTCGCCACCCGAGCGGTCCGCGTGCTCAAGAGCCTCGCCGCGCTCGAGGCGCGGGGCGCCACGACCACGGCCGTCGCTGCCCGTTCCGGCTTGCCCCGCGCCACCGTGCATCGTCTGCTGAGCGTGCTGCGCGAGCAGGGGTTGACCGACCGCGACGAGGCGAGCGGCCACTGGCACCTTGGTCCCGAGCTCTACGTCCTCGGCGTCCAGGCCGCCCGCCGCTTCGACGTCGCCGAGACCGCGCGCCCCCACGTCTCCCGCCTCGCGCAGGTCACCGGCGAGAGCGCGTTCTTCTCCGTGCGCCGCGGCGACGAGACCGTGTGCGTCGTCCGCGAGGACGGCGACTTCCCGCTCCGCTCATTCGTGCTCTTCGAGGGCGCCCGGTTCCCGCTCGGCGTCGTCTCCGCAGGGCTCGTCGTCCTGGCCTACCTGCCCGACGACGAGGTCGACGCCTACCTCGCCGGCACCGACCTGGTCGCCGACCACGGCCCTGACCACGCCGAGGCGGCGCTGCGCGAGCGCATCGCGCTCGCCCGCCTCGACGGCTACGCGACCAACCCCGGCCTCGTCGTCGAGGGCAGCTGGGGCATGGCGGCCGCCGTCTTCGACTCCTACGGGAGGCCGGCCGCCGCTCTCACCCTCACCGGTGTTCAGACGCGCTTCGCCGACGACCGCCGCCCCGGCCTCGGCCGCCTCCTCCTGCGCGAGGCGCACCAGCTGAGCAACCGCCTTCCGCGGGCATCCTGAGGTGACAGTCGCTTCAAGGATCGGATTGATGTGAAGTCGTTAGACCGATGATCAACCGCTGACGACGCTGGGTGAGTTCGGCGGTCGGCGTAGGGCCTCTTGGCTTCGCGGAGCACGTTGGTCACGCTCCGTGAGGGCCGTGGACCATCGAATAATCAAAAATAGAAAAGGTATTGCGGCGGTGCCTGGACTGCTCTACTGTCATGTGACCAGGAGCACGTCAGGATCGAGATTGTCGCTATGGTCTCGCGAGCTCAGGGCTTCGCCGCCGGCGTCTGAAGTGAGGATCTGACAGATGGTTTCTTCGTCCAGTGACCGGCGACTGCGAGATCTCGGTGAGGACGAGCTGTTCTCCACCTACGGTGGCAGCCGGTTCACCATGTCCATTCTTGCCAGTCGCTTCCAGTACGTCATGGAGCACGTGTGTGGGCAGCTGCTGAACAATGCGTTCTCGCCCATCATCCGTGACTTCTACGACTTCTCCGCCTCGCTGTCTGGTGGGCCGGCCCAGGCATACCAGACGCCAGCCGTCGCCAAGACCCTGAGCCTGTTCTTCGGATCCATGCGCAACGCCGTCGCCATCAGCTTCGACGAGTTCGGCGTGGACGACATCGCCGACGGCGATGTTCTCATCGCCAACGACCCCTACCGCGTCGGTACGCACGTGAACGACATGTGCTTCATGCGCCCGGTCTTCGTCGACGGGGAGCTGGTGAGCGTCCTCACGATCAGGGCACACCAGCTGGACATCGGCGGACGCGTCCCAGGTGGGTTCTCGGGGATGAAGAAGGACGTGTACGAGAACGGGCTCGTCGTCCCGCCGACGCTGCTGTACCGCAACGATCGTCCCGTGCGTTCCACGTTCTCGCTGATCGTGGGCAACTCGCGCTTCGGAGCCCTGCTCCTGCCGGACATCCAGAGCATCTTCGAGTCCTTGAGGTTCGGCGAGCGGCTCATCAAGGAGACGATCGACAAGTACGGCCTTGCGGCTTTCAAGGGTGCGTTCGACTACGCATGCGACGCCGCGGCCGAGCTCATGCAGACGGCGTTGGAGGCGCTGCCGGACGGGGACTACGAGGGCACGGAGTATCTTGACTGCGACGGGGCGGACCCCGATGAGGCGCACCAGGTGAACGTCACGATCCGCAAGCGGGCCGGGCGGGCTGAGTTTGACTTCAGTGGAACTTCCGTGCAGGGGAGGACGAGTCTCAACGCGTGCTGGCCTGACGCGCTCACGGTCGTCAGCATGGCGCTGAAGTTCCTCATCGATCCCAGGTCACCGTTCTGTTCCAGCGTGCTCAGGGACGTCGACGTCGTGCTCCCGCGGGGCAGCGTCGTCAGCGCCGAGTCACCAGCGGCCGTGATGCTGTACTGGGAGCCGATGGAGGCCGCCTTCGCGGCCATCTGTCGCGCCCTCAACCCGGTGCTCGGGTCCGGAGCGCTCGCTGGCGATGCTCGTGCGACGCAGATCCACAGCGTCGCGGGGACAAGTGCCGATGGTGTTCCGTGGGTCACGGCGCTCGGAGCCGTGGGCGGCTGGGGTGCGGAACGGACCGGCGACGCCGACAGCGGCCAGATCGGGTATCTCATGAACTACTTCCTCGTGGAGGTGGAGTCGCTGGAGTCCGGAATCCCCACCGTCGTCCTGCGTCGCGAGTACGAGACCGACTCGGGCGGACCGGGAGTCCATCGCGGCGGCGCTGGGCTGTTTGAGGACACGTACTGGTCGACCGGGACCGATCACCAGATCACGATGGCCAGCCTCAAGACACCGAACGGCTTCGGCGCCGACGGGGGAGGCGCGGGAGTGCAGGGCGGAGCCTGGATGTGGGACAACCTCGAGCTCGGGGCCGGGACGTGGGATCGCCTCGACGACGAGTGCGCTCACGCCTCCAGCGCGCCGATCTGCGGAGTCATGGATCCGCAGACGTTGCGGCGGTCGGCGTCCGGACGCTACTACCACTGGGCGGCTGGTGACCCGTGGGCTGCCGGCGAGGGTGCGTGGTTCCGCGTCGTCAGCGGTGGTGGCGGTGGCTGGGGGGACCCGCGCCAGCGCGTCCCCGAGGCGGTGCTGGCTGATGTCCGTGATGGCTACGTCAGTCCTGAGGGGGCCGCTAGCCGGTACGGCGTGGTGGTTCTCGGCGACCCGGAGATCGATCCCGAGGGCTTGAGCATCGACCGTGACGCCACCGCCAGCCTCCGTGCCGGGCCGGCGACATCAGACGACGACGCGTGGATCTTCAAGTCGGTGGCGCCGGTGGTCTCCGTCGCGCGGGACGAGGTTGCAGGGGACTGCCCCGAGTGTGGCGCCTCGGCACTGGCCGAGTACCCCCTGGTCGCCGAGACTGGCTGGCAGCGCGTGGTCAAGTGTCAGAGCTGCCTGGCTGCCGTGTCGAGAGAGCCATGGAACCGGCTGGGCTGGAACGTTCTGCTGGAGGACACTGTCGCTTCCTCTGCCGGACCGATAGGCAACGCCCTGACGATCGAGGAGAAGCGAGCATGATCGGTGTCGACGTGGGAGGAACGTTCACCGACGTGGTAGCGATCCGTGACGGCCAGATCGTCGTCAACAAGGTGCCCAGCCGGTCCGAGGACGCCCACGCCTCGGTGCTTGCCGGGGCCGCGGGCTTGGGGGTGGATGGGGCGAGGGTGTTCAACCACGCCAGCACCCACGGCTTGAACGCGATCATCACCCGACAGCTGCCCAAGGTGGGGCTCCTGCACACCAAGGGCCATCGGGACGTACTCGACCAGGGCCGCATCATCCGGCCCGCTGAGGCGGTGACCGACCCGTCGTGGCGACGCTCGTTCTCCGACTCCGCGCGTCCACTGGTCCCGCGCTACCTGCGTCGCGGAGTGCAGGAGCGACTCGACCGGACCGGTGCGGCGGTGATCCCGCTGGACGAGCCGCAGCTTCGAGAGCAGCTCGAAGTGCTGGGCCGCTGTGATGTCGAGGCGGTTGCGATCTGTCTGCTCCACTCCTACGTCGACGACACGCACGAACGCCGGGTGCGCGAGCTGGTGCGTGAGGTGCTCGGCGAGATCCCTGTTTCGATCTCGAGCGAGGTCTCTGCCCTGGCCAAGGAGTACGCCCGCACGTCGACGACCGTCATCGACGTCATGATGAAGCTGATCTACGGTGACTACAACGACCGGCTGCTCAAGGGTCTGGTCGACCTGGGTTTCACTGGTCAGCTGAACTACGCCGACTCCGCGGCGACCTTGATCGACGCGGAGGCGGCCATGGCGAGGCCGTACCGTGTCGTGTTCTCCGGACCGGCGGCCGGCACTGCGGCATCCGTGCGGCTGGGGGAGGTCACCGGCTGGTCGGACCTGCTCTGCGCAGACATCGGTGGGACGTCCTGCGACATCAGCGTCGTCACCGGCGGGCGTCCCTACCTGAAGACGACCTTCGAGTTCGAGCACGACCTGCTGGTCAACTCCCTGTCCACGGATATCGTGACGATCGGCGCGGGCGGAGGGAGCCTGGTCGACGTCAACACGCTCGGCGAGCTCACCGTGGGGCCGGGCAGCGCGGGCGCTGTGCCGGGGCCGGCCTGTTACGGCGCCGGCGGAGATCAGCCCACCACGACTGACGGATGTCTACTCATGGGCCTCCTGGACTCCGATGCGTTCCTCGGGGGTGCACATCGGCTGCAGCCCGAGCTCGCGGTGAGCGCGTTCGAGTCGCTTCCAATGACCGGCCCGCTCTCCGACCGGGTCAGTGACGCCTGGAACCTCGGGCTCAACAACATCGCTGAGGGAATCTTCAACGCCGCCCTGACCCGGGGCGTCGACCCCAGTGACTACTCACTGGTCGCCTACGGCGCCGCCGGTCCGATGATGCTGCCCTCGCTGCTGGACCTCCTGCACGTCAAACGGGTGATCGTCCCACCGCACCCCGGCCTCTTCAGTGCCCTGGGACTTCTCAGCACCGACCTGGTCTACTCCGACAGTCGCAGTGCCTACACCGTGCTGGGTGAGGGGGCGGTCGAGTCGGTCAACGAGATCCTGTCCACTCTCGAGGCGGCTCTGCTCGAGCCACTCGCGGAGGCGGATCGGGCACGGGCCGTGGTCGCCCGGAGCTTCGACGGGCGCCTCCTGGGTCAGTCGTGGGACACGCCGTTCGTCTCCATCCCGGCCGGTGAGCTGACTGCCGCGTCACTTGACGAGCTCATTCGGGACTTCCACGCCGAGTACCAGCAGCGCAACGGCACCCGCTTCGAGTCCTTCCCGGTCGAGGCGGTGACATTCCGCGTGCAGGTGACGGTCCCGTCGGAAAAGTTCGAGTTCGCGTCGTTGCCGACTCGTGTCGGCGACGCCGTGGAGCCGATCGCGACCACGACGCTCCGCCATCTGTACGACGACGATGTCGACTGCCCCGTCTACGATCGCGTTGGGCTGTGCTGTGGCGACACGTTCGTCGGTCCCGCCATCGTGCGCGAGGAGATGTCGACGACCTTCGTGCCGCGCGGACGGACGCTCAGTGTGGGCTCGATCGGCGAACTGGTCATCGAGTGACCCCTGTTCGACCGTCACGCCCTGCTCCAGCTACCTGGACGGTCGGAGCAGGGCGTGTGACGGTCGGTGCCGGTACGCCGCGTGCGCGATCAGGCGAAATCGCGTCCGATCGGCGATCCGTCGACCATGAGGTCGAGGTACTCGGTCATGCCCACGCCACGGCGCCCCTCCCAGGTGTAGGTGGTCGGTCCCTCGATGATCCGGGTCGTCTGCCCATCTCGACGGTGGCGTAGCGGGAGCGGAGTCCGGACCTCGGCGCTTACCTCGTGCGTCGCGCCGTCCTCGGTGCTGATGACCCACTCCACGGACGCCGGGTACCACCCGTCGACATAGCTGGTGGTCGCCTTCGCACCGACGATCTGGGTCGCCGGTGACTCCGGGCCGTGGTGAATGTAGCCGTGTGCGATGTACTCGCCCTCGGTGTCGGTCCCGATCATCGTGCACGCGATGCCGAGGTCGGACGCGAAACTAGCCGTCAGCCACCTGTACCAGGAGATCTGCTGCCAGCGCCGGGGCCCCCACGAGTGATCGCGCAGGCTCAGGCCGTTGTCGAGTGAGAACACCTCCTCCCCGACGGTGGCGGTTCCGGCGGTGCTCATGTGCTGCTCGAAGTGGGCGCCGGCGAAGTTGTCGAGGATCTTCACATCGGGTCCGCCGCTCCAGACCGGTGACGCCCGGTGGAAGGTCAGGTCGATGGCGACGTCGCGGCGCTCCGCCTCGCTGAAGGCGGCTCTCGGGTTCTCCAGGACACGGTAGTCGGTGAAGATGGCTACCGGGCCGCGGTAGGTGACGCGGTGGTGCTGGAACGGTTCGATCACCTCGAAGGTCAGCCCTCCGGCGTCGTGGAGCAGGGGGTCGCGGATGTCGGCGCGGTCCCACCAGAAGCCGATGCTGCCGTCGGGGAGGTAGAGGCAGATGGTGACCTCGGCAAACCCGTCGTTGACACGGTTGCCGATCCGCACCCAGCCGGTCAACCCGTCGTGCACGGCGAAGCTGTAGTAGGCACTCTCATTGTGATCCGGGTGATCGGTGATCGGGTGGAGGTAGTCGTCGTTCGGCTTGAAGCTGGTGCTCATAGGGATCCTCGGGTCATCGTGGCGGGGCGCGGCGGAGAGCGCGGACCACTGGTGGGTGAAAGCCTCCGACCTTAGTTTATGTTAGATTAAATACGTGGGTGACTCAAGCACCACCACCCTCGGCTCCGGGCCCGCCCGAGTGACCCTCAGCGTACGTGAGTATGGGGTTGTCGAAGGCGAAGTCGTCTCCGGCCGGATCGGCGCCGGTGGGCCCGCATGGCATCGAGGACGGGGGCTCGCCCCGGTGGTCGCAGATCTAGAGGAGGACATGTGGCGCCAGGCAGTCAGGCGAGGCTCCGGCACGAGGTCGCGCAGGAGGTCGAGCAGCGCGTTGGGCTCACGGACGGCGACGGTCTGGGCGAGGCCCTGCGCAGCGTGCTCGTCGACCCTTTGGATGACCCGACGATCGTGATCGACGGCCTGCAGCGCCTCAGCGGCGGCGCGAGCCGAGAGACCTGGGCGTTCGACGTTCGGCAAGGCGACGGGCAGACCTGTCGGCTCGTCCTGCGCCGCGATCCGCCGGCGGCTGTGCGAGCAGACGGCGACATGTCCCGGGAGGCCTCCGCGATCGAGGCGGCGGCCAGGCGTGGCGTCCCGGTGCCGAGAGTCGTCCTGCACAGCGACAGCTCGGACCTCCTCGGCACTCCATTCATGGTGATGACTCACGTCGACGGCGAGACTCGCCCGCGTCGTATCCTGCGCAATCCCGAGTACGGTCGCCTGCGTCCTCGTCTGGCTGAACGCTGCGGTGAGATCCTCGCCGGGATTCACGCAGTCGACCCGACGGAGATCGATGGACTGAAGTCCGCGGACTCGCTGCAATCGCTGCGCGAGGATCTCGATCGATACTCGAACTCGAGTCCGGCGTTCGAGCTGGCCATGCGCTGGCTCGAGGAGAATCGCCCCTCGCACACGAACGACGCCGTCGTGCATGGTGACTTCCGAAACGGGAACCTACTGGTGGGGCCCGAGGACATCCGTGCGGTTCTGGACTGGGAGGTCGTCCACCGCGGAGACCCCATGGAAGATCTGGGGTACCTGTGTGCGCGCGCGTGGCGGTTCCGCGTCTTCGACAAGCCGGTGGGCGGCTTCGGAGACTACGCCGACCTGTTCAGGGGGTACGAACGAGTCGCCGGTGTCGAGGTCGATCCGTCGGCGGTCCGTTGGTGGGAGCTCTACAGCTGCGTTCGCTGGGGTGTCGGCTGCATGTCCCAGGCTTGGCGTTTCCTCTCCGGCGCGGAACAGTCCGTCGAGCTCGCGGCCATCGGTCGACGTGTGTGGGAGCAGGAGTACGACGTCCTGTTGCACCTGCGTGAGCTGGCGGAGGCGGCGTGATGGCGCGCGGAGTACCAACCACGATCGAGCTGGTCCAGGCGTTGCGTCGCTTCCTCGAGGACGAGGTGAGGTCCAGTGCCGATGACCGGCTGAGCTACATGGGCCGCGTCGCGGCGAACGTCGCCGGGACCGTCGAGCGCGAGCTGACCGCGGGGCCCGCCCTCGCGGCGCGTCATCGAGAGCGCTTGGCCGGATTCGGCGTCGCAGACGAATCGGAGCTCGCGAACGCGATCCGGCGCGGTGTGCTCGAGGGGCGCCGTGCTGAGGTCGTGGATGTTCTGCTCGCCGACGTCGCCGGGAAGCTTGGCAGCTGGAATCCGGACTACCTCGAGCCGTCCGATCGTCGGCACCTCACCGGCCTTGTTGACGGGGCAGCGGCCGAGCCCGGGGAGTCGCTGTGAGGCCGGTGGATCGCGGCGGGCAGGAGGCCCCATTGAGAGCGATGGTGTCCCGGTCCGTCGACGACGCCGGCGTGGCGCTGCTCACGCTCCGTGGTCCTGATGCTGAGAACGCCTGGTCGATGGAGCTGGGGGAGGCGTACCTGGCGGCACTGCGCGAGCTGGAGGCCGACCCCGCGGTGCGGGCGGTTGTCCTGATGGGGGCCGGGGACACCTTCTGTCGCGGTGGCACGCCGGAGCTGCGGGAGGCCATCTCCGGAGACCCGGCGTGGGCCGGGGCGTTCCTGTTGGAGCCTGTCCACTTCGCCAAGCCGCTGATCGCCGCAATCAGCGGTGCCGCCGCAGGTATCGGCTTCTTGCAGGCCCTGCTGGCGGATGTACGGTTCGCCGCGTCCGACACGGTCTTCTCGACGGCACCGCGGGGTTGCGGCGACGTCGCCGAAGCTGGCATGGCATGGCTCCTCACGCAGGTGGCGGGACGCGGGACCGCCCTCGACCTGATGCTCTCGGCGCGCGAGGTCGACGCCGAGGAGGCGCAGCGTCTGCGTTTGGTGCATCGGGTCGGCGATCCTGGCGCGATGCTCGACTCTGCCGTCGCCTACGCCCGCGACGTGGCGTCGATGTCGAGTCCAGCGTCGGTCAATGTGATCAAGCATCAGGTCACGGCGCAGGCGACGATGTCGGTCTCGGAGGTGGAAGAGGCTTCGCGCACATTCGTCGCCGAGTCGCTCGCGGGGGCCGACTTCGCGGAGGGAGTGGCCAGCTACCTCGAGCGGCGTCCGCCGAGGTTCGCCCCGTTGGCGTTCGCGCCCGCCGACCGCGGCCATCGGCTCGAGGTCGAAGAATAGGCTGGGACCTGGCATTCCTCTTGAATTTATTCTATAGTAAATTAGAGAATGTTGTCCACGGTGTCCCTGCGCCATGATCGAAGGAACAAGAGCTGATGACGATTGATCTGACAGGACGGGCCGCGGTGATCACCGGTGCCGGCAACGGGCTCGGTCGATCGCACGCTTTGCTGCTCGCGGCCCGTGGCGCTTCCGTGCTGGTCAACGACTACGGAGGGCCGGTATCGGGAGCGGAGGGCGACCACGGGCCGGCCGACGCGGTCGTGGCCGAGATCCGCGCAGCCGGCGGAATCGCCGCACCGAACTATGCCGACGTCTCCGACCCGTCGCAGGCGGTACGGATCGTCGAGGCGGCCGTGGCCGAGTTCGGTCGCTTGGACGTCGTCGTGAACAATGCCGGGATCCTGCGCGACCGGACGTTCGCGAAGAGCACTCTGGACGACTTTCGCGCTGTCGTTGAGGTCCATCTCCTGGGAAGCGCCAACGTCACGCACGCCGCCTGGCCCCATTTGATGGACTCGGGGGCGGGCCGGGTCGTCTTCACGACCTCGCTGGCCGGTACCTCGGGGAACTTCGGCCAGTCCGCCTACGCCGCCGGCAAGCTCGGCGTCGTGGGGCTCATGAACGCACTGGCGATCGAGGGGCGTCGTCACGGCATCCTCGTCAACTCGGTCTCCCCGGGCGCCTCCACGCGCATGACCGACGGACTGAACCCTCCGGCGCTCGACCAGTACCTCAAGCCTGAGCTGGTGTCCCCGGTCGTGGCCTATCTCGCGAGTGAGACCTGTGATGTGACTGGGCAGATCATCCAGGCCTTCGCGGGCGGGTACTCACGGATCCACTACGTGGAGAGCGAGGGGGTGCAGTTCGATCCTCGCGAGGACGTCACTCCTGACGCCTTCGCGGAGGTCTTCGATGCCGTCCAGGACCTCGACGGCGCTCGCCCCACGACACCGGGAACCGCCGCGCGAGTCGAGGAGCGGCTGCGCAGCATCGGCCGGTGGGAGGCATGACGTGGTGAAGATCGACGATGCCGCGGCTCTCACCGCGATGGTGGGTCGCGATCTGGGGGAGACGGGTTGGATCGCGATCGAGCAGAAGCTGATCGATGCCTTCGCCGACACGACCGGCGACCACCAGTGGATCCACACCGACGTCGAGCGCGCCCGGCGTGAGGCCCTCGGGGGCACCACCATCGCTCATGGTTACCTGACGCTCTCACTGCTTCCGCGCCTCGTCGACGATCTGTTGTGTGTGGACGCGATCAGCGGACTCAACTACGGAGCAGACGGTCTGCGCTTCCTCGCACCGGTTCCGTCGGGGTCACGAGTGCGCCTACGGGCCAGCGTGAAGGACGCGTCGCCGCAGGGCCTGGGCGTCCGGGTGGTCTTGGCGGCGACCTTGGATCTCGAGGGGTCCGAGCGCCCGGCTCTGGTCGCGGACCTCATCTTCCTGTTCTTCTTCGAGCCCGTCGAGAGGTGAGGGCCATGGCAGTCGACGGTCGGGGAACAGCTACTGAGGAGAAGGAGACGACTATGAGTCCCGGCACGATCATCCTGGGCGATGAGCAGGTGTCACGGGAGGAGGTCTTGGGCCAGGCGGCACGTCTCGCCGGTGGGCTGGACTCTCTGGGCGTCTCGGAGCGGGACACCGTCGCCCTCCTGCTACGCAACGACCTGTCCTATCTTGTGGCCGGACGTGCTGTGCGGTACCTGGGAGCGCACGTGGTGCTGCTCAACTATCGCAGCAGGTCCTCCGAGGTCGACTACATCATCTCGGACTCACGACCCTCGGTGATCGTGGGCCACGCGGACCTCCTGTGGAATGTTCGCGACATCCTGCCCGAGGTCCCGATCCTGGTGGTCCCGAGCGAGGGTCACGCAGCGAGTCCGGATCCTCTGGCCGAGCAAGTGCTCTCGGAGGTCGCGGGGGCACGTCCGTGGTCGGACTTCATCGCTGAGAGCCCGTCCCTCGAGGCCGGACCACAGGCATCGACCGAGGCGATCATCTACACCTCGGGGACGACGGGCAAACCCAAGGGCGTCCGTCGCCTCCCGTTCACCGACGACCGCGGAGCTCGCAATCTCAACGAGATGTCACGGGTGTTCGGGATCGGCGAGGGATCGCGGGCTCTCGTGCTCGGCCCGCTCTACCACTCGCTGCCGGACACGGCGTCCAAGCTCGGGCTCGAGCTGGCCGACCTTTTGGTGATGCAGAAAAGGTTCGATCCCGAGCTCACCCTCGCACAGATCGAGCGGTACCAGATCACCGAGCTCTCACTCGTGCCGACGATGTTCGTTCGGATCCTCAAGCTGCCTGAGAAGGTCCGGCGTAGATACGACACCTCGAGCCTGAGAACCGTGATCCACACCGGTTCGCCATGCGCCCCCGACATCAAGCAGGCGATGATCGACTGGTGGGGACCGATCGTGCACGAGCTGTACGGAGCGACGGAGGTCGGGGTGACCTTCTACGTCGATTCCGTCGACTGGCTCAAGAAACCGGGGACGGTCGGTCGGCCGCTGCCCGAGACTACCGTCGAGATCGTGGGACCGGACGGCAAGGCGGTGCCGCCGGGCGAGGTCGGCGAGGTGTTCGCGCTGAACCGGCTCGCACCCGACTGGGAGTACATCGGTCGTGAGAAGCAGACCTACGGTGACGGCCTGGTCAGCGTCGGCGATGTCGGCTTCGTCGACGAGGACGGCTTCCTCTTCCTGTGTGACCGCAAGAACGACATGATCATCTCCGGCGGGGTGAACGTCTACCCTGCCGAGATCGAGGCCGTCGTGATCACTCACCCCAGGGTTGCCGACTGTGCCGTGTTCGGAGCACCCGATCCGGACCTCGGCGAGAAGGTCGTCCTCGCCGTTGCCCTGCTCGACGGCGAACAGCTCGAGGGAGAGACGCTTCGTGACTATGTTCGAGAACGCCTCGCATCACACAAGGTTCCCAAGATCGTCGACTTCCATCAGGAGCTGCCGCGTCAGGAGAGCGGGAAGGTGATGCGACGCCAGCTCAGAGAGCCCTACTGGCGTGACGTCTCACGTTCGATCTGAGCGGGACCGTCCCGTGGATGGCCTGTTCCAAGATTGATTGACCCACCGAGAACACCACGGCAGCACCGGCTCGGTGCGCCCCAACCAAGGAGTGAACCATGACCAAGGCCGTCATCGTCGGTGCTGTGCGCAGCCCGATCGGTCGCCGGGGGGGCGCCCTGTCGGGTCTGCATCCCGTGGACCTGACCGCGCAGGTGCTGAACGGACTCGCCCGTGAGGTCGGGATCGAGCCGGAGAACATTGACGACGTGGTGTGGGGGTGTGTCAGTCAGGTCCACGAGCAGGCTGGGGACATCGCTCGCACTGCCGTGCTGGCTGCCGGATGGCCCCTCTCGGTGACCGGTGTGACGGTCGACCGTCAGTGCGGCTCCTCGCAGCAAGCTGTCCACTTCGCCGCGGCGGGGCTCGTGGCCGGCCACTACGACGTCGTCGTCGCAGGCGGAACCGAGTCCATGTCGTGGGTGCCGATGGGTTCGCCGATGGGTGATCGTGACGCCTTCGGCCCGGCTTTCACGGAGCGTTTCGGCTCCGTGCCCTTCCAAGGTGACGGGGCCGAGCTCATCGCTCGCACGTGGGGCTTCACGCGCAGGCAGATGGACGAGCTCGGTCTCCGCTCGCACGAGCTGGCTGCTGCCGCGCAGGATCGTGGAGACTTCGACGACCAGATCGTCCCGATCACCTTGCCCGACGGCTCGGTCTTCGCTCAGGACGAAGGGGTACGTCGCGGTGGCTCCCTCGAGAAGATGGGCGCTATCGCGCCGGCCTTCGGAGCTGACGGCCTCATTGCTGCCGGCAACGCATCGCAGATCTCCGACGGCGCGGCAGCCCTGCTGATGACGACGCAGGAGAAGGCTGAAGAGCTGGGACTCAGGCCGCTCGCCGTGGTGCACACGGCGGCGTTGGCCGGCGATGACCCGATCATGATGCTGACTGCCCCCATCCCGGCCACGGAGAAGGCGCTCAAGAGGTCCGGACTGAGTCTGTCCGACATCGGGACCTTTGAGTTCAACGAGGCATTTGCCGCTCCGCTGCTGGCGTGGTTGCAGGAGATCGGCGCAGACCCCGCGTTGGTCAACCCGCAGGGCGGTGCGATCGCTCTCGGACATCCCTTGGGTGCCTCGGGGGCGCGTCTGATGACCACGATGGTCCATCGGATGCAGGCCGATGGGACGCGGTACGGACTGCAGACGATGTGCGAGGGCGGCGGGCAGTCCAACGCCACGATCCTCGAACGTGCCTGACCAGGGGGGCGAACCGGAGGGCACATCGACTCCGGTGACGGTGACCCGAGAGGGCTCGGTCGCCGTGGTTCGGTTCAATGCTCCGGCGACTGCCAACGCGTGGACGCTCGAGCTTCAGCTGGGCTACACCCGTGCCCTGAGCGGGTGTGCGGACGACCCGGAGATCGCCGTGGTCGTCGTCACCGGGGAGGGTCGGCACTTCTGCGCGGGGGCGGACCTGTCGCTCCTCGACAGCCTTCGACGAGGCGAGGAGCCTGCCTCGGAGCTCAGTCCGGCCTCAGTACTTCGTACTCTCGAGTTCCCCAAACCGTTGGTGGCCGCCGTCAACGGGACGGCGGCCGGACTAGGCCTCATCCACGCGTTGATGTGCGACGTCCGTATCCTCGCCGCGGACGCCGCCCTGACCACCGTGTTCGCGCGGATGGGGTTGGTGGCAGAACACGGGGCCGCTTGGTACCTCTCCCAGATCATGGGGCGCAGCGCAGCTGCTGAGCTGCTCATCACCGGGCGGAGCGTGGGTGCGGTCGAGGCCTTGGATCTCGGTCTGGCCCACCAGGTGGTGCCCGCCGGTGACGTCGTGTCGGCGGCGATCGAGTACGCCCGCGCGGCGGCGGAGCACGGCCGACGTCCGGGCTGGGGTGCCGTCCGGCGAGCCGCATCCAGCGACGTCGCCGCCGCCAAGGCGTTCTTCGCCTCCGCTCGATAGTTGGGAACTGGCGTCGGCCCCCCGCCCGAACCAGGCCTGGTCTCGCAGGGTCGATGCCCGGGGTTGCACTCGTGAGCTCGGTCCACATCCTTGCCGAGGGTCCCAGGTGAAAGGGGGCCTCTTTGAATCTAGGATAGGCTCGAATACATGCCGAAGGCCAAGAAGACCACACGGGAACTGAGGGCGTCGGTCGACTCCGGAGGCGACGAGAACAGCAAGTCGAGTCGGACCCGCGCACGCATCCTGGAGGCGGCGGCCATCGTCCTGAAGGAGCGCGGCTACGCCAGCTGTCGACTGTCCGACGTGGCCGCGATCGCCGAGATCCAAGCTCCCGCGCTGTACTACTACTTCAAGTCACGAGAGGAGCTGATCGAGGAGGTCGTCACCATCGGGCAGAAACGCGTCTTCGATCACGTCACCGAGGTGCTCGAGGCCGGCGACGACCTGGAACCCATCGAGCGCATCAGCCTCGCGGTGCGGGCACAGCTCGAGGTGACCCTTCGCGACTCCCATCACGCCTCGGCGGCCATCCGCACCTCGGGGCACCTGCCGCCGGAGATTCGTGCCCGTCAGCTGGTGGAGCAGCGCAAGTACGGCGAGCTGTGGCGCCAGCTGATCGCGGCGGCTGTCGACGCCGGCCAGATCAACGAACAGCTGGACACCAGTTCGGCCCGACTCTTCGCCCTCGGAGCGCTGAACTGGGTACCCGAGTGGTGGGACCCGAAGGTGGGAAGCCTGGAAGGTGTGATCGCCAACGCTCAGGCGTTCGTGCTCCACGGGCTGAGGGGCTGACGCCCCGCTTCGAGTCCATGCTCCCCCTACGGCCTCCGGGGGCCGGGTGCCCAGTGTCGGCCCAGCTCATCGATGTCGATCCGCTGGGCGGTCGGTGGTGCCGGTGGTCGAGCGGGAGTGCTGCTGAAGCGGGGTGCAGGTGCTGCGTGGGTGAGGCCATCGACCAGCGGTGTCGACGCACGTGCCGCGACCTGCGGATCCGAGGGTGTCTGTGAGAGCCGTCGGACCGGGCTGACGCAGGCGTCCAGCATGGAGAAGCGCTCGGCCCACTCGGCCTGGGTCCGGGTGGCGAAGATCCTGGCAAAGTCAGCGCGGTACTGGGGGTACCGCTCCGCAGCATCCTGTGGGTAGGCATCTGGATCGAGATCCAGGCCCTCCAGGAGCTGTGCGTAGAACTGTGGCTCGACGGCTCCGACAGCCATGAACTCCTCGTCGGCGCAGCGGTACGTGTCGTAGTACGGATGCCCGCCGTTGAGCAGGTTGGTGCCGGGAAGGTCGGTCCACTCTCCCCGGGCGTCCATGCTCCAGAACAACTGACTCTGCAGGATCGCTCCGTCGAGCATCGCGACGTCGACCACTTGTCCCTCACCGGTCTGCTTCATGTGCCAGAGCGCGGCGAGCACACCCGTCAAGGCCAGCATCGAGCCTCCCCCGTAGTCGCCGACGACGTTCAACGGGGGTGCGGGTGGTGATCCGGCCCGACCGAAGGCCGCCAGGAGCCCGGAGGACGCGATGTAGTTGATGTCGTGTCCGGCCTTGTGAGCCATCGGACCGTCCTGGCCCCAGCCGGTGACGCGGACGTAGACGAGCCGTGGATTGCGTGCGCGGCACGGCGACGGGCCGATGCCCAGTCGCTCGGCGACACCGGGCCGGAATCCCTCCAGGAACACGTCGGCTTGCTCGACGAGGTCCAGCAGTCGGCCCACGTCGGTCTCGGACTTGAGGTCGGCGGCGACGTGCTTTCGGTGGCGGAGCACGAGGTCCGTGGCGGCGTTTGCAGGCCGCTCGGGTCGCTCGATCCGGATCACGTCGGCGCCGAGATCGGCCAGCATCATCGCAGCGTGCGGAGTGGGACCCAAGCCGGCCATCTCGAGCACGCGTAGTCCAGCGAGGGGTCCAGTCATCGAGTTCCTCCGTGTCAGGTCGTGGCGCGCTTGCTTCCTCAGCGACTTTAATCTATCTTAAACTCAAATATTGACGGGTCGCACTCGGGTCCATGTCGGGGCCAAGAATGCGACCACAGAATCTAATGCAGATTCAAAAACAGGAGGTCAGTGATGCGCACCGAGCGCGAGGTCGAGCTGTCGGACGAGTTCTTCCGGCTGTTGGAGACAAAGGGGACGTCCATGGCGGCGAAACCACGGACGCAGGTCACCTCCGTCTACACGGACCCGGGGTATCTGGCTGACGAGCGGCGCACGCTCTTCCGCGGTCGACCACTGCTGTTCTGCCTCAGTGGCGAGCTGGCCGAACCCGGGGCCTACGTGACCGCGGAGCTCGATGGCCTGCCGGTCGTGGTGCTGCGCGGCGAGGACGAGCACCTGAGGGCGATGGTCAACATGTGCTCACACCGGGGGGCGCGGATCTACACCGAGGAGCGGGGCACGGTCCAGGGTCGTGGCGTCTCCTGCCCCTTCCACGCCTGGACCTACGACATCTACGGGCGTCTCATGGGTCAGCCCCTGGCCCGCGAGGGGTTCAAGGACTGCGATCGGGACGCGCTCTCCATGCGGCACCTCGACGTGTTCGAGCGACATGGAGCGGTCTTCGTGACCCCGGCCGACGCCGGGTCCGACGCGGGGGAGGGTTTCGATCCGACGAAGATCTTCGGAGCCGCCGATGATGATCTTCGTGACTTGAACCTGAAGGACTGCCGGCTGGTCGAGTCCCACACCCGGACGATCGGACTCAACTGGAAGCTGGTCATCGACACCTTCCTGGAGTCCTACCACGTGTTCTCCCTGCACCGGGACACTCTGGCGACGCGGCAACTGTCGGCACCGGGAATCACCGAGGATCTGGGCCCGGTGGGTCTGGTCGTCGGCATCCGCAACTCGATCTTCGAGGAGCAGGACAAGCCGAGCAACGAGCGGCGTTTCAGTCCTCACGCGACCCTGCAGTACATCCTCTACCCGAACGTGATCGTCTCCCACCAGATCGACCACATCGAGACCTGGCAGGTCTGTCCTGGCGCCGGTCCGGACGAGGCGCTCGTGCGCACGAGCATCTACTCCTACGGCAGCGACATCGACGAGCGCACAGAGCGGTACCTGCGTCGCAGCATCGAGGTGCTGATGGCGGTCACCGACGAGGAGGACTTCCCCCAGGTCGTGCAAACCCAGCGCGCCCTCATGGCCGGCGGCATCGGGCAGTTCACGTTCGGACGCAACGAGCCCGGGTTGATTGCTTACCACGAGTGGCTCGACGACGCGATGACCACATGAGTCGCCGCCTGACATCCCTCGACCCTCCGGGAGAACCCTCGATGACATCTGACGACACCCCCATCGCGACCGAGATCGACGCCGTGGTGATCGGAGCCGGCTTCTCCGGCCTGTACGCGCTCCACCGGTTGCGTGACTACGAGGGGCTCGACGTGCGGATCCTGGAGGCCACCCAGGGGGTCGGCGGTACCTGGAACACCAATCGCTACCCGGGGGCTCGGTGCGACACCGAGAGCTGGGTGTACTGCTACTCCTTCTCCGAGGAGCTGCTGAAGAGCTGGCGATGGACGTCCCGGTACCCGGACCAGGCGGAGCTGCTCACGTACTTCGAGCACGTGAGCGACCGCTTCGACCTCCGCAAGGACATCGTGTTCGGCACTCGGGTGGTGGCTGCGAGCTACGACGAGGCGCGGGCTCGGTGGCGGGTGCTCACCGACGGAGGTGACGTCTACGAGTGCCGGTACCTGGTCTCGGCCATGGGCACGCTCTCGGCGGCGCCGTACACACCGGCGCTCCCGGGCCTCGAGCAGTTCTCCGGCGAGTGGCACCACACCGGGGCCTGGCCGGCCGACGGCGTGGACCTTTCCGGCAAGCGGGTCGCGGTGGTCGGCACCGGTTCCACGGGTGTGCAGACCATCCCCGTCATCGCCAAGGAGGCGAAGCACGTCTACGTCGTGCAGCGATCTCCCCAGTACACCGTGCCTGCCCGTCACGCCACCATCGACGACGCCATGTTCGACGACATCCAGGCTCGCTACGACGACATCTGGAGTGTCGCGCGACGCTCGGCCGGTGGATTCCCCTGGGAGCACAACGGTCGCTCAGCGCTCGACGAGAGCGATGAGGGACTGCGAGAAACTCTCGAGGCGCTCTGGGCCGAAGGTGGCCTGAAGTTCGTCTTCGGCTCCTATCGCGACCTGCTCACCGACCACCGGTCGAACGAGCGCGTGGCCGAGTTCGTGCGGACCAAGATCGGCGAGCGGATCGACGACCCGGAGCTCGCCGCCAGGTTGACCCCGACGCACTATCCGTTCGGAGCGCGACGTCCCATCGTCGACACGGAGTACTTCGAGACGTTCGGTCGGGACAACGTGACCCTGCTCGACCTGCGCGAGGAGCCGATGGTCGGGGCGACCGAGCGTGGCCTGCGCACCGAGGCGGGAGATTACCCGGTGGACGTCATCGTCTTCGCCACCGGCTTCGACGCGGTGACGGGGCCGTACCTCAAGCTCGACCTACGCGGCATCGGTGGGGTGAGCCTGTCGGAGAAGTGGGACGACGGCCCGAGCAACTACCTCGGCCTGATGCAGCACGGGTTCCCGAACCTGTTCACCATCACGGGGCCGGGATCGACGTTCGGCAACCACGCCGTGAACATGGAGTTCCACGTCGAATGGATTGCCGACTGCATCGGGTTCATGCGGCGCCAGGGTATCGACGCGATGGACCCGCACGCCGAGGCGGAGGCCGCCTGGGGAGCGGAGATCGTGGCACAGGTCGACCAGACCGTCATTCCCGGGACCGACTCGTGGTGGACCGGTGCCAACATCCCCGGCAAGCAGCGCCGGCCGCTGTTCTCGGTGGGCAGCTACAAGTACTACCGCCGTCGGTGCCGGAACGCCGCGGACGACGAGTACGTCGAGTTCGATCGACATCAAGCGAACCGGCCCGACCAGCATGCTCGCCCCATGGAGGGGGTCACCTCATGAACGCACCTGCCAGCTACGAGACCTCGGACTCGATCGCCTACTTCCGGATCGATCGGCCCGAGCGGTCCAACGCGTTGAACGGCGAGGCCCTCGAGTTGCTCGATCAGGCTCTCGACGATGCCGCGGCGGACCCTGACATCCATGCTCTCGTCTTCGAGGGCAGGGGGAAGGGGTTCAGCAGCGGCTACGACCTCGCGCCGACCGGTGCCATCAACATCAAGCACCAGACGATGCTGCAGGACTGGGCGCGTCTGCAGCGCAACAACGACCGGTGGGAGCGAATCTTCAGCTTCCCCAAGCCGACCGTCGCCAAGGTGCACGGGTTCGCCCTGGCCGGTGGCCTGGAGCTTGCCCTGTCCTGCGACTTCGTGATCTCTACCGACGACGCGCGGTTCGGACACCCTCCGCTGAGGGCGCTCGGCGTCCCACCGTTCATGCTGTTCCCGCAGACCATGGGGCACCGTGACTCCCGCGAGATGCTCCTCACGGGGAATTCGGTGTCGGGGCGCGAGGCCCGAGGCCGCGGTTGGATCACGCGAGCCGTCCCAGCGGAGGATCTCGATGCGGCGGTCGAGGAGGTGCTGGCGTCGTTGAGGGCCATGCCGTTGGACAACCTGCTGCTCATCAAGCGGTCGCTGCTACGGGCCGACATGATCGTCGGTCATCGTGCGGTCCGCGGCATCGGCGTCGAGTTCGACGCGATCGCCCACCGCACCGACGCCGCGGGCGCCTTCTGGGACCGCGTTGACGAGGCGGGGCTCACCCGCGCCCTGCGCGATCGCGACGAGCCGTTCGTCGAGTGGTCGACCGGTGACTGAGCAGGCCGCCGGCCCCGGGCTGGGACTGGCGGAGGCCTCGGTCGTCGTCACCGGAGGTGCCTCCAACATCGGTCGGGCGATCGTGCTGTCCGCGGCGGCGGAGGGTGCGCGTGTGACGATCTGGGACATCGACGTCGAGCAGGCGGAGCGCACGGCGGACGTGGCGCGACGCGGCGGAGGCGACGTGTCGGTCGTCCGTTGCGACGCCACCGAACCCGATGCCGTCGACGCGGCTGTCGCCGCAACGGTGGCAGAGCGTGGGAGCATCGACGTCCTGGTCAACAACGTCGGGTGGAACCGACCCGCATGGTTCGCCTCGGTGACGGCCGAGGACATGGACAAGGCGGTGCGCGTCAACCTGATGTCGGCCACCTATGCCACGCGCGCCGTCCTGCCGCTGATGGAGGGCAGCGGGCGCGGCGGCTCCGTCGTCTCCGTCGCCTCTGATGCGGCCTTCGGCGAGTTGCGCACGTCGGTCTACGGAGCGGCGAAGGCCGGAGTTGTTGCCCTTATGAAGGCCCTCGCGCTGGAGTACGGACGCAAAGGCATCCGGTTCAACGTCGTCGCCCCGGGGCTGGTGATCCCCCCAGGCCCGGAGTCCGTCGGCAAGGACAGCCTCTGGGCCGTCGGGGAGCAGGACGTCATCGATGAGACGGGACGGGAGCACATCCGCGCGGCCGTCCCTCTCCGTCGTTTGTCGACGCCTGAGGACGTCGCGGGTTCGGTGCTGTTCTTCGCCAGTGAGCGGCTCTCACGACAGCTCACTGGTCAGGTCGTCAGCGTCTCTGGTGGCAAGCACATGCCCGGATAGATCGCTGCGTCCATGACCGAGACCCCACGTGTAGAGGGAAGCCAAGAATGAGTGTGACCAGGCAGGACGTGCAGGTGGTCGCGGTCCACCGCGTCGCCGATGACGTCGTTCACCTCGTGCTCGAGCCGACCGGCCCACACTCGTTGGAACCGTGGTCGCCCGGAGCGCACATCGACGTCGAGATCCAGCCAGGCCTGGTCCGCCAGTACTCGCTGTGTGGTGCCAGTGGTGACACCGACGCCTACGAGATCGCCGTGCTCCACTCACGCGACGGCCGGGGCGGATCCACCGGCGTGCACCGACTGAAGGCGGGTGCGCACCTTCGCATCTCCGCGCCGCGCAACGATTTCGAGCTCCGCGAGTCGGGTCGGTACCTGTTCGTCGCGGGTGGGATCGGCATCACGCCCCTGCTGCCGATGATCGAGATGGCGGCCGCACGTGGTGCGGACTGGACGCTCGTCTACGGCGGACGCTCCCGCACCAGCATGGCGTTCGTCGATCCTCTGTTGGAACGTCACGGCGACCAGGTGCGCATCGTCACCGAAGACGTGGACGGGCTGATCGACGTCGAGGGACTGCTGTCGAAGGCCGAGTCTGAGACGTTGGTCTACTGCTGCGGGCCCGAGGGTCTCCTGGCGGCGGTGGAGTCCACGTGCGCGGACCGGTGGCCTGTCGACAGCCTGGTCGTGGAGAGGTTTGGCTCGAGGCCGGACTCCGAGGCGAGCGAGGCGTCGGGTGACCGGGCTGCCGGGCCCGGCCCGGCTGAGCAACCCGAGGACGGGGTGGTGGAGGTCCAGCTCGGCTGCGGCGGACCGGTCATCGACGTACCGGGTGACCAGCCGATCCTCACCGCACTGATCGATGCCGGCGTCGACATCTTCTACTCCTGTCAGGAAGGGATCTGCGGGAGCTGTGAGACCACCGTGCTCGAGGGGGAGCCCGATCATCGCGACGATCTCTTGACGCCGATGGACCATCAACAGGGTGCGATGTTGGTGTGCGTCTCTCGAGCCAGAAGCCGTCGGCTGGTGCTTGACGTCGACCCGCCGTGAGAGGTGATGTGTCGCGGTCGAGTGGAGACTTCGAGAAAGTATTGATTCTAAATTAGATTTAGAGATACAATCGTATGACACACCTCACATCCCGACCGCTGTGATGCGGCCACACATGCGTGGTCCGCCCGCTTGGTCAGTCCGCGACGGAGTAGTCCGGCGCGCCGCTTTGAAGGAGACCCCATGAATCCACACCGCCGCACACGGTCGCGTCGTTCCGCGGGCGGGCTAATCGTCGCCACGGCCCTGGTCGTCAGCGCATGCGGAGGTGTCGCCGCCGACGACTCCGTGACGCTCAGCGTGAATCACGGTGGCTCGGCGGACCACCCCCTCAGTCTGGCCTTCGTCGAGTTCGCCGATGCGGTGACTGAGCGCACGGGCGGCGAGGTGGAGTTCGAGCACACCTACGAAGGGGCCATCTGCGCGATTCCCGAGGGTCTGGACTGCGTCAGCAACGGCACCGTGGACATCGGGTACATGGCGGCGCTCAACTCCCCAGAGCTGAGTCTGGTCAACGTCTCGTCGTTGCCCTTCCAAGCCACGGACATCCAGGCCGCCGCGGACGCTCACAACCAGCTGCAGGCCGACGACGACGCCTACAGCGCCGAGCTGGAGGGGCGTGGAGTGCGCTCCCTGTTCTACGTGCCGAGCACCCCACCCGTCGTGGCGCTGAAGGAGCCCATCGACTCCTTCGACGACCTCAGCGGACTCTCCTTGCGCGCCGCAGGGTCCATGGCATCAGCCGTGGAGGCCTTCGGCGGGAACGCGGTGAGTCTGGGCGCGGGCGAGAGCTATGAGTCCATCGAACGTGGAGTGGTCTCCGGCGCGGTGCTGCCCATCGAGTCGATCGTGGACCTGCGGCTCCACGAGGTCGCGCCGTACGTGTACGACATCGGAGAGTACGTCGGCCTCTACGTGATGTCGGCTTTCATGATCAACGAGAACACGTGGGAAAGCTTGTCGCCCGAGGCGCAGGAGGCCATGACCGACGCGGCGGCCGAGGTGGGCTCCGCGATCGTCGACGATCACATCCTCCCCTCCCTGGAGGGCTACTGCGAGACGGCGGTGGACGAGGGGGCCACTATCAGCGAGATCGAGCAGACTGCGGTGGTCGACCAGTGGGTCGAGGGGACTCGCCAGGAGCTGCTCGACGGATGGATCGCCGATGCGTCCTCGCTGGACGATCCGCAGGCCTCTTCCCGGGCCTACCTGGATATCTATGGTCAGCTGGAAGGTGCTCCCACTCCGCCGACGCACGAGATCTGCTCGTGAGCGCTGCAGCATACAGACGCCCTGTCGGCCGATGACCCGGTGACGGCCGCCCTCTGTCCCGCTCTTGGAGAGCCGGACGGAGGGCGGCCGCGGTCGCTCGGCGACGCCGGCGTCCCGGCGGTGGAGCGGTCCATCAGGATCCAGCGGTGCCGGAGTCGATGCTGATGGGCCGCCTGGCCGCCCGACTGACCGTCCGTGCGGTGCCAGGGTCGCGGAGGTCGACCATTGGTCCAGTGACGTCTTCTGGCTCGTCGACGTCGAGATGAACGAACGATCGATCGGGCTCACGGGTGGGGGGTGGGGCGGCTCGGACAGGACCGGGCCTCACGACGCCACCAGTCAGGAGCCGACGATGCTGCCGGCCTCACGTGGCACGTGCTGGTCGCGGAGCAGGCGTCGCAGCACCTTTCCCGTCCCCGTGCGCGGCAGGTCGCGGACGAACTCGACGTACGAGGGTTTCTTGTAGCCGCCCACCCGATCGCGGACGAACATGATCAGCTCCTCGGTCGTCGGACGAGGCATGTTCTGGACGAGCACCACGGCGGCGAGTGGGGTCTCGCCCCACCGTTCGTCCGGTACCCCGACAACGCACGCCTCGCGCACGGCTGGGTGCTCGACCAGTGCCTGTTCGAGCTCGGCCGGCCAGATGTTGTAGCCCCCGGACACGATCATGTCGTCCTTGCGGTCGACGAGATGCAGATATCCCTCCTCGTCGAGGAAGCCGACGTCTCGAGTCCGGATGCTGCCGTCGTCGAGCGTGCGAGATGCGGTGCCCTGCGGATCACCCCAGATGCCGCTCATCGTGCCGTGGCTGCGGGCGGCCACCTCTCCGACGGTTCCCGTGGGGAGTCTCCGTCCGTCGTCGTCGACGATGGAGATCTCCATGTTGGGCTGCGGACGGCCCGCTGAGCGGTGTCGCCTCGACCCGCGCTCCATCGGATGCTCGTGCGGCCGAAGGACCGACATCGGGCTGCTCTCGCTCTGTCCGTACACCTGGTACAGCGCGTCGCCGAAGCAGACGACAGCCCGCTCGAGAGTGGCTTCGGCGATGGGCGATCCGGCGTACCAGATGCAGCGCATCGAGCTGAGATCGCGCCGCGCGGCATCGGGGTGCTCGACCATGGCCTTGATCATGATCGGCGCGGCGGCGGCATAGGTCAGGCGATGCTCCTCGATGAGACGGAGCGCCTCGCCGGCATCGAACGGTGCCATGGGGAGCACGCTGGCCCCGGTCTGGATGATCTGCCAGAGGTTGCCGACCGCGACGTGCGTGAGGGAGCCCGCCGCGAGAAAGCGGTCCCGCTCGTCCATGGTGGGCAGGATCGCTGCGAAGTCGGTGCTCTGTCCTCGCCACCGGGCGGAGCTGTGCCAGATCCCCTTCGGCCGTCCCGTCGTGCCGCTCGAGAAGCGGATGATGTGGGGGGCGTCGTCGTCGATCGGAACCATCGGGTCTGTCGCGCTGCTGGCCGCGATGAGGTCTTCGTACCCGACTGCTGCCTGATGTTGTTGGACGACTGAGCCAGCTGCATCGATGGCGATGACCCGTAGGTGAGGACGGTCGACCAGCAGCGGGCGCAGGTTCTCGAGGTACTGCGCCTCGACGATCATCACGCGGGTGTCGATCAGGTCGAGCAGGTAGGCGTTCACCTCTGCTGAGTGGTAGGGGTACAACGACGCGCGTGGGAACCCTCCCAGCGCACAGGCCGCGACGCATTCCAGGAGCTGGCTCGAGTTGTCCCCGAGGACGGCCACGCGGTCGCCTGGCACGATGCCGACGTCCCGCAGGCCGTTGGCGAGTCTGCACGCCCGTTCGTAGAGCTCCGACCACGTCTCGATGCCGTCCGGGGCGACGACCGCGGCGCGGTCCCCGTGCGCGACGGCGGTGTTGCGAAGCATGACGGACAAGTTATGGCTGACCTCTTCTCACCCGGTCTGGAGGTAGGATGACCCGCACCGGTTCAAATCGAGAATAAATTAAATTGCTGTCGAGGCACAAGTGCGTGAGCCCATGGTTCGAGGGAGGAGCCGCGATGTCCCAGTCCGATGCGGTGGAGTTGGGGGCGATGGTGCCCGGCGAGTTCGACGCACGAGAGGTCGACTCCTACGCGGCGATGGTCCGAGCCCTGCGGGGAGTGCAGGATGTGATCGCTTCCCTCGGCGCCGTTCCGGCGGCCTTCGACGCCCTGGCCGAGGAGCTCGTCGGGCTGCGCACGCGACTGGAGCCCTATGCCGGGCCGGAGCACGAGCAGGCATGGGGGCGGATGGTGCAAGTCCCCGCCCGAGGTCGGGCCATGGCGCCCGAGCTGCAGATGATTCCGGCCGGCGAGGGGCGCTTCGAAGGCACGGTGAGGTTCGGGCGCTGGTTCCTCGGGGCCGGCGGGGCGGCGCACGGCGGCGCGATTGCCCTCCTCTTCGACGACCTGCTCGGCGGGACGGCAACCTCGGTCGGCGCTGGCTTGAAGCGCACGCTCTTCCTGCATGTCGATTACCGAGCCCTGGTGCCCATCAGTGCCGAGCTCCAGGTCGAGGCCTGGATCGAGAGCGTCGATGGCCGCAAGATCCACACTCGGGGCCGCATTTGTCAGGAAGGTGTGGTGTGCGCCGAGGCCAAAGCGCTCTTCCTCGAGCTGACGCCGTCCCAAGGGTGGGGACGAGGTGCGAGCGGTGACTTCGTCCAGGGCGCGGCATCTCAGCACGGCAGCGCACAAATCGATACTTGATTATAAATTAGATTCAACTTACGATCTACGTATGGCCTGCGTCACATCATGCAGGCTGAGTGCGGCCGCTCGCGTGAGCAGCCGACGCGGCTCTGCGGAGTCCGTTGCGGCCGATGACCCTCAAGGAGACTCCATGACCAGGACAAGACCCCGCAGAACGTGGGGTATCGGGACCGCAGCGGCCCTCTCGATCGCCCTGGCGCTCAGTGCCTGCAGCGGCGTCGCGTCCGGCGACACGGTCACTCTCACGGTCAGTCATGGGCTGTCGGCTGAGCACCCGGCCAGTCAGGCCTTCACCACGTTCACCGACGACGTGACCGAACGGACTGGAGGCGACGTGGAATTCGAGCACACCTACGAGGGGGGCGTCTGCACGGTGAACGAGGGACTCGACTGCGTGAGCAACGGGAC
This sequence comes from Aeromicrobium sp. CF4.19, assembly GCF_051262555.1. NCBI lineage: Bacteria > Bacillati > Actinomycetota > Actinomycetes > Propionibacteriales > Nocardioidaceae > Aeromicrobium > Aeromicrobium sp. CF4.19. Next base: position 211,090 of record NZ_JBIMEU010000004.1, on the reverse strand, counting down.
GGTGGACATCGCGTTGATGGCGACCGTCGACTCACCCGAGCTCTCCCTGATCAACGTCTCGTCGTTGCCTTTCCAGGCCACCGACCTGCAAGCGGCCACTGACGCCCACGTCCAGCTCCAGGCCGAGGACCCCGACTTCGAGGAGGAGCTGCAGAGTCGGTCGGCTAGGGCGCTCCTTTACGCGCCCGGTGCTCCACCCGTCATCGCACTGAAGGACCCCATCGAGTCCTTCGACGACCTGAGCGGACTCTCGTTGCGCGCCGGGGGCTCCATGGCGACGGTCGTGGAGGCGTTCGGCGGCAACCCGGTCACCATCGGCGCTGCCGAGACGTACGAGTCCATCGAGCGCGGCGTGGTGTCGGGCGCAGTTCTCGCCTTCGACACCATCGTCGACATGCGGCTCCACGAGGTGGCGCCCTACGTCTACGACATCGGCGCGTACGTCGGCCTCTACGCCATGACCTCCTACATGATGAACGAGGAATCGTGGGATCGTCTGTCCTCCGAAGCGCAGGAGGTCATGTCCGAGACCGCCACCGAGGTGAGCGCCTCGATCATCGACGAGCACTTTCTGCCGTCGTGGGCGGCGGCCTGTGAACAGGCGAAGGAGGGCGGGGCCGCCATTGAGAAGGTCGAAGAAACGCCGTCCCTCCGGACATGGGTGAACGACGGCCTGCAGGACCAGCACAACCTGTGGCTCGCAAATGCCTCGTCCCTCGACAATCCCGACGAAGCGTTGCGGGCTTACGTCGAACGATACGACGAGCTCAAGGGCGAGCCGACGCCCCCGGCGCACGAGACATGCTCGTGACCAGGGGTGGTGCGCTGCGTCGAGCTCGTCCCCCGCTCGACCGGGCTCGTCCCAAAGAAGGCGGTGGAAAGCCGATGATGGACCGCATCGACCGTGTCGTGGCGCGGCTGTCGGCTGTGTCGGCCGTGCTGGCCTGCGTCCTGATCGGCGGCATCCTCGTGGTGATGGTGACTGACGTGGCGAGGCGGAACATGACTGGCGGCTCCTTGGCCGGCGCCTACGAAGTCGTGACGATGATGCTGGTCGGGGTCGCCTTCCTCGGTCTGGCGTGGGCGGAACGCTCCGGCAGCAACATCAAGCTGACCCTGGTGACGTCTCGGCTCCCTGAAGCTCCTGCGCGGTTCGCTCGCACGATCGCCGCCGTCCTCACCGTGGGGATCTGCGCCTGGTTCACCATGGCCACCTGGGACGCCGCCACCACCTCGATCGAGCGGGGTGAATACAGCCAAGGATTGCTGTCGATCCCCCTGTGGCCGGGCAAGCTGGTCATCTCTCTCGGTTTCGCCTTGCTGACCGCCGAGTTCTGCATGAGTCTGCGTCGTGCTTGGCGAGGCGGCGTCGCCGTTGGCGACGACTGGACAGCAACCGGTACCGAGTCAGAAGGAGAGCGAGCGTCATGAGCGCTGACCTCATCGTGGTGACCGTGCTGGCGGTCCTGATCCTGTTCCTGTTCATCGAGATGCCGGTGGCTTTCGCGCTCGCCACCTCCGGAACGGTGGGCTTCATCCTGCTGCGCGGCAGCGACGTCGCGGGCACGACGCTCAGCAGCATCCCGTTCACCGCGACGTCGTCCTACACGTTGGTCATCATTCCGCTGTACGTGGCTCTGGGGATGTTCGCGCTGCACGGCCGGCTCGCCGAGCGGGTCTACGCTGCAGCGCGAGTTCTGCTGCGCAGATTGCCAGGTGGACTCGGGGTCGCCACAGTGGCGGCGTGCACGGGATTCTCCGCTGTCTCCGGCTCGAGCCTGGCCACGGCGGCCAGCCTCGGCAAGCTGTCGGTCGGCGAGATGATCAAGGTCGGCTACCAGCCGAGGTTCGCCGCCGGCATCGTTGCCATCGCCGGCACCTTGGGCATCCTCATCCCGCCAAGTGTGGTCATGGTCATCTACGGAGTTCTGGCACGCGAGTCCGTGGCCGAGCTCCTCGTCGCGGGGATCGTCCCCGGAGTCTTGTGCGCAATAGCCTTCGCCACGTTGATCGTGTTCCGCGCTCGCGCCATGATCGACGTCCCGACGGACGATTTGAGTGTCGCCCTGGCACACGCCGGAGGGGTAGGCGGCTCGGCGAGGGGCGCCTCGGTGGACGTGGCGCCGTCCGGGCCCACCGAGCCAGCCGATGAGCAACCGACAGTGCTTCAACAGCTGCGCGCCCTCCTCTGGATCGGATTGATCGCGCTCGTCATCGTCATCGGTCTCTTCAGTGGCATCTTCACCGTCATCGAGTCGGCGGCGATCGGCGCGCTGGTGGCACTCCTCGTCCTCCTGGTCGAGAACCTCCGGTCCGGCGTCAAGCAGATTGCATCGTTGGTGAAGGACTCGGTGCTGCAGACCGCTGCGATCACCTCGATGGTCTTCGCGCTCGTTGTGGGCGCCGCGATCTTCGCCGGGTTCCTCGTCACGGCTCGCGTGCCGATGCGGTTTGCCGACTGGGTGGTCACGGTCGATCTGCCCCCGCTGCTCATTGTGGCAGTGATCCTTCTGGCGGTTCTCCCACTGGGCATGTTCCTCGAGCCGTTGGCGATCGTCCTGATCGTCGTTCCGCTCGTGCACCCCGCCGTGACTGGACTGGGCTTCGAAGGGGTCTGGTTCGCGGTCCTGTTCGTCATGATGCTCGAGATCGGATTGGTGACGCCGCCAGTCGGCATCAATACCTTCGTGGTCTCCATGGCGTCGGGCGTGCGTGCAGAGACGGTGTTCTTGGGCGTGTTCCCGTTCGTTGGCGTAGCCCTGGCCATGGTGGCGGTCGTGTTCGCCTTCCCCGAGCTGGCGTTGTGGCTGCCCTCGGCCGTCACGCCATAGCTGCGCTGGTTCGGGCGCTGTTCGGCTCACGTTGAGAATCTGGGGCTGTTCGTGAGCAGCGATCGAGATATTCGACATGGCCGCAGGTCAGAGGCATCGTCTGAAAGTGCTGTGAAAGTGAGCCGGCATTGCCTTCAGAGGTTCGAACCCTCTACTTGCCACAGCATGACCGGAAGGGCCTCTGGCCAGCGGAGAGACGCTGGCTGGAGGCCTTTCCGCGTCGACCGGGCCGGGTGTCAGTCCTCGGTCGCTGCCGGCGCCGGCCCGGCGGCGACGAACTCGCGGAGCAGGCGCGCGAAGCGGTCGGGGTCGTCCAGGTGCGGGAAGTGGCCGGCGCCCTCGAAGAGCTCGACGCGGCAGTCGGGGACCGCACGCTGCGCACTGAGCGCATGCCAGGCGGGGATCATCCGGTCCTTGGAGCCCCACACGATCAGCGTCGGGATCGGCAGCACGCCCTCCAGGTGGTCGTGGGCGCTGATGCTCTGGCCGCCGAAGTCGATGACCGCACGGGTGGTGGCGAGGAACGCGCGTCGGCTCTCGCGGTCCGAGAGCGAGCTGAACCCCTGCCAGATCGCGTTGACGTCCGCGCCGGGCCTCCAGCCGACCTTGGATGCGCCACGGCCCAGTGACTCGACGCGTGAGAGGACGGGGGCGGAAGCGATGACGCTGAGCACCTGCGCGGCGCCGGGCAGGGTCGCGGAGCGCAGGAGCAGGTTCACCTCGCGTCCGAGCCCGCCACTGGCGACCAGGACGAGGCGCTCGACCCGTTCGGGGAAGAGATAGAAGAACTGCATCGCGATGCCGCCCCCGAGGGAGTGCCCGACGAGAGTGACTCGCTCCACCCCGAGGTCGTCGAGGAGGTCGCGCATGGTCGCGGCGTGGGCACTGAGCGAGTAGTCCCCCAGCGGCTTCGCCGACTCGCCGTGACCGAAGAGGTCGGGCACGAGCATCCGGTGGTCATCGTCCATCGTGTCGACGAGGTGGGCCCACTGCCGCTGCGACCCGAGGATCCCGTGGATGAAGAGCACGACGGGGCCGGAGCCGCTGTCGACGTAGGAGAGCTCCTGACCGTGCAGCACGACCGTACGTGGTGCCATGCGCGCCATGGTGGTCATCCTCGAGGTTGCCGGAACGGGGCCAGGCCAAGGTAACGCCGCCCGTGGCCGGAGCTCACGGAGGTGGGGAGGGAGCCTGTCCGGGACGGCTCGATGGAGAGGCCCTCGCGTGAACCCACTGTCGGCGGGCCTCAGGGCGTTCGCTCGGCCAGCAGGTGTGCGAGCCTCCTGCGCGTGCGGCGACCTTCCGGGATCGCGCGCGTCATCCAGACGTGGAACATCGCCGACGTCTCGTGGACGCTCAGGTGCACCCCGGGCGCCGACCGCACGCGGTCAGCCAGGCGGTCCACGGCCGGCCTCAGGATGTCGCGATCGCCGATGAACAGGTCGAGCGGCGGGAGGCCCTCGAGTCGCAGTGCGACCGGGCTGACCTCCGGGTCGCCCGGTGACCTGCGCCCTGCCCACCAGCGTCCCGCTGCCCGCAGCCCGGACTCGGCGAGCATCGGGTCGGTGCTCTCGAGCTCGGCGACCTCGGAGTCGTCAAGCTCGGCGTCGAGCCAGGGGCAGAGGGCGATCACCGACGCGAGCGACGATCCCCCGGCGTCGGCGCAGCGCCGGGCTACGACGAGCGCGAGCGCTCCTCCGGCGGAGTCACCCATCACGACTGTCGGGAGCGTCGTCGCGACATCGTCCCGAGGGACGAGGTCGACCAGCCGAGGTGCGACGTCGTCCAACGTCGCCCCGGGCGCCAAGGGGTAGCAGGGGACCACGACTCGAGCCCGTGCAGCGACCAGGCTGCGCACGAGGCGCCAGTAGTCGGACGTGAGCGGGTGGATGTAGCCACCCCCGTGCAGGTAGAGCACGACGCGTTCCACCGGACGGCGCCTGGGCTCGACGCCCCACACCACCATCGCGTCCCGGACCTCGCGCCGCACCCGGCACACCGTCCTGGTGAGTGCCGTCGGGGCGGCGTCCCCCTTGCGCTGCTTCTCCAGTGCCGTCTCTCGCGTGTGGTCCTCGCCCTCGAAGGCGCGCTTGTCCCGCGCCAGCCGCATGCCGAGGACGTAGAGACGGGTCCACCAGGTCATCGGGCGGTCGTCGCGGTCCCACTCGACGGTCCCCATGGGTCGATCGTGGCAGCCGCCCCGATGCCCGCGACGCATGGCACGCGAGATCGACCTTCTGCCCGAGCGGTGTCCGGTCCTCTCGTCGGAGCGAGGTCGGCTCGCGCCGCGGGTGTCTCGTTGCGGGCGTAGTGTCAGGCTCGCCGTGCGCGACCGTGCGGCCGACAGCCCCACCAGGACAGGACGACGCGCATGCACCTCGAAGGACCCAGGACCGTCGGCGTCGAGGAGGAGATGTTTCTCGTCGATCCGGCCACGGTGCGATTGACCGGCGTCTCCCAACGGGCCATCCGCGCGGACGAGTCCCGGGACGACGACGAGGACGTCGCCCAGGAGCTGTTCCTGCAGCAGATCGAGTCGAACACGGCGCCGGCCACCGACCTCGAGGAGCTCCGCGGCCACGTCGTGGCCGGTCGTCGACGTGCAGCCGCCGACGCGACGGCAGCCGGTGCCGCCGTGCTGGCCGTGCCGACGCCCCTGCTCGGCGGCGACGCCGTGGACTTCACCCCGGGGGAGCGGTACCTGCGCATGGCGGACCGCTACGGCCAGGTGGCCCGTGGGGCGGCCGTCTGCGCGATGCACGTGCACGTCGGGGTCGAGGACGAGCACGAGGGGGTCGCGGTCATCGACCGGCTCGCGCCCTGGCTCCCGCTGCTGATGGCGCTCTCGGCCGGGTCCCCGTTCCATCACGGGGTCGACACCGGCTACGCGTCCTGGCGTGGTCAGGTGTGGGACGCGTGGCCGACGGCCGGGCCCGTCGCGCCGTTCGGCGGCCTCGAGGGGTACGACCGGGCCCTGAGCGACCTCGTCTCGACGGGGGCGGCTCTCGACGAGGGGATGATCTACTTCGACGCCCGACTGGCCCGAGCCGTGCCCACCGTCGAGGTGCGGGTGGCGGACGTCTGCACCGAGATCGACGACGTCGTCCTCGTCGCCGCGCTGAGCCGGGCCCTGGTGGCCACTGCGGCCGAGGGCCAGGCGCTCGACCCCTGGCGAGTCGAGCTGCTGCGGGGTGCCCGGTGGCTGGCTCGTCGCGAGGGCTTGACCGGGCACCTCCTCGACCCGGTCTCCGCGCATTCGGTGCCGGCCGCCGACGCACTGGCGCGCCTGCTGGAGCACGTGGACCCCGCGCTGAGGCTGGCCGGGGACCGGGAGCTCGTCCACGACGGTGTCGCCCGGCTGGTGGCCGAGGGCGGGCCGGCCCGGCGCCAGCGTGAGGTGGCAGGACCCGACGTGGATGTCCCGGCGCTCGCACGGCACGTCCTGGAGCGGACCGCCGCCTCCTACGCCTGACGGCCGCACGTCGTCGCGAGATGACATTCCTCATGGGTGCCCCATGGCGGGACCCATCTGAGCTGGTGACTCCACCCACTACTGGCACGCCGTGATCGCGACGAGTGTGGAGGCATGAACACAGAACACGCCAGGAACACGATCCACCACCCGACGGGCCGCAACGGCCTCGGGCTCGAGGAGCTCCTCGCCGCACAGCGAGCCATCTCCCTGCACCTGGGAGGTGCGTCATGAGCATGGTGATCAGCGCCCGCGGCATCCGCCGGGTCTACGGCACCGGTGACGACGCCTTCGAGGCCGTCAAGGGCATCGACCTCGACGTGGCCGAGGGAGAGGTCTTCGCGCTGCTGGGCACCAACGGCGCGGGCAAGACCTCCACCTTCGACCTGCTCGAGGGCCTGGCCGCCCCGTCCGAGGGCGAGGTCGAGGTCTTCGGCCTCGATCCCCGCAAGGACCGCGACCGGGTCCGCCCGCACGTGGGCACCATGCTGCAGTCCGGCGGGCTTCCCGCCGAGCTGACGGTCGTCGAGACGCTGGAGATGTGGCGCGGGACCTGCAGCAACCCGACCACGGTCGACGACGTCCTCGAGCGGGTCCGCCTCACCGATCGTGCCGGCGTCCGCGTCGGCTCGTTGTCCGGCGGCGAGCAGCGTCGCGTCGACCTCGCCTGCGCCCTGCTCGGCCAGCCACGGCTGCTCTTCCTCGACGAGCCCACCACAGGGCTCGACCCGGAGAGCCGCCGCGGCACCTGGCAGCTGCTCTCGGACCTCAAGGCGGCCGGGACCACGATGGTGCTGACGACGCACTACCTCGACGAGGCGGAGGCGCTCGCCGATCGCATCGCGATCATGCACCGCGGACAGATCGTCCGGCGCGGCACGCTGCGCGAGATCGTCGACCACCACGCTGCCCGGATCAGCTTCGACCACCCGGGTCTGGTGCTGCCGCCGCTGCCCGACGCCACCGTCGAGGCGGGAGCACGGGTCACGATCAGTACCCATGACCTGCAGGGCCACCTCATGGAGGTGCTCGCCTGGGCCGCCCAGCACCGGCTCGAGCTCACCGGGCTGGAGGCCCGAGCGGCCTCGTTGGAGTCGGTGTTCCTCGACGTCGCCGACAAGCCCGACAAGCCCGACAAGCCCGACCAGACCGACCAGACCGACCAGACCCCCTCCGACGTCACGACCCCGATGGGAGCCACCTCATGAGCGCCACCGCCACCACCCCCGAGACCACCGCCGTCCCACGATGGAAGCAGCTGCGAGCGCTCGGCAAGGCCGAGTACCTGCAGTTCCGCCGCAACAGGACGCTGATGTTCATGGGCACGGTCTTCCCGATCGGCCTGCCGCTGGTCACCTACTTCATCGCCCAGAACAACGGCGCCACAGCCAGCGAGGTCGCGGTGCTGACCCTGGAGATGTTCGCGTACATCGCACTCGTCTTCGTGCAGTACTACTCCGTCCTCTCCCTCGTGACCACCAGGCGCGGCGAGGGAGTGCTCAAGCGGCTCAGGACGGGTGAGGCCGCCGACTGGCAGATCAAGACCGCCCCCGCCTTCCCGGGTGCGTTGCTGATCGTCGCTGGCTCGGCGGCCATGGCGGCCGTCGTGTACGCGACCGGCGCACCGACCCCGGTCAGCGTCGTGCCGATGCTCGTCGCCGTCCTGGGCGGGATCGTGGTCTTCACCGCCCTCGCCCTGGTGACCGCGACATTCACCAAGAACGCCGAAGCAGCCCAGGTGACGTCCCTGCCGATCATCGCCATCGCGACGATCGGCATGGGAAGCATCCGAAACATCCTGCCTGACAACTTCGGCACCGTGGTGGACTGGACCCCGTTCGCGGCCATCGGCGACCTCGTCAGTCTCGGTGCCACGGGCCGGCTGGCCACCGAGACGTCCGGTGAGACGCTCGACTTCGCCGGCACCTTCGCCGAGATGGGCGGCCCGGTCGTCACACTGGTGGCATGGACCGTCGTCGCGCTCGTGATCACCCAGCGCAGCTTCCGCTGGGACGACCGGGGGTGAACCGAGTCACCACCTGGTGGAACGGGCTGTCGGACACGGAGCGCTTCCGCTTCTACACCCGCTTCACCGTCGAGGTGGCCATCGCCGGCACTGCCGTAGTGATGGCCGCCTCGATGCGTGGCCCGTGGCAGTCGGTCGCCGCGGTCGTGTGCGGCGTCGCGGCCCTGCTCGCGCTGGAGGCCCGGCCGGAGCTGACCTCCTGGACGAGCCGCACCCAGCAGCGATGGCTGGCGATCACCGCAGTCACGCTGCTCGCCGGTGTCACGGTCGCGGCGGCGGTGCTGCTGCGTTCCACGGAGGGCTCGGCAACGGTCGCCGACACTCGGACGGTGGGCCTGTTCGCGCTCATCCTGGCGGTCATGGCGGTCGTCGCGTTCCTGCCGCACCGGTGGCTCATCGTCATCGGCCTGGGGGTGGCCTCCGGTCCGGCCTTCGGCGAGTCGCCCATGAACATGGCGTTGACGGCCGTCCTCGGGGCGGGCTTGGGGGTCTTCGCGGTGGGCACGATGGTGCTGACGCTGTGGGGCATCCAGGTCGTCGACGACCTGGAACGCGCCCGATCGGTCGAGGCGGAGCTCCAGGTCACCCAGGAACGTCTGCGCTTCGCCCGGGACCTGCACGACGTCGTCGGCCGCGGCTTCTCCGCGATCGCGGTCAAGAGTGAGCTCGCTGCTGCGTTGTCGCGCGCCGGGGCTCCCGAGCGTGCTGCGGCGGAGATGGACGAGGTCAAGGCCGTCGCGGTGGACTCGATGGAGCAGATGCGCTCGCTGGTCCGCGGCTATCGCGACATCAGCCTGGCCGCAGAGGTCGCCGGCGCGCGGTCCCTGCTCTCTGCGGCCGGCTGCCACCTCGACGTCCAGGGCGAGGCCGCCAAGGTGCCGCAGGCCTGCCACGAGGTCGCGGCCTGGGTCGTGCGCGAGGGGACGACGAACATCGTCAAGCACACCTCGGCCAAGGACGCCACGCTCACGCTCGGTGTCGACGGGATGTCCCTGCGCAACGACGACGCGGGTGCGGACTCCGGGGCCCGATCCGGCCAGATCGGCCTCGCCGAGCGGCTCGCCGAGGTCGGCGCGACCATGACCACCGCGGTGGTCGATGACCACTACGTACTGGAGGTTCGATGGGCCACGACGTGATCCCGGTCCTGATGGCCGACGACGAGACACTGATCCGTGCTGCGATGGCGACGATGCTCGACCTCGAGCCCGACCTGCAGGTGGTGGAGCACGTGGGCTCCGGCGAGGAGCTGGTGGCCTCCTGGCGACGCCGTGTCTCGGCAGGCGAGCCGGTTGCCGTGGCGGTCATCGACCTGCAGATGCCCGGTCTGGACGGCATCGACACCGCCGTCGCCCTCCAGGAGCTCACGCCCGACGTGGGGGTCCTGATCGTCACGAGCCACGGTCGCCCCGCGTACCTCAAGCGTGCCCTGTCGGCCGGCGTCCGCGGCTTCGTGCCGAAGACCACCGCGGCGGCGACCCTGGCCGAGGTCATCCGCACGGTGCACGGCGGCGGTCGGTACGTCGACCCCTCCCTGGCCGCCGAGGCCATCAGCGCGGGCGACTCGGTGCTCACGGCGCGCGAGGCCGACGTCCTGGAGTTCGCGCTCGACGGCGCCTCGGTGGAGGAGATCGCCAAGCGCGCCCACCTCGCAGTCGGCACGACCCGGAACTACCTGTCCTCGGCCATGGCCAAGCTGGCCGTCGCCAACCGCTACGAGGCGGCGCTGAAGGCTCGTGAGAAGGGCTGGATCTAGCCAGGCCTCCCGTGACCACCGGGGCCCTGGGCGGCCACTAGGGTGGCGGCGTGGTCTACGACGCCTTGTTCTCCACGGTGCTCTCCCGGGTCGACCCCGAGCGCGCGCACGAGGGCGCCTTCACCGCGATCCGGGCCGGTGGTCGCGCGGCAGGGGTCTTCGCCCGCGTGCCCGAGGCCCCGCGAACCGTCATGGGGCTGCGGTTCCCGCACGCCTTCGGGCTCGCGGCGGGGTTCGACAAGAACGCCAAGGCGGTCGGCGGACTGCTCGGCCTGGGGTTCGGCCACGTCGAGATCGGCACCGTGACGGCCCGCCCGCAGCCCGGCAACCCCGCACCTCGCCTGTTCCGCCTCGTGGACGACGCCGCCGTCATCAACCGGATGGGCTTCAACAACGATGGCGCCGCCCAGGTCGCCAGCCGTCTGCACCGGTTCCGGAAGCGACACGGTGATCACCCCGTCGTCGGGGTGAACATCGGCAAGACCAAGTCGGTGCCGGCGCAGGATGCTGTCGCGGACTACGTCGAGAGCGCCCGTCTGCTGGCACCGTTCGCCAGCTATCTCGTCGTCAACGTCTCCAGCCCCAACACGCCGGGCCTGCGCGACCTGCAGTCGGTGGAGGCGCTGCGGCCGATCCTGCAGAAGGTCCGCGCGGTCATCGGCCCCCTCCCCCTCGTGGTCAAGATCGCGCCGGACCTCGCAGACCCCGACGTCGACGCCCTGGCCGACCTCGCCCTCGAGATCGGTCTGGACGGGATCAGCGCCACCAACACGACGATCGCCCGTCCCGAGTCCCTGCGGACCGATCGTCAGGTGGTGGACGAGGCAGGTCCCGGCGGCCTGTCGGGGCCGGTGCTGCGCGACCGTGCCATCGACGTCCTGGTGCGGCTGCGGGAGCGGGTCGGCGACGAGCTGGCGCTCATCGGGGTGGGTGGGGTCACCGACGAGCAGGACGTCGTCGACCGGCTCGCCGCGGGTGCGGACCTCGTGCAGGCGTACACCGGCTTCATCTACGGCGGACCGCTCTGGCCGGCGCGCCTGGCCCGTGCGGCCTCGGCCGGCCCAGGCGCGAGGAGTCAGGCATGAGTCAGCCACCGCCGCCGCAGGGCGGGCAGTTCGGCTGGGGGCCGCCCGATCCCTCGGCACCCTGGGGGCGGGATCCGTTCGGGGTTCCCTACTCGGAGAAGGCCAAGACGACTGCCGGTCTGCTGCAGCTGCTGCTCACCCTGCTGTGCAGCTTGGGTGGTGTCGGACGGCTCTACGCGGGTCACACCGCCATCGGTCTGACCCAGCTGCTGGGCATGCTGATCGCGATCCCGTTCATGTTCGTGCTGATCGGCATCCCGGTCTTCGTCGGACTCTGGTTGTGGAGTCTCATCGACGGCATCCTGATGCTCACCGGACGGCCGCTCGACGCCCGAGGTCTCCCACTTCGACCCTAGTGTCGACCCGATTTCGAGTTCCCCGCCCGACCCTGTATCTTGGATCGTCGGCGCGCCCCTTTAGCTCAGTCGGCAGAGCGTTTCCATGGTAAGGAAAAGGTCTACGGTTCGATTCCGTAAAGGGGCTCTGGAACACGAGGTGACTCGTGTCCCGTGGCGGGGTAGCTCAGGTGGTTAGAGCACACGGCTCATAATCGTGGTGTCGCGGGTTCGAGTCCCGCCCCCGCTACCATCCGGCACCCCAACGCACCAGCAGACGAGCAGAAGAGGTAGACCCGTGGCGAGCAAGAGCTCCGACGTTCGACCCAAGATCACCTTGGCTTGCACCGAGTGCAAGGAGCGCAACTACATCACCAAGAAGAACCGTCGCAACGATCCCGATCGTCTCGACATGAAGAAGTTCTGCCCGCGCTGCAAGGTGCACCAGGTCCACCGCGAGACGCGCTGACACAGTCCTCCAGCAGACCCCCGGCCACGGTCGGGGGTCTGCTGCATGTGTGCGTGGATAGGGTCGAGCCATGGACCTCGCGGAGCTGACGACGTTGCGTCTCGGTGGTCCTGCCCGCGCCGTCATCGACGCCACCGACGAGGTCACGCTGCTCGGTGCCGTGCGGGTGGCCGACGAGGCCGGTGACCCGCTGCTGGTGGTCGGCGGCGGCAGCAACCTGGTGGTGGCGGACGAGGGAGTGGACGGCACCGTTGTCCGCGTGCTCACCTCGGGCCTGCGCGTCGAGTCCGACGCCTGCAGCGGGGTCAGCGTCACCGTGCAGGCGGGCGAACCCTGGGACGCGTTCGTCGCGCACTCCGTCGACCAGGGCTGGGTGGGCGTCGAGGCGTTGTCCGGCATCCCGGGCGCGGTGGGGGCCACCCCGATCCAGAACGTCGGCGCCTACGGGCAGGACGTCGCGCAGACCATCGCGTCGGTGCGCACGTGGGACCGGCACGACCGCACCGTCCGCACCTTCGCCAACGCCCAGTGCGACTTCTCCTACCGGCACAGCCGGTTCAAGGCAGCGCCTCAGCGCTACGTCGTCCTCGACGTCACCTTCCAGCTCGCACCGGGAGACCTGGGCGCACCGGTGGCGTACGCCGAGCTCGCCCGTGCCCTCGACGTGGAGGTGGGGGAGCGGGCCCCACTGCGGGCGGTGCGAGATGCCGTCCTCGCCCTGCGTCGCGGCAAGGGCATGGTCCTGGACGTCGACGACCACGACACGTGGAGCGCGGGCTCGTTCTTCACCAACCCGATGCTGGATCCCGCCGCCGCGGCCGCCCTGCCCGAGGGAGCGCCGCGGTTCGAGCAGCCGGACGGCTCGGTCAAGACCAGTGCGGCGTGGCTCATCCAGCGGGCGGGCTTCGAGCGGGGGCACGGCACCGGCCGAGCCGCCTTGTCGGACAAGCACGTCCTCGCCCTCACCAACAGGGGCGGAGCGACGACCCGTGAGCTCCTGGACCTCGCGCGGGAGATCCGCGACGGCGTGCAGCGCGACTTCGGCGTCACGCTCGTGCCGGAGCCGGTGCTGGTGGGCTGTCGGCTCTGACCTCTCCAGGCCCCGGGTCGGCTCGAGCTGCTCAGTAGGTGGAGTCGTACGTCGACGTGCTGTCGAACGCGTCGGTGGCGATGAGCAGGGTCACGATGCCGATGATCGCGAGGAGGCCCAGGATCAGCAGGACGGTGCCGATGATGCCGAGCACCCGACCTGCCATCGCCTCACCGCGGCCCCCCAGTGCGCCGCCCGACGCATCGATCTCCTTGACGGCTCGGCCGCCCATCACCCAGGCGAAGGGCGCCGCGAAGATCGGCAGGTAGCACATGACGCCGCCGGCGACCGCGATGATGCCGAGCACCATCGCCGTGGTAGCGCTCTGGTGCTTGGGCGGGCCCATGGGTGGCACGTGGCCGGGGACGGGTTGCTGGCCGTACGGCTGCTGTCCGTAGGGCTGCTGCGGAGGGGGCTGCTGTCCGTAGGGCTGCTGGGGGTAGGGCTGCTGCCCCTGCGGCTGGTCGGGGTTCGGCTGCTGCCCGGGCTCGTCGGACGGCTCAGAACCGTAGGGATCGCTCATGGGTGAACGATCCCACATCCCAGTGGGCTCCAGCACGGCGCTGGCGATCGGATCCTCAGGCACGGCAGGTGCGACCGGAGGACGAGGCGACCAGTCGCGCCGGCGGACCAGGGTTCAGTGGTCGTGCGCGGACGTCGGCGGCGAACCGGTGGACTGACCGGGGTCGACCACGACGAACTGACCCATCATGCCCTGGTCCTCGTGCCGCAGCAGGTGACAGTGGAACATGTACGGCACGTCCGGGTCGGTGTGGTCGGAGAAGCGCATGACGAGGTCTGTGCGCACGCCCGGCGGCATGAAGACCGTGTCCTTCCAGCCCCGTAGGTGCGGTGGCGGCGGGCGTCCGTCGATGCTCTCGACGGCGAACTGCACGTCGTGGACGTGGAAGTTGTGGCCCTGTCCGTCGGCGTTGTGCACCCGCCAGCGCTCGACGGTGCCCACCTCGACGGCGTGGTCGATGCGCGACATGTCCATGACCCGTCCGTTGATCGTGACCCCCGCGAGCCGGAAGTCGCGGGTCTGCTCGACGTCGTCGGCGTCCAGGTCGGGGGCGTCGGCGAGCCGGTCCGGGACCGCGGGCGACGGCTCCAGCACATCGGCCGCGCGGAGCTGGAGGACGTCGAGCCGGTCGTCGCCGCCCTGGAACCGGCCACCGACCGCATTCCCCGGGGCCTCGCTGCGCAGCACGACGTCCTCGCCCGGCTCCAGCTCCACGACGATCTCGGCCCGCTCGCCCGGTGAGAGCATCAGCTCGCCCAGCTCCACGGGCTCGGGCAGCAGGCCGCCGTCGGAGGCGATGACGTCGAACGGGCGGTCGTCCGACAGCACGAACCGGTAGGTGCGCGCCGTCGAGCCGTTCAGGACGCGCAGCCGCACGCGCTCGGTCGTGACCTCGAGGTACGGGCCCGGCGTGCCGTTGACCAGCACCGTGTCGCCGAGAAGCCCCGCGCTGCTGAACACCGAGCTCGACGTGTCGAGCTCGGCACCGTCGAAGTTCTTGTCCTGCACGACGACGGGCACGTCGTCGACGCCGTACTCGTGGGGGAGCTGTTCCTGCACGACCTGCTCGGCCGGGTCGTCGAGGATGAACATGCCGGCGAGACCGCGGTAGACGTGCTGCGCGGTCTCCCCGTGCGGGTGCGGGTGGTACCAGAGCGTCGCCGCGGGCTGGTCGATCAACCACGTCGGTCGCCACGTCTCGCCGGGGGCGACCATCTGGTGCGGTCCGCCGTCCATCACCGCCGGCAGATGCATGCCGTGCCAGTGGACGGTCGTGTCCTCGCCCAGCGCGTTGGTGACCGCGACCTCGACCTGTTCGCCGCGCTCGGCGCGCAGCGTCGGACCGAGCATCGACCCGTTGAACCCCCACGTCGGGGTGTCCTCGCCGCGGCCGAGGTCAGTGCGCCCCTCGGCCATCTCGAGCTCGAAGATGCGACGGCCGTCCTCGACGCGGGAGTCCGCGAGCGGCGGGATCGCGAGCGGACGGTCGAATTCGACCTCACCGACGGTGTCGACACCCGCGTTCAGGAACGACACGCCGACCCACACCCCGACAGCCACGAGACCGAGGACCGCGAGGACGGCGAGGTTGATGAGGATCCGCAACGTACGGCGTCGACGGGCCACGTCAGTCCACCTTCACCGTCGGGAGTCGCGACGCCATCCATGCCGGGGCCCACCAGGCCCGTTCGCCGAGCAGGCGCATGACGGCCGGGACGACGAGGCAGCGGATCACGAGCGCGTCGAGCAGCACCGCCGTGGCGAGGCCGAGACCGAACTGCTGCAGCATCCGATCGGGTGAGAGCACGAAGGCACCGAAGACGACGATCATGATCGCGGCCGCGGCGGTGATGACTCCGCCGGTCGTCGCAAGCCCCTCCCGGACGGCTGTGGCGGCGTCGCGACCGCGCTGCCAGTGCTCGTGCATGCGGCTGACGAGGAAGACCTCGTAGTCCATCGACAGGCCGAAGACGATCGCGAAGATCATCACCGGCACGAAGCTCTCGATCGGGCCCGGCTCGACCCCGAGCCACCCCTCGTTGAACACGAGCGTGACCACACCGAGCGATGCGCCGATCGAGAGCAGATTCAGACAGGCCGCCTTGAGCGCGATCGGTATCGAGCCGAACACGAACAGGAGCAGCAGAGCGGAGAGGCCCACGACCATGCCGACGAAGAGCGCGAAGCGATCGGCGACGGCATCGGCGAAGTCGACGGCGGCCGCAGTCGCTCCTCCGACCGACGTACTGTTCGGCAGGTCGTCGCGCAGGCTCTCCACGAGCGCCGTCGTCTCCTCGTCCTGGGGCGACGTCGTCGGGAACGCGAGCCCGACGAACAGCTCGCCGTCGGGTGTGGCCTGCGGCGGCGTGGTGCGCGCGACGCCGGGGTGGGTGTCGAGAGCGGCGGTCGCCGCGGCGGCATCCGCCTCATCACCCTCGGTCACGACGACCAGCGGGCCGTTCGAGCCCGGTCCGAAGGAGTCCGCGACCAGGTCGTGTGCCTCGCGGCTCGTCTGGCCCGGAGCATCGTTCCCTGCGTCGGCGAACCCCAGGTGCAGACCGAACGCCGGGACGCAGAGCACCGCGAGCAGAGTGACGGCGCCGATCAGGGGCGGCAGCGGACGACGGTGCACGGCGTCGGCCAGGGTGCGCCAGCGTCGGCCCGGCTCGCGACCGCGCTCGGCGGCGCGGCGGGCCCGGGCCAGGATCCGCCGCTCGAGGCGGCCGCCGAGAACGGTGAGCAGGCACGGCAGCAGCGTGAGCGACGCGAGCATCGTCATGAGCACGGTCAGGCTGACCGCCATCGCCATGCCCTCGAGCGAAGGCAGTCCGAGCGTGAGCAGACCCAGCAGCGCGATGACGACCGTCGCTCCGGCGAACAGCACGGACCGGCCCGCGGTGTCGAGCGCGATGTCGGCTGCGGTCGCCCGGTCACGTCCGGCGATGATCTCGGACCTGAATCGGGCGAAGATCAGCAACGCGTAGTCGATCCCGACGCCCAGTCCGACCAGCATCAGCACCGGAGCGGTGTAGTCGGGGATCGTCAGGACGTTCGACGCGAGGGCGACCACCGAGACCGTGGTGCCGACCGCGAACAGGGCCGTGACCAGCGGCAGCGCGGCGGCGAGCAACGAACCGAACATCACGAGCAGGATCACGAGCGCCGCGAGCATGCCGGCGGCCTCGGCGCCGCCGCCGGCCTCTTCCTCGACCTCGCGCACCGCGTCGCCGCCGAGCTCGACCCGCAGATCGTCGGATGCGAAGGACTGCGCGGTCTCCAGGACCGCGACCTTGGCCTCGCGCGGGATGTCACCGGCCGCGGCGTCGAGCTGCACGGTGCCGAGACCGACGGTGCCATCCGGCGTCACCGTGCCGGCCTCGGGGTCCGGCGCCTGGACGGAGGCGACGTGCTCGAGCCCGTCGAGTGCCGTCGTCATGGCGGCGATGACGTCCTGCTGGCCGTCGAGTCCGGCTGCGGCCTGGACCACGACGCTCACCGAGTCGCCCTCCTGCCCCGGTGCGTGCTCGGCCAGCAGGTCGGTGACGCGCTCGGACTCCGTTCCCGGCATCGAGAAATCGTTGCGGTAGTCGGCACCGACGGCGCTCGAGCCCGCCACGACGCCGACGAGGATGGCGATCCAGGCGATCACCGCGGTCCAGTGATGGCGCCGCGACCAAGCGGCGAGCCGGACGAAGCGGGACGGACCGGGTCGGGTCCGGGTCGTGGTGGTCATGTGGTCCTCCGGGGCGTCAAACAGGTAGACAGACGATATGTAGACAGGCAACGCCTAGACAGTAGCCGTACAACGTGTAGTCTGTCTACATGAAGTCGGATGCACTCCGTGGCCACCTGGACGCGATGATCCTCAGCACGGTCGAGGCGGGGCCCCTGCACGGCTACGCGATCATCGAGGCGCTCGCCCTGCGCAGCGGCGGCCAGCTCGACCTGCCGACCGGCACGGTCTACCCGGCCCTGCGCCGGCTGGAGGCGGCGGGTCACCTGACCAGTGCGTGGTCGACGGACAGCGGCCGCAGACGCCGCACGTACACGCTCTCGCGCTCGGGCCGCGCGGTGCTCGCGACCCGGCGTCAGGAGTGGGCCACCTTCTCGGGCATGGTCACGAGGGTGCTGCGCGCAACCACCTGAGAGGTGGGTCTCAGGGTCATCCCCGATGCGCGGGACACCTCCGGCGCGCCACGATGGATGTCATGGACGACGTGCGCCGTGAATACCTCACCCGCCTCGACGAGGCACTCGTCGGGCCGTGTCGCACCCGCCACAGTCTGTTGCGCGAGGCTGGGGACCACCTGGACGACGCGACCGACGCACTCGTCGAAGCCGGGTGGACCGCCGCCGCGGCGGCGCGGCGCGCGGTCGCTGACTTCGGACCGGTCGACGAGGTCGCGCCCGCGTTCCAGACGACCCTGGCCGTCGCCGCCTCCCGTCGTACGGCATGGATGCTGCTGGCGGCGCTCGGCTACCAGCCGTTCCTGTGGGACGACGGTCTCGAGCTCGCCGCCGCAGCGGCGCAGTCCGTTCCCCAGAGCGGCGCCGCTGCCACGCTCTACTCTGTGCTCGACCCACTCATCGAGATCGGTGGTGCGCTGGTGATGGTC
Source organism: Aeromicrobium sp. CF4.19 (assembly GCF_051262555.1). Classification (NCBI taxonomy): domain Bacteria; kingdom Bacillati; phylum Actinomycetota; class Actinomycetes; order Propionibacteriales; family Nocardioidaceae; genus Aeromicrobium; species Aeromicrobium sp. CF4.19. Next base: position 192,887 of record NZ_JBIMEU010000004.1, on the reverse strand, counting down.
GGCGCCATCCTCGCCCTCGTCGCGACCGGCGTCGGCCATCGCTGGTTCGCCGTCGGGCCGCAGGTCGCCCGCGCGACCGCCGTCTTTGCGCTCGCGTCCGCCGCGCTCGTGCCCCTGCTCAGCGCCAGTCTCACCGTGCTCGGTGGTGGTGGCTCGCCTACGCTCTGGGCACTGGTCACCGGTCTCACGGTCGCGCCCCTCGGCGTCGTCGCGGGCTCCGCCCGGCGCACCCTCGCCGCCATCTGAGTGCCACGAGGCCGCTCCGTCTCGCGGGCCTTCGATCGGTCGAGCCCCGGTGTGCAGGTGCCCGGTCCCTCTCGTCAGCCGCCGTAGCCCGTGTCGGTACCGGCGACGAGGGCGCTGAGCACCGCGAGGCCCACGAGGACGACAGTGCCGCCGATGAGCAGCACGGTGCCGATCGCGCCCATGACCAGACCGGCCGTGGCCGCCCCGCTCGGTGCCCACCGCTGCTCGTCGCGCTGCGCCTCCCGCCGAGCCACCGCGCCGAAGTACCAGGCCAGCGGGCTGACGACGAAGGTGACCACGATCATGAGGCCGGTGAGGCCCACGATGCCGAGGACGAGCGAGGCCACGGCGCGGGGGTGTGTGGGGCGATTCGGGGTCCACCCGTGCCTCGGCTGTACGGCCGGGGGAGGGGGCCCGCCGGTCGGGAGCGGTGGGCCGGCCGACGGCCCGGCGGGAGGAGTGCTCATGCGAGCACGTCCTCTGAAGAACCACCGTAGGAGCGTGCCCGCATTGGGGGTACCGCCCAAGCACTTCGTGCAGGGACCCACCTGCACGCAGCGAAGCGTGGGGGCACCTCCCGCTTGCGGGGGCGTGCTTGGGGGCCGTGTCCTCGGTTCGCGCCCCCTACGCTCCCACTCGCAGAGCTCGCGGGAGGTGCCCCCAGCAGAGCTCGTGGGGGTACCCCCAGCTGACGCTCGCTCATGGCTCCATCCCATCAGCGTTCTCGGCGGTGAGCCATCGGTCGACGCCCACGCGGCCGGCCTCCAGAACGTCGCTCGGGGCGCACGAGCCGTCGAAGGAGCTCCGGGCCAGGTGCGCGAGCTCTCGGTCGTCGAAGTCCTGGGCGGCTCGCAGGATGGCGTACTGACCGGCCAGACGGGATCCGAACAGCAGGGGGTCGTCGGCACCGAGCGCGACCCTCGCCCCCGCGGCGACGAGATCGCGCACCGGCACCTCGTCGATCGTGCGATAGACACCGAGCGAGACGTTGGAGACGGGGCAGACCTCCAGCGTCACGTCCTGCTGGACGAGCCGCTCCAGCAGCGCCGGGTCCTCCACCGAGCGCACGCCGTGCCCGAGCCGGTCGGGATGCAGGTGGTGCAGGCACTGCTCGATGTGAGCAGGCCCGCGCAGCTCGCCGCCGTGGGGCATCGCCCGCAGGCCCGCGCGCTCGGCGATGGCGAAGGCGGGAGCGAACTCGCCGGTGTCTCCACGTCGTTCGTCGTTGGAGAGGCCGAACCCGACGACGCCGCGTCCGGCGTACTGGCCGGCCAGGCGTGCCAGGGTCCTGGCGTCGAAGGGATGACGCGTGCGGTTGGCGGCGATGACCACGGCCATGCCCAGGCCCGTGCGCTCACCGGCGTCACGCACGGCATCGATCACCAGGTCGGTGAACGCCGTGATGCCACCGAAGCGGGCGGCGTAGCCCGACGGGTCGACCTGGATCTCCATCCAGAGCGAGCCGTCGGCGGCATCGTCCTGCGCGGCCTCGAGCACGAGCCGGCGGATGTCGCCCTCGGTGCGCAGCACGGAGCGGGCGACGTCGTAGAGCCGCTGGAAGCGGAACCAGCCCTTCTCGTCGTCGGCCGAGAGAGCCGGCGGCCAGTCCTCGACCAGCGCGGTCGGCAGGCGGATCCCGTCGCGCTCGGCCAGCTCGACGAGCGTGTCGTGGCGCATCGACCCCGTGAAGTGCAGGTGGAGGTGTGCCTTGGGGAGCTGGGCGACGGACCTCATCCCCCCATCCAACCAGCCGGTCCGTGAACGCTCAGGCGTGGCCGAAGGCTTCGGGCAGGTGGGACCGGGCACCGTTCGCCTCGAGCTGGTCGGCGACGCGGCGCACGGTGCGTCGGCCCGGCCACGCGATGAAGAAGAGGACGGCGATCGCCGGGCCCGCCGCGGCGAGCACGGGCCACGGGCCGTAGGGCAGGGTGAAGCCGAGCGCCAGCAGCGCGATGAGCGGGGCCTCCGCGAGCGCCATCCGCAGCATGTGTCCGGGCAGGAAGCGCCGCAGCGACGCCGCCTGCACGTCCGCGACGTCACGCACCACGTCGTTGCGATCCAGCGGGTCGGCTCGGTAGCCGATGAGGTGGACCAGCGCGAGGCTGACCAGCGGCACGGCGGCGAAGCCGGCCAGGAGCAGGAGCGGAGGCTGGTCGGCCTCGCCGGGCGGCAGCAGGACCGGGGCGATCACGGCCACGATGGCCATGGCTCCGGCGAAGCTCAGGACCAGCACTCGGATGGATCGGGCCGCGGCCTCGGGGGAGGCCGCCGGGGTACGTGGCGTCGTCATGGGCTCACCGTAGCGACGGGTTCAGGAACCCAGGGTCCGCGCCGCCCGCTCGACGGCCTCGGCCACGTTGTCGTGGACCTCGGGGTGGAAGACGCTGGGGACGATGTAGTCGGCGTTGAGCTCCTCCGGCCCGACCGTCCCGGCCAGCGCATCCGCCGCAGCGACGAGCACGGGGACCTCGATGGTGTGGCTCTGGGCATCGAGCAGACCTCGGAAGACTCCGGGGAAGGCGAGCACGTTGTTGATCTGGTTCGGGTGGTCAGAACGCCCCGTCGCGACGACGGCGGCGTGACGGCGGGCCAGCCCAGGGTCGATCTCGGGATCGGGGTTGGCCAGGGCGAACACGATCGCGTCGTCGGCCATCGCGTCCACGTCCTCGACCCCGATCAGGTTCGGAGCACTCACGCCGATGAAGACGTCGGCGCCGGGCAGGGCGTCGCGCAGGCCGCCGGTGAGCCCCGCAGGGTTGGTGTTCTCCGCGATCCAGGCGAGTGTCGGGTCGACGTCCTCCCGCTGCCGCGAGACGATGCCGTCCACGTCGCAGACGGCGACGTCACGCAGGCCGGCGCCGAGCAGCAGGCGCAGGATCGCAGTGCCTGCGGCCCCCGCGCCCACCAGGACCACGCGCACGTCCGGCAGGTCCTTGTCCACGACCCGCAACGCGTTGCGCAGGGCCGCGAGCACGACGATGGCGGTGCCGTGCTGGTCGTCGTGGAAGACCGGGATGTCCAGACGCTCACGCAGCCGGGCCTCCACCTCGAAGCAGCGCGGTGCCCCGATGTCCTCCAGGTTGATGCCGGCGAAGCCCGGGGCCACCATCGCGACCGTCTCCACGATCGTGTCGACGTCCTGGGTGTCCAGCACCAGGGGCCACGCGTCGATGTCGGCGAAGCTCTTGAACAGCGCCGCCTTGCCCTCCATGACGGGCAGCGCGGCGTAGGGGCCGATGTTGCCGAGCCCGAGCACTGCGGACCCGTCGCTCACCACGGCGACGCTGTTGCGCTTGACGGTGAGGCGGCGGGCGTCCTCACGGTCCGCGGCGATGGCCATGCAGATCCGCGCCACGCCGGGCGTGTAGATCATCGAGAGGTCGTCGCGGTTGCGCAGGGGGTGCTTGGCCGCCGTCTCGATCACACCGCCGAGGTGCATGAGGAACGTCCGGTCGGAGACCTTCACGACCTCCACGTCGGGCACGGCCCGCATCTGCTCCGCGATCTCCTCGGCGTGCTGCTGGTCGCGAGCGGCGCAGGTGAGGTCGATGCGCAGCACGTCGGTGCGCGAGGAGGCGACGTCCAGGGCCGTGACCAGGCCACCGGCCCGTTCCACGATCGTGGTGAGCTCGCCGACGGCGGTGCCGCCGGGGGGAACCTCCAGCCGGATCGTGATGGAGTTGGAGACGCTGGGCACGGGTGCGGGCACGCTGGGGCGGGTCACGACTCAGTTCTAGGCGACGCACGGGGTTACGCGCGAGTCGGCCCGCCCGTCGGCCCCGCGGCGCAGCCCGCAATCGGCCCAGCGGGCGGTTTCGCATCGACCGCGCCGACCACGTACACTTGATCCACCGGTGAGATCTCACGATGTTCCGTCATGCCCTCGTGCAGGCGCGCGTGGTGGCCCTCGCCCGGACGGCACTAGCTCAACTGGTAGAGCATCGGTCTCCAAAACCGAAGGTTGGGGGTTCAAGTCCCTCGTGCCGTGCGACGGTCGGCCCCGGGCCGACCCGACCGAGAACGAACCGAGAGCACGACCCCGAGATTCGACGAGAGGATCATCGTGAGCGACCGCCACGAGCTGTCAGGGCAGAAGGAGAGGCGCACCCCGCCCATCACCTTCATCCGACAGGTGATCGCCGAGCTGCGCAAGGTCGTCTGGCCGACCCGTCCGCAGGTCGTCAACTACTTCTTCGTCGTGCTCGTGTTCGTCCTGATCATGATGGCGTACGTCTCCGGCCTGGACTACGGGTTCGGCAAGGCGATGTTCGCCATCTTCGCCTAGCCAGGTAGAGGAATTCCGTGAGCCAACAGTTTGACGAGTCGACCCCCGTCGAGGACCCCTCCGACGAGCAGGTCACCGAGCCTGCCGTGGAGGCCGACGTCGAGGAGGCCGACGCCCCCGAGGCGTCCGAGCCCACCGACGGCGCCGTCGAGGCCGAGGCCGACGTGGCACCAGAGGTCGACGCCGAGACGGCTGGAGCCGACGAGGTGCCCGAGGTCGAGGCCGAGGAGCCCGCCGGTGACGCCCTCGCCGAGTTCCGCGAGCGCCTGCACAGCCAGTTCGGCGACTGGTACGTCGTGCACACCTACTCCGGGATGGAGAAGCGTGTGAAGGCGAACCTGGAGAACCGCATCACCTCGCTCAACGCCGAGGACTACATCTTCGAGATCGTCGTGCCGACCGAGGAGGTCGCCGAGATCAAGAACGGCCAGCGCAAGCTCGTCAAGCGCACCGTCCTGCCCGGCTACGTCCTGGTCCGCATGGATCTCACCGACGAGTCGTGGGGCGTCGTGCGCCACACGCCGTCCGTCACGGGATTCGTGGGCAACTCCCACCAGCCCGTGCCCCTCAGCCTCGCCGAGGTCGAGCAGATGCTCGCCCCGGCGGTGGAGGCCGAGGTCGCGGCCAAGGCCGTGACCGATGCCCCCGACGCGCCGCAGACATCGGCCCCCAAGGTCGAGTTCGCCGACTTCCAGACGGGCGACTCCGTCATGGTCGTCGACGGTCCGTTCGCGACGCTGCACGCGACCATCACCGAGATCAACCTCGACGCCCAGAGGGTCAAGGCCCTCGTCGAGATCTTCGGTCGCGAGACCCCGGTCGAGCTCAGCTTCACGCAGGTGCAGAAGGCTTGATCGCTCCGCGATCAAGGGTCGAGTAGCCGCGAGGTACGAGCGGCGTATCGAGACCCACCGGTCGCACACTGCTCACCGAGCAGATCGACACCAGCAACAACCCACCAACAAGGACCCGAGAAGACATGCCTCCCAAGAAGAAGGTCGCTGCCCTGGTCAAGGTGCAGCTCAACGCCGGTATGGCGAACCCGGCGCCGCCCGTCGGCACCGCCCTCGGCCCGCACGGCGTCAACATCATGGAGTTCTGCAAGGCGTACAACGCCGCCACGGAGTCCATGCGCGGAAACGTCGTGCCCGTCGAGATCACGATCTATGAGGACCGTTCGTTCGACTTCATCACGAAGACGCCGCCGGCCGCCGAGCTGATCAAGAAGGCCGCCGGCCTGCAGAAGGGCTCCGGCGTCCCGCACAAGGAGAAGGTCGGCAAGCTCAGCAAGGATCAGATCCGTGAGATCGCCACGACCAAGCTGCCCGACCTGAACGCCAACGACATCGATCAGGCCATGAAGATCGTCGAGGGCACCGCCCGCTCCATGGGCGTCACGACCGACTGACCGTCAGTCGTATCCACATCCTTGGGTCGAGTGCCGCGGCAACGCGGCCGACACCCAGAACGATCGCGGCAACCGCCGCGGTGTATCGAGACCACGTGGCAGGGCCAGCTGGGCCCGATCGACCACACCTGGTGACAACAGAAGGAAGCCAGCCATGACACAGCGAAGCAAGGCATACCGCTCCATTGCCGAGAAGATCGACAAGGACGCGCTCTACACGCCGCTCCAGGCCACCACGTTCGCCAAGGAGTCCGGCAGCGCACGCTACGACTCGACGGTCGACGTCTCGATGCGACTCGGCGTCGACCCGCGCAAGGCCGACCAGATGGTCCGCGGCACCGTCAACCTCCCCCACGGCACGGGCAAGACTGCACGGGTCCTGGTCTTCGCCACCGGCGCCAACGCCGACGCCGCCCGCGAGGCCGGCGCCGACCACGTGGGCGCGGACGAGCTCGTCGACAAGATCAACGAGGGCTGGCTCGACTTCGACGCCGTCGTCGCGACGCCGGACATGATGGGCAAGGTCGGCCGTCTGGGTCGTGTCCTGGGCCCGCGCAACCTGATGCCCAACCCGAAGACGGGCACGGTCACCCCGAACGTCGCCAAGGCCGTCGGCGACATCAAGGGCGGCAAGGTGCAGTTCCGCGTCGACCGTCACGCCAACCTGCACTTCGTGATCGGCAAGGCGTCCTTCACGGCCGAGCAGCTCGCCGAGAACTACGGTGCGGCGCTCGATGAGGTCCTGCGCCTCAAGCCGTCCAGCTCCAAGGGCCGCTACGTCCGCAAGGTCACGCTCTCCACCACCAACGGTCCGGGCGTGCCGGTGGATCCCGCGCGGATCCGCAACTACGCGAACGACGAGGCCTGAGCGCACCCGGCCTGAGGGCCCCGCGGACACCGGCTCGGTGGTCGCGGGGCCCTTCGTCGTGCACCCGGCGGTGGACGGGCGTCTGACGCGGCCGGACCAGCGTGGACGTCGTTCGCCCGGGCTGCGTACTCTGACCCCATGCGAGCTCCTTTGAAGACATGGACATCGGTGGGCGCGGTCGTGCTCATGACGAGCCTGGGCCTGGCGGCCTGTGGTTCCGACGAGACCTCCGGCGGGTCCGGAGGGGAGGTCGCCGTCGGCGAGGAAGCCGGGACCGAGCTGACTGAGGAGAACTTCTTCTCCGAGGTCACCGACGCCCAGGTGGAGGCCAAGTCCAGCCACGTCAGCATGGACATGGGTGCCGAGGCCGGCGGGATCAAGGCCGAGGGCGACGTCGTGATGGGCGAGTCGGCCGAGGACACGGCCATGACCATGACGATGGACTCCGGCGAGGCCTCCATGGGCACGATCGAGATGCGCCTCGTGGAGGGCATCTTCTACATGAACTTCGGCGACATGACCCAGGGCAAGTTCGTCGAGATGGACCTGAGCGATGAGTCCAACCCGCTCGGTGCACAGTTCGGCAGCATGACCGACAACTTCGATCCTGCCAAGCAGCTGGAGGTCCTGGAGGAAGCGGTCACCGGCTTCGAGCAGAAGGGTGACGCGGAGGAGATCGACGGTGTCGAGGCGACGCCGTACGAGATCACGGTCGACAGCTCCAAGATCGTCGGTCAGCTCGGCGAGGGAGCCGCCGGCGCCGAGGCCGAGATGCCTGAGGAGATCGCCTACACGATGTTCGTCGGCCCCGACAACCTGCCGCGACGCGTGGTCGTGGACATGGCCGGCACCTCGATGGCGATGGACTACTCCAAGTGGGGCGAGGAGGTCGCGGTCGAGAAGCCGTCCGAGGACGAGATCACGACCGAGAGCCCGTTCGGCGAGATGGGCGGCTGACACCGGAACGTCCACGACGAGCCGTTCCCGTTCTGCGGGAGCGGCTCGTCGCCGTTCGGCCGTCCCCGACCTGATTTGGTCGCACCGGCACGGACCCGTAGGATGACGGAGCCGAAGACCGCTGGTTCGGATCCCACCCGGGATCCGCGAAGGTCCTCTGAGCGAGGGCGGCCCGCGCAGGAACACGAGCAGTGACACCACCAGCAAGCCGGTGTCAGAACACCACGCCCCGTGCCTGCGCACGGGGCGTCCGTCGTTTCAGGGTCCTTCGCCCGCCGGCCTCGGTGGAACCGGAAGGAGACCCATGGCAAGCCCGGACAAGGTCGCTGCCGTCAAAGAGCTCACGCAGAGTCTGCGTGACGCCGACGGCGTCGTCCTCACCGACTACCGCGGTCTCACCGTGAAGCAGCTGCAGGAACTGCGGCGCTCGCTCGGTGAGGGCGCAAGCTATGCCGTCGCCAAGAACACGCTGACCAAGATCGCCGCCAGGGATGCCGGCGTCGAGCTCGACGAGAGCCTTCTGGTCGGTCCCACCGCGATCGCCTTCATCAAGGGCGACATCGTGGAGGCGGCCAAGGGTCTGCGTGACTTCGCGAAGGCCAACACCCCCCTCGTCATCAAGGGCGGCTTCCTCGACGGGAAGGTGCTCGACGCCGACGAGATCCGGAAGCTGGCGGACCTGGAGTCCCGCGAGGTGCTCCTCGCCAAGCTCGCCGGTGCCATGAAGGGCAACCTTCAGGGCGCCGTGTCCCTCTTCAGCGCCCCGCTCTCGCAGACCGCCCGACTCGTGGGTGCTCTCGAGGCGAAGCGTGCCGAGGAGTCCCCAGCAGCACCCGCAGAGGCACCTGCCGACGCGGCACCCGATTCTGCGTCTGACGACGCAGCACCCGAATCTGCGTCTGACGACGCGGGCACCGAGGGCTGACAGCCCGATTCATCATCGGGACCCCCTCGGGGTCTCACCGAAAGGAAGGACGCCATCATGGCGAAGCTCAGCACCGACGAGCTGCTCGACGCATTCAAGGAACTGACCCTCATCGAGCTCTCGGAGTTCGTGAAGGCCTTCGAGGAGACCTTCGACGTCACCGCCGCTGCCCCCGTGGCCGTGGCTGCCGCCGGAGCCCCCGCGGCCGGCGGCGGCGACGCCGAGGAGGCCGCCGAGCAGGACGAGTTCGACGTCGTCCTGGAGTCGGCCGGCGAGAAGAAGATCCAGGTCATCAAGGAGGTGCGCACGCTCACGAGCCTCGGTCTCAAGGAGGCCAAGGATCTCGTCGAGGGTGCTCCCAAGCCCGTCCTGGAGAAGGCCACCAAGGAGACCGCCGACAAGGCCAAGGAGGCCCTCGAGGCCGCCGGCGCCACCGTCACCCTCAAGTGACGATCGGCTGATCCGCGGGTCCACGGACCTGCGCGCACGGCGCCCATCCCCCCGGGGATGGGCGCCGTCGTGCTGTGTGCGCCGTGGGCTCAGGACCACCATCCGGACATGACGTCGATCACGTTTGTCAACGGCAGTTACCGGGGGTAAGGTCTCGTGACCGCGGGAAGTTACTCGCGAGTCACAGCACTTGGCCGGACTCGTAACACCATGTTGCGATGTTCGTTACTCTGGGTGTCCCGGGTCACAGCGCTCGGCGGGTGCAGACCCGGTCGTCTGCGGCGGAACGAGGAGGGCGCGTGGGCGTTGAGGTCAAGGTCGAAGGACTGACCAAGAAGTTCGGGTCCCAGGTGATCTGGAACGACGTCTCGCTGACTCTTCCCGCCGGCGAGATCTCGGTGATGCTCGGCCCCTCCGGCACGGGCAAGAGCGTCTTCCTGAAGACCCTCATCGGCCTGCTCAAGCCCGACAAGGGCCACATCCACATCGCCGACGTCGACATCGCCACCTGCAAGGAGAAGGACCTCTACGAGGTTCGCAAGCTCTTCGGCGTGCTGTTCCAGGACGGCGCGATGTTCGGCTCGATGGACCTCTACGACAACGTCGCCTTCCCGCTGCGTGAGCACACCAAGAAGTCCGAGTCCGACATCCGCAACGTCGTGATGGACAAGATGGAGCTCGTCGGCCTCACAGGTGCGGAGAACAAGCTGCCCGGTGAGATCTCCGGCGGCATGCGCAAGCGCGCCGGGCTCGCCCGCGCACTGGTGCTGGATCCGGAGATCCTGCTCATCGACGAGCCGGACTCCGGCCTGGACCCGGTGCGCACGGCCTACATCAACCAGCTCTTCATCGACCTGAACGCGCAGATCGACGCGACGTTCCTGATCGTCACGCACGACATCAACACCGCCCGCACGGTCCCGGACAACATCGGTCTGCTGTACCACAAGCACCTGGCGATGTTCGGGCCTCGCGAGATGCTCCTGACCTCCACGGAGCCGGTCGTGGCGCAGTTCCTCAACGCCCAGCGCGTGGGCCCGATCGGAATGTCGGAGGAGAAGGACGCCGACGAGCTCGATGCCGAGAAGGGTCAGGAGATGCCGCCGCTGCCTCCCGTCCCGATGCAGATCGAGCCTTCCGACGGACGCCCGCGTCGTGCCCAGCGCGAGCCCGGCCGCTGGTGCGAGGAGAACGGCGTGACGCCGCCCGAGGGCTCGTTCGTCGCCGACATGCCCCTGAGCTCGGGCGTCGCCCAGTGAGCGTTGCCCAGCTGACGGCACCCGCTCGCGTCGCGGGCGGGCTGTTCGCCTTCATGCTCGACGTCTTCGTCGCGCTGTTCCGGCGACCGTTCCAGCTCAAGGAGTTCCTGACCCAGGCCTGGTTCATCGTCACCGTGACGATCATCCCCACGGCCCTGGTCGCGATCCCCTTCGGCGCCGTCATCGCGCTGCAGGTCGGCGGACTCATCCAGCAGTTCGGTGCCCAGTCCTTCACGGGCTCGGCCGCCGTGCTCGCCGTCGTCCGCAACGCCGGCCCGATCGCCACGGCGCTGCTCATCGCCGGAGCGGCCGGCTCGGCGATCGCCGCCGACTTCGGCTCCCGCAAGATCCGCGAGGAGCTCGACGCGATGATGGTGCTGGGCATCGACCCCATCCAGCGTCTCGTCGTCCCGCGCGTCCTGGCCGCCATGCTCGTCGCGGTCTTCCTCAACGGCCTGGTCAGCGTCGTGGGCGTCGCGGGCGGGTACTTCTTCAACGTCGTCCTGCAGGGCGGCACCCCCGGTGCCTACCTCGCCTCGTTCACCGCGCTCGCCCAGCTGCCTGACATCTACCAAGGGATGGTCAAGGCCGTGCTGTTCGGCTTCGTGGCGGCGATCGTGGCCTCCTACAAGGGCATGAACGCCAAGGGTGGCCCCAAGGGGGTGGGCGATGCCGTGAACGAGTCCGTCGTCATCACCTTCATCCTGCTGTTCATCATCAACTTCGTCGTCTCGGCCACGTACCTCCAGCTCGTGCCGCCCAAGGGGATGTGACGATGGCCAACTCACGCCTGAGCGCGCTCTATGAGACCCCCAGCCGCGCGATGGACGACCTGGGTCAGCAGATGCTGTTCTACCTGCGCGTCGTCAAGGCCGTCCCCATGACGCTGCGCAAGTACTCCAAGGAGGTCGTCCGCCTGCTCGCGGAGGTCGCCCTCGGCTCGGGAGCCCTGGCGATCATCGGTGGCACGGTCGGGGTCATTGCGGCACTGACGTTCTTCACCGGCACCGAGGTCGGTCTGCAGGGGTACGCGGCGCTGGACCAGCTGGGCACGGCCGCGCTCGCCGGCTTCGTCTCGGCCTACTTCAACACCCGTGAGATCGCGCCGATCGTCACGGGCATCGCCCTGGCAGCCACGGTGGGCTGTGGCTTCACCGCGCAGCTCGGTGCCATGCGCATCTCCGAGGAGGTCGACGCGCTGGAGGTCATGGCCATCCCGTCGATGCCGTTCCTGGTCACCACCCGGGTGCTGGCCGGCCTCGTCGCGGTGGTGCCGCTCTACGTCATCGGACTGCTGTCGTCCTACTTCGCCACCCGGCTCACCATCACCCAGCTGCAAGGGCAGAGTGCGGGTACCTACGACCACTACTTCAGCACCTTCCTGCCGCCAGGAGACGTCCTGTGGTCCTTCGGCAAGGTGCTCATCTTCGCCGTCGTAGTGATTCTCATCCACTGCTACTACGGCTACTACGCCTCCGGTGGACCGGCGGGTGTGGGTGTGGCCGTGGGCCGCGCGGTCCGTACCTCCATCGTCGCCGTCAACGTCGTGGACCTGCTCGCCTCCATGGCGATCTGGGGCACGACCGCCACCGTCAGATTGGCAGGCTGATCACCCATGGCTGCCACTCCTCTCGCCGAGCGCTCGCTGTCGCTGAAGGCCCTCGGGGCCGTGTTCATCGCGCTGATGGTGTTCTTCGTCTGGCTCACCTACGCCTTCTTCAACAAGTCGTTCGTCGACTCCGACGTGGTGACGCTCGAGACCACCAAGGCCGGCTCCAACCTGCCTAAGAACGCCGACGTCAAGATTCGCGGCATGATCGTCGGCTCGGTGCGCTCGATCGAGCCGGCCGGCGAGGGCGTCACGATGGAGCTGGCCATGAAGCCCGAGCTCATCGACGACATCCCGTCGGGCGTCACGGCCGAGCTGGTCCCCAAGACGCTCTTCGGAGAGAAGTACGTGGCGCTCCTCGCGCCCGAGGGCACCGGCCCGAGTAGTGAGTCCCTGCAGGCCGGGGACACCATTACCAAGGCCGAGGTGCCGATCGAGGTCGAGGAGCTCCTGAACGACCTCTACCCGCTGCTGCAGGCGGTCGACCCTGCGGACCTCTCCTACACCCTGACCGCGGTCTCACAGGCGCTGGAGGGCCGCGGCGAGGAGCTCGGCGAGACGCTCGTGACGGCCAACGACTACCTGCAGCAGATCAACCCTGACGTCCCGACGCTCGTCGATGACGTCGTGAAGCTGGGCGAGGTCTCCGACGGCTACGCCGAGGAGCTGCCGACCATCGCGCGGCTGCTGCGCAACTCCGTCACCACGGGCAACACCATCGTTGCCAAGCGCGCCGAGCTTGCCGCGTTCTTCGACGAAGGCACCCGTCTTGCCAACACGCTGACCGACTTCGTGGACGCCAACGGCGACGACCTGGAGGCGCTCGCTGCCCAGAACCGCGAGATACTGCAGGTCACGGCCAAGTACTCCTCGACCTTCCCGTGCTTCCTCGGTGGCATGGCCAAAGCCATCCCGCGTCTGGACAGCGTGCTGCGCAACCGCACGGTCCACATCGACCTCAAGACGCTCGCCACCCAGCCGACCCAGTACGAGGACGGGGAGGAGCCGCAGCTCCCCGACCAGGCCGTCATCGATGGCACGTCCCAAGCGCAGCCCACCGGCCCCAACTCGATCGAGCAGGTCTGCGAGACCCTTCCGCAGTACCAGAACAAGGGGCTCGGTGGCGCCGGCCGGCCAGATGACTCCGACAACCCGAACGGCGCAGTCAGTGCAGGCAAGGAGCCCTTCAAGGTGGCCGAGGAGGTCTATACCCTCTTGGGGCTGACCAACGGTCACAACGGCAAGTTCGGTCCGGACGAGACCTTCGAGCGCACGGCTGTGGCTTCGCTCGCCGATGCCGGCTACGGGAGCCCCAGCCTGGCCGACACCGACAGTGTCGAGCAGCGCGAGCAAGTCCGTGAGCTCGCAGGCGCGATGGCCGGTGTGGACGCGGCGGATGTACCCGACGTCGCCTCCCTGCTGCTCAGCCCGGTCCTGAGGGGAGCGGAGGTGGAGGCCCCGTGAAGCTCGACAAGGAGTCTCTGTCCGCGCTGCTGAAGCTGATGGTGTTCTTCGGGATCACCGGCGGTGCGACGCTGCTGCTCATGGTCATCCTCAGCCAGGGTCTGTTCCAGCAGACCGAGACCTACCAGGCACGCTTCAGCGACGTCACGGGCACGGCCAAGGGTGACGACGTCCGCATCGGCGGTGTTCGCGTGGGAGAGGTCGAGAAGGTCGAGATCGTCGACGCCAACGAGGCCCTGGTGACCTTCGGTGTCGAGGCCGACACTCCACTGACGCAAAACACCAACGCGCAGCTGCGCTTTCGCAACCTGATCGGCCAGCGTTACATGGCGTTGTACCAGGGCTCCGAGGGCGGCACGGAGCGGCTGCAGCCGGGCAGCACCATCCCGCAGGAGCGCACGGAGGAGGCACTTGACCTCAACGTGCTGCTGAACGGGTTCAAGCCGGTCTTCGAGGCATTGTCACCCGAGGACACCAACCAGCTGGCCTTCGAGATCGTGCAGACCTTGCAGGGTGAGGCCGGAAACGTCGAGAGCCTACTCGCCAGCACGTCCTCGCTCACCAACACGCTGGCCGGGCGCGATGAGCTCATTGGCGACGTCGTGACGAACTTGTCGCAGGTGCTGGACACCCTCGGAAGCCGGGATGACCAGCTGACGTCCACCATCGACAACCTGCAGGCCCTCGTCACCGGGCTCAAGCAGGATCGGAACGCGATCCTCGGATCCCTGGACTCCATCTCTACCCTGACCGAGGAGACGTCTGGCTTGGTCTCGGAAGGTCGTGAGGACCTCACCGGGGATGTCAAGCAGCTGAACCGCCTCTCGGGCAACCTGGCGAAGAAGGACAACCTGGACACCATCGAGAAGTCGCTGCAGATCCTGCCGATCAAGCTGGAGAAGCTGGGCAACCTGGCCTCGAACGGCTCGCTGTTCAATTTCTACGTCTGTGAGCTCGACGTCGACATCACGGCTCTTGAGGACGTTCCTGTGCTGGACGACCTACTGGGCGCCCTGCTCAGTGGCTTGCCTGGCGACGGCGACCCGACCAACGTCCAGGTTGGTGGGAATCGGTGCGAGACCGCCGATGGCGAGTACCCCCAGACGCTCGCCTCCGGGGGGAGTGATCAGGAGTGAAGCCCTTCCGCGAGCGCAACCACGCCATCATCGGCCTGCTCGGTTTCGCCGTCATCGCCGCGCTGCTCCTGGGTGCGTTCCGCGCCGATCAGCTGCCCATCATCGGCGCGGGTGACACCTACTACGCCGAGTTCAGCGAGATCGGCGGACTGCGCGACGACGCGGAGGTCCGCGTGGCCGGTGTGTCCGTCGGCAAGGTGCAGCAGATCGAGCTGGACGGCAACAAGGTCCAGGTCGAGTTCAAGCTCGACAAGGGCACCGACCTGGGTGCCGAGACCGGGGCCGAGATCAAGCTCCGCACGCTGCTCGGGGCGCAGTTCCTCTCCCTCACGCCCAACGGCAGCGGTGAGCTCGACCGCGGCGCTACGATCCCCGTCGATCGGACGGTCGCCCCCTATGACGTCGTGGAGGCCTTCTCCGAGCTGAGCGAGACCACCGACGAGCTCGACAAGGACCAGATCGCCACGGCTCTGGAGACTCTCGCCGAGGTGGCCGCCGAGACCCCGGAGGAGTTCCGCGGGGCCATCAAGGGCGTCTCTGACCTCTCGGCCAACCTCGCGGCCCGTGACGAGCAGATCAACACCCTGCTGGTGAATCTCAAGAAGGTCTCCGGCGTTCTCAATTCGCGCAACGAGGAGCTGGAGACGCTCTTCGAGGACGCCTCGGTGCTCTTCGACGCCCTGTCCTCGCGGCGGGAGTCCATCAACCGGTTGCTGGTCTCCACGCAGGAGATCTCAGCAGAGCTGACGGCGCTCGTCGATGACACCCGCGCCGACCTCAATCCCGCCTTGACCCGCCTGGAGACCGTCACCACGATGCTGCGCCAGAACCAGAACAGTCTCGATCAGGCGTTGACCGCTCTGCCCGGATTCCTTCGGGTCTTCTCCAACGCCCTGGGCACCGGTCCCTGGTTCGAGACCTACGTCCAGATCGGGGAGGCCGGCTCATGAGCTCGTTGTTGAGTCGTTTCGCCGGGCTGAGCCGGATGGTCACCGTGCTGGTGGTCCTGCTGCTGGTGGCCGGTGCTGTGTTCGTCTTCGTCGACCGCACGGAGTCACGCACCCTCACGGTGGACTTCCCGCGCACCAACTCTCTCTACGAGGGGTCCGACGTGAAGATCCTCGGCGTGCCGGTCGGCACGGTGGACACGCTGACTCCGCAGGGCGACAGCGTGCGGGCCGAGATCTCCTACCCGCAGGACGTCACGCTGCCCGAGGACGTCAAGGCCGTCATCGTCTCGCCCTCCATCGTCGGCGACCGCTTCGTCCAGCTCGCTCCCGCCTACGACGGCGGCGCGGAGCTGGAGAACGGGGCCAGGCTCGGTGTCGAGAGCACGGAGGTACCGGTCGAGCTGGACGAGGTCTACAGCTCCCTCGACGACCTCTCCGTCGCGCTCGGACCGGACGGTGCCAACTCCGACGGTGCCCTCAGCAACCTCGTCGACGACACCGCCGGCCAGCTGGACGGACAAGGAGCCCAGCTCAACCAGACGCTGCGCAACTTCGGTCAGCTGAGCCAGACGCTGTCGGACAACAAGGACGACCTCTTCGGAAGCGTCCGCGAGATCTCCCAGTTCGTCGAGCTGCTCAACCGCAATGACTCCTCGGTCCGGGCGTTCTTCGACTCGACGGCCGAGGTCTCCGAGGTCTTGGAGGGCGAGCGCGACGATCTCGCCGCGACGCTCGACGCGCTGGGTGGGGCGCTCGTGGAGGTTCGCTCGCTGGTGCGCGACAACCGGGAGGAGCTGCGTGGCAACGTCCAGAACCTGGAGACGATCGCCGACGTCCTGGCCCGCCACGAGTCCGACATCGAGGAGTTCACCGTCAGCGCCCCGACCGCCCTGTCCAACGTGGCCCTCACCTACAACAGTGAGTTCGGCACGCTCGACAACCACGCCGATCTCCTCAGTCTGGTCACCGGCGCGGTTGAGGGCCTGCCGAAAATTCTCTGCGAGGCGGGGAGGGGCCTGGGACTTCCCGAGTTCTTGGGTGACGGGTGTGACATCCTCACCGACATCCTCGGACCGATTCTCGGCAGCGCTGCCGACGGTCTCCGCGGCGCGACTGGCGCCACGAGTGGCGGCGAGGAGCCGTCCTCCTCGGCGGAGGACGAGGACGTTCCGGACGAGCTGCTTCAGCAGCTGCGGGAGGGCTTGGCGGCCGAGCGCACTGCGGTGCCTTCGGCGTCCTCGCCCGACCGGACCATGACCTCGCTCGACGAGATGCTGGCGGTGCAGTGATGACCAGAACCACGCCACGGCTCGCGCGGACCACCGCTCTCGTCGCCGCCTCCGCGGTCGTCCTCAGCGGGTGTGGCTTCTCGCCCTATGACCTGCCGCTGCCCGGTGGCGCGGACCTCGGCGACGACCCCTACGAGGTCACGGTCGAGTTCCGCGACGTCCTCGACCTCGTGCCGCAGAGCGCCGTGCGCGTCGACGACATAGCCGTCGGCAAGGTGACCGACATCGAGCTCAACGGCTGGACGGCCACTGCAACCCTGCAGATCAACGACGACGTGCAGCTCCCCGACAACGCCGAGGCGACTCTGCGCCAGTCCAGCCTGCTGGGCGAGAAGTTCGTCGCGCTCGCGCCGCCGGAGAACCCCGGCAATGGTGAGCTGAGCGAGGGAGACTTCATCCCGCTGGAGCGCTCGGGACGCAACCCGGACATCGAGGAGGTCCTCGGCGCGGCGTCCCTGCTGCTCAACGGCGGTGGCCTGGAGAAGACCAACACGATCGTCAAGGAGCTCAACAAGACGCTCGACGGCAACGAGCCCGAGATCAAGCAGCTCCTGCAGACCTCGGAGACGTTCGTCAGCCAGCTCGACGACAACAAGGAAGAGCTGCTCACGGCGCTGGAGAAGGTCAACAACCTCGCGGTCACGGCCAACGAGCAGGAGGGTGCCATCACCGAGGCGCTTGACGAGCTGCCAGAGGCACTCGCGGTGCTCGATGAGCAGCGCGACGGAATCGTCGGTCTGCTGGAGGCGCTCGACCGCCTCGGTGACGTCGCCACCGGCGTCATCCGCCGCTCCAAGGACGACACACTCGCCGTGCTGCGCGACCTCGAGCCCACGCTCAAGGGCCTCGCCGATGCCGGTGACGACCTCGCCACCTCCACCCAGGCGCTGCTCAGCTTTCCATTCACCGACGAGATCGTGGGCAACAGCGTCCAGCGCGCACGGGAGGTATGCCCGGAGAACCTCACCTCCGACAACTCCGCCGCCGTCTCGGACAGGGCCTGCTACGGCGACTACTCCAACCTCGACATCCGGCTCGAGCTGGGGCCCGACCAGATCACCAGCCTCCTCGAAGGAGTCCTCAGTCTGGGCAACACACTCGTGCCGTCGGACAGTGCGCAGGCTTCGGCTTCCGAGGACGAGGCCGTTGAAGAGGGTGAGGCTGCCGTGTCACCCTCTGGCGACCTGGTCGACCTGGTCGAGGGCTTGACGCCACAGGGGCAGGACGACGAGCCCGACCCTGCCCCCCAGCAGTCCGGTTCGGACTCGTCGAGCGAGGGAGATGGAGGCGGCAACGGGTTCTGCCGGCTGCTGGGCGCCTGCCGCACCACACCCGCCGAGCTCATGGAGTCCCAGGACGACCTCGGTCGCCTGCTGATCGGACCGGCGGTGGCACGATGATCACCAGGCTCACCAAGTTCCAGCTGCTGATCTTCGCGATCATCACCGTCCTGGGCACGGCCTACGTGGGCGGCAAGTACGCGGAGGTCGATCGCCTCGTCGTCGACCGGACCTACCCGGTCACGGCACGCTTCGACGACTCAGGCGGCATCTTCGCCGGGGCCCAGGTGACCTACCGGGGCATCGAGGTGGGTCAGGTCGGCAAGCTGGAGTTCACGGACTCCGGCGTCGACGTCATCCTGGACATCGAGAAGGACGCCCCGAAGATCGCGGCCGACGCCAAGGCCGTCGTGGCCAACAAATCGGCCATCGGCGAACAGTTCGTGGACCTGCAGCCGCAGTCCAACCAGGCTCCGTTCCTGGCCAGCGGCACCGTGATCGAGCGGACGCAGACCGAGATCCCCATCGACACCACGACGCTGCTGGTCAACCTGAACGAGCTCGTGACCTCGGTCGACACCGAGAACCTGCGCACCGTGGTCTCCGAGCTCGGCGCTGCCTTCGAGGGTACCGGACGCGACCTCACACGCATCGTCGAGACGGCCACGGAGTTCATCAACGAGGCCGATGCCAACATCGACGTGACACGCGCCCTCATCAACGACTCCCAGGGCGTCCTGCAGACGCAGATCGACAAGCGCGGACAGCTGGCCACGTTCTCGGAGAACCTCGCGCTGCTCTCGGACACGCTGGTGGAGTCCGACGACGACATCCGGTTCCTGCTTGACGAGGGCACCCCCGCCGCCCGCGAGACCCGCCAGCTCGTTGACGAGAACGCCGAGGACCTGCGTTCCATCATCTCGGACCTGCGGACCGTCTCTGAGCCTCTCGCCCGGAACCAGAAGGGCCTGCAGGTCCTGTCGATCGTCTACCCGTACCTGCTCGAGGGCTCCTTCAGCGTCGCCGCGCCCAGCGAGCGTCGGCCGGGAGAGTACGACGCCACCTTCGGACTCGTCCTCTCATCGCCCGTCGGAGAGGGAAAGGTCGAGCCTTGCCAAGAGGGGTATCGTCCTCGACTGGGGGCGGACGCGCTTGGCGACCCGGGTGACACCAGTCGTCTGGGCGAACGAAACCCAGCTTCCAACAACAACCTGACACCACGCGGGTTCGACATCGACATCGACTGCACCGACCCGGAGCGGATGCCGACTCGAACCCCACTGGACTCCGACGACGTCAACCGGAACCGCACCTCCGTGCCGTCGTCCATCGAAGGAAAGGACGCCCTGTCGTGGCTCTTGCTGGATCCAACGAGCGACTGAGCTCGACGTCCCGCAAGCGCCTGCCCGTCGTCCTGACGGTGCTCGGCGTGCTCGTGGGCGTCATCGCTCTCGTTGTCGGCCTGGTGGTGCCCATGCTGGGTGACGGGGAGGAGTCCGGCGACCGGGCGGCCGTCGTTCAGCGCGCCGAGGACTTCGCGGTCACCTACAACACGTATGACGTTGCCGAGAAGGATGAATACCAGGAGCGCATGCGCGATCTTCTGACAGAGGGCTTCTACGGTGAGTTCACGCAGATCACCGACGCCGTCTTCTCCGCCATCGACTCCAAGGACCAGCGCAGCGAGAACGCTCGTGTGGTCGCCACCGCGATCGACACCATCGATGACGACAGCGCCGTGGTGCTCGTTGCCGTGAACGCCGCCATCACCACAGCAGGGAGCGAGGCGGCCGTGCCGCGCCGCTTCCGGTGGGAGGTCACCTTCGCCAAGGAGGACGGCGAGTGGCTCGTGAGCCAGTTCGACGCCGTCGCCGCAGTCGAGGCCGAGGTGGGGGAGCCGGGCGAGCAGGGTGGCTTGCTGCCCGAGACCGTCCCGGACGAGCAGCAGCCTCAGGAGGAGTCCGAGTGAGCGAGGAGAAGCGTCCGCCCCGTCGTCGTATCGCGGGGGAGAGCGGCCCAGCCACCGGCGCCAAGGCTCCGGCGCGGCGCGTGGTCAAGAAGCCTGTCGCCCGTCCGGGGGCCACGCCGCCGTCCAGCACCTCCGAGTCTTCCGCCAAGAAGCCGGCCAAGAAGGCTCGCGGCCGTGCCGCGAGGTCAACCCCTGCGGTCACCAGCGACGTGGAGTCGGACGAGTCGGTGCAGCCTGCCGCCCCCTCCGCCAGGCCGGAGGCGGAAGAGAGCACGCAGCGCAATGCCCCGCGCATCGTTCCGGCGAGCCGTCGGGGTCGTTCGCGGGCTGCGACGACCACTACCGCTCCGGTGTCGGACGAGGGTGACTCGAAGGTCGACACCGTCACCGATGAACCCTCAGCGTCCGAGACGGGGACCGACCTCCGCGGGACCGGCTCGACCGGGCGCAGGTTCACCCGTACCCGGATCCTGACCGCGGTCGTCATGGTGCTCGCGCTCGTCTTCGGCGCGGGCGCGTCGTACTGGGCTTGGGATCGGGCTCAGGGCACGTTCGGTGTGGAGGCCGCACAGGGTGAGGCCGCCGATGCGGCCGCCGTTGCTGCCGAGCAGATCCTCAGCTACCGCTACGACCAGCTCGACGAGCACCTCGAGAATTCCCAGGCGCTGATGACCCCGAGCTTCGCCGAGGACTTCGAGTCCATCTCGCCCGCCCTGGACGATCTCGCTCCGCAGCGCCAGATCCAGGTCGAGGCCACCGCGCGGGACGCCGCGGCCCAGCCGTGCGGGAGCGACTGTTCCACCGACAGCGTGGAGGTGCTGATCTTCATCGACCAGGCCCGGCTGGTCGACGGCGACGAGCAGCCCACGGTCTTCGGCAACCGGATCACGCTCTCCATGGTCGAGTCCGACGGAGAGTGGCTCGTCGACGACATCGAAGCCTACTGAGCCGCTGTCTGACCGGCCGCGGAGCATCGGGCCACTCGACCCACGCGACCGTCGGGGCGCTGGGGCAGCACTGCGATTCTGGGACAAAAGCCCCCCATGCTGGACCATCGCGCAGGCGTTGTCAAGCACCCGGCTTGCGTGGCAGCGACGTCGAGGGCTAGACTGTAGTTTCGCGCTCACCACGCTTGTGATCAGACCCCTTGACCGGGGTCTTGTGGCGTGCGCTGAAGTCCATACCGTGCCATCTCTGCGAAGCCCTTGGAAGGACTCCTCTTGGCCGCCTCGCGCACCGCCGCCCAGAACAAGTCAGCACAGACCGCCGCGTCGATCGCCCCTCGCCGCATCTCGTTCGCCAAGATCGACGAACCCCTCGAGGTTCCCGAGCTCCTGGCCCTGCAGACCGACAGCTTCGACTGGCTGATCGGCAACGAGAAGTGGCAGGTCGGCGTCGACGCCGCTGTCGCCTCCGGTCGAACCGACGTCTCCACCAAGTCAGGTCTGGAGGAGATCTTCGAGGAGATCTCCCCGATCGAGGACTTCTCCGAGACGATGAGCCTGTCGTTCCGCGACCACCGCTTCGAGCCCCCGAAGTACTCGGTCGAGGACTGCAAGGACCGCGACGTCACCTACGCCGCTCCGCTGTTCGTCACCGCCGAGTTCATGAACAACGAGACCGGTGAGATCAAGTCCCAGACGGTCTTCATGGGCGAGTTCCCGCTCATGACCGACAAGGGCACCTTCATCATCAACGGCACCGAGCGTGTCGTCGTCTCCCAGCTCGTCCGCTCGCCCGGCGTGTACTTCGAGCGCACCCCCGACAAGACGTCGGACAAGGACATCTACACCGCCAAGGTCATCCCGTCGCGCGGTGCCTGGCTGGAGTTCGAGGTCGACAAGCGCGACCTCGTCGGCGTCCGCCTGGACCGCAAGCGCAAGCAGAGCGTCACCGTGCTGCTGAAGGCGCTCGGCTGGTCCGAGGCGCGGATCCTGGAGGAGTTCGGCCAGTACGAGTCGATCCGCCTGACCCTGGAGAAGGACAACATCGAGAGCCAGGACGACGCGCTCCTGGACATCTACCGCAAGCTGCGCCCGGGCGAGCCGCCCTCGCGCGAGGCTGCCCAGACGCTGCTGGACAACTACTACTTCAACGGCAAGCGCTATGACCTGGCCAAGGTCGGTCGCCACAAGATCAACAAGAAGCTCGGCGTCGACGAGGCCTTCGACCAGCAGACGCTGACGATCGACGACATCGTCGCCTCGATCCGCTACATCGTCGCGCTGCACGCCGGTGAGGCCGAGCTCGACGCCGCCGTCGGTGAGACGGTCGTCGAGGCCGACGACATCGACCACTTCGGCAACCGTCGCATGCGCACGGTGGGCGAGCTGATCCAGAACCAGCTCCGCACGGGCCTGGCCCGCATGGAGCGTGTCGTGCGCGAGCGGATGACGACCCAGGACGTCGAGGCGATCACGCCGCAGACCCTGATCAACATCCGCCCGGTCGTCGCTGCGCTGAAGGAGTTCTTCGGCACCAGCCAGCTGAGCCAGTTCATGGACCAGAACAACCCGATCGCGGGCCTGACGCACAAGCGTCGACTCTCGGCCCTCGGACCGGGTGGTCTCTCGCGTGAGCGCGCGGGCTACGAGGTCCGCGACGTGCACCCGTCGCACTACGGACGCATGTGCCCGATCGAGACGCCTGAGGGCCCGAACATCGGCCTGATCGGCTCGCTGGCCTCCTACGGCCGGATCAACTCCTTCGGGTTCGTGGAGACGCCGTACCGCAAGGTCGTGGACGGCAAGGTCAGCGACCAGGTCGACTACCTCACCGCCACGGACGAGGACCGCTTCATCATCGCGCAGGCGAACTCCCCGCTCACCGACGACGGTTCGTTCGTCGACGACGCGGTGCTCGTGCGCCAGCGCGGTGGCGAGGCCGAGCTCCGCCCGGCCGGCGACGTCGACTACATGGACGTCTCGCCGCGCCAGATGGTCTCGGTCGCGACCGCACTCATCCCCTTCCTGGAGCACGACGACGCCAACCGCGCCCTCATGGGTGCCAACATGCAGCGTCAGGCCGTCCCGCTCGTCCGCAACGACGCCCCGCTCGTCGGCACCGGCATGGAGTTCCGTGCCGCCGTCGACGCCGGTGACGTCACCGTGGCCAAGAAGGCCGGTGTGGTCAAGGAGGTCTCTGCGGACTCCGTGGAGATCATGGAGGACGAGGGCACGTACACCACGTACCGCCTCGCCAAGTTCCGTCGCTCCAACCAGGGCACCTGCACGAACCAGCGTCCGCTGGTCGCACAGGGTGATCGGGTGGAGGTCGGCAAGCCGCTGGCCGACGGTCCCTGCACCGACGAGGGCGAGATGGCCCTGGGCACCAACCTGCTCGTGGCCTTCATGCCGTGGCAGGGCCTCAACTTCGAGGACGCGATCATCCTCTCCCAGCGCGTCGTGCAGGACGATCTCCTCACCTCGATCCACATCGAGGAGCACGAGGTCGACGCCCGCGACACCAAGCTGGGCCCGGAGGAGATCACCCGCGACATCCCGAACGTGAGCGATGAGATGATCGGCGATCTCGACGAGCGCGGCATCATCCGCATCGGCGCCGAGGTCGGCAACGGAGACGTCCTGGTCGGCAAGGTCACGCCCAAGGGTGAGACCGAGCTGACGCCCGAGGAGCGCCTGCTGCGCGCCATCTTTGGCGAGAAGGCTCGCGAGGTCCGCGACACCTCTCTGAAGGTGCCGCACGGCGAGTCCGGCACCGTCATCGGCGTGCGCGTGTTCAACGCCGAGGACGGCGACGAGCTCAGCCCCGGCGTCAACCAGCTGGTGCGCGTCTACGTCGCCCAGAAGCGCAAGATCTCCGACGGCGACAAGCTCGCCGGACGCCACGGCAACAAGGGCGTCATCTCCAAGATCCTGCCCGTGGAGGACATGCCCTTCCTGGAGGACGGCACGCCGGTCGACATCGTGCTCAACCCGCTCGGCGTCCCCGGCCGCATGAACGTCGGCCAGGTCATGGAGACCCACCTGGGGTGGGTCGCCAAGGCCGGCTGGGACATCGGCGACCTCAAGGACGAGTGGGCCGATCGCCTGCGCTCCATTGGTGCAGACCGTGCGCCGTCGGACTCCAACATCGCGACGCCCGTCTTCGACGGTGCCCGCGAGGACGAGATCTCCGGACTGCTCTCCTCGACGCTGCCCAACCGTGACGGCGACCGCATGGTCGGCCCTGACGGCAAGGCGGTCCTGTTCGACGGACGCAGCGGGGAGAAGTTCCCGGACCCGGTCAGCGTCGGCTACATGTACCTGCTGAAGCTGCACCACCTGGTCGACGACAAGATCCACGCGCGCTCGACCGGCCCGTACTCGATGATCACCCAGCAGCCGCTCGGCGGCAAGGCCCAGTTCGGTGGCCAGCGCTTCGGTGAGATGGAGGTCTGGGCACTGGAGGCCTACGGTGCGGCGTACGCGCTGCAGGAGCTGCTGACGATCAAGTCCGACGACATCCTCGGCCGCGTCAAGGTCTACGAGGCGATCGTCAAGGGCGAGAACGTCCCCGAGCCCGGCATCCCGGAGTCCTTCAAGGTGCTCGTCAAGGAGATGCAGTCGCTGTGCCTGCACGTCGAGGTGCTGAACGCGGAGGGAACCGCCGTGGAGATGCGAGACGCCGAGGAGGATCTCTTCCGCGCAGCGGAGGAGCTCGGCATCGACCTCTCCCGTCGCGAGCCGTCCAGCGTCGAAGAAGTGTAGTAACCACACTTCCCCCGTTGAATTTTTTCTCTTGGTGAAAGGTCACCCCACACCGTGCTCGACGTGAACTTCTTCGACCAGCTCAAGATCGGCCTCGCGACCGCCGACGACATCCGTACGTGGTCCTTCGGCGAGGTCAAGAAGCCTGAGACGATCAACTACCGGACGCTCAAGCCCGAGCGCGACGGACTCTTCTGCGAGAAGATCTTCGGTCCCACCCGGGACTGGGAGTGCTACTGCGGCAAGTACAAGCGCGTGCGCTTCAAGGGGATCATCTGCGAGCGCTGTGGCGTCGAGGTCACGCGCTCCAAGGTGCGCCGTGAGCGCATGGGCCACATCGAGCTCGCCGCTCCGGTCACGCACATCTGGTACTTCAAGGGTGTGCCCAGCCGGCTCGGCTACCTGCTCGACCTCGCCCCGAAGGACCTGGAGAAGGTCATCTACTTCGCGGCGTACATGATCACCCGTGTCGATGAGGATGCGCGTCACCGCGACCTCTCCTCCCTGGAGTCCAAGATCCAGATGGAGGTCGAGCAGCTCGAGACCCGCCGCGACACCGAGGTCAACGAGCGCATGGCCAAGCTCGAGGAGGACCTCAAGCAGCTCGAGGACGAGGGCGCGAAGGCCGACGCCAAGCGCAAGGTCAAGGACGCCGCCGAGCGCGAGGCTCGCCAGCGTCGTGACCGCATCCAGCGCGAGATCGATCGCCTGACCGAGGTCTGGGACCGGTTCAAGAACCTCAAGGTCCAGGACCTCGAGGGCGACGAGATGCTCTACCGCGAGATGACGTACCGGTTCGGCCAGTACTTCGAGGGCTACATGGGCGCCAAGGCGATCCAGAAGCGTCTGCAGGACTTCGACCTCACCGCCGAGGCGGAGTCGCTGCGCGAGATCATCGCCACCGGCAAGGGCCAGAAGAAGACCCGCGCCCTCAAGCGACTCAAGGTCGTCTCTGCCTTCCTCGGCAGCAGCAACCACCCCGAGGGCATGGTCCTGGACGCCGTCCCGGTCATCCCGCCGGAGCTGCGACCGATGGTCCAGCTCGACGGTGGCCGCTTCGCCACGAGCGACCTGAACGACCTGTACCGACGGGTCATCAACCGCAACAACCGCCTCAAGCGCCTGCTCGACCTCGGTGCACCCGAGATCATCGTGAACAACGAGAAGCGGATGCTGCAGGAGGCCGTCGACTCGCTGTTCGACAACGGTCGCCGTGGTCGTCCTGTCACGGGGCCGGGCAACCGTCCGCT
Organism: Aeromicrobium sp. CF4.19; assembly: GCF_051262555.1. Taxonomy (NCBI): domain Bacteria; kingdom Bacillati; phylum Actinomycetota; class Actinomycetes; order Propionibacteriales; family Nocardioidaceae; genus Aeromicrobium; species Aeromicrobium sp. CF4.19. Next base: position 166,833 of record NZ_JBIMEU010000004.1, on the reverse strand, counting down.
CAAGTCCATCTCGGACATGCTCAAGGGCAAGCAGGGACGCTTCCGTCAGAACCTGCTGGGCAAGCGCGTCGACTACTCCGGCCGTTCGGTCATCGTCGTCGGCCCGCAGCTCAAGCTGCACCAGTGCGGCCTGCCCAAGCAGATGGCGATCGAGCTGTTCAAGCCGTTCGTCATGAAGCGCCTCGTCGACCTCAACCACGCGCAGAACATCAAGTCCGCCAAGCGCATGGTCGAGCGCGGCGTCCGCGCCGAGGTGTGGGACGTGCTGGAAGAGGTCATCACCGAGCACCCCGTCCTGCTGAACCGTGCACCCACCCTGCACCGCCTCGGCATCCAGGCGTTCGAGCCGCAGCTCATCGAGGGCAAGGCCATCCAGATCCACCCGCTCGTCTGCTCGGCCTTCAACGCCGACTTCGACGGTGACCAGATGGCCGTGCACCTGCCGCTGTCCGCCGAGGCCCAGGCCGAGGCGCGCATCCTGATGCTGTCGACGAACAACATCCTGAAGCCGTCGGACGGCCGTCCCGTGACCATGCCCACCCAGGACATGATCATCGGCCTGTACTTCCTCACGCTCGAGCGTGACGAGATGCCGGGCTCGGGCCGTGCGTTCAGCTCCATCTCGGAGGCGCAGATGGCCTTTGATCGCAAGGAGATCACCCTGCAGAGCAAGGTGAAGATCCGCATCGCCGACGCCGAGGGTGACGTCAAGACCGTCGACACGACGCTCGGCCGCGCCATCTTCAACCAGGCGCTCCCGGACGACTACGCCTACGTGAACTTCCAGGTGGGCAAGAAGCAGCTGGGCGTCATCGTCAACGACCTCGCCGAGCGGTACAGCAAGGTCGACGTCGGTGTGGCGCTGGACAACCTCAAGGACACCGGCTTCCACTGGGCCACCCGCTCGGGCGTCACGATCTCCATCGAGGACGTCGTCACGCCGGAGTCCAAGCCCGAGATCCTGGCCAAGTACGAGGGCCAGGCCGCGAAGGTCCAGCAGCAGTTCGACCGCGGTCTGATCACCGAGGACGAGCGTCGCCAGGAGCTCATCGAGATCTGGACGCAGGCCACCGCCGAGGTGTCTGCCGAGATGGAGAAGAACTTCCACGAGGACAACCCCATCTACATGATGGTCCACTCCGGTGCCCGCGGAAACATGATGCAGGTGCGTCAGATCGCCGCGATGCGAGGCCTGGTGGCCAACCCCAAGGGTGAGATCATCCCGCGCCCGATCAAGGCCAACTTCCGCGAGGGACTGTCGGTGGTGGAGTACTTCATCGCCACCCACGGTGCTCGCAAGGGCTTGGCCGACACGGCACTGCGCACCGCGGACTCCGGCTACCTGACCCGTCGACTCGTCGACGTCAGCCAGGACGTCATCATCCGCGAGGAGGACTGCGGCACCGAGCGCGGCCTCAAGCAGACGATCGCCGTCCGGAACGACGAGGGCCACCTCGTGGCGAACGAGAACATCGAGACCTCGGCGTACTCGCGCAACGCGGCTGTCGACATCGCGCACCCCGAGTCCGGTGAGGTCCTCGTGGCGGCCGGTGGCGACCTCGGCGACGTCGAGATCGGTCAGCTCGTCACGGCAGGCGTGGAGGAGATCCGCGTCCGCACCGTGCTCACCTGCGAGGCACGCACGGGTACCTGCGCCAAGTGCTACGGCCGTTCGCTGGCCACGGGCAAGCTCGTCGACATCGGCGAGGCCGTCGGTACCATCGCGGCCCAGTCGATCGGTGAGCCCGGCACGCAGCTGACGATGCGTACCTTCCACACCGGTGGTGTGGCCGGCGACGACATCACGCACGGTCTGCCGCGCGTCGTGGAGCTCTTCGAGGCTCGTCGCCCCAAGGGCGAGTCCCCGATCACCGAGTTCGCCGGTCGGGTCACGATCGACGACTCCGACAAGACGCGCAAGATCGTCATCACGCCCGATGACGGCTCCGAGCCGCTGGAGCACCCGGTCACCAAGCGTGCCCGCCTGCGGGTCTCCGACGGCGACCACGTCGAGGTCGGCGACCAGCTCACTCACGGCACCCCCGACCCGCAGGAGGTCCTGCGGATCCTCGGTGTCCGACGTGCGCAGGAGCACCTCGTGGACGAGGTCCAGGAGGTCTACCGCAGCCAGGGTGTGGCCATCCACGACAAGCACATCGAGATCATCGTTCGCCAGATGCTGCGTCGCGTGACGGTCATCGAGCAGAGCGACTCCGCCCTCATCCCCGGCGACCTGGTCGACCGGGCGAAGTTCGAGGAGGAGAACCGTCGCGTCGTCTCCGAGGGCGGCACGCCGGCCTCGGGCCGACCGGTCCTGATGGGCATCACCAAGGCGTCGCTGGCGGTGGAGTCGTGGCTGTCGGCCGCGTCCTTCCAGGAGACCACGCGCGTCCTGACCGATGCAGCGATCCACGGCAAGTCCGACTCGCTGCGCGGCCTGAAGGAGAACATCATCATCGGCAAGCTGATCCCGGCCGGCACCGGCCTGGACCGGTACCGCAACATCCGGGTGGAGCCCACCGAGGAGGCCCGGCAGGCCGCCTACGCCGTCACCGGCTACGAGTCGTACGACTACGGCTTCGGTGGCGCGGACGGTCAGCCGGTGAAGCTCGACGACTACGACTTCACGTCGTACGAGTGAGCTGACACCTCAACCCGACGAACGGCCCCGGACCCACGGTCCGGGGCCGTTCGCCGTCTCGGCCGCGGCTCGGTGACCTCAGGCGTCCAAGACCGCTCTCCCGCATCGGGAGACATCCTGAGAATGGGCTGATACCGTCGGCGGTTGTTGCTCGGCCGTGAGCCGATGCCCGCACGAGACCTGATCCTGAACCTTCGAGAGGCCTCCATGAACATCACCTCCACGCGTGCCCGCAGGGGCACCGCCGTCGCCTTCGGGTCCGTCGCGGCGTCCGCCGCACTGGTCCTGGCCGGCATGACGTCCGCGTCCGCGGAGGACGTGCAGCTCGGCCCGAACGAGATCGCCGGGTTCCAGAACGGTGACGAGGACGACACCGACGGCTACAACTACGACCAGTGGCACATCGGCAGCGTTGCGAACACCGACCTCACGTCCGAGGACAGCCTCGCGTTCAACGAGTGCTCCGTGGAGTTCCTGACGCCGCCGGAGAACAGCGAAAGCTCCGCCACCGACACGCAGGTGCTCAAGGGGTTCTCGGTTGGTGAGCGTCCCGACACGATCGAGGAGATCAGGGAGGTCTTCGAGACGCTTGCCGTCGACATGGAGAGCGGCGAGGTCACCCTTCAGGTCCCGATGTTCATCTACGCGGATGAGGATGACGATTCACCGGCGTTCTCGACCGTGCGCAACGAGGATGCATTCACGACGGACGAGACGCACCTCCTCCCCGGGCAGGCACTGACCTCCACGGGCACGAGCCTGGGCGATTTCGAGAACCCGGAGGCACTGCTCGAGGAGCTCGCGGAGCGGATCGAGGAGGGAGAGCGCTTCGAGGTGCTCGGAGTCGGCGTCACCAGCGAGCCCGACTCGGTGGTGAACTCGCTCAGCGCTTTGGGCGACACGGCCTACTTCGGCACCGGCGACTGCCTCCCCGAGACCCCGGACGAGGACGACGACGCCGATGAGGATGCGGACGACGCCGACGATGCTGACGCCGACGAGCCGCAGGCTCCGACGCGCCCGGTCGCCGTGGAGACGGGACGCTGACCCGAGCCATCAGTCGAACGAGCGGTGATCCCCGGACGACCGGGGGTCACCGCTCGTTCGTGGTGGCAGTCGGGAGACTGATCTCATGAGCAACAGCAAGCACGTGTCGCGGCGACGACGCTGGTGGGTCGCCGGCGGGGCGGTGTTCCTCGTCGTCGCAGCCGTCCTGGTCGTGGTGCTGACGGGGGTGCTCGACTCCTCGAGCGACGAGGCCGCACCGCCGGAACCCACGCCCGCCCCCTCGACGTCGGCGAGCCCGACGCCGACCCCGGAGTCCGAGGTCAGCATCGAGGAGACGCAGACGATGCCCTACACCCCGGTGTGGAATCCCCCGGACGCTGGCGACGACTTCTGGCAGGTCGTCGACGCGGACGAGGGGTACCCGGAGGACGGCGGGACCGACTACATCCTCGCGCACGCGTGCCGTGACCGTGAGTGTGCGGGCGACCGCATCCGCGACCTCGAGGTCGAGGACAGCCTCGACTACCGCGGCGAGCAGTATGTCGTGGAGGAGAAGCTCGAGATCCTCAAGACCGAGATCGGCGAGCAGGACATCTGGAGCCACGACCCCGACCGTCTCGTCGTGATCACCTGCATCCTTGACCCCGAGACCGGCGACTACGACGAGAACGACATCATCGTCGCCACGCGAGCCGGCTGACTGCTCAGCCCTTCTCCACGTCGTTGCCCACCGGCTTGGTGACACGGGTCTCGCTGCGGAAAAGCCAGGTGAGCCGGGGCTCGAAGATCGGTCGGAAGACCACCGAGAAGGGCTTGGTCATCAGCAGGTTGGCCACGACCACGGCCACAATGATGGTGACGAGCGCGGCCTCCGCCCCGTAGGGCTGCAACCGGTCGAAGACCTCGAACTGGTGGCGCAGGATCAAGATGAGGTATCCGTGCAGCAGGTAGCAGTAGAAGGTCCGCTCGCCGAGCGAGGTGGTCCACGAACGGCGACGGGGGATCAGCGAGAGCGCTGCGAACGTCAGCACGAAGCCGACGAGGAGCAGCTCACCTCGCTGCAGCATCCCCTCCAGCGGGGAGGCGAGCAGCGGCTCCTCGTCATAGCGCTGCTTCCACAGCACCCAGTCCAACGTCCAGCTCGATGAGTACCGGTAGCAGTACAGGAAGGCGCCGGTGAGGACGAGGGCCGAGGCGATGCGGATGCGCGGGTCCGCCAGACGCTCGAACCGCTCCCGGCTCATGTACAGGCCCACGACGTAGAAGGGCAGGAAGCCCAGGATCTTGGGCAGTGCGAGGACGTTCGGCACCTCGATCAGGCCAACGAGCAGCGAGATGGCGATCGACGTCGCGATGGGGTACTTCAGGGCCCGCCAGATCGGGGTGGTCAGTCGCCACACGAACAACGCCGCCATGAACCACGCCAGCCACTGCGGGGAGAGGAACATGTAGGGGTCGGGCTTGTCGGTGTAGTACCGCATGATCATCTGCATCGAGATCTCGACGATGAGGTAGGGCACGACGAGCGTGCTCACGATGCGCCGCGTCTGGCGCGCGTCGCCCATGTAGTGACGCGCGGTGTACCCGGAGATCAGGACGAAGAACGGCATGTGGAAGGCGTAGATCCACGTGTAGACACCGCGCGCGGAGTCCATCTGCGTGAACTGCGTGAGCGAGTGGCCGATGACGACGAGCAGCATCACCCAGTACCGGGCGTTGTCCAGGTAGGCCACGCGCTCCTTGGTGGGAGCGGTCGTCGTGGGCGGGGAATCGTGCTGACTCATCGTGGTTGACTCTAGTGGTCCGGGACGAACAGGAGATCAGGTGGAATCAGCAGCACGGCGCACCCAGAGGTTGGGCGCGTACGCGGTGGTACTCCGCACCGACGCCGCGGGGGTCGAGCACCTCCTGCTCACTCGGATCTCCGCCGTGGGCTACCCGGTGGGGTGGTGGGCCCTGCCCGGTGGTGGCGTCGACCACGGCGAGTCCCCGAACGACACGGTGGTGCGAGAGCTGCACGAGGAGACCGGGCTGGTCGCGACCTCGCACGCTCTCGTTGAGGTGCACGACGTGCACGTCGTCGAGCAGGGTCGAGGGGACCGCTTCGAGGACTTCCACGGCGTGCACCTCGTGTACCGGGCCGACGTGCAGGGCGAGGCGTTGCCCGTCCCGGAGGTCCTCGACGTCGGCGGCACGACGGACGTGGCCCGGTGGTGCCAAGTCGACGCGGTCCTGGCCGGTGAGGTGGGACCGCTCCTGACCGTGGTCGAGCATGTGGTCGCTCGCCTCGACGACTACCGCTCGGCCGGCTCCAACGGCTCGATGCCGCCCTCGGCGCCCGGCCCGGTGGACCCCTCCGGCGTGTAGAACAACATCGCGTAGTTGCCGCGCGCCGAGAGCACGTAGGACGCCACCGCGACGTTGCCCTGGTCGTCGACAGAGCTGTAGGTGGTGGTGATCTCGTTGAGGTCCTCGATGACGTCGACCGTGGGCTCGCCGACGGCCGTGGCGAACGACTCCGCCACGCGGTCGGCCTGGCGGGGGCGGTCGGTCGCGATGGCGACGAACGTGGGGGAGACCCCCGAGAGCAGGGTCGTCCCGGCGAGCGGCATCTCCCAGTCGCCCGGCAGGCCCTGGAGCGCGGGCGCGTCCTCGTCCATCTTGGGCCAGATGAGGTCCGACCGGTCCTGGCCCTCGACCTCCCGGGGGACGTCGACGTCCTCGTCCTCACGCTCGATCTGGCCGCTGCGGGGGTCGCCGACGTGCTCGACCGTGGCCGTCATGACCGGCCTGGACTGGGACGAGGCGCGACCGGTGCGGGTGTCGACGTCGCCGGGGTCGACCGTCACCGTGATGCGGATGTCCTGACCGCCGGTGGTCTCCCCACGGGCCTGGACCCGGCAACCGGTGATGCGGCGCACCGTCGCCTCGCAGTACTCGCCGATGTCGTCGTTGGGGAGGCCGGCACCGGGGATGACGGCGTTCATCTGTCCGACCATGAGGCGCAGGGCGGCCGTCGGCGAGCCGTCCAGGCGCATGACCGAGATCGCCGTGTCCGGGCGAGGGGGGTCCTCCACGAGGGCGAAGGTGTCCTGCTCGGGCTGGGTGCTGGGCGTGGGTGGGTCGACGGGGGTCGGCTCGCCGGCCTCCTCGGCCTCCTGACGCCGCTCCTCCTCGGCAGCCTCGCGCTGTGCCTCCGCGGCGTCGAGCTCGGGCTGGTAGGCGGCGATGAGCCGCTCGCTGCGAATGCGCACGAGGGGGCCGAGCTGCGCGGCGCCGCTGGGGACCTCCAGGCCGAAGGCGATGGTGCTCTGGGGGCCCGACTCGTACTCGCTGACGTCGACGGGGGCGGTCGGGCTGGCCGTGGCCTCCGGCGCGGGGTCCTCGTCCTGGGTACGGGTCTCGCACGCCGCGGTCGCGAGCACCAGGAGACAGGCCGTGACCATCGTGGCGGCCGTTCTTCTCATGTCTCTCCTTGACGCGGACCGGACGATCGGGGGTACATCATCCCACCCGACAACCCAGCCATTCTGCCCGGTCGCGCCAACTTCGTGGGCGTGCCCGGCACAGGTGTCGCTCCCGCACCGCACGCGGGAGAGTGCTTGGTGAGGATGAAGGGCAGGAGCACCGGTAGCATCGCCAGAGCCCACGAGGGCGGGATCGAGGGACGACGATGACGGTCCGCGTCAGCGCCACCGACCGGGTCTTCGCGGTCCTGCGGGACGCGATCCTCTCCGGACGGATGGAGGCCGGCTCGAGGCACTCCATCTATCGGCTGGCCGAGCAGCACGGGGTCTCCCGGACGCCGGTGCGTGACGCCGTGCTGAGGCTGGCCGACGTCGGGCTGGTCACGATCGAGCGCAACCGGGGCGTCGTGGTCCGCGCGGTGACACCGGACGACGTTCGCGAGGTCTTCGAGCTGCGGCTGTTGCTGGAGGTTCCGGCTGCCGTGCACGCGGCACGGCACCTGGACGACGACCTGGCCGCGCGGCTGCGCGACGACCTCGCGGGGCTGCGAGCCGCTGCCCGCAGCGGCGACGTGGAGGCGTTCGATCGGCACGACCGGGCCTTGCACGCGGCGGTGGACGGTGCCTTGGGCAATGCACGCCTCGTGGCGCAGGTTGCGGCGTGGCGTGAGTCCATCCAGGCTCGTGGAGCCGTGACCGTGAACCGCTCCCGCGACCTCGACGACATCCTCGGCGAGCACGTTCCGGTGGTGGAGTCGATCCTCAGTCAGGACCCCGCCGCCGCCGCGGCGGCGATGCGTGAGCACCTCGTGAGCACGGCATCGCTGCTCATCGAGCAGACCGGGGGAGACCCGAGTAGCATGCTACTCTGGCAGGAGTCCGCTCGAGCAGAGGAGTCGTCGTGAGCTTTGCGCCCACCCACCCCGAGTCCGTCTTCACCTACGGCGCCCCGCAGCTGAAGTTCGGCCCGGGCGCCCGGCACGAGCTGGGCCACGACCTCGCCCAGCTCGGCGCCCACCGGGTCCTGCTGGTCACCGACGCCGGGGTCGCCGCCACCGGGGCCCCCGCCGAGATCGCCGAGACTCTCGGGCGGGACGGGATCGAGGTCGTCGTCTTCGATCGCAGCCGGGTGGAGCCCACCGATGCCAGCCTTGTGGAGGCGGTCGAGTTCGCCCGTGCCGCCGCGCCGTTCGACGCCGTGCTCGCCGTCGGCGGTGGGTCGAGCATCGACACCGCCAAGGCCGTCGACCTGCTGCTCACCAACGACGGTGAGCTGATGGACTACGTCAACGCCCCGGTCGGCGGTGCGCGGGCGCCGGGCAACCCGCTGCTGCCGCTCGTCGCCGTGCCCACCACCACGGGCACCGGCAGCGAGAGCACCACGATCTGCGTCCTCGACGTCGTCAGCCAGCACGTCAAGACCGGCATCTCGCACCCTCGCCTGCGGCCGACGCTTGCCGTCGTCGATCCCGAGCTCACGATCACCCAGCCCGCCGGCGTCACCGCTGCATCGGGCCTGGACATCCTGTGCCACGCACTGGAGAGCTACACGGCGCGTCCGTACACCTCCTACGAGGCCAAGCGGGCCGACCAGCGGGTCCCGTACTGCGGGTCCAACCCGGTGGCCGACCTGTGGTGCGAGAAGGCGCTGGCGCTGATGGCCGGCTCGTTTCGGCGTGCGGTCCGCGACGGCGACGACGAGGCCGCCCGCATGGACGTGGCGATGGCTGCGACGTTCGCCGGCCTCGGCTTCGGCAACGCCGGGGTGCACATCCCGCACGCCAACGCGTACCCGATCGCCGGCCAGGTCCGGGCGTTCCGCCCCGCCGACTACCCGGCGCCCGCCGGCGAGGCCGACCATGGACTGGTGCCGCACGGCATGGCCGTCTCTCTGACGGCTCCCGAGGCGTTCCGCCACACCTTCGAGGCTGCCCCCGACCGGCACGTGCGTGCCGCTGAGCTCTTGGCGCCCGGTGCGGACCGTCCCGACGCCGCGGTGGACTTCCTGCCCGGCGTCCTGACCGACGTCATGCGTGACGTCGGCATCCCGCCAGGGCTCGGTGCCGTCGGCTTCACCGGGGCTGACGTCAGCTCGCTGGCCGAGGGGGCGATGAAGCAGGAACGCCTGCTCGCCACCGCCCCGCGCGCCGTCACGGTGGAGGACGTGGCGGGCATCCTGCACCGTTCGATCGAGCTGTGGTGAGCGTCGAGGCCGACCCGGGGACCGGGCAGCTCGGCGACGAGCAGGCCGCCGGCGACGTCGTCTCGGCCCTGCGTCGTCACGGTGTGGCCGACGTTGATGACTCCTCTCTCACCCGGGCGCTGTACAGCACCGACGCCTCCCTGTACCGCGTCGTGCCCGAGGTCGTCGTCCGCCCGCGGCACGTGGAGGAGGTGGAGGCCGTCGTCGCCGCCGCTCGGGAGACGGGCGTGCCCGTCACCCCCCGGGGCGCCGGCACGTCGATCGCGGGCAACGCGGTCGGGACCGGCATCGTCGTGGATCTCTCCAAGTACCTGAACCGCGTCCACGAGGTGGATCCGCAGACCCGGACCGCTCGGGTCGATCCGGGCGTCGTGCACGCAGTGCTGCAGAAGTCCGCCGGACAGCACGGCCTGCGGTACGGGCCCGACCCGTCCACCCACACGCGCTGCACCGTCGGCGGGATGATCGGGAACAACGCCTGCGGGAACAGGGCGCTCGGCTACGGGCGCAGCGCGGACAACGTGGCGGCCCTCGACCTCCTCACCGGCACCGGGGAGCGACTGGCCGTGGGCCGCGACCTGGCCGTCTCGTCCCCGACGCTGGAGCGGCTGCGTGCCGTCGTCGCCTCCGACCTCGCCACGGTCCGTACCGAGCTCGGCCGGTTCGGGCGTCAGGTGTCCGGCTACGGCCTGGAGCACCTGCTCCCCGAGCGGGGCTTCGACGTCGCGTCGTTCATGGCCGGCACCGAGGGGACCCTCGGGGTCCTGCTGGGTGCGACGATCGACCTCGTCCCCGTCCCGGCCGCGCGCCACCTGGTGGTGCTCGGATACCCCACGATGGCGGAGGCAGCGGACCACGTCCCGGCCGTCCTCCCCTTCGGCCCGACGGCGTGCGAAGGTCTCGGGGCGCGCATCGTGGAGGTCTACCGCGCGGCCAAGGGACCGTCGTCGGTCCCTGAGCTGCCCGCCGGCGGCGGCTTCCTCTACGTCGAGCTCTCCGGTGACGATGCAGGCGAGCTCGCGGCGCTGGGGGAGCGAGTCGTGGCGGCCGCCGGGGCGCTCGGCCACCGTCATGTCACCTCGCCCGTCGAGCAGGGCGTCCTGTGGCGCATCCGTGAGGAGGGTGCCGGCCTGGCAGGCCGTGCCCTGGACCGCCCGGCGCTCTCCGGCTGGGAGGACGCCGCGGTCCCGCCCGAGGAGCTGGGCCGCTACCTGCGCGGGTTCGAGGCGCTCATGGAGCAGCACGGGGTCCACGGGGTCCCGTTCGGTCACTTCGGCGACGGGTGCGTGCACGTCCGCATCGACTTCCCGCTCGACGAGCCCGGGGGAACAGCGGTCTACCGGGACTTCGTCACCGATGCCGCTCGGCTCACCGCAGGCCACGGCGGGTCCTTCTCCGGCGAGCACGGCGACGGCCGGGCCCGCTCCGAGCTCCTGCCGCTGATGTACTCGGACGCGGCGATGGCGCTGTTCGGGGCCGTCAAGCACGTCCTCGACCCCGACGACCTGATGAACCCCGGCAACCTGGTGTCCCCGCAGCCGGCGACAGGGGAGAGCCCCGGGGGACAGAGCCTCGACGGGGCCCGGCACCCCGGCGGCTTCGGTGCGCGACCGCTCGATGAGGACTTGCGAGGCCAGGGCCGTGGCTGGGAGCCCGGTCTGCAGCGCACCCGCGCCGGCCTGCGGCTCCTGCACGACGACGGTGACCTCGGCGCTGCCGTCCACCGCTGCACCGGCGTCGGCAAGTGCCTGGCCGACAACCGTGCCACCGGCGGGGTCATGTGTCCCTCCTTCCAGGCCACGCGCGACGAGAAGGACTCCACCCGCGGCCGGGCACGGGTCCTGCAGGAGATGGTCGACGGACGACTGGTCGGGAAGGGCTATCGCTCCCCGGAGGTGCACGACGCCCTCGACCTGTGCCTGTCCTGCAAGGGCTGCGTCAACGACTGCCCCACCGGCATCGACATGGCGACCTACAAGTCCGAGGTCCTGCACCAGACGTACCGGCGCCGGCTGCGACCGCGCAGTCACTACGTCCTGGGTCGGCTGCCCCTGTGGGCCCGACTCACGTCACCGGTCGCGCGGCTGGCCAACCTGACTCTTCGGGTGCCGGGCCTGGTGCACGTCGCGCGCTGGGTCGCCGGCGTCGATCAGCGTCGCAGCCTGCCGACGTTCGCCACGCGCCGATTCGGGCGGCTCGCGCGCAGCCGCCACGCCCCAACGGCTCGCGATGAGCGGCCCAGGGTGCTGCTGTGGGCCGACTCGTTCACGGAGTACTTCTCCACGGACGCCGGTCGCGCTGCCGTCGACGTCCTGGAGTCGGCCGGGTACGCCGTGGAGGTCCTGCGACGCCCCCAGTGCTGTGGTCTCACCTGGATCACGACCGGTCAGCTGGACACGGCCCGGACGCTCGTCCAGCGGGCCGTCGAGCAGCTGCACCCCTATGTGGAGGCGGGCGTGCCGGTCGTCGGGCTGGAGCCCTCCTGCCTGTCGGTCCTGCGCTCCGACGCCGTCGAGCTCACCGACGACCCGCGCGCGGTGGCCGTGGCGAATGGTGTCCACACCTTCGCGGAGCTGCTCGAGCGGACCGACGGATGGTCTCCGCCGGACCTGAGTGGCACCGAGCTGGTCGTGCAGCCGCACTGCCACCAAGCCTCCATCCTGGGCTTCGAGGCCGATCGCAGGGTGCTCGAGCGCAGCGGCGCCGACATCACCACCCTCGCCGGGTGTTGCGGCCTGGCGGGGAACTTCGGTGTCGAGAAGGGGCACTACGAGGTCTCCGTCGCAGTCGCCGAGCACCAGCTGCTGCCCGCCGTGCGATCGGCCGGGCCGGGTGCCGTCGTCCTGGCCGACGGCTTCAGCTGCCGCACCCAGCTCGACGATCTCGTCGACGTCAGGGCCCTGCACCTCGCCGAGCTGCTCGCGGGGCGAGCGGCCGGCCCCACCGGAGTCCGCTGATTTTGACCGGCGCAGGCGTGGCCGGTAGTCTTGGTCTTCGTGCCTGACGTCTGTCGGGCCGAACGTCGTGCCCACCGCAATGCCGAGCATTTCTCGTGCCGTGGCGGCGTGGGCGGCGCATCCTCGAACCGAACGAAGGAAGACGTAGTGCCCACGATCAACCAGCTGGTCCGCAAGGGCCGCGAGCGCAAGGTCGTCAAGACGACCACCCCGGCTCTCAAGGGATCACCCCAGCGCCGTGGCGTGTGCACTCGCGTGTACACCACGACGCCCAAGAAGCCGAACTCCGCGCTGCGCAAGGTTGCTCGTGTGCGGCTCTCCAGCGGCACCGAGGTCACCGCATACATCCCCGGTGAGGGTCACAACCTTCAGGAGCACTCGATCGTGCTCGTCCGTGGTGGTCGTGTGAAGGACCTTCCCGGTGTCCGCTACAAGATCGTGCGCGGCTCCCTCGACACCCAGGCCGTCAAGGGCCGCAAGCAGGCTCGCAGCCGTTACGGCGCGAAGAAGGAGAAGAGCTGATGCCTCGCAAGGGTCCCGCAGTCAAGCGGATTCCAGAGACCGATCCGGTCTACAGCAACCAGCTCGTCACGATGCTGATCAACAAGATCCTCGTCGACGGCAAGAAGCAGACTGCCCAGCGCATCGTGTACGGCGCGCTGGAGGGCTCCCTGGAGAAGTCCGGCACCGACCCGGTCGTCACGCTCAAGCGCGCGCTGGACAACGTCAAGCCGAGCCTGGAGGTCAAGAGCCGTCGCGTCGGCGGTGCCACCTACCAGGTGCCGATCGAGGTCCGTCCGGCCCGTCAGACGACCCTCGCGCTGCGCTGGCTCGTCAAGTACTCCGGTGAGCGCCGCGAGAAGACGATGGCCGAGCGTCTGCAGAACGAGCTGCTCGACGCCAGCAACGGCCTGGGCGGCAGCGTCAAGAAGCGCGAGGACACGCACAAGATGGCCGAGGCCAACCGCGCCTTCGCCCACTACCGCTGGTAAGCGTCCCGCTCCCTGAGCGAGCCTGCTCGCGGCCCTCTCACGAACCTGTCTAGGAAAGAGTTCAGCCTCCATGGCAACCGACATCACCACCGATCTGAAGCGCGTCCGCAACATCGGCATCATGGCGCACATCGATGCCGGCAAGACGACGACGACCGAGCGCATCCTCTTCTACACCGGCATCACGTACAAGATCGGTGAGGTCCACGACGGTGGCGCCACGATGGACTGGATGGAGCAGGAGCAGGAGCGCGGCATCACCATCACGTCCGCCGCGACGACCTGCTGGTGGAAGAACACGCAGATCAACATCATCGACACCCCCGGGCACGTCGACTTCACCGTCGAGGTCGAGCGCTCGCTGCGCGTCCTCGACGGCGCCGTCGCCGTCTTCGACGGTGTCGCCGGTGTCGAGCCGCAGTCGGAGACCGTGTGGCGCCAGGCTGACAAGTACGGCGTCCCGCGCATGTGCTTCGTCAACAAGCTGGACCGTACGGGCGCGTCGTTCGACTTCTGCGTCAAGACGATCCGTGAGCGCCTCGGCGCCAAGCCGCTCGTCCTGCAGCTGCCCATCGGTGCGGAGGCGGACTTCCAGGGCGTCGTCGACCTCGTCGGCATGCGCGCCCTGACCTGGCGCGGCGAGGTCAGCATCGGCGAGGACTACGAGGTCGAGGAGATCCCGGCCGAGCTCGCCGACGAGGCCGCCGAGGCTCGCGAGACCCTGCTGGAGACCCTCTCCGACGTCGACGACGAGATCGCCGAGGCGTTCCTCGACGGCGAGGACATCAGCGTGGAGACGCTGGAGGCGGCCATCCGTCGCGCCACGCTGGCCGCGACCCTGACGCCGGTCCTGTGCGGCACGGCGTTCAAGAACAAGGGCGTCCAGCCCCTGCTCGACGCCGTCATCAAGTACCTTCCCTCGCCGATCGACGTCGGTGACGTCGTCGGGCACGACGCCAAGGACGAGGACCTGCAGGACTCCCGTCCGCCGACGGACGACGCTCCGCTCGCCGGGCTGGCGTTCAAGATCGCGACCGACCCGCACCTGGGCAAGCTGACCTACGTCCGGGTCTACTCCGGACGCCTGGAGGCCGGGACGCAGGTGCTCAACGTGACCAAGGGTCGCAAGGAGCGGATCGGCAAGATCTACCAGATGCACTCCAACAAGCGCGAGGAGATCGCGTCGGTCGGCGCCGGGCAGATCGTGGCCGTCATGGGCCTGAAGGACACCACCACGGGCGAGACCTTGGCCGACTCGGCCAAGCCGATCGTCCTGGAGTCGATGACCTTCCCCGCGCCGGTCATCCAGGTCGCCATCGAGCCCAAGACCAAGAGCGACCAGGAGAAGCTCGGCGTCGCCATCCAGAAGCTCGCCGAGGAGGACCCGACGTTCCAGGTCCACACCGACGAGGAGACCGGCCAGACGATCATCGCCGGCATGGGCGAGCTGCACCTCGACATCCTCGTGGACCGCATGAAGCGCGAGTTCCGCGTCGAGGCCAACGTCGGCAAGCCGCAGGTGGCCTACCGCGAGACGCTCAAGAAGACCATCACCGGTCACAGCTACACGCACAAGAAGCAGACCGGTGGCTCGGGCCAGTTCGCCAAGGTCGTCATCGGCCTGGCGCCCAACGGCCCCGACGCCGGAGGCGAGGGCGGTTACGAGTTCGCCAACGAGGTCACCGGTGGTCGCGTCCCCAAGGAGTACATCCCCTCGGTGGACGCCGGCGGCCAGGGCGCCATGGAGTTCGGCGTGCTCGCCGGGTACCCCATGGTCGACGTGAAGTTCACGCTCGAGGACGGCGCCTACCACGACGTCGACTCCAGCGAGCTCGCGTTCAAGCTGGCGGGCAACATGGCCTTCAAGGAGGCCGCACGCCAGGCCCAGCCGACGCTGCTGGAGCCGATGTTCGCCGTTGAGGTGACCACGCCCGAGGACTACATGGGCGACGTCATCGGCGACATCAACTCGCGCCGTGGCCAGGTCCAGTCCATGGAGGAGGGGTACGGAGGCGCCAAGCTCGTCAAGGCGCTCGTGCCGCTCTCCGAGATGTTCGGGTACGTCGGCGACCTGAGGTCCAAGACCTCCGGCCGTGCGTCATACTCGATGCAGTTCGACTCTTACGCCGAGGTTCCCAAGGCCGTCGCGGAGGAGATCATCAAGAAGGCCCGCGGCGAGTAGCGGCGGTCCGTCCCCTAGGATGGCTCGAGGTCCGCACCCCGGACCGACGGCGTTTTTGTTCACCAGTTCCACCACACGATCCAGAAGGAGCCCCACGTGGCTAAGGCGAAGTTCGAGCGGACCAAGCCGCACATGAACATCGGCACCATCGGTCACATCGACCACGGTAAGACGACGCTGACCGCGGCGATCACCAAGGTGCTGCACGACAAGTACCCCGATCTGAACGAGGCCTCGGCCTTCGACATGATCGACAAGGCTCCCGAGGAGCGCCAGCGCGGCATCACGATCTCCATCGCGCACGTCGAGTACCAGACCGAGAACCGCCACTACGCGCACGTCGACTGCCCCGGGCACGCCGACTACGTGAAGAACATGATCACCGGTGCGGCTCAGATGGACGGCGCGATCCTCGTGGTCGCCGCCACCGACGGCCCGATGCCGCAGACGCGTGAGCACGTGCTGCTGGCCAAGCAGGTCGGCGTGCCGGCCATGGTCGTGGCGCTCAACAAGTGCGACATGGTCGAGGACGAGGAGCTCATCGAGCTCGTCGAGATGGAGGTCCGCGAGCTCCTCAGCGAGCAGGACTTCGACGGCGACAACGTCCCCGTCATCCGCGTGGCTGCCCACCCGGCACTGCAGGGCGACGCCAAGTGGGCCGAGTCGATCGGCGAGCTCATGGACGCCGTCGACGAGTACATCCCGATGCCCCCTCGCGAGACCGAGAAGCCGTTCCTCATGCCCGTCGAGGACGTCTTCACGATCACCGGTCGTGGCACCGTCATCACCGGTCGCATCGAGCGCGGCGTCGTCAAGGTCAACGAGACCGTCGACATCGTGGGCATCCGCGAGAACAAGCAGACCACGACGGTCACCGGCATCGAGATGTTCCGCAAGCTGCTGGACACCGGCGAGGCCGGCGAGAACGTCGGACTGCTCCTGCGCGGCACCAAGCGTGAGGACGTCGAGCGCGGCATGGTCGTCATCGCTCCCGGCTCCACGACTCCCCACACGGAGTTCGAGGGCCAGGCGTACATCCTCGCCAAGGAGGAGGGTGGCCGTCACACGCCGTTCTTCAACAACTACCGTCCGCAGTTCTACTTCCGGACCACGGACGTCACCGGCGTCGTCACGCTGCCCGAGGGCACCGAGATGGTCATGCCCGGCGACAACACCGAGATGAGCGTCGAGCTGATCCAGCCGATCGCCATGGAGGAGGGCCTGCGCTTCGCCATCCGCGAGGGCGGCCGCACCGTCGGCGCCGGCCGTGTCACCAAGATCAACAAGTGATCTCGGTACGATCCTCGTTCCTCGGATCACTCGATCCAAGGAGTCTCTGACCCGCTGATCTGCCCAGGACCCCCGCTCGAGCACTTGCTCGGGCGGGGGTCCTGGCATGTCCGGGAGCAGAGGCCGGCCGGGAATGGTTGTCGTGGGCGTCCTCTTGGCGGACAGCCGCTCGCGACACGGCGGCCGGGTGCCTAGCCTGTGAGGCATGGGCCACGACCACGCGCACGGCGCTTCAGGCACGGGACTGCGTCACCGCGGTACGCTCCTGGTCGTCCTCGGGCTGTCGGTCACCGTCCTGGTGGTGCAGGCCGTCGTTGCCGTGATCACCGGGAGCCTGGCCCTGCTGGCCGACGCCGCTCACATGCTCAGCGACTCCTTCGGCCTCGTGCTCGCCATTGCGGCCATCACCGTGGCGCAGCGTGGTGGTGCGCCGGGCTCGCGCCGAACCTTCGGTTACCACCGCACGGAGGTGCTCGCCGCCGGCCTGAACGGACTGATCCTGCTGGCGCTGTGCACCTGGATCGTCGTGCAGGCGGTGGGCCGTCTGAGCGACGCCCCTGAGATCGCCGGCCTGCCCGTCCTGGTGGCCGGTGTGGTCGGCCTGGCGGTGAACGTCATCGGCCTGGTGCTGCTGCGCGCCGGGGCCGAGGAGAGCCTCAACGTTCGAGGGGCCTACCTGGAGGTCCTCGGCGACGCCTTGGGGTCCGTGGCCGTCATCGGCTCGGCCGCGGTGATCCTGCTGACGGGCTGGTACGTCGCCGACCCGATCGCGTCGCTGCTCATCGCGGTGTTCATCGTCCCGCGCGCGTTCTCGTTGCTCAAGGACGTGGCCGAGGTGCTGCTCGAGGGCTCGCCCAAGGACGTCGACCTCGTGGAGCTGCGCTCGCACATCCTCGGCATGGACGGCGTGATCGACGTCCACGACCTGCACGTCTGGACCATCACCTCGGGCATGCCGGTCATGAGCGCCCACGTCGTCGTCGACGAGACGATCGTGGGGATGGGCCACGCCCACGAGGTGCTCGACCAGCTGGGGGAGTGCCTCTCGGACCACTTCGACGTCGAGCACTCCACCTTCCAGATCGAACCCGTCGGCCACGTCGACTCCGAGGGACACGTCCACCACTGACGCCGGTTTACCACGGTCCCTCGGTGAACTGACTCTGTTCTGTGACAGGACAGGGGCGGCTTGCCGAGGGACTGTGGTAAACCGTCACCACGGCACGATTTGTGTTTCTCGGGCGGGGTCTGTCAGACTAGTGCGGTTGCTCCGGCTCGATCGCTGGGGTGTCGTTCTGCCCGGACTCTCACGCCGGATGATGCAGGTGGCACCGAACCTGAGATCGGACCCGGCCCGCGCCGAGAGTGCGGGCCCAACCACCCAACTAGAGAAGTGTGTGACGTCGTGCGCTGTGCGCCAAGGCGACACGCCCGACCTCGGGGGCCGGTGGAGCGGAGCAATCTCTCCCTGACAACCCGGGGGGTGGACCCAGTGAACCAAGCAGAAGGACGAGCAGAGCATGGCGGGACAAAAGATCCGTATCCGGCTCAAGGCCTACGACCACGAGGTGATCGACACCTCGGCGCGCAAGATCGTTGACACGGTCACGCGCACCGGCGCCTCCGTCGCGGGGCCCGTGCCGCTGCCGACGGAGAAGAACGTGTTCTGCGTGATCCGTTCGCCCCACAAGTACAAGGACAGCCGCGAGCACTTCGAGATGCGCACCCACAAGCGGCTCATCGACATCATCGATCCGACGCCCAAGACCGTCGACTCGCTCATGCGACTCGACCTGCCGGCCGGCGTCGACATCGAGATCAAGCTCTGAGGGGATCGACCGACCTATGAGCACCACCTCCACCGCGACCACGCGCGGCCTGCTGGGCCGCAAGCTCGGCATGACCCAGGTGTGGGACGAGAACGGCCTCGTCGTTCCCGTCACCGTCCTGGCCGCCGACACCAACGTCGTCACCCAGATCCGTACTCGCGAGGCCGACGGCTACTCAGCCGTCCAGATCGGCTTCGGCGAGATCGACGGCCGCAAGGTGAACAAGCCCGAGTCGGGCCACTTCACCAAGGCCGGCGTGACGCCCCGTCGTCACGTCGTCGAGATCCGCACCGAGGCCGTCGCCGACTTCACGCTGGGCCAGGAGATCTCCCCGGAGATCTTCGCCGCCGGCGATGCGATCGACGTCACCGCCACGAGCAAGGGCAAGGGCTTCGCCGGCGTCATGAAGCGTCACGGCTTCCACGGCGTCGGTGCCTCCCACGGCGCCCACCGCAACCACCGCAAGCCCGGCTCGATCGGTGGCTGCGCCACCCCGGGTCGCGTCTTCAAGGGCCTGCGCATGGCCGGCCACATGGGCGCGGACACCGTCACCACCCAGAACCTCACCGTCCACGCGGTCGACGCCGACAAGGGCGTCATCCTCGTCAAGGGTGCGGTCCCCGGTCCCAAGGGCGGCCTCGTCGTCGTCCGCAGCGCAGCCAAGGGAGCCTGATCCATGGTCAAGACCATCGATGCGGACCTGCCCGTCGACCTCTTCGGCGTGCAGACCAACGTCCCCCTCATCCACCAGGTCGTCACGGCCCAGCTCGCCGCTGCCCGTCAGGGCACGCACGACGTCAAGTCGCGCGGCGAGGTCCGCGGCGGCGGCAAGAAGCCGTACCGCCAGAAGGGCACCGGCCGAGCCCGCCAGGGCTCGATCCGCGCGCCGCAGTACGCCGGCGGTGGCATCGTGCACGGCCCGACGCCGCGCAGCTACGACCAGCGCACGCCCAAGAAGATGAAGGCTGCCGCCCTGCGCGGTGCCCTGTCGGACCGGGCCCGCAGCGGTCGTCTGCACGTCGTCGACTCCCTCGTGAGCGGCGGTGCGCCCTCCACCAAGGCCGTCGTCGCCGCCATCGCCGAGATCACCACCCGTCGCCGGGTGCTCGTGGTCATCGAGCGTGAGGACACCGTCACCGCCAAGAGCCTGCGCAACGCCGTGGACCTGGAGCTGATCACGTTCGACCAGCTCAACACCTACGACGTGATCCGCAGCGACGACGTCATCTTCACCCAGGCCGCGTTCGACGCGTTCGTCGCGGCTCGCTCCGCGGAGGGCGCCGAGACTGTCGCGCTGAGCAAGGCAGCGGTCGAGGCCGACGCCGCTCCTGCGGCGAAGAAGCCGGCCGCGAAGAAGCCGGCCGCGAAGAAGTCTGCTGCCAAGGAGTCGGCCGCGAAGAAGCCTGCTGCCGAGAAGTCGGCCGAGCAGGCACCTGCGGCCACCACGACCGAGGCTGCTCCGGCCGCCGACGTCGAGGGCGTCACCAAGACCCAGCCGTACGGCCCCGGGTCCAAGGCCCCCCTCAAGAGCGGCAACGCTCCCAAGGGCCACGAGATCAAGGGCAACGCGGACTCGGTGAAGTTCCACACCCCCGACAGCCCCTGGTACGACCAGACCGAGGCTGAGGTCTGGTTCGACACCGAGGCCACCGCCGAGGCCGCTGGCTTCACGAAGGCAGGAGAGTGAAGATGAGCACCCTGCACAAGGACGCACGCGACGTGCTGATCGCCCCCGTCGTCAGCGAGAAGAGCTACAACCTGCTCGACGACAACAAGTACACGTTCCTGGTGCGCCCGGACGCCAACAAGACGGAGATCAAGATCGCCGTCGAGAGCGTCTTCGGTGTCTCGGTGACCGCCGTCAACACGATCAACCGCAAGGGCAAGACGCGTCGTACGCGCAACGGCCTGGGCAAGCGCAAGGACACCAAGCGCGCGATCGTCAGTGTGGCCGCCGGACAGAGCATCGACATCTTCTCGAGCCCGAGCTGAGGTAGAGCAGACAATGGCAATTCGCAAGCACAGGCCGACCACGCCAGGTCGCCGCGGTTCCTCCGTGGCCGACTTCGCCGAGGTCACCCGCACGACGCCGGAGAAGTCCCTCCTGGAGCCGCTGCCCAAGAAGGGCGGCCGCAACAACCAGGGACGCATCACCACGCGTCACCAGGGTGGTGGGCACAAGCGTGCCTACCGCATCATCGACTTCAAGCGCTACGACAAGGACGGCGTGCCGGCCAAGGTCGCTCACATCGAGTACGACCCCAACCGCACCGCACGCATCGCCCTGCTGCACTACGCCGACGGCGAGAAGCGCTACATCATCGCGCCCGAGGGCATCCGCCAGGGCCAGGCCGTCGAGGCCGGCGTGGGCGCCGACATCAAGACCGGCAACAACCTGCCGCTGCGCAACATCCCCGTGGGCTCGTTGATCCACGCCGTGGAGCTGCGTCCCGGCGGTGGCGCCAAGATGGGCCGCTCCGCCGGCTCACGGGTGCAGCTGGTCGCCAAGGAGGGCACGCGTGCACAGCTGCGCCTGCCCTCGGGCGAGATGCGCTACGTCGACGTTCGCTGCCGCGCCACGCTGGGCGAGGTCGGCAACGCCGAGCAGTCCAACATCAACTGGGGCAAGGCCGGCCGCAACCGATGGAAGGGCAAGCGCCCGACCGTCCGCGGTGTCGTCATGAACCCGGTCGACCACCCGCACGGTGGTGGCGAGGGCAAGACCTCCGGTGGCCGTCACCCGGTCAGCCCGTGGGGCAAGCCCGAGGGCCGCACGCGCAAGCGCAAGGCCAGTGACCAGATGATCGTCCGCCGCCGCAAGTCCGGACGCTGAGAGAGGACCTGAAGAATGCCACGCAGTCTGAAGAAGGGTCCCTTCGTCGACGACCACCTCGAGAAGAAGGTGGACGCGCAGAACGAAGCCGGATCCCACAACGTCATCAAGACCTGGTCGCGCCGCTCGATGATCCTGCCGTCCTTCATCGGACACACGATCGCCGTGCATGACGGCCGCAAGCACGTCCCGGTCTTCATCACCGACTCGATGGTGGGTCACAAGCTGGGCGAGTTCGCCCCGACCCGCACGTTCCGAGGTCATGAGAAGGACGACCGAAAGGCCAAGAGGCGATGAGTGCAGCCACCCGAGACAATGTCAGCGCGCGCCGTGAGCGCCTGCTGGGCGAAGCGCCCGGCGCCTTCGCGGTCGCACGGTTCGTCCGCGTCACGCCGCAGAAGTCACGTCGCATCGCCGACCTGATCCGCGGCATGGAGGTCACCGAGGCCCTCGCGCTCCTGCAGTTCGCGCCGCAGGCCGTCGCGCAGGACTTCCACAAGCTGGTCTCCTCCGCGGTTGCCAACGCCGAGACCACCGAGGACCTCGACGGCTCCGGCCTCGTCATCACGACGGTGCTGGTCGAGGAGGGCCCGACCATGAAGCGGTGGCGTCCGCGCGCCAAGGGTGCGGCCAACCGCATCCTCAAGCGCAGCAGCCACCTCACCGTCGTCGTCCAGCCGGCCGACTCCATCACGAGCAAGAATCGCCCACGCAAAAACCGCGTGGGCGGCACCCCCAGCGGGAAGGTCTGAAAATGGGACAGAAGATCAACCCGCACGGGTTCCGACTCGGCATCTCCACCGACCACAAGAGCCGTTGGTACGCCGACAAGCTCTACAGCAGCTACGTCGGCGAGGACGTCAAGATCCGCCGACTGCTGACCAAGGGCATGGACCGCGCCGGCATCAGCAAGGTCGAGATCGAGCGCACGCGTGACCGCGTCCGCGTCGACATCCACACCGCGCGCCCCGGCATCGTCATCGGCCGCCGTGGCGCCGAGGCCGACCGCATCCGTGGCGACCTGGAGAAGCTCACCGGCAAGCAGGTCCAGCTGAACATCCTCGAGGTCAAGGCCCCGGAGATGGATGCGCAGCTCGTGGCCCAGGGTGTCGCAGAGCAGCTCAGCGGCCGTGTGCAGTTCCGTCGCGCGATGCGCAAGGCGATGCAGACGACGATGCGGTCCGGTGCCAAGGGCATCCGGATCCAGTGCTCGGGCCGCCTCGGTGGCGCCGAGATGAGCCGCTCGGAGTTCTACCGCGAGGGTCGCGTGCCGCTGCACACCCTGCGAGCGGACGTCGACTACGGCTTCTACGAGGCCCGCACGACCTTCGGCCGCATCGGCGTGAAGGTCTGGATCTACAAGGGTGAGGTCGCCGGCACGCGTGCAGAGCGTGAGGCCGAGGCCGCCAAGCGCGCCGCGGCCCCCGGTCGCTCGCGCCCCCAGCGCGGCCGTCGGCCCGCCCGTGAGGGTGGCCCCCAGGGCGACGCCGCTCCTGCCGCCAAGAGCGACGCACCCAAGAGCGACGCACCCAAGAGCGACGCCCCGAGCGACGCACCCAAGAGCGACGCTGCCCAGCCCGCCGCGGAAGGAGCGCAGAGCTGATGTTGATGCCCCGCAGGGTCAAGTACCGCAAGCAGCACCACCCCAAGCGCCGTGGCATGGCCAAGGGTGGCACCGAGCTCGCCTTCGGCGACTACGGCATCCAGGCCGTCGAGGGTCACTACGTGACCAACCGGCAGATCGAGTCCGCTCGTATCGCCATGACGCGTCACATCAAGCGCGGCGGCAAGGTGTGGATCAACATCTACCCCGACCGCCCGCTGACCAAGAAGCCCGCCGAGACCCGCATGGGCTCCGGCAAGGGCTCGCCCGAGTGGTGGGTCGCCAACGTCAAGCCCGGACGCGTCATGTTCGAGCTGTCCGGTGTGACCGAGGAGGTCGCCCGCGAGGCGATGCGACGCGCCATTCACAAGCTGCCGATGAAGGCTCGCTTCATCAGCCGCGAGACCGAGGGAGGCATGTGATGGCGAAGACGACCGCTGCTGACCTGCGCGAGCTGGACGCCGATGGACTGGCCGACAAGCTCCGCGAAGCCAAGGAAGAGCTGTTCAACCTGCGTTTCCAGAACGCCACCGGCCAGCTCGACAACAACGCCCGTCTCAAGACGGTCCGGCGCGAGATCGCCCGGGTCTACACCGTCATGCGTGAGCGCGAGCTCGGGATCATCGAGGTGGACGCATGAGTGAGAACGAGAAGGAAGAGACCGTGGAGAGCCGAACCGCCCGCAAGGTCCGCGAGGGCCTGGTCGTGAGCGACAAGATGGACAAGACCATCGTCGTGTCCGTCGAGGACCGTGTGAAGCACGGCCTGTACGGCAAGGTGCTGCGTCGCAACACCCGACTCAAGGTCCACGACGAGCAGAACGAGGCCGGCACCGGCGACCGCGTGCTCATCATGGAGACGCGTCCGCTCTCGGCCACCAAGCGTTGGCGTCTCGTGGAGACCCTCGAGAAGGCGAAGTGAGAGACAGATGATCCAGCAGGAGTCGCGACTCAAGGTCGCCGACAACACCGGTGCCAAGGAGATCTTGTGCATCCGTGTTCTCGGCGGTTCCGGTCGGCGCTACGCCGGCATCGGCGACACGATCGTCGCCACCGTCAAGGACGCCATCCCCGGCGGCAACGTCAAGAAGGGTGACGTCGTCAAGGCCGTCATCGTGCGCACCGTCAAGGAGCGCCGCCGCCCCGATGGCTCATACATCAAGTTCGACGAGAACGCCGCCGTCATCCTCAAGACTGACGGCGACCCGCGCGGAACCCGCATCTTCGGCCCGGTGGGCCGCGAGCTGCGCGACAAGAAGTTCATGCGCATCATCTCGCTGGCGCCGGAGGTGCTCTGACATGTCCAAGAAGACAGCCCAGAAGAAGACCCTCGCCATCAAGAAGGGCGACCAGGTCAAGGTCATCGCCGGTGCCGACAAGGGTGTCGAGGGCAAGGTCATCAGTGTCATCGCCGAGCGTGACCGTGTCATCGTCGAGGGCGTGAACCGCGTCAAGCGGCACACACGCACCGGCACCGACGGCGGCGCGAACACCGGCGGCATCATCACGAGCGAGGCCGCGGTCCACGTGTCCAACGTGATGCTCGTGGTCGACGCCGACGGTGACAAGACCACCAGTCGTGTCGGCTACCGCCGCGACGACGTCACCAAGACCCGTTCCGACGGATCCTCGTACTCCGCGCACCGCAGCGTGCGCGTCGCCAGCAAGACCGGGAAGGAGATCTGATCATGGCCGACACCGCCACCTCAACGGCTACGGCACCCCGCCTCAAGGCGAGGTACCGCGAGGAGATCCTGCCCGCACTGCAGCAGGAGTTCCAGCACAGCAACGTCATGCAGGTCCCGGGCCTGACCAAGATCGTCGTCAACATGGGCGTCGGCGAAGCGGCCCGTGACGGCAAGCTCATCGAGGGCGCGATCCGCGATCTCACGGCCATCACCGGCCAGAAGCCGCAGGTCACCAAGGCCCGCAAGTCCATCGCTCAGTTCAAGCTGCGTGAGGGCATGCCGATCGGCACGCACGTCACGCTGCGTGGCGACCGGATGTGGGAGTTCCTGGACCGTCTGCTCACGCTCGCGCTCCCGCGCATCCGCGACTTCCGCGGCCTGAGCTCCAAGCAGTTCGACGGCCGCGGCAACTACACCTTCGGCCTCACCGAGCAGGTCATGTTCCACGAGATCGACCAGGACAAGATCGATCGCTCGCGAGGCATGGACATCACGGTGGTCACGACGGCCGCCAACGACGACGAGGGCCGCGCGCTGCTCAAGCAGCTCGGCTTCCCCTTCAAGGAGAACTGACATGGCGAAGACCGGTCTGAGGATCAAGGCGGCTCGCAAGCCCAAGTTCGCGGTGCGTGGCTACACGCGCTGCCAGCGGTGCGGACGTCCGCGCTCGGTCTACAAGAAGTTCGGCCTGTGCCGCATCTGCCTGCGCGAGATGGCGCACCGCGGAGAGCTGCCGGGCGTCACCAAGAGCAGCTGGTAACACCACCACCCCCAAGGCGTCGAAGGTCGCCTCCCACCCGGACCGCAGCAGCGGGCGGGGACGAGAACGAAACCACGGCGAGAAACGGAATCACGCACCATGACCATGACTGATCCGATCGCGGACCTGCTCACGCGGATCCGCAACGGCAACCAGGCGTTCCACGACGAGATCGTGGCGCCCTACAGCAAGCTCAAGGAGGGTGTGGTGACCCTGCTCAAGCAGGAGGGCTTCATCACGGACTTCGCCGTCACCGAGCCCGGTGAGGGAGAGGTCGGCAAGACGCTCCACGTGACCCTCAAGTACGGCCCCCAGCGGCAGCGCTCGATCGCCGGCATCCGCCGGATCAGCAAGCCCGGCCTGCGGGTCTACGCCAAGTCCACGAACCTGCCCAAGGTGCTCGGTGGGCTCGGCGTCGCCATCATCTCGACGAGCCACGGTCTCCTCACGGATCGCCAGGCCACGACCCAGAACGTAGGCGGAGAAGTCCTCGCCTACGTCTGGTAACCGGAAGGAGACGACACATGTCGCGCATCGGCAAGCTGCCCGTCGCCGTCCCGTCCGGCGTCGAGGTCACCATCGAGGGCCAGGACGTCCGCGTCAAGGGCCCCAAGGGCGAGCTGTCCCACACGGTCGCCGAGCCCATCACGGTCGCCCGTGGTGAGGACGGCACGTTGGACGTCCAGCGCCCGGACGAGGAGCGTGAGAGCAAGGCTCTGCACGGCCTGAGCCGCACGCTCATCAACAACATGGTCATCGGTGTCACCGAGGGCTATGAGAAGAAGCTCGAGATCGTGGGCGTCGGCTACCGCGTCCTGGCCAAGGGCCCGGACGCCGTCGAGCTCAACCTCGGCTTCAGCCACCCCGTGCCGTTCGAGGCACCTGCGGGCATCACCTTCACGGTGGAGTCCCCGACCAAGCTGACGGTTGCCGGCATCGACAAGCAGGCCGTCGGTGAGGTCGCCGCGAACATCCGCAAGATCCGCAAGCCCGAGCCCTACAAGGGCAAGGGCGTGCGCTACGCCGGCGAGCGCGTCCTGCGCAAGGCTGGAAAGGCTGGTAAGTGATGGCCATCTCCATCAAGCAGGTCAAGGGTCGCTCGAGCCGCGCCACGTCGCGCGCACGTCGTCAGATCCGTGGCCGCAAGAAGCTGCAGGGCTCGGCCGAGCGTCCGCGCCTGGTCGTGACCCGATCCAGCAAGCACATGGTCGCCCAGGTCGTGAACGACCTGGAGGGACACACGCTGGTCTCGGCCTCGACGCTGGAGGCGGACCTGCGGTCCGACGACGGCGACAAGACCGCCAAGGCCCGCAGGGTCGGCGAGCTGGTGGCCGACCGTGCCAAGGCCGCCGGCATCGAGACCGTCGTGTTCGACCGCGCCGGCAACCGCTACGCCGGCCGCATCGCGGCCCTGGCCGACGCTGCTCGCGAGGGCGGACTGGAGTTCTGATGATCAACAACGTCAACGAGAACGGGAGTGCCGCATGAGCGCCCAGCAGCGCCGCGGAGGCGGCGACCGTCGTGGTGGCCGCGGAGACCGCGGCGGCGACAAGTCCAACTACATCGAGAAGGTCGTCACGATCAACCGTGTCGCCAAGGTCGTCAAGGGTGGTCGTCGCTTCAGCTTCACCGCCCTGGTGATCGTCGGCGACGGCGACGGTCAGGTCGGCGTCGGCTACGGCAAGGCCAAGGAGGTCCCTACAGCGATCTCCAAGGGTGTCGAGGAGGCGAAGAAGAGCTTCTTCCGCGTCCCGCGCATCCAGGGCACCATCCCGCACCCGGTGCAGGGCGAGAAGGCGGCCGGTGTCGTCTTCCTGCGTCCGGCATCGCCCGGTACCGGCGTCATCGCCGGTGGTCCGGTGCGCGCGGTGCTCGAGGCCGCCGGTGTCCACGACGTCCTGAGCAAGTCGCTCGGGTCGTCCAACGCCATCAACATCGTCCACGCCACCGTCGAGGCACTGCGGATGCTGGAGTCGCCCCAGGCGGTCGCGGACCGTCGTGGCCTCGCGGTCGAGGAGGTCGCTCCGGCGGCGCTGCTCAAGTCCGAGGCCCAGGGCGTCGAGGAGGCCAAGGCCGATCAGGCCGCCGCAGGGGCGGGTGCATGATGGCCAAGCTCGAAGTCACCCAGGTCCGGTCGGGGATCGGTCGCAAGCAGAACCAGCGCAACACCCTGCGTTCGCTGGGTCTGAAGCGCATCGGCGACGTCGTCGTCCAGGACGATCGTCCCGAGATCCGCGGCATGGTGGAAGCCATCCCGCACCTCGTGGACGTCAAGACACTCACCGATGAGGAGGGCTCCTGACATGGCGCTCAAGCTCCATCACCTGCGTCCTGCCCCCGGCGCCAAGACCGCCAAGACCCGTGTGGGTCGCGGCGAGGCGTCCAAGGGCAAGACGGCCGGTCGCGGCACCAAGGGCACCAAGGCCCGTTACCAGGTGCCGGCCGGCTTCGAGGGTGGGCAGATCCCCATCCACATGCGCCTGCCGAAGCTGAAGGGGTTCAAGAACCCGTTCCGCGAGGACTACCAGGTCGTCAACGTCGAGCGCATCGGTGCGCTCTTCCCCGAGGGTGGCACCGTCGATGTCGACGCGCTCGTCACTGCCGGCGCGGTCCGCAAGGGTCAGCTGGTCAAGGTGCTGGGCGAGGGCGACCTTGCGGTCGTGGTGCAGGTCACCGCGCACAAGTTCTCCGGCTCGGCACGTACCAAGATCGAATCGGCCGGCGGCAGCGTCACCGAGCTGTGAAGCTGCACTGACGACACGACGGCGAGGTCCTCATCACCGAGGGCCTCGCCGTGTCGTCCGTTGCATCTCGTACGGACGACCAGCGCAACCTCACGCGACGACGAGGTTGCGACAACTGACTGTTAGAGTCGCGGAGGCTTCGCCCGGCCCCACGATCGAGGAGGACACCGGTGCTCAGCGCCTTCGTGAACGCGTTCAGGACTCCAGACCTGCGACGCAAGATGCTCTTCGTGCTGGGCATCATCGTGCTCTTCCGGCTTGGCTCGACCCTGCCCGCTCCGGGCATCAACGTGCCGAACGTCCAGCAGTGTGTCGACCTCGCCTCCTCCGGTGACAACAGCAGCCTGTTCGCGCTCATCAACCTGTTCTCCGGTGGCGCGCTGCTGCAGCTGACGGTGTTCGCGCTGGGCATCATGCCCTACATCACCGCCAGCATCATCCTGCAGCTGCTCGTGGTGGTGATCCCGCGTCTGGAAGCCCTCAAGAAGGAGGGCCAGGCCGGACAGGCCAAGATCACCCAGTACACGCGCTACCTGACGCTGGGGCTGGCCATCCTCCAGGCGACCGGCATCGTGGCGCTCGCGCGCTCGGGCAACCTCTTCGGTGGCGCCTGCAACCTCGACCTGCTCTACAACATGGACAGCATCCCGGCGTTCCTGCTGATCGTCCTGACCATGGTAGCCGGCACGGCCGTCATCATGTGGATGGGTGAGCTCATCACCGACCGCGGCGTCGGCAACGGCATGTCGATCCTGATCTTCACGCAGGTCGTCGCGACCTTCCCCGGAGCGCTGTGGCAGGTGCGTCAGGTCAACGGCATCACGACGTTCGTCATCGTCATCGCCGTCGGCCTGGTGATCGTCGCGGCCGTGATCTTCATGGAGCAGGCGCAGCGGCGCATCCCCGTGCAGTACGCCAAGCGAATGGTGGGACGCCGGATGTTCGGCGGCTCGTCCACCTACATCCCTCTCAAGGTGAACCAGGCCGGCATCATCCCGGTGATCTTCGCCTCGAGCCTGTTGTACCTGCCGGCTCTCTACGCGCAGTTCCAGCCCTCCAGCCAGTACACGTCGTGGATCAACGACCACTTCGTGCGCGGTGACCACCCGTACTACATGATCACCTACTTCGCGCTGATCGTGTTCTTCACCTACTTCTACGTCTCGATCACCTTCAACCCCGAAGAGGTCGCCGACAACATGAAGAAGTACGGCGGATTCATCCCGGGCATCAGGGCCGGACGTCCGACGCAGGACTACCTCGCGTACGTGCTAAGCCGCATCACGGCGCCGGGTGCCATCTACCTGGGCGTGGTGGCGCTGATCCCCATGATCGCGGTCGCGCTGCTGGACGCCAGCCAGAACTTCCCCTTCGGCGGCACCTCGATCCTGATCATCGTGGGCGTCGGGCTCAACACCGTCCAGCAGATCGAGAGCCAGCTTCAGCAGCGCAACTACGAAGGGTTCCTGCGATGAGCCGACTCCTGATCATGGGTCCTCCCGGAGCGGGCAAGGGGACCCAGGCCGCGTCGTTGGCCGAGCGCATCGGCGCCGCGCACATCTCTACCGGTGACATCTTCCGCGAGAACGTGTCCCAGCAGACCGAGCTCGGCCGGACGGCGCAGCAGTACATGGACGCCGGGGAGTACGTCCCCGACGAGGTCACCAACGCCATGGTCCGCGATCGCCTCGGCCAGGACGACGCCGGGAACGGCTTCATCCTGGACGGCTACCCCCGGACGCTGGATCAGGTCGACACGCTCGATGAGATCCTGGCCGGACTCGGCGTCCAGCTCGACGGCGTGGTCTCGCTCGTGGTGGACACCGACGAGGTGGTGGCTCGGTTGCTCAAGCGTGCCGAGACCAGTGGTCGAAGCGACGACACCGAGGACGTCATCCGGCACCGCCAAGAGGTGTACCACGCCGAGACGGCTCCGTTGCTGAGCGTCTACACCGAGCGCGGTCTCGTGCGTGAGGTCGATGGTCTCGGCGAGGTCGACGAGGTCGCCCGCCGCATCGACGCCGCGCTCGACGCTCCCGGCTGAGGCTGTGTTCGGCCGCGGGATCGAGCTGAAGACCACGGACCAGATCGCCTGCATGCGCCGGGCCGGTCTGGTCGTGGCCGAGATGCTCGCAGCCGTGCGTGAGGCGGCGGGGCCCGGCGTCACGACCAGTGACCTCGATGCGGTCGCGCGCGAGGTGATCGCTGCCCGCGGCGCGACGTCGAACTTCCTGGGCTACGGCGCCGACGGGCCCGTCCCCGGGTTCCCCGGAGTCATCTGCACGTCGGTCAACGACGAGGTGGTGCACGGCATCCCCGGCCGACGGATCCTGCGAGAGGGCGACCTGGTCTCGATCGACTGCGGGGCCGTTGTGGAGGGTTGGCACGGCGATGCTGCCGTCACGTTCGGGGTCGGCGAGCTGGCGCCGCAGGACCGGCGGCTGTCGGAGGTGACCGAGGATGCGCTCTGGGCCGGCATCGCGGCTGGAGCCGTCGGCCGGCGGGTGGGCGACATCAGCCACGCGGTGCAGTCGAGCGTGGAGGCGGCAGGGGAGTACGGTCTCGCCGACGGGTTCACCGGCCACGGCATCGGCTCGGCGATGCACCAGCCCCCGGACGTGCCGAACGTCGGTCGTCCGGGTCGAGGGGCCCGCATCGTCGAGGGTCTGGTGCTCGCGATCGAGCCGATGGTGGTGAACGGTGACCCCCAGGTCCGCACGCTCGACGACGAGTGGACGGTGGTGTCATCCGACGGCTCCCGGGCCGCGCACCACGAGCACTCCGTCACCTGGACCCGCGACGGTGCGTGGGTGCTGACCGCCCCGGACGGCGGCCGGGAGCGCCTTGCGTCCCTCGGCGTGCCCTACGCCGGCGACTGAGCGGGGCATCGGCCGTCAGGCGTGCCACTCCATGGTGCAGCACTTCACGCTGCCTCCGCCCTTGAGCAGCTCGGAGAGATCGACCGGGACGGGCCGGTATCCCCGCTGCTCCAGTGCCGAGGCGAGCCTGACCGCGGCGCTGGGCAGGACGACGTTTCGCCCGTCGCTGACGAGGTTGAGCCCGAAGTCCAGAGCGTCCTCCAGCGAGCACCGCAGGGCATCGGGGAAGAGCTCGGCGAGGGTCCGCTGGCTGTGCGGGGTGAAGGCGTCGGGCGCGTAGACGATGTCCGCGGGCGAGTCACCCCGACCGTCGTCGAGGACACCGAGGGCGACGTCGAGGTGGTAGAACCGCGGATCGACCAGGTGCAGCGAGACGACGGGACGGTCCAGCACGCGCGCAGCCTCCACGTGGGCCTGCAGGTCGGTCCGGAAGCCCGTGCCGGCCAGGATCATCGCGCCGAGCACCAGGAAGTCGCCCTCGCCCTCGTTGGTGTGCTCGGGGCGGACGACGTCGACGCCCATGGAGCGCAGCCATGCGGCGTGCGCCTCGGCCTCGGCCTGACGCTCGGGATGTCGGAACCTCGCGCCGTAGGCCCGGCCGCCGACCACGAGAGCGCCGTTGGCCGCGAACACCATGTCGGGCTGCCCGGGAAGCGGGTCCAGGACCTGCACGCGGTGACCCAGGCTCCGGTACGTCTCGTGCAGCACCTGCCACTGCCTGTCTGCGCGGCAAGCGTCGACGGCGACACCCGGACGCATCCACGGGTTGATGGCATAGGTGACGTCGAAGTGCTCGGGTGAGCACATCGCGTAGGTGCGCGGGCGCGAGCGTCGCTCGATCGGACGGCTGAGAGGGCTGGCGACGGGACGGTTCTCGATGATGGTCACGGATGCTCCGTTCCTGGTCGGCGTGCAACGAATCCATCCTATGGACGCGCCACGGTATTCATCGAAGTCGAAACCACCAGTCGACACTTCAGAATCGATGGTCATTGACGCATTCACGGCGATCTGTTGCATGATGGGACGATGGATGCCGTGGATCGCCGCCTCGTCGACCTGCTGCTGGAGGACGGGCGTGCGCCCTACGCGACGCTCGGGTCGGAGGTCGGCCTGTCGGCCCCCGCCGTGAAGCGTCGCATCGACCGCCTCGTGGAGGGGGGAGTGATCCGCGGGTTCACGGCCGTCATCGACCCCGACCCCATGGGTTGGTCCGTGGAGGCGTACGTCGAGGTCCACTATCGGGGCAACATCTCGCCCGAGGGGTTGCGAGAGGCGTTCACCCGCGTCCCGGAGATCCACTCCGCAGCGACGGTCTCGGGCCAGGCTGACGCCATCTTGCACCTCGTCGCGCGCGACGTCCGGGACCTGGAGCGTGCGCTGGAGCAGGTCCGCGTCGAGGTGGGCAACGTCGACCACACCGACACGGCGATCGTGCTGTCGCGTCTGATCGCCCGTCCCGGGGTGCTGGAGCGCCCGAGCACCTGAGCTCGGCCCGCGTCGCAGGGCGGTCGGCGAGAGCCGCCACGCGGGCGCCCACCCCGGGCCTATCGTTGGACCCGTGATTCTGCGACTGGGGGCCGTGGCCCTGCTGACCTCACTGGCGGTCGCCGTGGCGACCTCCGAGGCCAAGGCTCCCCACAGCGCGCCCGACGGCGGGACGGCCCTGCCACCGGAGGTCTCCCGGACCGTCGAGCTGGCCGCGATCGTCGCGTCGCCCCTGGGCGCAAGCACCGTGCCGGCCCCCCGCCCCGATGCCCAGGACGAGGCGCTGGACCGCCTCGCCCGGGCGGTCGAGGCGGTCGGACCGGACGTCTCCGTCGCCATCCTCGACGTGGGCACCGGCCGGCAGCTCGATGCAGGCAAGGCGACGGCGTTCGGCGCCAGCACGATGAAGATCGACATCCTCGCCACCCTCCTGAGCCGTCAGGACGGCAGGCTCGAGGGCTCACAGCGAGCGCTCGCCCGCAGCATGATCACGGTGAGTGACAACGAGGCAACCGACGTCCTGCTCGAGCGTGCTGGTGGCGCCGATGCTGTGAACGCCTTCACCACACGCGCCGGGCTCGAAAAGACGACCGTGGGGGGCGATGAGTGGGGCAGGACCCGGACCAGCGCCGCCGATCGGCTGAGCATGCTGCGGGCAGTCCTCGGCGATGACGCACTCATCGGAGCACGGGGGGAGCGAACCATGCGCTCGCTCATGTCGCGCGTCGCGCAGGACCAGCGGGTGGGGGTCCCGGCCGCTGCGGACGATCCGGACGCAGCGGTGCTCAAGGCCGGGTACCTGCAGGACGAGAGCAGCCGGCGCTGGCACGTCTCGAGCATGGGCGAGGTGCGGGTCGGTGGTCGGGACTACCTGCTGGCCGTGATCTCCTCGGACAACCGGACGCTCGAGCGCGGACTGCAGCGCATCGAGAGGACCGCCCGTCTCACGGTCGCTGAGATGGCCGATTTTGTTCACAGGGCACCAGCGGCGTAGACTTCCCTGTCGGCCTTTCTTGGCGCGTCCTTCCCTGCCCTTGGGCTCTGCTCGGGGTCAGGAATGTCGCGCGGGTGGGGCCCGGCAGACGATATCGACTCGAGAAGCTGGGGTTATGGCGAAAAAAGAAGGCGTCATCGAGATGGAAGGTGCCGTTGTCGAGGCACTGCCCAACGCGATGTTCCGCGTGGAGCTGGCCAACGGCCACAAGGTCCTCGCGCACATCAGCGGCAAGATGCGTCAGCACTACATCCGCATCCTCCCCGAGGACCGCGTGGTCGTGGAGCTCTCGCCGTACGACCTCAGCCGTGGACGCATCGTCTACCGCTACAAGTGAATACACACACGTTCAGACTGAAGAGAGAGCTTCCTCGATGAAGGTCAACCCGAGCGTGAAGAAGATCTGTGACAAGTGCAAGGTGATCCGTCGCCACGGCCGCGTCATGGTGATCTGCGAGAACCCCCGGCACAAGCAGCGCCAGGGCTGAGCAGCCTCCGTAACGCGACCATTGTCTTGGCGGCCGCAAGGCCGTAGCGACACACTCTTCGCAGCAGAACTTTTTCACCAGCAGCACTGAACATCTGAAGGCTCATCCGTCCGCAAGGACGGATGTCACCCCCGGCGCAGAGGCCGGGGCCCGGCTCAGGACCCCACACCGCACGACGGGCGTCCTGGAGGCAGCCGGGGCGCCTCGGATGACCACACCTCTGCCGAACGGAAGGAACTGCCACCATGGCACGCCTCGTTGGAGTAGACCTCCCGCGCGACAAGCGCGTAGAGATCGCTCTCACCTACATCTTCGGCGTCGGGCGAACCCGCGCCATCGCCACCCTCGAAGCCACCGGCATCAGCGGGGACCTTCGCGTCCACGAGCTGACCGACGAGCAGCTGGTCGCCCTGCGCGACCACATCGAGGCCAGCTTCCAGGTCGAGGGTGACCTGCGTCGCGAGGTCACCGCCGACATCCGTCGCAAGATGGAGATCGGCAGCTACCAGGGTCGACGTCACCGGGCGCACCTGCCGGTCCGCGGCCAGCGCACCAAGACCAACGCGCGCACCCGCAAGGGCCCCAAGCGCACCGTCTCCGGAAAGAAGAAGTGATCCACTGATGGCTGCCCCCAGGACTGCAGGCGCGAAGAAGACGCGCCGCAAGGTCAAGAAGAACGTCGTTCAGGGCGAGGCCCACATCAAGAGCACGTTCAACAACACCCACGTGACGATCACGGACCCCGCCGGGGCCGTCATCGCCTGGGCCTCCGGCGGCACCGTCGGGTTCAAGGGCTCGCGCAAGTCCACGCCGTTCGCGGCCGGCATGGCCGCAGAGGCCGCCGGACGTCAGGCGATGGAGCACGGGATGAAGAAGGTCGACGTCTTCGTGAAGGGCCCCGGCTCGGGCCGCGAGACGGCGATCCGGTCGCTGAGCGGAGTCGGCCTCGACGTCGGCACCATCTCCGACGTGACCCCCAGCCCCCACAACGGCTGCCGCCCGCCCAAGCACCGTCGTCTCTGACGACCGCGCCCAGACCTGATCAAGCACCGACTTAGATCGCCAGGAGTTTCGAACCATGGCCCGTTACACCGGACCCCTTACCAAGAAGTCGCGCCGCTTCGGCGTTGACCTCGTCGGCGGCGACTCCGCCTTCGAGCGTCGCCCCTACCCGCCCGGCATGCACGGACGCGCCCGCGTCAAGGAGTCGGAGTACCGCACCCAGCTGCACGAGAAGCAGAAGGCGCGCTACACCTACGGCGTGCTGGAGAAGCAGTTCCGCAGGTACTACGAGGCCGCGCACCGCAAGCCCGGCAAGACCGGCGACAACCTGCTCCGCCTGCTGGAGAGCCGGCTCGACAACGTCGTCTACCGCGCCGGTCTGGCCCGCACGCGTCGCCACGCCCGCCAGCTCGTGACCCACGGTCACTTCCTGGTCAACGGCGTCAAGACCAACATCCCGTCGTTCCAGGTCAGCAAGCACGACATCATCGATGTCAAGCCCAAGAGCCTGGAGACCACGCCGTTCATCGTCGCGCGCGAGACGCACGACTCCGACGTGGTGCCCGGCTGGCTGGACGTCTCGCCGGACCGCGGCCGCATCCTCGTGCACCAGAGCCCGGTGCGCGAGCAGATCACCGTCCCCATCCAGGAGCAGCTGATCGTGGAGTTCTACTCCAAGATCTGAGCTCCTCAGCACACCCACCCCGTCCCGGGCCCTCAAATAGTGGTCGGTCCGGAAAGGAACAACACACATGCTCATCGCCCAGCGCCCCGTCCTGTCCGAGGAAGTCGTCGACGACTACCGTTCGCGGTTCATCATCGAGCCCCTCGAGCCCGGCTTCGGCTACACCCTCGGCAACTCGCTGCGTCGCACCCTGCTGTCGTCGATCCCCGGTGCGGCCGTCACGTCGATCCGCATCGACGGCGTCCTGCACGAGTTCTCCACCGTCCCCGGAGTCACCGAGGACGTCACGGAGATGATCCTGAACCTCAAGGACCTCGTCGTCTCCTCCGAGCACGACGAGCCGTTCGTGATGTACCTGCGCAAGTCCGGTGAGGGCGTCGCCACGGCGGCCGACATCGAGGCGCCCGCGGGCGTCGAGGTGCACAACCCCGACCTGCACGTCGCCACCCTGAACGACAAGGGCAGCCTGGAGGTCGAGCTCGTGGTCGAGCGCGGCCGCGGCTACGTCTCGGCGACGCAGAACAAGACCGGCGACGAGGAGATCGGGCGGATGCCGGTCGACTCGATCTACAGCCCGGTCCTGAAGGTGACCTACAAGGTCGAGGCCACCCGTGTGGAGCAGCGCACCGACTTCGACAAGCTGATCATCGACGTCGAGACGAAGCGTTCCATCGCACCGCGTGACGCGATTGCGTCGGCCGGGTCCACTCTCGTGGAGCTGTTCGGCCTGGCGCGCGAGCTCAACGTCGAGGCCGAGGGCATCGACATCGGACCC
Source organism: Aeromicrobium sp. CF4.19 (assembly GCF_051262555.1). Classification (NCBI taxonomy): domain Bacteria; kingdom Bacillati; phylum Actinomycetota; class Actinomycetes; order Propionibacteriales; family Nocardioidaceae; genus Aeromicrobium; species Aeromicrobium sp. CF4.19. The sequence continues at coordinate 130,326 of NZ_JBIMEU010000004.1, read as the reverse complement.
TCGCCCGTCGACGAGCAGCTGGCGGCCGACCTGGCCCTGCCGGTGGAGGACCTGAACTTCACGGTCCGCTCCTACAACTGCCTCAAGCGCGAGGGCATCCACACCGTGGGTGAGCTCATCACGCGCTCGGAGCAGGACCTGCTCGACATCCGCAACTTCGGCTCCAAGTCCATCGACGAGGTCAAGGCGAAGCTGGCCGAGATGGGCCTGGGGCTCAAGGACAGCCCGGCCGGTTTCGATCCCGCTGCCGCGGCCGAGGCCTATGACGAGGACGCGAGCTTCGCCGAGGACGAGCAGTACTGACCTGCTGGCCGACTGACTGAATCTGGAGACACACCATGCCTACCCCCACCAAGGGAGCGCGCCTCGGCGGCAGCCCCTCGCACCAGCGCCTGATCCTGGCCAACCTGGCCACGGCGCTGTTCGAGCACGGTCGCATCACGACGACCGAGGCCAAGGCTCGCCGCCTGCGCCCGTACGCCGAGCACCTCATCACCAAGGCGAAGAACGACACGGTCGCCAACCGCCGGCACGTCGTCAAGGTCATCCGTGACAAGGACGTCCTGCACACGCTGTTCACCGAGATCGGTCCCGCGATGATCACCCGCCCGGGTGGCTACACGCGGATCACCAAGATCAACCCCCGCAAGGGCGACAACGCGCCGATGGCCGTCATCGAGATCGTGGAGACCAAGGAGTTCGCCGCACAGGGTGCCGCTCCCCAGGCCACTGCCGCGGCTCCGGCCGAGGTCAACGCTGCCGATGACGCGGCCGAGGTCGAGACCGACGTCGTCGCGGGTGCGCCCGCCGACGAGGCCGAGACCGAGCCGGCCACGAGCGAGGACGTCGCCGAGGCTGCAGAGGCCGTCGAGGATGCAGCTCCGGCGCAGGATGCCGAGAACTCCGCCGACGAGAAGTAGCCAGCGCCGACGAGGGCCCGCCACCGAACGGTGGCGGGCCCTCGTGCGTGCGCGAGTGGCGCAGATCCGCGATTCTGAGACGGCGGGTCGCGCGAATGTGCGCCACTGGGCATCAGGTCTGCGCCACTCGCCGCTCGCTAGTGGCTGTCAGCGAGGACGCGACGTCAGGACGCGAAAGCCCTTCGAGCTGGCCGCGCGCTGGGTCGGCCAACCCTGCTCGACCAGCCAGCGTTGCAGGGAGTCGGCGCCGAGATTCTTGCCCACCACGAGCCGGGCGTGGCCGTCATCGGCCAGGCGGCCGAGCCACGTCGCGAGGAGCTCGTGCAGGGCGGGCTTGCCGATGCGGATCGGCGGATTGGACCAGATGGCGTCGAACCGCACGTCTCCTGGCACCTCCTCGGGGGCGGCGACGTGCACGGTGAGGCCGTGGCGCCGAGCGTTCAGGGCGGTGAGGTCGCGCGCTCGCTCGTTCACGTCGACGGCCCACACCGTCGCGTCGGGAGCGGCGGCCGCCAGCAGGCACGCGATCGGGCCCCATCCGCAACCCAGGTCCAGGAGGGTCGGCGTTCCGGCCGGCGGCTCACCGCTCTCGAGCAGGAGGCGCGTGGCGTGGTCGAGCCCGTCGCTGGAGAAGACGCCCGACGCGGTCGTGCAACGGAGCTGGTGGCCCCAGAGGTCCACGTCGACGTCGCGACGTCGCTCGATGCCCGTCGGGTCGTCGTCGAAGTAGTGTCCGCCCACGTGGTCATTCTCCCAAGGAGGCCGACGCCCTGCGCTGCGGGGCGCGGTCGAGTGCGTTCGGGAGTTCAGTCCTGCCAGGTCTGTCGGACCCGCGGGGGTGCGGTGCGCAGCCATGCGTCGGTGAGGAGCTCGCGCAGCTCCTCAGCATCCACCAGGTCAAGGTCGACGAGCACGTAGCCGTGGCCGTCATAGTGGGGCAACGTGCTGAAGGCGGGGTCGCCCCCGTCGACGAGCGCCAGCTTGTCCTCCGATGAGCACTTCAGGGCCAGCAACCCCTCGGCCTCGGTGCGCAGCCGGCACAGCAGCCGCCCCTTGACCTTGAGGGCCGGGGTGCCGTAGGACGTCGACTCGTCGGTGTCGGGGAAGGTGCGCGTCGCCCACGAGGCGAGGTCGCTCCAAGGCAGGACCATGGCTCAGTGTCCCACCGCGGCGACGTGTCGCTCGCGGCTCACTCGTCGCGACGACGGCGGGCCCGGGTCACCCGGTCGGCCAGACCGTCTTCACCGGGGTAGGTGACCTGCTCCAGCGTCAGGCCGTGCGCCGGCATGACGCGTACCCGGGAGTCGCGCACGCCGGCGGCGAGGACCTGTCCGGCCCACGAGGGCGGGTGGCGTTCCTCCCCGACCGCGACCAGTGCGCCCATGAGGGCACGCACCATCGAGTGGCAGAAGGCGTCAGCCCGGACGGTGGTGAGCAGGAGCGGGCCCTCGCGCCGGGTCGAGAGCTCCAGCAGCGTGCGGACCGTGGTGGCGCCCTCTCGGCGGCGGCAGAAGGCGGCGAAGTCGTGCTCGCCGAGCAGCAGGGAGCCCGCCTCGTGCATCGCGGCGACGTCGAGGGGCTTGCGCCACGCGACGACGTGCCCACGGGGGAGGGGATCGGGAGTGCCGGTGTCGTCGATCCGGTAGACGTAGCGCCGCTCGAGAGCAGCGAACCGGGCGTCGAAGCCCTCTGGTGCGACCACGCAGTCGCGGGCGACGACGTCGTCGGGCAGGATGCGTCGGAGCCTGCGGTGCAGGGCCGCGGGGTCGACGTCGTCGGGCAGGTCGACGTGCACCACCTGTCCACGAGCATGCACGCCGGTGTCGGTGCGGCCGGCGCACGTGAGGGCGACTCGTTCGTCGAGCCGCAGCACGGTCGCGATCGCCCCCTCGACCTCGCCCTGCACGGTGCGCAGGCCCGGCTGGGTCGCCCAGCCGTGGAAGCCGGCACCGTCGTAGGAGAGGTCGATCCGCAGGCGCACCCGCTCACGGTAGCGGCCGGACCCGGTGCCGCTGGCGGCCATCCCCGCGGACCAGTGCCGGTCGCGCCCCGGCCACCTCGGCGTCGCCTCCGTCGCGAAGGCGCGCCCTATCCTGTCCGCATGAGGCGTCGCGTCGTGCTTGCTCGGGTCGCCGTCGGTCTGGGCGCCGTCCTGCTCGCGGCCTGCACGACCGGTTCGCCGTCCTCGATGGACGACGGGGGGCCGGCCGAGGGCGCTGAGGGCACGCCGCCTGCCGCCGTCGTGCTGACGCCGAGCGCCGACCCCTCCACCTCCCAGACGTTCACCTGGCGCTCGTCGACGGACGCCGCGGGGCAGCAGGTCACCCTCGAGCCGGTGGACGGGGGAGGGCGGGTCGTCGCGCAGGCCGAGCGCAAGGAGGCGACGACGGTGGCGGAGAGCGGCTCGGACCTGCCCGCGTACACCAGCACGGCCACCGACCTGCGTCCCGGCACCTCCTACACGTATCGGGTCGAGAACGCCGACGGCGCCACCGCCGAGCAGGAGTTCACGACCGCCGACGACGAGACGGGCCGGTGGAGCTTCCTGGCCCTCGGCGACACCCAGGTCGACAACGCCGAGGTTCCGGCGCGGATCGTCCGCACCGCGGTGGATGAGCACCCAGAGGCGTCCCTCGTCCTGCAGGCCGGTGACCTCATCGACCACCCGTACCGCCATGACCAGTGGCTCGAGGCCCTCGACGCCTTGGCGCCGGCGCGGACGACCCGCAACGTCCTCTCATCCATCGGCAACCACGAGCAGTGCATCATGGGCGGCCGGTGCCGCCACGGTGACGCCCAGGCGTTCCGCGCCTACTTCACGTTCCCGGACAACGGGTTCGAGGGCCAGCGGCCGACGTGGTTCCGTACGGACGTGCAGGGCGTGCGCTTCGTCGTGCTGGACTCCTTCGGCGACGATCTGGAGACCCAGGCCGCCTTCCTGGAGGAGTCACTCGCGACGAGCGAGCAGCGCTGGACGGTGGTGCTGATGCACTCCGGCCCCTTCGCCTCCCGGACCAAGCGCAGCAACGCCACCGTGCACGCAGAGATCCTGCCCGTCCTGGAGAAGCACGACGTCGACCTGGTGCTCAGCGGTCACGACCACGTCTACAGCCGGGGCTTCGAGGGCGACCCCGACGGCACGGTCTTCGCGGCCTCCAACTCCGGGCCCAAGGTCTACGAGCTGGACGACGCCGACTGGAGGCGTCGCGACGCGACCCGGGTGGCTGGGGCGGAGCAGGTGAGCACCTACCAGGTGGTCGACGTCAGCGAGGGTGAGCTGCGCTACCGCGCCGTGGCCGCCCACCTCGGAAGGGACCCCGAGCCCGGCGTCCGCGAGGGCGACGTCATCGACGAGCTCACGATCACCAAGGACGCTACGGGTCGCAAGAACGTCAACTGGTGACCCGGATCGGTGCCTGAGCAAACGAATCCGCGGCACGGTCGGGCGTGTCGGTGCCTGCGCCACCGAAAGAGCGCTCATTCGGTGGCAGAAGCACCGACGGAGGTGTCAGCCGGCCAGCCGGACGTTGTTGCACTGGGGGGTGCCGAGCATCATCACGTCCATCGAGCCCACCTGGATGCCGAGCGCCGCGAGGACCGGCTTCAGGAGCAGGTCCAGCGTTCCAGTGAGGGCGTTGACCGTGTCGAGGATGGGGTTCAGCAGCACGTTGAGCGGGTTGAGCAGACCGCCCAGGCCCGACACGTCGGCGTTGACGATGATGCGGGTGGTGCCGCCGTAGTGCTGCTTGAGGTCGGGGGCCGGTGGGTAGGGAAAGTCGTGGGTCGTGGTGTTCGACCCCACCTGACCCGTGAGGTTGACGTTGGCGAGCGCCAGTCCCAGCAGTTTGACCGACAGGCCGGATTGACCTTGGTCTTTACGGGCGACCACGTGAGCGAGCCCGGTGGTGCCCCGGACCGTCGTCTGCTCAGGGCTCTCGCACCGCACGTCGGTGAGCTCGGCCGTGCCCTGCGCCACCTCGACCCCCATGCTCAACCCCGCCGATGTCAGCCCGATGGCGTTGATGTCCTTGGCGATGTCGACCCGGACCTGTGCTGTCCGGGCCTTGGTCCCCACCGGCCCGCAGGCGATCTGCGGGGGCTCGATGAGCACGAGTTCTGTGCTGCCGTTGACCAGGTCGCCGGGGAGGGAGATGCCGAGGTCCTTGATCTTCAGCGCGTTCACGCCGTTCGCGGCGACGATGGCCGCCGCGACGAGGTCGAGCGCGTTGACGTCGGCGTCCAGCCCGGAGCTGCCGGTGGTCCCGAGCGCGAGGATGTCGTCGAGCGTCAGGGAGAGGTCGTCCGCCCGAGCCGCGATCTGGTTCAGGAGGTTGGCCTGGAGCACGGCGTCGGCAGAGCCCTGGTTGGTCAGCACGGTGGCCGTGGCGAGCAGGAAGTCCCCGAGGCTGACCTCGGTCAGATCGACGACGCCGTCACCGGTGACGGCGCTGAGCGCGACGTCGAGGTCGGCGAGCGGGATCGTGAGCTCCTTGAGGTCGACCACGCCTGCGTAGCCGACGACGTCGAGGTCGTTGACCTGGATGACTTGGTCGAGCACGGGACCGAGGGCCGAGCCGCTCGTGCTCAGCGACAACGCCTTGGTGCCCGCGGAGAAGCAGACCGACGGCTCGGACCGGGAGCCAATGGCGCTCTTGGAGGCCGATCCGGAGTCGGTTCCGATCACCGGGGCGAAGGCGAAGTCGAAGTCGGTGGCGGCGGTGATCCGCACGGCGTTACAGACACTGAACCCGCCCTCAGATTCTGACTTGAACTCGCCGACCGCGTCTACGCGTCCGGGGGTCACCACAAGCTCGCGCTCGCGGCCGATGCGGGGCTGCGGTCGGTCGAGGCTCAGGGCTGCTCTTTCTTGGAGCTCTGCTTGATCGCAGGCGGACAGGTACTCCGATCTTGCGGTGTCGAGGGCGACGACGTCGGCGAGGACCTGCATGTCACGGGCGGCCACGCGTTGAGTCCGAGATCGACGGCGAAGGCCGTGACGCCCAGCACGACCACCACGAGCAGTGCGGTCATCGGCAGGATGGCGCCCCGTTCGTCGCGCTCGGGCCGGCGGCCCACGTCAGCTCACCTCGGCCGTGGTCTCGTACCCGACGTCGGCCGGCAGAGCGCGATGAGCGCGAACTCCACCATGGCGGCGCCGCGCTCGTCGCGGGCGCGCGCACCGTCGCGTCGTCGGCACATGATGCCTGCTCCCTTGCTCCCTCGATCCGTGTCGACGGACCGACCGAAGGCTCCCACCCCGTCGGGGACTCCCAACCCTGACGAGACCTTCGTCGAGCACGCTAGCGCGCGACAAGACCCCCCGTCCCCGAAATGACGGGAATCGAGGGGCCTTGGTTCAGGCTGTGATCAGGCCCAGCGCTGGGAGGCCGGGACGAAGTCGAGCTGACGCTCGCCGGTGTAGATCTGCTTGGGGCGCGCGATCTTCTGCTCCGGGTCGTCGACGAGCTCGACCCACTGCGCCAGCCAGCCGGCGGTGCGGGGGATAGCGAACAAGACGGTGAACATCTCCGGCGGGAACTGCAGTGCCTCATAGATCAGGCCGGAGTAGAAGTCCACGTTGGGGTAGAGCTTGCGGGAGACGAAGTAGTCATCCTCGAGTGCGATCTTCTCCAGCTCTTGGGCGATCTCCAGCAGCGGGTTCACGCCGGTGACCTCGAAGACGTCGTCGACGGCCTTCTTGATGATCTTGGCGCGCGGGTCGTAGTTCTTGTAGACGCGGTGCCCGAAGCCCATGAGCTTCTCGTTGCCGTTCTTCACGCCCTCGATGAACTCCGGCACCTTGTCCTTGGAGCCGATGCGCTTGAGCATCCGCAGGACCGCCTCGTTGGCGCCGCCGTGCAGCGGGCCGTAGAGCGCAGCGATGCCGGCGCTGATCGCGGAGTACGGGTCGACCTGGCTGGACCCGACGGAGCGGACAGCGTTCGTGGAGCAGTTCTGCTCGTGGTCGGCGTGCAGGATGAACAGGACCTCGAGGGCCTTGGACAGCCGCGGGTCCGGGTCGTACTTCTGCTCGCTCATCTTGAACAGCATCGAGAGGAAGTTCTCGGTGTAGGTGAGGTCGTTGTCCGGGTAGATGTACGGCTTGCCCTGGGCGTGGCGGAAGGACCAGGCGCCGAGCGTCGGCATCTTGGCGATGAGCCGCACGACCTGCTCGTGACGCACCTGCTCGTCGCTGATGCTGCGTGCCTCGGGGTAGAAGGTCGAGAGCGCGCCGACGCTGGAGAGCAGCATCCCCATCGGGTGCGCGTCGTAGCGGAAGCCCCGCATGACCGTCTTGATGTCCTCGTGCACGAAGGTGTGGAACGTGACCTCGTGCACCCACTGGTCGTGCTGCTCCTTGGTGGGCAGCTCGCCGTGGATGAGCAGGTAGGCCACCTCCAGGAAGGTGGAGGACTCCGCCAGCTGCTCGATGGGGTAGCCGCGGTACTCCAGGATCCCCCGGTCGCCGTCGATGTAGGTGACGGAGCTGCGGGTGGAGGCGGTGTTGGTGAAGCCGGGGTCGTAGACCGCGATGCCGGGGTCGTCCTCGGTCTTGCCGATCTTGCCGAGATCCCCGGCACGCACCGTGCCGTCGTTGATCTCGAGCTCGTACTCCTCGCCGGTCCGGTTGTCCCGGACGGTCAGCGTCTGGTCGGTCACGATGGGTCTCCTGTGCCGGTGCAGTTGCAGTCCGCGGTGTCTGCGGCGCTCAGGTCCCAACGTAGTCGGCGGTGTGTCCGGTCGCACAAGGGGGCTGTGTGCACCCCGTCGCACCCGGCGTTCGGCCCGGGCCGTTTTGACCGGGCGCGGACCAGCCCGTTACCCTTGAGAGTCGCCGCTTCCCGCTGTCCGTCTCTCGGACGCCGCAGGACGGCCCGGGGAGATGTTCTGAGCTCCCCGACTCCCGAGACACAGCTTTCGAAACGCGAGAAGGTCACGCCGTGCGCACGTACAGCCCCAAGCCTGCTGACATCAACCGTCAGTGGCACGTCATCGATGCCGAGGACGTCGTCCTCGGACGCCTCGCCGTCCAGGCCGCGACGCTGCTGCGTGGCAAGCACAAGGCGACCTTCGCCCCGCACGTCGACGGTGGTGACTTCGTGGTCATCATCAACGCGGACAAGGTCGCCCTGTCGGGCAACAAGCGCACCGACAAGGACGTGTACCGCCACAGCGGCTACCCCGGTGGCCTGAAGCAGATCGCCTACGGTGACCTGCTCGACAAGGATGCTCGCAAGGCCATCGAGACGTCCGTGCGCGGCATGCTGCCCAAGAATCGCCTGGGCCGTCAGCTGATCACGAAGCTCAAGGTCTACGCAGGCCCCGAGCACCCGCACGCGGCCCAGAAGCCGCAGCCCTTCGAGATCACGCAGATCTCCCAGTAAGCGACCCAGAGAGCCGAGAGAAGATCACCGTGGCCGACAGCACCACTGACACCGAGACCGACACCGCCATCGAGCCGAACGCCGAGGGCGTCGCCTACACCTCCGAGACCGCCGGTGCCTCCGACGGTCCCGTCAGCACGGCCGTCGTCGCCCCCGGTGCCGCCACCGGCCGTCGCAAGCAGGCCATCGCGCGTGTGCGCATCGTCCCCGGCTCGGGCAGCTGGATCGTCAACGGCAAGCCGTTGGAGGAGTTCCTCCCCAACAAGCTGCACCAGCAGATCGCCAAGGAGGCGTTCGCCGAGACGAGCCTGGAGAACAGCTTCGACGTCGTCGCCCGCGTGACCGGTGGTGGCATGACCGGCCAGGCCGGTGCGCTGCGCCTCGGCGTCGCCCGCGCGCTCAACGCGATCGACGAGGAGGTGAACCGGCCCGTGCTGAAGAAGGCCGGTCTGCTCACCCGTGACGCGCGCGTCAAGGAGCGCAAGAAGGCAGGCCTCAAGAAGGCGCGCAAGGCTCCGCAGTACAGCAAGCGCTGACCTTTGGGCCGGATCTTCGGCACTGACGGAGTCCGCGGACTCGCCAACCGTGACCTCACGGCCGAGCTCGCGCTCGACCTGTCCGTCGCGGCTGCCCATGTGCTGGGCGAGGCGGGGGTCTTCGCCGACCAGCGGCCCACGGCCGTCGTCGCTCGCGATCCGCGAGCGTCGGGGGAGTTCCTCGAGGCCGCCGTCGTGGCCGGACTGGCCTCGGCCGGGGTCGACGTACATCGCCTGGGCGTCGTGCCGACCCCGGGTGCGGCCTTCCTGACCGCTGAGCTGGCCGCCGACATGGGCGTCATGATCTCCGCGAGCCACAACGCGATGCCCGACAACGGTATCAAGTTCCTCTCCCGGGGCGGGTTCAAGCTCGCCGACGACCTCGAGCAGGCGATCGAGCGTCGGCTCCGGGAACCGTGGGACCGGCCCACCGGCGCCGCAGTCGGCCGCCTGGGGGACAGCCACGTCGGGGTCGGCACCTACGTGCGTCACCTCGTCGACGCCATCGGTACAGGGCTGGAAGGCCTCACGGTGGTCCTCGACTGTGCCCACGGCGCCGCGTTCGAGGTGGGACCGGAGGCCTTCACCCGGCTGGGTGCGGAAGTGGTCGCGATCAACGCCGAGCCCGATGGGCTCAACATCAACGACGGATGCGGATCCACGCACCTCCAGGGCCTGCAGAAGGCCGTCGTGGAGCACCAGGCGGATGCCGGATTCGCCTTCGACGGCGACGCCGATCGGTGCCTCGCCGTGGATGCGACCGGCGAGGTCGTCGACGGTGACCAGATCCTGGCCATCCTCGCGCTGGCCAGTCAGGCCGCAGGGACGCTGCGGGCCGACACCGTCGTCGCCACCGTCATGAGCAACCTGGGCTTCGTGCAGGCCATGGAGGCCGCCGGCATCACGGTGGTCCAGACCGCCGTCGGGGACCGCTACGTCCTGGAGGCGATGCGCGCCGGTGAGTTCGTCCTCGGTGGGGAGCAGTCCGGCCACGTGATCATGAGCGAGCACGCCACCACCGGTGACGGCGTGCTGACGGCACTCAGCCTCGCGGCCCGCATGGCCGGGAGCGGTCGTTCTCTCGCCGAGCTGAGCCGCGTGATGACGCGGCTGCCGCAGGTGCTGGTCAACGTCCCCGACGTCGACAAGTCCCGTACCGAGACGGACCCGGTCCTGCAGGCCGAGGTCGCTGCGGCTACCGGTCGGCTGGCCGGACACGGTCGGGTGCTGCTGCGGCAGTCCGGCACCGAGAACCTCGTGCGGGTCATGGTCGAGGCGCCCACGATGGCGCAGGCCGGCGAGGTCGCCGAGCACCTGGCGGACGTCGTGCGCCGCACCCTGGGCTGAGCGACCCCGGGCCGACCCGGATCTTTCAGGAGTGCTCGCCGGCCACCAGGTAGGCGGCGAGCAACCGCTTGAGCTCGATGACCGCCTCGGCGTGACCCTGTCCGTCGCGGACCGAGAAGTTGAGCATCGAGTAGACGACGTGGACGAGCACCTCGGCCATGATCTGTCGGCGCTCGCGAGGCGTCCCCGGGGTCAACGGCGCCAGCGCCCGCGCCACCTCGGCAGCCAGCTCACGCTCGGTGACCGCTGCGGTGGCGCGCGTGGCAGGGGTCGACTGCACCGCGTGCCACACCGCGCGGCGTGACGGGTCCTCGACCCACAGAGCGGCCATGTGGTCCACGAGCCGGTCGAGGAAGCGCAACCAGTCCAACGTCGGGATCTCGCTGGCGAACTGGGCGAGCTCCTGACGCACGGCGACGGCGTCCTGGCGGTCCAGCTCGCACACGATGACGTACTTGCCGGCGAAGAACTGGTACAGGGTGCCGATCGGCAGCTCGGCGCGCTGCGCGACCTCCTCGCACGTGAACGACTCGAACCCCACCTCGAGCAGGAGAGCGCGCGAGACCTGCAGGAGCAGGTCGAACTTCTTGTGGCTCCGCTCCTGGGTGGGCCGACGGCGCGGCTGGAGGATCTCGGCGGTCACGGCGCCCACCCTAGGCCAACCTGTGCCCGGCGACGAGCCTGTGCGACCCGGATGACGGTTTACCACGGTCCCTCGGCAAACCCGCACACCCCGTGGGGAGCATCCCTGGGGAAGTGCCAGTATTCCGAGGGACCGTGGTAAACCGTCAGGCGCGCAGGCCGGCCTGGATGAGTGGCTCGATGAGGTCACCGATGCCGGCGAAGCCCTCGCCGAGGGTCTGCCCGTGCGCGTGTCGGTAGTGGATGCCCTCGAGGATGACGGCGAGCTTGAAGAACGCCAGGGCGAGGTGGAAGTCGATGTCGGAGACATCGCGACCGGAACGCTCGGCGTAACGGGCCAGGAGCTCCTCGCGGGGAGCGTAGCCGGGGGCCTTGGCCGCATCCGTGACGAGTGCGCCGGCCGTGCCTCCCGGCGCAGCCTCGGCCAGCTGCTGGTAGGCTAGCAGCACCGCGACGTCGGTGAGCGGGTCGCCGAGTGTGCTCATCTCCCAGTCCAGGACGGCCGTGACCTCGTCGGCTCCCGGGGTGGTCGTGTCGACGAGCAGGTTGTCCAGGCGGTAGTCGCCGTGCACGATCGTGCCCTCACTCGTCTCCGGCAGGGTGGACTCCAGCCGGGCGACGAGGTCGTCCATGCCCGGGAGCTCGCGGCTGCGCGAGGCTTCCAGCTGCTTCTTCCAGCGTCGGACCTGTCGTTCCAGGTAGCCGTCGGGGCGCCCGAAGTCGGCGAGCCCGACGGAGGCGGGGTCGACGGCGTGCAGCTCGGCCAGCACGTCGACCATCCGCTGGGTGATGGCCTGGGTGCGCTCCGGTCCGAGCTTCTCCAGCTCCGACGCCCTCGCGTACGCGGTGCCGGCCACGCGTTCCATGACGTAGAACGGTGCCCCGATCACGCTGTCGTCCTCGCACAGGGCGAACGTGCGAGGCACCGGGACCGCGGTGCCGGCGAGGGCGGTGATGACGCGATGCTCCCGGGCCATGTCGTGGGCCGTGGCCAGCACGTGGCCCAAGGGCGGACGACGCACGATGACCTCGGTGGTCCCGTCGGTGACGGCATAGGTCAGGTTGGACTTCCCGCCCGTGATGAGGTCGGCCTCCAGCCGATCGCCGAGCAGTCCGGGCCGCTCGGCGTCCAGCCATGTGCGGACGGCGTCGAGGTCGAGTCCCTCGGGCATCGTCAGGCCCTCGGTCCGCCGGCGACGTAGATGACCTGGCCGGACACGAAGCCGGCCCCGTCGCTGGCCAGGAACGACGCGGTGTGGGCGATGTCCTCGGGCTGACCGACGCGCTGGACCGGGATCTCCTTGGCCGCGTAGTCGATGAAGTCGTCGAAGGGCACCCCGACGCGTTCCGCGGTGGCCGCCGTCATGTCGGTCTGGATGAACCCGGGCGCGATGGCGTTGGCGGTGACGCCGAACTTGCCGAGCTCGATCGCGAGGGTCTTGGTGAAGCCCTGCAGACCGGCCTTGGCGGCGGAGTAGTTGGCCTGCCCGCGGTTGCCCAGGGCGGAGGTGCTCGACAGGTTGATGACCCGGCCGAACGTCGCCTCGACCATGTGCTTCTGGGCGGCCTTGGTGACGTTGAACGATCCGCGCAGGTGCACGCCCATGACGGCGTCCCAGTCCTCGACGGTCATCTTGAACAGCAGGTTGTCGCGCAGGATGCCGGCGTTGTTCACCACGACGGTGGGGGAACCCAGCTCGGCGGCAACGCGTTCCACCGCGGCATCGACGCTGTCGGCGTCGGCCACGTCGGCTCCGACCGCCATGGCCGTGCCGCCGGCGGAGCGGATCGTCTCCACGGTGCTCGCGCAGGCCGACTCGTCGAGATCGACGACGGCGACGGCGTGTCCGTCGGCGGCCAGCCGCTGGGCAACGGCCGCGCCGATGCCACGGGCTGCTCCGGTGACGATCGCGGTGCGGGGCGTGGTGCTGGGCTGGGGCATGGGCACTCCTCGGGTTGGCTAAGCGCTTGCTTAGTCGCCACGGTAGCGCACCGGCGAGACGACGGCGAGACCTCCGCCACAAAGATGAGGGGTTCCTCATCTTCGTGTATAGTTGAGGATCTCCTCATGTTTTGGGGATCAATCGTTCGAGGGAGATGGCATGACCCAGCTCGACACCACCACCCACGACACCGCCACGCACGACGCCGCGGCGCCTGCTCACGCAGCAGGCCATCGTGACGTCCTCGCGCAGCGACGTCAGGAACGTACGGCACGGGTGGAGCCGAGGGGGCGTCGCAGCCACACCGCCAGGGAGCGCGCTGAGCTGCTGCTGGACGCCGGGACCTTCGTCGAGATCGGGCCGTTGCGCACGGCCGGCTCGACGGGGGGAACTGGTGTCGTCATCGGCTGGGGACTCATCGATGGACGACCCGTCGTCGTCGCGAGCCACGACGCCGCCGTCGCCTCCGGCGCGATCGGCGCGGTCTTCGCCGAGACGGTGCAGCGGGCCCAGAAGCTCGCGCTCGATCGTGGGCATCCCATCGTCTACATCAACGACTCCGGTGGCGCCCGGATCCACGACGGCATCCACGCTCTGCACGGCTGCGGAGGGATCTTCACCCTCAACGTCCTGGCCAGCCGCAAGATCCCCCAGATCTCGGTCATCCTCGGCCCGTGTGCCGGAGCCGCGGCCTACTCGCCGGCCCTGACCGACTGGACCATCATGGTCAAGGACCAGGCGCAGATGTTCCTGACCGGCCCGGAGATCGTCCGCGCCGCCACCGGTGAGGACGCCACCGCCGACGAGATCGGCGGCTCGGGCATGCACACGCGCACGAGCGGCGTGGCCCACCTGGAGGTCGAGACCGAGGATGAGGCCCTGGACTCCGCCCGCCGACTGCTTTCCTTCCTGCCCTCTCGCGTCGGTGGGTCCCCGCGAGTGCTGCCGGCCCGACCGGCCACCGAGGCCGCCGTGGAGCGACTGCCCCACGTCGTCCCGGACAAGTCCAGCATCGTTTTCGACATGCACGAGGTCCTCGACGGCATCCTCGATGCCGACGAGGACGGCAGCGGTCGCCTCGAGCTCAGCCCCGAGCACGCGCCGAGCGTCATCACCATGCTGGCCCGCATGGACGGACGGCCCGTCGGCATCGTCGCCAACCAGCCGATGCGTCGTGGCGGCATCCTCGACGCCAAGGCGTCGGTCAAGATCTCGCGGTTCGTGGACTTCTGCGCCCGCTACGACCTGCCCGTCCTGACCTTCGTCGACGTGCCCGGCTTCCTGCCCGGCACGGTCGAGGAGGGGCGCGGGGTCATCACCCAGGGCGCCACGATGCTGCGTGCCTACGTCGAGGCCACGTCGCCCGTGCTCACGGTCGTCGTCCGCAAGGCCTACGGCGGCGCCTACATCGCCATGGGCGCCCGCTCGCTCGGTGCGGACTTCACCTGGGCCTGGTCTGGCGCGGAGATCGCCGTGATGGGCCCCGGGGGAGCGGTGGCTCTGCTGCACCGTCGTGCGCTGCGTGACGCCGAGGATCCCGAGGCGCTGCGCGACGAGCTCGCCAGCGAGTACCGCGAGAACGTCGCCCGGCCCTACCTGGCGGCCGAGGCCGGCATCCTCGACGACGTCATCCATCCCGAGGAGACCCGCCAGCGCATGGTCGACGCCCTGCGCGTCCTCACCCCCGCGGACGCATGAGCGTCGAGGCTCGCGCCGACGTCGTCTCCAACGTCTGGAAGCTCCTGACCCAGCCCGGGGCGGAGGTCGCCAAGGGTGACGTCCTCGCCGTGCTGGAGTCCATGAAGATGGAGATCCCGGTGCACGCTCCTGAGGCCGGAACGGTCTCGGAGGTGCTCGTCGAAGAGGGCCAGATCGTCCAGGAGGGCGACGTCCTCGTCGTCATCTCCTGAGCGGGTGGCCGGTCGTTCGGCATCGACGCTCTGAGAGCATCGGCGAGTGCCGATCCACCACCTGCCCATGCGCTGGGCCGACCTCGACCAGCTGGGCCACGTCAACAACGTCGTCTACGTGGACTACGCCATGGAGGCCGTGGCTGAGCTGGAGCAGTCCGGCCGGCTCGAACCCGGCCCCGTGGCCGAGGCGAGCGTGGAGTTCCGCCGACCTCTGCTGCTGAGCAGCGCGCCCGTCGTGGTCGAGTCGGCCGTCGAGGACGACGAGGTTCGCTTGACGATCGGGTCCGCGGGAGCGGGTGACACGGTCTTCTGCCTCGTCGTGCTGCGGCGCGGCGAGCCGGGCGTGCACAACGCTCCGCGCTCGCTCGACGACGAGCCGTACCCGCTGAAGGTCCGACGCAGCGACGTCGCCGCTGACGGCGCCGCCACGCTGACGAAGCTGTTCGAGTACTCGCAGGAGGCGCGCATCCATCGCATCTCCCGAGCGCTCTCGAAACTGTCGCCCGGGCGATTCGTGGTCGGCCGAGTGACGGTGCGTCCTGCAGCGCCGATGGTGTGGCGAGAGGAGCCCTACGCCGTCAGGACCGACATCGTGCGCCTCGGCGGGGCCTCGCTGACGTTGCGATCCTCGGTGGAGGACGGAGCCCACGGCGAGGCCGAGGCGGTGCTCGTCGGGTTCGACCAGGAGAAGCAGACGTCCCGGCGTCTCGACGCCGACGAGCGCGCCGAGCTGCTGCCCCACGTCGTTGCCACCGACTGACCGCCCGTTCCGTCAGGACGGCGTGTTGACCATGAACGTCGCGGCGTGCTGCACGTACGCCCAGAACTGGGCGTCGTGCTCGGCGTCGAGGTCGGCCGCGTCGAGCCCGGCCCGGAAGTGCACCAGCCAGCGGTCGCGGGCCGCCTGGTCCACCGGGAACGGGGCATGACGCATCCGCAGGCGCGGGTGCCCACGCTGCTCGCTGTAGCTGGTCGGTCCACCCCAGTACTGCTCGAGGAACATCGTGAAGCGCTCGGCGGCCGGAGCGAGGTCCTCCTCGGGGTACATCGGGCGCAGCAGGTCGTCGCCGGCGACGCCCTCGTAGAAGACCTGCACGATGCGCTCGATCGTGGCTCGGCCACCGATCTCCTCGTAGAAGGTCGCGGTCACGGGGTGGTCTCCGTCAGGAGGGACGTCGGGATGCGGATGCCCTCGCGGTCGAAGCCGTTCTTGACGCGCTCGCGCAGGGCGCGCGTGGTGGCCCACTGCTGCAGCGGTGCGGTCTTGATGGCCACGCGCAGCACGACACCGTCCTTGGCGAGGTCGTTCACGCCCCAGACGGCCGGCTCCTCCAGGATGATGCCCTGGTAGTCCGGGTCCTCGAACATGGCGTGGGCCTCCTGGGCCAGGACCTGCTGGGCGAGGTCCAGGTCGGTCTCGTAGGCCACGGTGACGTCGAGGACCGATCGGGCCCAGCCCTGGCTCTGGTTGCCCACACGCAGGACCTCGCCGTTGCGGACGTACCAGACGGTGCCGTCGGTGTCGCGCAGCCGCGTCACACGCAGGCTGACGGACTCGACCTCGCCCGAGCCCTCGCCGAGGTCGATCCAGTCGCCGACGCCGTACTGGTCCTCCAGGATCATGAAGATGCCCGCGAGGTAGTCCTTGACGAGCGTCTGGGCGCCGAAGCCGAGCGCGATGCCCAGGATGCCCGCGCTGGTGAGCAGGGGTGCGATGGGCACCCCGGCCACGCCCAGCAGCATCACCAGCGTGACGCCGGCGATCACGAGCGTCACGACGGAGCTAAGCAGGTCGCCCAGGGCCTGGGCGCGCTGCTTGCGCCGCTCACCCGCTCCTGGTCGGCGGTCCCGCAGGCTCTCCGCGGCCCGGGTGCCGCCGAAGGGGCCGCCGTTGCCGCCATGCATCGCCCGACGAACGACGCGCCGAATGCCTCGTCCCGCGAGCCAGCGAATCACCAGTGCGAGGACGAGGATCAGCACGAGCTGCGTGCCGGCCTCGATGAGGACCTCCCAGGTCCACGAGGCGGGCAGATTCACGTCAAGACCCAACATGGTCTCCAGCCTACGGGCGGATACGATAATGCCCATGAAGGCTCCTGTGCGGATCGTCACCCTCCTCGGAACCCTGGTCGCGTGGCTGGTCCTCTCGGCATCCTCGGCGCTGGCGGACTCACCCGTCGGCGGCGACTGGCCCGGGGCGCCGGAACGGTCCTACCTCGAGATCGGCGTGCTCTTCGTGGGCAGCACCGTGGGTCTGTTCGTGCTGATCTCGCTGTTCGGCCTGCTGACGGCGCGCAACAACTACGTCCCGCCCCAGCCGGGCACGGATCTGGAGACCACGTCAGGCAACGCTCCGGTCCAGCACTGAGCGATCCGGACTTCACCGGTCCCACGGACTCGCGGGACCGGTCTCGTCCGAGGGGCTCAGGCCTGCTGCGCGCGCAGTGCCCGGGCGAGGTCGTCGCGACCCTCGCTGACATAGCGCTTGGCAGCCGCCGTCGCGGAGGTCGAGCCCAGCCAGGCGTCGACCTTGGCGAGCGTGGACTGCGACGGGTTCGCCAGCGGGAACAGGTAGACGAGGGCGACCTGCCCGATCCACACGCCCTGGTCCTCGATGATCGTCTCGGCCAGCTCGAGGTAGCGGTCCACGAACGGCTCCAGCACGTCGGCCTGGCCGCTGACCTGGAACGCCACGGCCGTCTGGCGGCGAGTCTCGTTGGGCGTCGAGGAGTCCACCGCGACGGCCTGCCACGCCGCCTCCTTGGCCTCGGCGCTCGGACGGATGGCGCGGGCCGACGCGGCACGCTCCTGCCCGGAGATGGTGCGGTCGCTCGCCAGCTCGGCGGCGATCTCGTCCTCGTCGATCGCGCCGATGCGGGCGAGGCCGGTGACCAGGCTCCACCGCAGGTCGGTGTCCACGCTCAGCCCCTGCAGGCCGCCGTCGAGCAGCGTCTGCAGGTCATCCGGCGACGTCGCGGCCGCCGCGAACGCACGCACGAGCGCGAGCTGGTGGTCACTTCCCGGTTCGGCCGACTCCACCAGATCCTTGAGGCCGGCCACCCAGCGCTCTGCCAGGGCCGGACGATCGGCCTCGCTGGTGAACAGGTTGACCGCGCTCTGACCCTGGCGCAGCAATGAGCCGACGGCCGTGAGGTCGGTCTCGGACCCCACGCCCGCCAGGACGAGGGAGACGAAGTCCGCCGAGTCCAGCTCGGCGTCGCGGGTCATGTCCCATGCCGAGCCCCAGCACAGCGCGCGCGGCAGGGACTCCTCGAACGTGGCGATGCTCTCCAGCAGCGTCGCGAAGGACCGCTCGTCGAGACGGATCTTGGCGTAGGTGAGGTCGTCGTCGTTGAGCAGCACCAGATCCGGCTGACGGGTGCCGACGAGGTCGGTCACCTCGGTCTCACCGTCGCGCACGTCGGTCTCGACGCGGCCCGTGCGCAGGAGCCGACCGTCCACGCGGTCGTACAGGCCGATCGCGATCCGGTGTCGCCTCAGGGTGGGGTAGGCGTCGATGGCGCTCTGCTCGACGACGAAGGAGGTGAAGGCGTCATCTCCCCCTCCCTCGGGCACCGCGGTCTCGAACCGGGCACGCAGCGTGTTGACGCCGGACGTCTGCAGCCACTCCGCGGCCCACGAGTCGAGCTCGCGTCCGGAGGCCTGCTCCAGCTCCACCAGCAGGTCCTGCAGGGTGGTGTTGCCGTAGGCGTGCTTGGCGAAGTAGGCACGCAGGCCTGCGAGGAAGTCCTCGGCGCCCACCCAGGCCACGAGCTGCTTGAGCGACGAGGCGCCCTTGGCGTAGGTGATGCCGTCGAAGTTCGCCTCCACGGCGTGCAGGTCGTGGTTGTCAGCGGCGATGGGGTGCGTCGAGGGGAGCTGATCCTGCCGGTAGGCCCAGTTCTTGCGGCTGTTGGTGAAACCGGTCCAGGCCTGCGTGAAGCGGGTCGCCTCCACGGAGGAGTAGTGGGCCGCCC
The DNA here is from genome assembly GCF_051262555.1 of Aeromicrobium sp. CF4.19. Classification (NCBI taxonomy): domain Bacteria; kingdom Bacillati; phylum Actinomycetota; class Actinomycetes; order Propionibacteriales; family Nocardioidaceae; genus Aeromicrobium; species Aeromicrobium sp. CF4.19. The sequence goes on along the minus strand of NZ_JBIMEU010000004.1, from coordinate 111,663 downwards.
ACTCCGCGAACGACTCGTTGAGCCACAGGTCGTCCCACCACTTCATCGTGACGAGGTCGCCGAACCACATGTGCGCCATCTCGTGCAGGATCGTGTTGGCGCGGCTCTCGTACGCGGCGACGGTCTGCCGGCTCCGGAAGATCATCTCGTCGCGGAAGGTGACGCAGCCAGCGTTCTCCATCGCGCCCATGTTGTACTCCGGCACGAAGAGCTGGTCGTACTTGCCGAACGGGTACCCCATCTGGAAGGCGTCCTCGAAGAACGCGAAGCCCTGCTTGGTGATGAGCAGGATGTCGTCGGCGTCGAGGTGCTCCACGAGCGACTGCCGGCAGAACACCCCGAGCGGGATGTCCTCGTAGGAGCCGGAGTACGTGTCGCGGACCACGTGGTACTCACCGGCGACGAGCGCGGTGATGTACGTGGACATCACCTTGGTGGGCGCGAAGTGCCACACCGCGGACTCGCCGTGTGCCTCCGGCTCGGGCGTGGGGGCGTTGGAGACGACCTGCCACTGCGCGGGCGCCGTGACGTGGAACTCGAAGGTGGCCTTGAGGTCGGGCTGCTCGAAGGTGGCGAAGACGCGACGAGCATCCGGCACCTCGAACTGTGTGTAGAGGTAGACGCGCTCGTCGACGGGGTCCACGAAGCGGTGCAGGCCCTCGCCGGAGCGTGAGTACGCGCACGTCGCCTCGACGCGCAGCTCGTTCTCGGCCTGCAGGTCGGGGAGCGGGAGCCGGCTGTCGGCGTAGGTGGCCGGGTCCAGGGACACGCCGTTGAGCGTGACGGAGGAGATCTCGGCGTCGACGAGGTCCGCGAAGCTGGACGAGCCCGGGACGGCGCCGAAGCGCAGCGTCGTGACGGAGCCGAAGCGCTCCGGACCGGTAGTGAGGTCGAGCTCGATGACGTAGGAGTCCGTGGAGACGACGGCGGCGCGCTCGGCGGCCTCGTCCCGAGTGAGGTTGGTTCCGGGCATGGCGTCACTCTTTCACGCGGCGCCGACGGTGGCGATGTCGTGTCGGCGGCGTGCGGAACGGCCCCGCTGGAGGGCGTCGACGCCGAGGGAGCGAGACGGGTGATGGCGTCGACACGGCGGAGATCTCGGTGTCGGGCAGGATGGAGGCATGGAGATTCCGTTCGCCAGGTCCGAGCGGTCCTCGGTCGGCATCGAGTGGGAGCTGGCGCTCGTCGACGCGGACTCCGGCGACCTGCGGCAGGTCGCTGAGACGGTGCTCGAGGCCGTCGCGCCGCCCGGCGGCGGGCAGCATCCCGCGATCCGCCAGGAGCTGCTCCTGAACACCGTCGAGGTGGTCTCCGGGGTGCGCCGCACGGTGGCCGAGGCGGGGGCGGACCTGCAGCGCGCGATCGATGAGATCCGCACCGTCACCGACCCCCTGCGCGTCGAGCTGATGTCCGCCGGGACGCACCCCTTCGCCCGCTGGGACAACCAGAAGGTCACGGACCAGGAGCGCTACGCCACGCTCATCGACCGGACCCAGTGGTGGGGACGCCAGATGCTCATCTACGGCGTCCACGTGCACGTGGGGATCGAGGACCGCGACAAGGTCCTGCCCATCAGCAACGCGATGCTCGCCTACTACGGGCACCTGCAGGCGCTCAGCGCCTCGTCGCCGTTCTGGGGTGGCAAGGAGACCGGGTACGCGTCCAACCGGGCCCTCATGTTCCAGCAGCTGCCAACGGCGGGCCTGCCGTTCCACTTCCAGCAGTGGTCCGAGCTGGAGCACTACGTGCAGGACCTCACCACCACCGGCGTCATCGACATCTTCGACGAGATCCGCTGGGACCTGCGGCCCTCCCCGAAGTTCGGGACCCTCGAGGTGCGGGTGTGCGACGGGATCCCCACGATGCAGGAGCTGCTCGCCACCTCGGCGCTCACGCACTGCCTGGTGGAGTACTTCTCATCGGAGCTCGATGCCGGGAACCCCTTGCCGGACCTGCCGCCATGGTTCGCCCAGGAGAACAAGTGGCGCTCGGCGCGCTACGGCATCGACTCCTGGCTCATCCTGGACGAGCAGGCCCGCGAGGACCTCGTGACCGCCGACCTCACGCAGCTGCTGGAGCGTCTCGCTCCGGTGGCGGAACGGCTCGGCTGCTCCGAGGAGCTCGCCGACGTCGAGCAGATCGTGCGGTACGGCCCGTCCTACGTGCGGCAGCGCCGCGTCGCCGAGGCCAACGGTGGACGGCTCGACGCGGTGGTGGCCTCGCTCGTGGCGGAAATGCGCGCGGGCCGGCCGGTGTTGACCACACCATGAGCAACGATCAGAGCACCGAGACCGAGACCGTCGACTTCTGGTTCGACCCGCTGTGCCCGTGGGCGTGGATGACGTCACGCTGGATGCTCGAGGTGGAGAAGGTCCGCGACGTGCGCACCGTCTTCCACGTCATGAGCCTCTCGGTCCTCAACGAGGACCAGGACGTGCCCGAGGAGTACCGCGAGATGATCAAGCGTGGCTGGGGCCCGGTCCGGCTGGCCATCGCGATCGAGCAGCAGCACGGCCAGGAGGCGCTCCGGTCCTACTACACGGCCATCGGCACCAAGAAGCACCCGGAGGGCCGCGACTTCTCCCGTGAGCTGTACGAGGAGGTGCTGGCCGAGGTCGGTCTGCCGATCGAGCTGGCCGATGCCGCGGATGACGAGTCCCTCGACGACGCCGTCCGCACGTCGCACGACGGAGGCATCGATCGCGTCGGCAAGGAGGTCGGGACACCCGTCATCTCCGTCGGCGGCGTCGCCTTCTTCGGTCCCGTGTTCTCCCCCGCACCCAAGGGTGAGGACGCCGGCCGCGTGTTCGACGGCGCTCGTCTGCTGGCCGGGTACGACGGGTTCTACGAGCTCAAGCGCTCCCGCGACCGCGACCCGATCTTCGACTGATCACGGTCCGCTCACCGTCACGCACCGGTCCGCGGCCCGCGTGGGCCGGTGCGTCAGCAACCGTATGAGCGATCTTTGGGTTGCTGGTGCACCGATGAGCTCGGGTAGGTCGGGTAGGTCGGGTAGGTCGGGGCAGCGTCTCGGGACTGGCGGTGTGGGGTGGCTGAGGCACCATGCTGGGAAACCGGTCGACCCTCCCCGCTCGGCCCCGCCGACGCCTAGTCTTTGGACCATGGCCCTGCATCCCCAGGCTCGCGCCCTGCTGGACGACCTCGGTCCGGAAGCGCCCGCCCCGGCCTCGCTCGAGGAGGTCGCGGCCTCCCGCGTGCAGGCCCGACAGGCGGCGATGCAGGAGCCGCGCGTCGGGCTGGATTACGTCGTGGACCTGGTGGCGGACGGGGTGCCCTGCCGGCTCTACCGTCCCCGTCTCGGAGCTCCCGTCGCGCTGTACGTGCACGGTGGCGGCTGGGTCTTCCACGACCTCGAGACCCACGACGTGTTCTGCCGGCACCTCGCGCACGTCACCGGCTGGGCCCTGCTGGCCGTGGACTACCGGCTCGCCCCGGAGCACCCGTTCCCTGCCGGGCTGGACGACGTCGAGCGGGCCTGTCGGTGGCTGCGCGAGCACGGCCGCGAGCATCGGGTGGACTCCGCGTGGCTCCCGGGCATCGGTGACTCCTCCGGTGCCAACCTCCTCGCCGGCCTCGCCGTGCGGGACGCCGCCGCGCTCGACGCCCTGGCCCTGCTGTACCCGCCGACGGACCGCCGGGCTGACTTGCCGACGGGGGAGTCCAACGGTGCGCTCTCGATCGGGCAGTTGCAGTGGCTCTGGGAGGCGTACGCCCCTGGTGAGGTCGGCGACCACCCGGAGGTGAGCGTCCTGCGGGCACCGACGCTCTCCGGTCTGCCGCCGACCTTCCTGACCACGTGCGAGCACGACCTCCTGCGCGACCAGGGTGAGGAGCTCGCTGCGGCCCTGGCGACGGCCGGTGTCGACGTGACCGCCCACCGGAGCCTGGGCATGGTGCACTCGTTCTGGCGCCAGCCGGACCGGTTCGACGCGGCTCGGGCACTCGTGGTCCTGGTGGGCGCCTGGCTCGATGCCGCTCGGGCGCGTCGCGACTCCTGAGCCGGGTCTCGGACGACGAGCCTGATCGAGCACGGGCGGCGCGCTCTGGGACACTGGGGCCATGCGCGTTCACCTGGGCACCGACCATGCCGGACTCGAGCTGAAGGACCGTCTCGCCCGGTGGTTGCGTGAGAATGGGTACGAGCCCGTGGACCACGGAGCGCACGAGTACGACGCCGACGACGACTACCCCCCGTTCTGCATCGCCGCTGCCCTCGGCGCCGTGGGCGAGCCGGGATCGCTGGCCGTGGTCATCGGTGGATCCGGCAACGGTGAGCAGATGGCGGCCAACAAGGTCACCGGGGCGCGGGCCGCGTTGGCGTGGAGCACCGAGACCGCCAGGCTGGCGCGTGAGCACAACGACGCCCAGGTCGTCGCGGTGGGCGGACGGATGCACTCCGAGGACGAGGCCATCGCCATCGTCGAGGCCTTCCTGACCACCGCCTTCAGCGGCGCCGAGCGCCACCAGCGCCGCATCGACATGCTGGCCGAGTACGAGACGACCGGCGATATTGCCTGAGGGACACACGCTCCACCGGCTCGCCGGGACCATCCGGCGCCACCTGGACGGCGCAGAGGTCCGCTCCAGCAGCCCACAGGGGCGATTCTCCGAGACCGCTGCACTCCTTGACGGCCGTGTCCTCACCTCGGCCGAGGCGTGGGGCAAGCACCTGTTGGTGGGCTTCGACGGCATTGGTGGCCAGGTCCACGTCCACCTCGGGCTGTACGGCGCGTTCCGGTTCCAGAAGGTCGGCGACGACGTGCCGGAGGCAGTGGGACAGGTGCGGTGGCGGCTCGTGGGCGAGGGATCGGTCGGCGACCTGCGTGGCCCCACGGCGTGCGAGCTGATGCTCCCCGACGAGGTCGACGCGCTGTTGGCGCGCCTCGGCCCGGACCCCTTGCGCCGTCGGGCCGACCCGGAGCGAGCCTGGCGCCGGATCTCGGCATCGCGCTCGCCGATCGCGGCGCTGGTCATGGACCAGTCCGTGGTGGCGGGCATCGGCAACGTCTACCGGGCCGAGCTGCTGTTCCGCCACGGAGTCGACCCGCTCACCCCGGGTCGCGAGCTTGCCCACGACGTCTGGCTCTCGATGTGGGAGGACCTGCGCTCGCTGATGCGGGTCGGCGTGCGCACCGGCCGCATCGAGACCCTCCGCGCCGAGGACGACCCCGGCCGACGTCGGCCGCGGGAGCGACGCTCCTACGTCTACCGCCGTGCGGGGGAGCCGTGTCGCGTGTGTGGCACGACGGTGCTCGCGAGCGTTCTCTCCGGACGCAACCTGTTCTGGTGCCCTGGGTGCCAAGCCGCCGATACAGTGCGCAAATGACCTTGCGACGACTGATGCCCAGCGTCGCGGGCTACATTGACGATCGCTTCCTGCGCTGGCGCACCGGCACCTCGGAGGGTCAGTCAGCCGCCCTCGGCATCCTCCTCGCCTTCTCGGTGGCCATCTTCATCGCGTCGATCGTCTCCTACAACACCGTCCCGGCGGCCTCCTTCGTCGTCCCGATGCTGCTCGGGTCACTGACGCTCAGGTACCGGCCGCTCGGAACCCTCGTCCTCGTGTGCGCCGTCCTCATCGCCATCTCCGTGACCCTGGCGACGCTCGATGCCGGGATGACTCCGGGGCGGATCAGCACGCTCGTGTCGGTGGCGGTCGTCGCGGTGGTCGTGCTCGTCGACGCGGGACGCCGTCGTAGCGGCCTGCCCGGCCAGATCGGGGAGGCGATGCTCGTCGACCTGAACAACCGGCTGCAGGCGCAGGGAGTCGTGCCGGCACTGCCACGGGGCTGGACCTCGCAGTCGGCGATGCTGTCCGCGGGTGGCGCCAAGTTCTCCGGCGACTTCCTCGTCGCCAACCTCTCCGACGACCAGCGCACGCTGGAGATGATCCTCGTGGACGTGTGCGGCAAGGGCGTGGCGGCCGGGACCCAGTCGTTGCAGCTCGCCGGCGCCCTCGGTGGCCTCATCGGCGCCCTTCCGCCCCAGGGCCTCTTCGCCGCGGCGAACGACTACCTGGTGCGCCAGGAGTGGGAGGAGGGCTTCGCCACCGCGGTGCACGTCATCATCGACCTGGAGACCGGAACGTACTCGATCATCAGCGCCGGCCATCCGCCCGCACTGCACTGGACCGGCGAGGAGTGGGAGATCGACACAGCTCGAGGCGTTGCCCTCGGCCTGCTGCCACGACCGGAGTTCCACCACACCACGGGCGTGCTCGCCGTGGGGGAGTCGCTGCTGTTCTACACCGACGGGATCGTCGAGACGCGCGACCGGGACATCGACGAGGGGGTCGAGTGGCTGCGTGGGATCGCGACGCTGGCGATGGCCGAGGGGGTCGACGGGGCGGCGCGACGCATCATCGACCAGGTGCGGGGCCAAGACGACGACCGGGCGGTCCTGGTGCTCAGTCGCGAGGCCTGAGCGGCACCTCGTGGCAGGGATCCGCTTCGCGGTGAGAGAGCGGACGACGATCCCTCGCGGGGCGCCTTCGGCGCGGTGGTGGGGCCCATGAGTGACGCGTCCGCTCCCCTGGGAGACCGCTGCGCGGTGGAGAAGTGGAGCGGACGACGAGACTCGAACTCGCAACATTCTGCTTGGAAGGCAGAGACTCTAACCAATTGAGTTACGTCCGCGTGCTGCCGCAGCAGCGACTCCATGATGCCACAGCAGCACGACGCGCCCGTCGCCCACCCGATCGGACCCGTCAGTCCAGGACGACCAGCTCGTGCTCGGCCTCGTGCGCGAGCGACGGAGCACCGTCCAGGCGCATGTCGGCCCGCTCGCGGGTGCGATCGGCCGTGAACATCGCTTGCTCCTGCCGGGCCCAGCGCTCCCAGTGCGGCCGGTAGGCCTCGCCGTCGCGCTCCATGCCGCGGCGCATCCGCTCCTCCCGTGGCGCCTCGATCCACACGACCGCGGACAGGAACGGCGCGCAGGCCAGTGACCCACTGCCCACCCCTTCGACGATGAGCACCGGATCGGGAAGGACGTGGTGGGACTCCGCCCACCGGTGGTGCTCCCAGCTCCACCGGCGGTAGGCGGCAGGGCGCCCGTCGGCAAGCGGCAGCAGCACCTGGTCCACCAGCAGCCCGGGCGCCTCGTCGAGCCCGTCCCACCCCGGATAGAGGGCGTCCATGTGGAGGGAGCGGCAGGCCAGGACCCGGCGCAGGCGACGCGCGAGCGTCGTCTTGCCTGAGCCGCTCGGCCCGTCGATCGCGAGCACACGGGTCGTTCCCGCTCGCGGCGGGCGCGAGTCCAGCAGGTCACCCACGGTGGTCAAGGGGAGCACGGGCACGGCGACACGGTAGCCCGCCCGCGACCGCCCCGACGGGTCCACGCTCTCGTCCGACCGGCCTCGGCGGAGTGCTCGCGGGTGGTTCCACGGAGCCGCCGACGGTCCCGGCCGTCGCCGTGGGGGTCTAGACTCGGCGCGCTGCCTCGGCAGCACCGGGATGTGGCGCAGCTTGGTAGCGCATCCGCTTTGGGAGCGGAGGGTCGCAGGTTCAAATCCTGTCATCCCGACCGATCGGCGAGGTGGTCTTCGGTCCTCCGAGGCCGCCGGGAGACGGGGAAGAGATCATGAGCACGAGGTGCGTCGACGCCGCCCGCACCGGCGCCGGGGGCGGCATGCGAGCCCGACTTCTCCTGTTCGTCGCCCTCCTCCTCGCCGGTGCATGCGCAGGCGAGTCCGACGGTGAGCCGCCCCCGACCCCGACGAGCGACGTCTCGGTTCCGCTGGAGGAGCTCGAGCGCGACTTCGATGCCCGGGTCGGCGTCGTCGCCGTCGACCTCGGCGACGACCGGACGGTCTCCCACCGCGGGGAGGAGCGGTTCGGCTTCGCGTCGACGCTCAAGGTGTTCGCGGCGGCAGCCCTGCTCGACGGCACCGATGTCGACGAGCGGGAGCGCGTCGTGACCTGGACGCAGGAGGACGTCACGGCCGCGGGCTACTCGCCGGTGACCGAGGGTGTCGTGGAGACCGGCATGCCGCTCGGGGAGCTGGCCGAGGCCGCGGTGCGCGACAGCGACAACACCGCCATGAACCTCGTGCTGGAGCACCTCGGCGGTCCGGCGGCACTCGACGAGGCGCTGGAGCAGGCCGGCGACCCCGTGACCGAGGTGGTCGACGTCGAGCCCGATCTCAACACCGTGACGCCCGGTGACGAGGCCGACACCACCACGCCGGAGGCCTTCGCCGGAGCCCTGCGCGCGATCATGGTCGGCGAGTGGCTCGACGACGCCGACCGTGAGCTCCTGACGGAGTGGATGACAGGCAACGCCACCGGCGACACCCTCGTCCGGGCGGGAGCACCCGGGGAATGGGAGGTCCTGGACAAGTCCGGCGGGGCCGGTGCGATCCGCAACGACGTCGCCATCGTCCTGCCACCCGATCGCGAGCCGATCGTCATCGCCGTCCTCACCGAGCGCAACGACCCCGACGCGGACTACGACGACGCCCTCGTCGCCTCGACCGCCGAGGTCGTGCTCTCCGCCCTGTCCTGACCCGCGCGGGTCGCCGTTGACCGACCCGCCCGAGGCTTCCGACGACGGTCGTCCGACGTTCACGGGCACCGACCCGTCGGTTCAATCCCGGCTGCGCGCAATGGACCCGTGGACTCCGCACGCGCCGTCCTTGACCGTCGTCACGTCGTCCTCGGAGGCCTGGGGATCGCCGTCGGCCTCGGAGCGGTGGCGTCGGTGGCGATGCCCTCGCCCGCGCCGGCCTCCCGGCACCACAGCTTCCAGCACGGGCTCGCCTCGGGGGACCCGCTGCCCCACGCCGTCGTCCTCTGGACGCGGGTGACGCCGACGCCGCAGGCCGAGCCCGGCACCGGGGTCGGGGAGTCGGTGGTCGTGGAGTGGGAGGTCTCCCGCAGCGAGGACTTCGCCATCGTCGACGTCGGCGGTCGCGAGCGCACCGGCATCGAACGCGATCACACGGTCAAGGTCGACGCCGACGGCCTGCAGCCCGACACGTCGTACTGGTACCGGTTCCGCCACGGTCGCGACATGATCACCGGCCGCACCCGTACTGCCCCGGCGACGGACGCCGAGCCGCAGCGGCTGCGGCTCGGCATCGTCTCGTGCGCCAACTGGCAGGCCGGTCACTTCAGCGCCTACCGGCACCTGCGCTCGCACGATCTCGACGCCGTCGTCCACCTCGGCGACTACCTCTACGAGTACGAGCCCGGGATGTACTCCTACGGCCCGGACTGGGAGGACGTGCGTCGTCACGACCCGCCCCGCGAGACGGTGTCGTTGCACGACTATCGCCGTCGGCACGCGCAGTACAAGACCGACCCGGACCTGCGCGAGCTGCACGCGGACCTCCCGATGATCGTCACGTGGGACGACCACGAGGTCGCCGACGGCTGGCACCCCGCAGGGGCGTTCGAGCACCAGTCCGCCACCGAAGGTCCGTGGCTGGAACGCCGACAGGCCGCCATCCGCGCCTACGACGAGTGGATGCCGGTACGCCTGGGTGGCACGGTCGAGGTCGGCGACGGCGAGCGCATCCACCGCAGCTTCCGCTTCGGACGGCTCGCCGAGCTCGCCATGCTCGACCTGCGAGGCCATCGCGACGAGCGCGTGGAGCCCGACGACCCCGCCACGCACGACGAGGGCCGCACCATGACCGGCAGCGCCCAGGACGGCTGGCTCGCGGACGCCCTGCTCGGCTCACCGGCACGCTGGAAGCTCGTCGGGAACCCCGTGATGATGGCGCCGATGCTGATGCCGCCGAGACCGCGCGGACAGGAGCTGGCCGTCAAGGCCACCACCGACCCGATGACCTGGGGAGCGGCCACCCCGAACTCCGACACGTGGGACGGCTACCCGGCGCAGCGCAGGCGGCTGCTGGAGAGGATCGCCGACGCCGAGGTGGCGGACGTCCTGTTCCTCAGCGGTGACGTGCACACCGCCTGGGGCAACGAGATCGAGCTCGGTGGGCGGCCGGTCGCGACCGAGCTGGTGTGCAGCGCCGTCACCAGCAACAACGTCGACGACTACATGGGGACGGCCGCCCGCACCGTCTCGCTGGCGATGGAGCAGGCGATCCAGACCGTCAACCCGCACGCGAAGTTCGTCAACCTCGACGACCACGGCTTCAGCATCGTCGAGCTCACTGCGACCCAGGCCCGGCTGGAGTGGTGGGCAGTGGACGATCGTCGCGACCCCGACTCCGGGGCGCACCTGCTCACCTCTCGCCGCGTCCACTCCGGGCAGGCGCGGATGCTCCCCGGCTGACGACGCGATTCGGGCCCGTCGGGGTCTGCATGAGAGACTGGAACGACGCCTTCGGGCCGCGGCCGCGCCGCCACGTCGCGAGCGCCCGCACCCAGGCCCTGAGTTTCACAGCCCAGTCCCCCGTCAGACCATCCCAGGAGTTCCGCACGTGAGAAGCACCACCGAGTCCCTGAGCCCGACCCGGGTCAAGCTCACCATCGAGGTGCCGTTCGACGAGTTCAAGACGAACCTCGACCAGGCGTACAAGACCATCGGTGCGCAGATCCAGGTCCCCGGCTTCCGCAAGGGCAAGGTGCCCGCGGCCATCGTCGACCAGCGGATCGGCCGCACCGTCGTGCTCGACGAGGCCGTCAACTCCGCGCTGCCGGACTGGTACCGCCAGGCGATCGAGGAGACCGAGCTGCAGCCGCTCGGCCAGCCGGAGATCGACCTCACCAAGTTCGTCGACGGTGAGGACATCGAGATCACCGCCGAGCTCGACGTCCGCCCCGAGCTGACGCTGCCCGACCTCTCCTCGATCTCGGTCTCGGTCCCCGACGCCGAGGTCACCGAGGACGACGTCACCGAGCAGATCGACGCCCTCCGCGAACGCTTCGCCACCACCACCGACGTGGAGCGTCCCGCTGCCGACGGCGACGCCATCACGATCGACCTCGTCGCCAAGGACGCGGACGGCAGCGCGATCGAGGGCGCGGAGGCCAACGGCATGCCGTACACGGTCGGCTCGGGCGTCCTGCTCGAGGGCCTGGACGAGAACGTCACCGGCCTCTCGGCCGGTGAGGAGACGACCTTCTCCACCGAGCTGGTCGGGGGCGAGCTCAAGGGCACGCCCGTCGAGGTCTCCGTCAAGGTCGTCGAGGTCAAGGAGCGCCACCTGCCCGAGCTGGACGAGGAGTTCGTCCAGACCGCCTCGGAGTTCGACACGATCGACGAGTTCACGGCCGACGTCCGCGAGCGCCTCACGCGTGGCAAGCGGATGGAGCAGGCCAACGAGGCCCGCGACCTCGTCCTCGACGAGGTCATCGGTGCCGTGGAGGCCCCCCTGCCCGAGACCCTCGTGACCGAGGAGCTCGGCGCGCGCCGCGAGCAGGTCGAGCAGCAGCTCGCCCAGGCCGGCCTGACGATGGAGGGTTACCTGGAGAACGAGGAGCAGACGCCCGAGGAGTTCGAGGCCGAGCTCGAGCGTCGCACGCGCGACTCGATCGTCGCCCAGTTCGTTCTCGACCAGGTGGTCAAGGACGGCGAGATCGGCATCGAGGACGCCGAGCTCAGCCAGCACATCATCCAGCGGGCCCAGCAGTCCGGGCAGGACCCGAACGCCTACGTGCAGCACATCATGGAGCACAACCACGTGCCCGAGATGGTCTCGGAGGTCCTGCGCGGCAAGGCGCTCGCCTCCCTCGTGGAGGGTGCCACCGTCACCGATGAGTCCGGCAACGACCTGCGGCTCTCCGAGCTCCGCGGCGACGGCACCTACGAGGACGAGGACGCAGGCACCGACACCGACGAGTCCTGAGCCACGCCCACGACGCCCCCATCCGCTGCCGCGGGTGGGGGCGTCGCGCGCTCCTTCGACGTGCCCGGGTGCCCGGGCCGTGCCGGTCAGACTGAGACGTGAGGAAGAACTCCGGGGGGCCGGTTCACAAGCGGTTCGGATACCGGCAGTATGTAGCCATGTCCCGTGAGCCCGCGCGCACCACCGACGTCGCTGCGCTGGCGCTCGACAACGTCGATCGCCTCGTGGTCGGCACGGTCCGGGACGTGCACCGGGCGGCCGCCGCGCGCGCGTTCGGCGCGACGCGCATGATCGGTGGACGCCTGCCCGAGTCGCTCCACGACGCGGTGGCGACCTCCGTCTACGGCGCCCTGTCCGGCGTCCTGCGCATCGGCAGCGGCTCGGTCCGGGCGCTCTCGGCCCGTGGCGTCGGCACGCCGATCGAGTCCAGCCAGTTCGGTCGGACCGTCGTGTCGGCCGTCAACGGCCTCATCGGTGACGAGCTGCGAATGCTCGACGACCCCCAGGCGATCGTCATGTCCGTCCGGCGGGAGGGGGTTGACGTCCCGATCAGCCGTTGGCAGGTCGGCGACGCCTTCCGCGGCGCCGGCGGTCATCTCGTGGTCTTCCTGCACGGCCTGTGCGAGAACGACGAGTCCTGGCAGCTCGGGTCGAAGGTGCGCGGCTCCACCTACCTGCAGCGCGTCGCGGACGAGACCGACGGCACCCCCGTCACGGTGCGCTACAACACCGGTCTGCACGTCTCGGAGAACGGCCGGCACCTCGACGCCCTGCTGGCCCAGCTCGTCGACGCCTGGCCGACGCGCGTCACCCGCATCACCCTGGTCGGCCACTCGATGGGTGGGCTCGTGGCGCGCGCCGCCACCAACCACGCCACGGCGCAGGGCTCCACCTGGCAGCACCTCGTGCGCGACGTCGTCTGCCTCGGCACGCCGCACGCCGGCGCGAACCTGGAGAAGGTCGCCCACCTGGGGTCGCGGGTGCTGCGGTTCTGGCCCGCGTCGACCCCGTTCGGGGCGATCCTCGACGCCCGCTCGGACGGCATCGTCGACCTGCGGCACGGATACATCTCCACCGATGAGTGGGAGGGTCAGGACCTCACCGCCCGATGGGGCCTGGACCGGATCGCGGCCGCGCCGCTCGCCCACGCCGAGTACCACTTCATCGCCTCGACCCTCGGTGCCTCGCAGAAGCATCCGCTGAGCAGCGTGCTCGGCGACCTGCTCGTGCACTTCTCCTCCGCCACCGGGGTGGGGCGCACGGGTCCCGTCGTCGACGGGGCGACCTTCGAGTACGTCCCGAGCGCGCACCACTTCGCCCTGCTGAACCATCCCGCCGTCGGGGACTGGCTGATCCGCTGGATCGACGCCGACCACCGGCAGGACCGCGCTCTCGCGGCGCCCGCCGTCCGTTGAGCACCCCACCGAGAGGACACCATGGTCAACCGTGAACGCATCGAGGCCTCGATCGACATCGACGCCTCGCCGGCCGAGGTCTGGAGCGTCGTCTCCGACCTCAAGCGGATGGGGGAGTGGAGCCCGCAGTGTCGCAGGATGATCGTCCGCGGCGGTGAGGTCGGCGTGGGCACGCGGACCATCAACATCAACCGGCAGGGCTGGAAGGTCTGGCCGACCCGCTCGGAGGTCAAGATCTTCGAGCCCGAGCGGCAGCTCGCCCTCAAGATCGCCGAGAACGGGACGGTCTGGACCTACGAGCTGGAGCCGACGGCCACGGGAACCCGGCTCACCGAGCACCGGACGGCGCCGCACGGGGTCTCGTCGTTGTCCAACACGCTGACCCAGCACGTCCTCGGGGGGACCGAGAGCTTCGAGACCGACCTGCAGTCCGGCATCGAGCAGACCCTGCACACGATCAAGAGCACCGTCGAGCGCGGTCGCTGACGTGCCGGAACAGTTTCCGGTCGGCGGTCTTCCGCCGATCGAGGGGGCGATCGAGATCGCTGCCCCGGTCGACGTCGTGTGGGACCTGGTCTCCGACCTCAAGGCGATGGGCCGGCGAAGCCCCGAGACGGTACGGATGTTCATCACGGATCAGCCCCGGGTCGGCAGCCGGGGGTTGAATCTCAACCGCAAGGGCGCTGTCGTGTGGCCCACAACCACGCGCATCACCCGATGGAAGCCGCCCACGCACGACGGCTCGGGCGCGCTGGCCTTCCACGTCGGCCCGACGAACGTGGAGTGGTCCTACGAGCTCACGCCGCGCGCCGACGGTGGGACGCATGTCGTCGAGCGTCGCTCGGCCCTGCCCGAGGCGGGGCTCGTGGTGCGCCTGGTCGGCCGATGGCTCATGGGAGGGTCCCAGCAGCACGACGTGGAGCTCAGCGACGGGATCGAGCGGACGCTCCGCGCCTTCAAGACCGAGGCCGAGGCGCCGGGCCGTGCCTGACGGGAGCGCTCAGCGGTCCACCAGCGTCATGTCGAAGCTGTAGAGGGTCGGACGGTAGGCGTGCCGGCCGAACTCCACGGCGCGTCCGGAGCTGTCGTAGGCGGTGCGCTGCATCGTCAGCAGCGGCGCGTCCGGCGGCTCGTCGAGCAGCTGGGACTCCTCGTCGCGCGCCTCGCGGGCGCTGATGCGCTGGCGGGCGACACGGATGACGAATCCGGTGTCGCGCAGGTGGGCGTACAGGCCCTGGGCCTCGAGGTCGACGCCGCCGAGGTCGACGACGTCGGCGGGCAGGAAGTTGTGCATGAGGGCGAGGGGCTCCTCGCCGATGGAGCGCAGCCGGCGCAGTGACCACACGGGCGCCTGGGGCGAGACCTGCAGCTGCTCGGCCAGCTCCTCGGAGGCGGCGCCCTGCTCCAGGGACAGCACCTTCGTGTGCGGCTGATGGCCCAGGGCGGACAGGTCGTCGAACAGGCTGGTCAGCTCCACGGGACGGTGGACCTGCCCGCGCACGACCTGCGTGCCCACTCCGCGCCGGCGCACGAGCATGCCCTTGTCCACGAGCACCTGGATGGCCTGACGCATCGTGGGACGGGAGACGCCGAGCTCCTGAGCCATGGCGATCTCGTTGTCCAGCCGCTCCCCGGCGTCGATCTCCCCGGAAGCGATCGCGCTCTCCAGCTGCTCGGCGACCTGGAAGTACAGGGGCACCGGGCTGGACCGATCGAGCGTGAACCGGGGGCTCGGCATGGGGGAACTGTGGCCCAACGACGTCAGGACGTCAAGATGTCATGACAAACTATTGACACGATCCCGTGACCTGGCACACACTCGTGACGCACACCACTTGTCCTGACATTCAGTGGCCCCGAGTGGCCCGAGGAGAACCCGCGTGACACCGACGACCCCGCCCCCTGCCGCCCCCCGGATCGCCGGCGCCCCCATCTCCTGGGGCGTGTGCGAGGTGCCCGGCTGGGGCCACCAGCTGCCGGCCGAGCGCGTCTTGGCCGACATGGCGGAGCTGGGGCTGGGGGCCACCGAGCTCGGTCCCGAGGGCTTCCTGCCCGCCGATGCCGATGCCCGCAACACGCTGCTCGGTCGACACGGCCTCAGCGCCGTCGGTGGGTTCCTGCCCGTGGTGCTGCACACCGATGCCGATCCCCTTCCGGAGGTCGACGCATTCGTCGAGGAATGCCTGGCCATCGGGGCCGAGGTCGTCGTGCTCGCCGTGGCGACCGGCAGCGAGGGCTACGACGAACGCCCCACTCTCGACGACGTCGAGTGGAAGACCCTGCTGGAGAACCTCGACCGTGTCGCCGACCGTGTCGCCGAGCGCGGGCTGCTCGCCGTGGTCCATCCGCACGTCGGGACGCTCGTCGAGGACGCCCGAGACACGCAGCGCGTGCTCGACGGGTCGCGGATCGGCTTGTGCATCGACACCGGTCACCTGGTCGCGGCCGGAGCCGATCCCGTCGCGATCACGCTGGCCAACCTCGAGCGGGTCCAGCACGTCCACCTCAAGGACGTCGACGCCGCCCTCGCCGCCCGCGTGCAGTCCGGTGAGCTGGCCTTCTCCGACGCCGTGTCGCAGGGACTCTGGACGGTGCTCGGTGAGGGATCCGTCGACGTCGCGGCGATGCTCTCGGCACTGCGCGGCCACGGCTACACCGGCTGGTACGTGCTGGAGCAGGACCTCAAGCTGACCGGCGAGCCCGAGGGCGAAGGCCCCAGGGCCGACGTCGCCAAGTGCCTGGCCTACGTGCAGGGAGCGCTCTCGGCATGACGGCACGCGAGCTCCTGACGATCGGACGCTGCGGCGTCGACGTCTACCCGCACCAGGTCGGCGTCGGCCTCGAGGACGTCACGTCCTTCGGCAAGTTCCTGGGCGGCAGCCCGACCAACGTTGCCGTCGCCGCCTCCCGCCTCGGTCACCGCGCCGGGGTGTGGACCAAGACCGGGGACGACCCGTTCGGTCGCTTCGTCCGCCGGGCGATGGAGGGCTTCGGGCTGGACACCAGCCTCGTGGGCACCGACAACGACCTGCCGACGCCGGTGACCTTCTGCGAGATCTTCCCCCCGGACGACTTCCCCCTCTACTTCTACCGGCGCCCCTCGGCACCGGACCTGCAGATCCGTGCCGACGAGCTCGGCACTGCACCGGAACTACTGGGCGCCGTGCGCGACGCCGAGATCCTGTGGTTCACGGTCACCGGCCTGTCCGAGGAGCCCTCGCGGTCGGCCCACCTGGCCGCCCTCGAGGCGCGCGGTCCCGACCGGCTCACCGTCCTCGACCTCGACTATCGTCCGATGTTCTGGGCCGACCCCGCCGAGGCGACCGCGGCCATCGCCGAGGTGCTGCCCTTCGTCTCGGTGGCCGTGGGCAACCGGGAGGAGTGCGAGGTGGCGATCGGTGAGTCCGAGCCCCGGGCCGCAGCCGAGGCGCTGCGTGCGGCCGGCGTCGAGACCGCCATCGTCAAGCAGGGCCCGGCCGGTGTGCTCGGCGTGCGGGGCGAGGAGTCGGTGACCGTGCCCCCGGTCCCGGTCGACGTCGTGAACGGCCTCGGCGCGGGTGACGCGTTCGGTGGTTCCCTGGTGCACGGGCTGCTGGAGGGCTGGCCGTTGGAGCGGACGCTGCGCCACGCCAACGCCGCCGGGTCCCACGTCGCGGGGCAGCTGTCCTGCGCCGACGCCATGCCGACCCTCGACGTGCTGACCGCCCTCGTCGACGCCCACCAGGAGGGTGCCCCGTGACCACCGTCGACGACACCGCGATCCGACGCATCATCGACCTGCGCGTGTCCGACCCGCAGGCCATCGCCCGCGGCTGGGGCGCTCGCCGCCAGCCCGACCGACTCGTCGGTCCGACCGGACGGCTCATGCTGGTCGCCGCGGACCATCCTGCTCGTGGGGCCCTGCGCGCGGGGAACGACCCGCTGGCCATGGCCGACCGGCGCGAGCTGCTCAGCCGCATGGTCCGCGCGCTCGCGCGTCCCGGCGTGGACGGGGTGCTCGGCACCGCAGACGTGCTCGACGACCTGCTGCTGCTCGGTGCCCTCGAGGGCAAGGTCGTCATCGGGTCGATGAACCGCGGCGGACTCGCAGGCACGTCCTTCGAGATCGACGACCGCTTCACCGGCTACGACGCGGCGTCGATCGCGCGGGATCGGCTGCAGGGCGGCAAGATGCTCTTTCGCATCGACCCCGAGGACGCCGGCACCGTGGCGACGATGCAGGCCTGCGCAGGGGCCGTGACCGAGCTGGCCCGGGCCGAGGTGATGGCCATGGTCGAGCCGTTCATCTCGCGTCGTGAGGACGGTCGAGTGGTCAACGACCTCTCGACCGCGGCCGTCGTCCGCTCGGCGACCGTCGCGGCCGGACTCGCCTCCACCTCCGCGCACACGTGGCTCAAGCTGCCGGTCGTGGAGGACATGGACACCGTCCTCGCCGCGACCACGCTTCCGGTGCTGCTGCTCGGAGGTGAGGTGGCCTCCGACCAGGACGCACAGTTCGCGCTGTGGTCCAAGGCGCTCACCCACCCGGCCGTTCGTGGCATGGTGGTCGGGCGCTCCCTGCTGTTCCCCCCTGACGCGGACGTGGAGTCCGCGGTCGACGCCACGGTGGAGATGCTCTGATGACCGACCAGCACGTGATCCGCAAGGGCGAGGGTGCCCAGTCAAGTGCACTGTCGCCCTACGTCCTGGACGTGACGCCTGAGTCCGCCGGTTGGGGCCACACCGGCCTGAAGGTGCTCGAGCTGCCCGCCGGCGGGTCGGCGACGATCGACACGGGTGACGCCGAGGCACTCGTCCTCTCCCTGACCGGCACCGCGAACGTCCTCGTCGACGACGCCTCGTTCGAGCTCACCGGGCGCGCGGACGTCTGGTCCGGCCCCAGCGACGTCGTCTACGCCCCGATCGACTCCCGTGTGGTGGTGTCGTCCACCGCGGGTGGGCGGTTCGCGGTCCCCACGGCGCGCGCCACACGTCGGCTCCCGCCGGCCCACCTCCCGGCGGCCGACGTGCCGGTGGAGCTGCGCGGCGCCGGCCAGGCCAGCCGCCAGGTGAACAACTTCGGCGTCCCGGGCGTCCTCGAGGCCGACCGGATGATCGCCTGCGAGGTGCTGACCCCCGGCGGCAACTGGTCCTCCTACCCGCCGCACAAGCACGACGTGGAGCGCGAGGGAGAGACGCAGCTGGAGGAGATCTACTACTTCGAGGTCGCGCCCGGCCCTGCCGGCCCGGGGGTGGCGTACCAGCGCGTCTACGGCCACGACGACGCCGACATCGACGTCACCGCCGAGGTGCGCGACGGTGACACGATCCTGATCCCGCACGGCTGGCACGGCCCGTCCATGGCCGCTCCCGGCTATGACCTCTACTACCTGAACGTCATGGCCGGTCCCGGCCTGGAGCGTGCCTGGCTGATCTGCGACGACCCGGCCCACGGCTGGGTCCGGGAGACCTGGCAGACGCAGGACGTCGATCCGCGGCTCCCGTTCGGAGGGCGGCGATGAGCACCTCGGCCGGGACGACCCGACTCACCGTGGCCCAGGCCGTGGTGCGCTTCCTGGAGGCGCAGCACGTCGAGCGCGACGGCGTCTCCCGGCCGTTCTTCGCGGGATGCTGGGGCATCTTCGGCCACGGCAACGTCGCCGGCGTGGGGCAGGCGCTGCTGGAGCGCGAGGCCGCCGGGGAGGACGCCGCGTCCGGCGGCCGGCCCCCGCTGCGCTTCCTGCACGGCCGCAACGAGCAGGCCATGGTGCACGCCGCCGTCGCGTACGCCCGTCAGTACGACCGGCTGCGCGCCATGGCCGTCACGGCGTCCGTCGGTCCGGGCTCGACCAACATGGTGACCGGGGCCGCACTCGCCACCATCAACCGGCTGCCCGTCCTGCTGCTGCCCGGTGACACCTTCGCCACGCGGGTGGCCAACCCCGTGCTCCAGGAGCTCGAGGACCCCTCGAGCATGGACGTCAGCGTCAACGACGCGTTCCGGCCGGTCTCCCGCTACTGGGACCGGATCGCCCGTCCCGAGCAGCTCGCCCCCGCCCTGCTGCAGGCGATGCGGGTGCTGAGCGACCCGGCTGACACTGGAGCCGTGACGCTCTGCCTGCCGCAGGACGTGCAGGCCGAGGCGCACGACTTCCCGACCGCGCTCTTCGCCCCGAGGACGTGGCACGTGGCACGCCCGGTGCCCGAGCCGTTCGAGCTCGGGCGGGCCGTGGAGCTCATCCGGGCCGCGAAGCGTCCGCTGGTCGTCGCCGGTGGCGGCGTCATCTACGCCGGCGCCGACGACGCCCTGCGTGCCTTCGCGGAGGCCACTGGCATCCCGGTGGGGGAGACGCAGGCGGGCAAGGGCTCGCTGCCCTACGACCATCCCCAGGCGATGGGCGCGATCGGCGCGACCGGCTCGACCGCGGCCGACGCGCTCGCCGCCGAGGCGGACCTCGTCATCGGCGTCGGCACCCGGTACAGCGACTTCACCACCGCGTCGCGCACGGTCTTCGCCGCCGAGGACGTCCAGTTCGTCAACGTCAACGTCGCCCGCATCGATGCCCTGAAGCTGTCCGGCGCCTCGCTCGTCGCCGACGCGAAGGTGGCCCTCGAGGCGATGACCCAGGCCCTCGCGGGCCACCGGGTGGACCCGGCACACACCGAGCGTGGAGTCGGGCTCGCGCGGGAGTGGGACCGCACCGTCCAGTCGGCCTACGCACACGGCGCGGCCGACGACGGACGCCTCGTGCAGTCCGCCGTCATCGGCGCCGTGAACGACGTCAGCGACCCGCGAGACGTCGTGGTGTGCGCGGCCGGATCCATGCCGGGTGACCTGCACAAGCTGTGGCGCACGCGCGACCGCAAGGGGTACCACGTGGAGTACGGGTACTCCTGCATGGGTTACGAGGTCGCCGGTGGGCTCGGCGTCAAGATGGCCGTGCTGGATCAGATGGGCCTCGACCAGGCTGTGCCAGACGATTCTGGCGAGGGCGGGCAGCCCGACCGGGACGTCTTCGTCATGGTCGGCGACGGATCGTGGCTGATGATGAGCACCGAGCTGGTGACAGCCGTCGCCGAGGGCGTCAAGATCATCATCGTGCTCGTCCAGAACCATGGCTACGCCTCGATCGGTGCGCTCTCGCAGAGCCTGGGCTCGCAACGCTTCGGCACCAGCTACCGCTACCGGACGCAGACCGGGCTCGACGGCGGCACCCTCCCCGTCGACCTCGCAGCCAACGCGGCCAGCCTCGGTGCCGACGTGATCGTCGCCGAGGGGCCGGACGACCTGCGCTCCGCCCTGCAGAAGGCCAAGGAGTCCCCACGTTCCACCGTCGTGCACGTGGAGACCGACCCGCTCGTGCCGGCGCCGGACAGCCCCGCATGGTGGGACGTGCCGGTCGCAGAGGTCTCGGACCTGGAGTCCACCCGGCAGGCCCGCGTCGACTACGAGCAGCACAAGACCACCCAGCGTCACCACCTGGACCCCGCCCCCCGATCGGAGAACGACGAATCATGAGCGAGACCTACGACCACTGGATCGGCGGTCGGCACGTCGCCGGCGAGAGCGATCGCACGGCAGACGTCTACGACCCCGCCCGGGGCACGCCCACGCGCCAGGTGCGCCTGGCCACGGCCTCGGACGTCGATGCCGCCGTGCAGTCGGCCCGGACGGCGTTCGAGTCCTGGGGGCAGAGCTCGGTGACGGCCCGCTCGCGCGTGATGTTCGACTTCCGTCAGCTGCTCGTGGAGCACGAGGACGAGCTGGCCGAGATCATCTCCAGCGAGCACGGCAAGACGTTGGACGACGCGAAGGGGGAGGTCGTCCGTGGTCGGGAGGTCGTGGAGTTCGCCTGCGGGATCCCTCAGCTCCTCAAGGGGGAGTACAACGACCAGGTCTCCGGCTCGGTCGACTCCTACTCCTTCCGCCAGCCACTGGGCGTCGTCGCCGGCATCACGCCGTTCAACTTCCCGATCATGGTGCCGCTGTGGATGCACCCGGTGGCGATCGCGACGGGCAACACGTTCGTCCTGAAGCCGTCCGAGCGGGTGCCCGGGGCCTCGGACCTCGTGGCCCGCCTCTACGCCGAGGCCGGGCTGCCCGACGGCGTCTTCAACGTCGTGCACGGTGACAAGGTCGCGGTCGACGCGATCCTGGAGCACCCCGACGTCGCGGCGGTCTCCTTCGTGGGGTCCACGCCCATCGCCCGGTACGTCCACGAGGGTGCCTCGCGCACCGGCAAGCGGGTGCAGGCGCTGGGTGGCGCCAAGAACCACGCCGTGGTCATGCCGGACGCGGACCTGGACTTCGCGGCCGACCACATCGCCGCGGCCGGGTACGGCTCGGCCGGCCAGCGCTGCATGGCGGTCTCCGCCGTCGTCGCCGTCGGCCCGGCCGCCGACACGCTCGTGGACAAGATCCGCGAGCGCACCCATGACGTCAAGGTCGGCGTCGGCACCGACCCCGACGCCGGGATGGGCCCGGTCGTGACCCAGGCCTCGCGCGATCGGATCGTGGACTACATCGGCCAGGGGGAGGCGGCCGGCGCGAAGGTCGTGGTCGACGGCCGTGACCTCGTCGTGGAGGGGCACGAGGAGGGCTTCTTCGTGGGCCCGACCCTCATCGACCACGTCACGACCGACATGAGCGTCTACACCGACGAGATCTTCGGCCCCGTGCTGGCCGTGCTGCGCGTGGAGACGCTCGAGCAGGCCATCGAGCTCGTGAACGCCAACCCCTACGGCAACGGCACCGCGGTGTTCACGTCGACGGGCGAGGTCGCGCGGACCTTCCAGCGCGACGTCCAGGTCGGCATGATCGGGATCAACGTCCCGGTCCCGGTGCCGATGGCGTTCCACTCGTTCGGGGGATGGAAGGACTCTCTCTTCGGTGACCACCACATGCACGGTCCCGAGGGCGTCCGGTTCTACACGCAGGCCAAGGTGGTCACCTCCCGGTGGCCCCACGTGAGCGAGGAGTCCCTCGCCGCGCTCCACTTCCCGACGGCTCACTGACGTCGGTCCCCACCCAGAAGAAGAAGGAACACACCATGAACAAGCGCAGAACAGGATCTCTCAAGGTCATCGGGTCGGCGGTCCTCGCCGCCACGCTGCTCGCGGCGTGCTCCGGCACGGGCCAGGAGGACACGACCGAGGAGGCCGGCGACCTCACCTACGCCGTCATCACCCACAGCGCACCGGGCGACGCCTTCTGGGACCGCGTCAAGTCCGGCGCCGAGAAGGCCGGGGACGACTACGGCGTCACCGTCGAGTACAGCAACGATCCCGACCCGGCCCGTCAGTCGCAGCTGATCGACGGTGCGGTCGCCGACGACGTCGACGGCATCGTGGTCTCGATGGCCAACCCCGACGGTCTGGAGTCCAGCGTCAAGGCCGCCACCGAGGCCGGTGTCCCGGTCGTCACCATCAACTCCGGCGTGGACCAGTTCGCCGAGTTCGGTGCCATCACCCACATCGGCCAGAGCGAGGCCATCGCCGGCGAGGCGGTGGGCGAGGAGCTCAACGAGGCCGGGCTCACCAAGGCCGTCTGCGTCATCCACGAGGCCGGCAACGTCGGCCTGGAGGAGCGCTGCCAGGCCGCCGCGAGCACCTTCGACGGCGAGATGGAGAACCTGCAGGTGGACGGCACCGACGGCGGAGCCGTGGAGTCCACCATCACCTCTTCGCTGCAGGCCGAGACCGACATCGACGTCGTGCTCACCCTCGGCGGCCAGTTCGCGATCAACGCGGTCAGCGCGGTCGAGCAGGCCGGCAGCGACGCCACCGTCGCGACCTTCGACCTGTCCGAGGACGTCGTGACCGGCATCCAGGACGAGTCGATCCTCTTCGCGGTGGACCAGCAGCCCTACGTGCAGGGCTTCCAGGGCGTCACGACCCTGTACCTGAAGTCCATCAACGGCAACGACCTGGGCGGCGGCCAGCCGATCAACTCCGGTCCCGCCTTCGTCACGACGGAGAATGCCGACGCGGTGCTCGAGTTCGCCGCCAACGGCACTCGCTGATCCCGTCCCGGTGCCGGGCGTGGACGCGCCCGGCACCGGGCCCACCAGAAAGCAGGAACCCCAGATGGCGACAGCCACGGTGACCGACGAGCGGGTCTCCCGCACGTCGACGCTGACCAGACTCATGAAGAGACCGGAGGTGGGCGCGCTCGTCGCTGCGGTGGCCGTCTTCGCCTTCTTCGCCCTCACGACGTCGGCCTTCGCGACCTCCAGCGGCGCGAGCACCTGGCTGCGCGGTGCCTCGACGATCGGCATCATGGCGGTCGCCGTCTCCCTGCTGATGATCGGCGGCGAGTTCGACCTCTCCGCCGGCGCCATGACCGGGTTCACCGGTCTCGTGGTCGGTGTCATGACCACGGAGTACGGCCTCAACATCTGGGCCGCGGTCCTGCTCTCCCTCGCCCTGGCGCTGGGGGTGGGGATGATCAACGGGCTGATCGTCATGCGGACGGGACTACCGAGCTTCATCGTCACGCTCGGCACGTTCTTCGTCCTGCAGGGCATCAACCTGGCAGGGACCAAGGCCCTCATCGGGCAGGTCGCGATCCAGGGCATGAGCCAGGTCCCCTACTACGACCAGGCCAAGCGCGTCTTCGGCTCGGCCGTGGACGTCGCCGGGGGCGCGGTCTACGCCTCGGTGTTCTGGTGGCTGGCGGTGACGGCCGTCGCAACCTGGATCCTGCTGCGCACCCGCGTCGGCAACTGGATCTTCGCGGTCGGTGGGGCCCAGGTCTCGGCCCGTCAGGTGGGTGTCCCGGTCTTCCGGACCAAGGTCGGCCTGTTCATGACCACGGCAGGTGCGGGGTGGCTGGTCGGCATGCTGCTGCTGTTCACCACGTCGACCGTGCAGAGCAACACCGGCGTGGGCCAGGAGTTCATCTACATCATCTGCGCCGTGGTGGGTGGCTGCCTGCTCACCGGTGGCTACGGCTCGGCCATCGGTGCCGCCCTCGGTGCGCTCATCTACGGCATGGCCAACCAGGGCATCGTCTACTCGGGGTGGGACAACAACTGGCTGCGTGCCTTCCTGGGGGTCATGCTCCTGGCCGCGGTCTTCCTCAACGAGCTGGTGCGCAAGCGATCGGAGACGGCACGATGACCGATGAGAAGAAGAGCTCCCACGCCCCCGGGACCGAGGGCCCCGTCATCGAGGTCAGGGAGATCGGCAAGCGCTACGGAGCGATCATCGCCCTTGCCGACGTCTCGACGTCCGTGCGAGCCGGACAGGTGACCTGCGTGCTCGGGGACAACGGCGCCGGCAAGTCCACCTTCATCAAGATCCTCGCCGGCGCGCACGAGCACTCCGAGGGCGAGCTGTTCATCGACGGTGAGCCGTCGCGGCTGAGCAGCCCGCGCGAGGCCCTGGACCGCGGCATCGCCACGGTGTACCAGGACCTGGCCGTCGTGCCGCTGATGCCGGTGTGGCGCAACTTCTTCCTCGGCAGCGAGCTGCGCAAGGGCCGGGGGCCGTTCAGTCGGCTCGACATCGAGGCGATGAAGAAGATCAGCAAGGCAGAGCTGGCCGCGATGGGCATCGATCTCCGAGACGTCGACCAGCCCATCGGCACACTGTCCGGCGGTGAGCGCCAGTGCGTGGCGATCGCCCGGGCGGTGTACTTCGGGGCGCGCGTGCTGATCCTCGACGAGCCCACTGCGGCGCTGGGCGTGAAGCAGTCCGGGGTCGTGCTGAAGTACATCGCCAAGGCGCGCGAGCGGGGGCTGGGCGTCGTCTTCATCACCCACAACCCCCACCACGCCTACCCGGTCGGCGACCGCTTCATGCTGCTGCGCCGCGGCAGGAGCCTGGGCGACTTCCCGAAGTCGGAGATGACGCTCGAGGACCTGACCTCGATGATGGCCGGCGGCACCGAGCTGCAGTCGATCGCCCAGGAGCTGGAGGAGTCGATGGGCGCCGACTCCGACGTCGCCACCGAGCTGAAGGCCTCGCAGCCGACGTCGGGAGCCGGGACGCCGTGACCACGCCCGAGCTGCGCGTCGGCGTGGTGGGCCTGGGCTGGATGGGCCAGGTGCACGCCCGCGCCCTGTCCCGCCTGCCGCACCACTACCCGGACGCCCCCCTGCGGCCCCGCCTGGTGGCCGTCGCCGACCCCGTCGACGACGACCGGACCCGGGCGGCGGTCTCCGCGCTCGGCTTCGGCGAGCACGTCGCGGACTGGCGCGACCTCGTCGACCGCGACGACCTCGACCTCGTGTGCGTCGCGGGGCCGAACTTCGTCCACCGGGACGTCGCCGTGGCCGCGGCACGTGCTGGCAAGCACCTGTGGGTGGAGAAGCCGGCCGGTCGGAGCGCGGCCGAGACACGCGAGATCGTCGACGCCGTGACCGCCGCAGGGGTCCAGGCCGCCGCGGGGTTCAACTACCGCAACGTGCCGGCCGTCGAGATGGCGCGAGACCTCGTCGCAACAGGGCGGCTCGGTCGAGTCGAGCACAGCACGGTGCGCTTCCTCGCGGACTACTCCGCCGATCCGGACGCGGCGCTGTCCTGGCGCTTTCGCACGGCGACGTCGGGCTCCGGCGTGCTCGGAGACCTCGTGAGCCACGCGGCGGACCTGTTGCGACACGTCGTGGCCGACGTGGCGGAGCTGGTGGTCGACCGGGCCACCTTCATCGCGCAGCGCCGCGAGGCACTGCCCGGCGCGATGCACTACGAGAAGGGTGCCGGCGCGCTCGGCGACGTCGAGAACGAGGACTACGTCAGCGCCCTGCTGCGCCTGGCCGACGGCTCACGGGCCGTGCTGGAGTCCAGCCGCGTCGCGGTCGGCGAGCAGAATCGCTACACCCTGGAGGTGCACGGCACCGAGGGAACGGTGTCGTGGGACTTCCGGCGCATGAACGAGCTGCAGGTCAGCACGCGAGCCGAGGGGGAGTACCTGAACGCGTTCTCCACCACCCGGTTCGCCGCGCCCGGGGACGGGGAGCTGGGGGTCTTCCAGCCGGGTGCCAACAACCCGATGGGCTTCGACGACCTCAAGGTCGTGGAGGCCCGTCGCCTGGTGGAGTCGATCGCCACCGGAGAGCCGGTGGGCGCGACCATCCACGACGCACTGTCGGCGGCCGTCGTCGTCGACGCCATGTCCGAGTCGGCGAACGAGCGAAGGTGGGTCACACTGTGAGCGAGCGCCAGCTGGGGGCACCTCCCTGCACGGAGCGCAGCGGAGTGCTTGGGGGCGTGAACCGAAAAACTCACGCGGCGCCGCGTCCGTATCCTCGCCACTTCATGACGGAGGTGGCGCCGTGAGCGAGCGCAGGGTGAAGGTGGGCGTCATCGGCGCCGGGGCGATGGGAGCATCGCACGTCACGACCCTGGGAGCCGGCGTCCCGCACGCCGAGGTCACCCGGGTCTTCGACATGGACACGGCACGCGCCGAGCAGGTGGCCCGTGGTGTCGGGGCGCAGGCGGCCGAGTCGCCTGAGGCGCTGATCGACGCGGTGGACGCCTTCGTCGTGGCGTCCCCGGACGTCACCCACGCGGACCTGGTGATCGCGGGCATCGAGGCGGGCAAGCACGTGCTGTGCGAGAAGCCGCTCGCCGTCTCGGACGAGGACGCCCGCCGGGTGGTCGACGCCGAGGTCGCCCTCGGGCGCCGAGTCGTCCAGGTGGGCTTCAACCGCCGCTTCGACCCCGGCTTCCTGGACCTCAAGGCCTCGATCGACGACGGCACCCTCGGCGAGGTGCGCCTCCTGCACGGCATCCACCGCAACGCCTCCAACGCCACCAGCACCGACGACGCCGGCCTGGTCACCGGCTCGATGATCCACGAGTTCGACACCTTCCGGTGGCTGCTCGACGGCGAGATCGTCGCCATCCGGGTGGAGTCGCCGATCACGGACGGCTTCCGGGACCCGCAGGTCGCCACGCTGTGGACCGACGGTGGCCAGATGATCACCGTCGAGGTGTTCGTCAACGCCGGCTACGGCTACGACGTGCGCGTCGAGGTCGTCGGCAGCAGCGGGTCGGCCACGCTCGAGCCCCGGACACCGGTCGTGCGACGGGTCTCCGGCCAGAGCGGGAGCGCCATCGGCAGCGACTTCGTCGGACACTTCATCGAGTCCTACCGGCTCGAGCTGGCCGAGTGGGCCGCAGCGGCGGCCCGTGGCGAGGTCGTCGGCGCCAGCACGTGGGACGGCTACGTCGCCAACCTCGTCGCCGGCGCCGGGGTCCGGGCGCTGCGCTCCGGTGACAAGCAGCCCGTCGAGGTGCCCGAGCGTCCCGGCCTCTACGCATGAGCCGGGGACATGCGCAGCGGGATGCCCCGCTTCCCCACCGGCGAGCACCGGTTCGCGCGCCCCTCGACCCACGGCGACAGGAGAGACCATGACGCACCCGGCTGCGACCAGGCTCGGGCCGCAGGACTGCCGGCTCGACGACCTCGCCGCCCTCGTCGAGGTCAGCACCGACGAGGCCGACTATCCCCACGCTGACCGGATCGAGCAGAACGCCCTCGTGTACGACGCCGCCGCGCTGCTCGCGGTCACGTCGACGCCCGAGGGGCTCGACGCGGTCAGTGCCGAGCTCGTCCACGCCCTCGCCGACGGGCCCGGGATCGTCGTCCTCGCCGGGGCCTGGGCCGACCTCGACGTCGTCGATCGTGCGACGCTCGCGTTCGAGCAGATCATCGCCGAGGAGAGGGCCGCCGGCGGTGCGCACGGGGACCACTTCGCGACCGCGGGAGCGAACGACCGGATCTGGAACGCGCTGGAGAAGCTGGCGGTCCGCGACCCCGACGTCTTCGTGGACTACTACGCCAACGAGCTCCTCGCGCTGGTCTCGAACGCCTGGCTCGGCCCCGGCTACCAGGTGACCTCGCAGGTGAACGTCGTGCG
Source organism: Aeromicrobium sp. CF4.19 (assembly GCF_051262555.1). Taxonomy (NCBI): domain Bacteria; kingdom Bacillati; phylum Actinomycetota; class Actinomycetes; order Propionibacteriales; family Nocardioidaceae; genus Aeromicrobium; species Aeromicrobium sp. CF4.19. The sequence goes on along the minus strand of NZ_JBIMEU010000004.1, from coordinate 83,617 downwards.
GCCCGGTGGCCGGGCGCAGGACCCGCACCGCGACTACCACCTGGGCTTCCTCTCTGACGAGGTCGTGGCCCGGTACCCCCGGCACGTGCACCTGCTCTCGCCGGTCCTGACGCTGCAGGGGGCCGTCGCCCACGCCGACATGCCGGTGGGGAGCGGACCGACGCTCTACCTCCCGCACTCCCAGAAGTACGCCCCCGGCTACCTCGCGTACCGCCGCCCGGAGTTCCGTGCGTACATCGAGGAGCACCGGGTCCAGCTGCCGTTGGCCAAGGGTGACGCCGTCTTCTTCAACCCGGCGCTGTTCCACGGTGCCGGCAGCAACGTCTCGACCGACGTGCAGCGCGTGGCCAACCTGCTGCAGGTCTCCTCGGCCTTCGGACGGGCGATGGAGGTCGTCGACCGCGCCCGTATCATCACGGCGATCCACCCCGTGCTGCGCGAGCGCAAGGCTGCCGGGTGGTCCCCGGCGGACCTCGGTCGCGTGGTCGCGGTGGCCGCCGAGGGGTACCCCTTCCCGACCAACCTGGACCTGGACCCACCCGTCGACGGACTGACGCCGCCGGCACAGACCGAGCTGCTGGAGCAGGCCCTCGCCGACGACTGGCCGCACGACCGCGTCATCGCTGCCCTGGGCGCCCACGCCGCACGCCGCCGGACGGAGGGCTGAGGTGGGTCTGCTGCAGGACCGCGTGGTCCTGGTCTCCGGCGGCACCCAGGGCGTGGGCCTGGCCATCGCGACGGCAGCGGTGCGTGAGGGTGCCTCGGTGGTCGTGACGGGTCGCCGCGCCGACGTCGGGGAGCGGGCGGTGGCCGCTCTGTCCACGGGCGGGGCCGATGCTCGTTTCGTGGCCTGCGACGTCGCGGACGTCGCCCAGTGCACCGCGGCGGTGGAAGCCACCGTCGCGGCGCACGGTCGCGTCGACGGCCTGGTGAATGCTGCGGGCTTCACCGAGCGGGGCGGCCTGCTGGACACGACACCGCAGATGTTCGACCAGCACGCGGCGGTCAACCTGCGCGGGCCGTTCTTCCTGATGCAGGGCGTCGTCGCCGACATGGTCGCGCGTGGTGCGCCGGGATCCGTCGTCAACATCGCCACCATGAGTGCGCACGGCGGGCAGCCGTACCTGGCGGCCTACGCCGCGACGAAGGCCGGCCTCGTCGGCCTGACCAGGAACGCCGCGCACGCGCACCGCTTCGACCGCATACGCATCAACGCGATCAACATCGGCTGGACCGACTCCGATGGTGAGGACACCATCCAACGGCGGTTCCACGGGGCGGGTGACGACTGGCGCGAGCGGGCGGCCGAGCGGTTGCCGGCCGGCCGACTGGCCGCACCTGAGGACGTCACCGGTCTGGCGGTGCTGCTGCTCTCGGACGCGAGCGGCGTCGTGACGGGCTCGGTCATCGACTGGGACCAGACCGTCGTCGGTCCGTCGGACTAGGAAGTCGTCGGTCCATCGGGCGTGGAATCTGCACCCGAGCGGCTACGCCATGGGCGAACAGGGGGTGTCGGCGCGTGTGTCGGCGGGCTCGGCCCTCTAGGGTCGAGACGTGAACACTTCAGACTCGACACCGCCGCGTTCGGCCGTCGGCGACGACGGTCCCTCCGACCTCGACGGCCACATCTACCAGCGACTGCTCAAGGAGCGGATCATCTTCCTCGGCTCCGAGGTGCGTGACTCCAACTCCAACGCCATCTGCGCCCAGATGCTGCTGCTCAGCGCCGAGGACCCCGAGACCGACATCTCGCTGTACATCAACAGCCCCGGTGGCTCGGTCGACTCCGGCATGGCCATCTACGACACGATGCAGTTCATCTCCAACGACGTGTCCACCGTCGCGATGGGGCTGGCGGCCTCGATGGGCCAGTTCCTGCTCGCCGCGGGCACGGCCGGCAAGCGCTACGCCCTGCCGCACGCACGCATCATGATGCACCAGCCCTCCGGCGGCATCGGTGGCTCCGCGTCGGACATCAAGATCCAGGCCCAGCAGTCCATCCTGCTCAAGAAGCAGCTCAACGAGCTGCAGGCCCACCACACCGGCCAGAGCGTCGAGCAGGTCGAGATCGACGCCGACCGCGACCGGTGGTTCACGCCCGACCAGGCCAAGGACTACGGATTCATCGACCAGGTCATCAGCAGCGTCCAGGAAGTGAAGCGATGAGCTACTACATCCCCCAGTGGGAAGAGCGCACGTCCTACGGGTTCCGACGGATCGACCCGTTCACCAAGCTCTTCGAGGACCGCATCATCTTCGTGGGCACCCCGATCGGCGACGACGTCGCCAACGCCGTGATGGCCCAGCTGCTGAGCCTTCAGCAGATGGACGCCGACCGCGACATCCAGCTGTACATCAACAGTCCGGGTGGCTCGTTCACGGCGATGACGGCCATCTACGACACGATGCGCTACCTCAAGTCCGACGTGCAGACGGTGTGCCTGGGCCAGGCGGCCTCGGCCGCCGCAGTCCTGCTCGCCGCGGGCACGCCCGGCAAGCGGTTCGCCCTGCCGAACAGCCGCATCCTCATCCACCAGCCGTACACCGAGGGCACCGGTGGCCAGATCTCCGACCTGGAGATCCAGGCCAACGAGATCCTGCGGATGCGCGAGCTGATGGAGAAGATGATCGCCGACGCCACGGGCAAGACGCCCGAGCAGGTCAGCCTCGACGTCGAGCGCGACAAGATCCTGACCGCCGAGCAGGCCGTCGAGTACGGCCTGATCGACCAGGTCTTCGACACGCTGAAGACCGACGACGTCTGAGGTCCGCGCCCGGGGTGCGGGTGGCGTCGCCGACACGCCGCCCCCGCACCCCAATGGTGGGCCACGTCCACCGAAGACTTGTAGTGTGATCGAATCGCAGTCCCGGACCCCGGGTCATCGACCCGGAGAGGAGCGCCACCGTGGCACGCATCGGTGAGACCGCAGACCTGTTGAAGTGCTCGTTCTGTGGCAAGAGCCAGAAGCAGGTCAAGAAGCTCATCGCGGGCCCTGGCGTCTACATCTGCGACGAGTGCATCGACCTCTGCAACGAGATCATCGAGGAGGAGCTCGCCGAGGGCGCCGACCTCAGCCTGGGCGAGCTGCCCAAGCCGCACGAGATCTTCGACTTCCTGGGCGGCTACGTCATCGGCCAGGACGATGCCAAGAAGAGCCTCGCGGTGGCGGTCTACAACCACTACAAGCGGGTGCAGGCCCAAGCCGCGGGCCGGGCCAAGGACGACTCGGTCGAGCTGGCCAAGTCCAACATCCTGCTCGTCGGTCCCACCGGCTGCGGCAAGACCTACCTCGCGCAGACGCTCGCCCGGATGCTGAACGTCCCGTTCGCGATCGCGGACGCCACGGCACTCACCGAGGCGGGCTACGTCGGCGAGGACGTCGAGAACATCCTGCTCAAGCTCATCCAGGCCGCCGACTACGACGTCAAGAAGGCCGAGACGGGCATCATCTACATCGACGAGGTCGACAAGATCTCGCGCAAGGCCGAGAACCCCTCGATCACCCGTGACGTCTCCGGCGAGGGCGTGCAGCAGGCGCTCCTGAAGATCCTGGAGGGCACCACGGCCTCGGTGCCTCCGCAGGGCGGGCGCAAGCACCCGCACCAGGAGTTCATCCAGATCGACACCACCAACGTGCTGTTCATCGTCGGCGGCGCGTTCGCCGGCCTGGAGGAGATCATCGAGCAGCGCAGCGGCAAGGTGGGACTCGGCTTCAACACCGGCGGCCAGCAGGAGGCCAAGCCCTCAGGACCTGAGCAGCTGTACTCCAAGGTGCTCCCCGAGGACCTGCTGAAGTTCGGTCTGATCCCTGAGTTCATCGGCCGCCTGCCCGTCATCGCCGCGGTCGACAACCTCGACCAGGAGGCGCTCGTCTCCATCCTCACCACTCCGAAGAACGCCCTCACCAAGCAGTTCGTGCGGCTCTTCGAGATCGACGGTGTGGAGCTGGAGTTCGGCACGGACGCGTGCGAGGCGATGGCCGAGCTCGCGCTCGAGCGCGGCACCGGCGCTCGTGGCCTGCGCTCGATCATCGAGCACGTCCTGCAGCCGGTCATGTACGACATCCCGGCCCGCGACGACGTGGCCAAGGTGATCGTCACCGGCGACACCGTCCGAGGGCTCGAGGGCCCCACGGTGCTGAGCAGCGACGAGGCGGAGAAGAAGGCCTCCTGACCCGGGTGACTCACCCGCGACTGGCGCAAGCCTGCGATTCTGGGACGGCGTGTCGCACAGATCTGCGCCACTGGGGATCACCCTTGCGCCACTCGCGTCTCCTGAGTCGCATCCGGCCAGCCGCGCAGTCTGGGGTCCCAGCGTCGGCTCGGTAGGCTCGCTGGCATGACCACGGACATCACGCTGCACGGCGCCACCGGCTACACCGGGGCGCTCACCGCCGAGTACCTCGGCACGCACCTGCCCCAGGGCGCGACGTGGGCGGTGGCCGGGCGCAGCCGCGACAAGCTGCGGTCGGTGGCCGAGGCGGTGGTGGCTGCCGGGGGACAGGAGCCCAAGGTCGTCGTCGCCGAGCTCGACGATCCGGCCTCGATGCGCGCCATGGCCGAGGACACCCGAGTGCTCATCAGCACCGTCGGCCCCTACCTCAAGCACGGGATGCCCGCGGCCCGTGCCGCGGCCGAGGCGGGCATCGGCTATCTCGACCTCACCGGTGAGCCGCAGTTCGTCGACGAGGTCTGGCTGGAGCTGCACGAGACCGCCGAGGCGTCGGGAGCACGGCTCGTGCACGCCTGTGGCTTCGACTCCATCCCCTACGACCTCGGCGTTCTCTACACCGTCTCCCAGCTGCCCGAGGACGTCCCGATCCAGGTCAAGGGCTACGTGCGGGCCAACCTCGGACCGTCGGGTGGCACCTACCACTCGGCCGTCAACCAGTTCGCGTCGTTGCGGGAGTCGGCCTCGGTCGCCAAGCGTCGCCGCGCCCGGGAGGTGCGGCCCGCCGATCGCTCGATCAAGGGCGGTGGAGGTCTCGGCCGGACCGAGCACGACCGCGGCTGGGCCGTGCCCCTGCCGACGATCGACCCGCAGGTCGTGCTCCGCTCCGCCCGCGCGCTGGAGAGCTACGGACCCGAGTTCCGTTACGAGCACTACGCGCACGTCAAGACGACGCGGATGCTCGCGGCCGGCGCCCTCGGCCTGGGGGTGATGGGCGTCGGCGCACAGGTCCCGCCGCTGCGCGCGCTGCTGCTCAAGGCCAAGAGTCCGGGCGACGGGCCGACACCGGAGCAGCGCGCCAAGGCGTGGTTCACGCTCGACTTCCTGGCCGAGTCCAAGGACACCCGCCTGCACACCCGTGTGAGCGGCCGCGACCCCGGCTACGGCGGCACCGGCAAGATGCTGAGCGAGGCCGCCCTGTGCCTGGCCTTCGACGACCTGCCCCCGGTGGCGGGCCAGACGACGACGGCCGTGGCGATGGGTCAGGCGCTCATCGACCGCCTCCACCCCGAGATCCTGCGCTTCCAGACCATCGATTGACCGCTGAGTGTGACGAATCTGCCCCGAATCGGAGCACTTCGGGGCATGTTCGTCACACTCAGCGGGTCAGCGCTCGATCAGTCCTGGGGCGCGAGGGTCGCGTCGACCGTGACCTCGTTCGCGGACTCCTCGGCGGTCAGGGTGACGTCGCCGACGACGCGCCCGGCCGCCCGGACGTCGTAGAGGGCCTGGGCCGCGAGGTCGAGCGTCGCCTGCGGTCCGTGCACGACGGCGGCCGTGACCTCGGTGCGCTGGCTGACCTTGGCGACCGACTTGGCGCCCCGGACGCCGGCGAGAACGGCGGCCGCGGCCGGCAGCACGGCTGCGTCGCCACCGTCGATGGCGAGGTCGCCGGAGGTGGGCCAGGCGGCACGGTGGACCGAGCCCTCCTGCCACCACGACCAGACCTCCTCGGTCACGTACGGCAGGAAGGGAGCCAGCAGGCGCAGCTGCACCGACAGGGCCAGCACGAAGGCCGAGCGGGCCGACGTTCCCTCCGGGCCGTCGCGACGAGCCCGCTCCTTGACCAGCTCCAGGTAGTCGTCGCAGAAGTCCCAGAAGTACTTCTCGCTGACCTCCAGGGCAGAGGAGTAGTCGTAGTCCGTGAAGTGCTGCGTCGCCCGTTCGACGACGGCCTGCAGTCCTGCGAGCATCGCGAGGTCCAGCGGCTCGCTCACGGCCGTCGGATCGAGGTCGGCAGCGGTCGCGCCGAGCCCGTAGTCGTCGGGCGAGGCGAGGACGAACTTGCTGGCGTTGAGCACCTTCATCGCCAGGCGACGACCGACCTTCATCTGTGTCTCGTCGAACGGCGAGTCCGAGCCCGGGCGCGCCAGGGCAGCGCGCCAGCGCACGGCGTCGGCGCCATACGTGGACAGGATCTCGTCGGGCACCACGACGTTGCCCTTGGACTTGCTCATCTTCTTGCGGTCCGGGTCCACGACGAAGCCGGAGATGGCCGCGTGGCTCCACGGCACCCGGCCGAACTCCTGGTGGGACCGGACGACGGTGGAGAACAACCAGGTCCGGATGATGTCGTGCGCCTGGGGTCGCAGGTCCATCGGGAACGTCCGGGCGAACAGGTCGGTGTCGCGCTCCCAGCCGCAGGCCAGCTCCGGAGACAGCGATGACGTCGCCCAGGTGTCCAGCACGTCCGGGTCCGCGACGAAGCCGCCGGCCTCGCCGCGCTGGGACTCCTCGAAGCCCGGAGGGGCCTGGGAGGCGGGATCCACCGGAAGCGTGTCCTCGGCGGCGAAGATCGGGTCGTCGTGATCGGGCTGGCCGTCTGCGTCCAGGCGGTACCAGACCGGGAACGGGATGCCGAAGAAGCGCTGGCGACTCACCAGCCAGTCGCCGTTGAGTCCCTCGATCCAGTTGGTGTAGCGCGACTGCATGTAGCCGGGCTTCCAGTCGATCTCGTCGCCCCGGGCCACGAGGGCCGCGCGCAGGTCGGCGTCGCGTCCGCCGTTGCGGATGTACCACTGGCGGGTCGAGACGATCTCCAGCGGCTTGTCGCCCCGCTCGTAGAAGTTGGCGACACGCTGCGTCGGCTCGGGCTCACCGTCGAGGTCGCCGCTGCCACGCAGGGCCTGCACCATCATCTCGCGCGCCGTGAAGGTGGTCTTGCCGGCCAGCTCGACGAACAACGCCGCACCCGTCCCGCCGGCGATCCACTCGGGGACGTCGCGCAGGAAGCGGCCGTCACGACCGATGACGGTGCGGTTGGGCAGCTGGTGCTCGCGCCACCACTGCACGTCGGTGAGGTCGCCGAAGGTGCAGCAGTGCACGATGCCGGAACCCTTCTCGGGGTCCGTGAGCGTGCTGGCGATGATCGGCACCTCGACGCCGAACAGGGGCGACGTGGCGGTGCCGCCGAAGAGGTCGGCGTAGCGCTCGTCGTCGGGATGCGCGATGAGCGCGACGGCGGCCGGGGTGAGCTCGGGTCGGGTCGTCTCCACGTGCACCACACGCTCGCCGGCTCCACCGGCAGCGGCGACGCGGTAGGCCACCCGGTGGTAGGCGCCGGGGTAGTCGCGGGCCTCCAGCTCGGCCTGGGCGACGGCGGTCTGGAACGTGACGTCCCACAGCGTCGGGGCGTCCTGCTGGTACGCCTCGCCACGGGCCACGTTGCGCAGGAACGCACGCTGGCTCACCGTCTGGGCGTCGGGGCCGATCGTCGTGTAGGTCTGGGTCCAGTCGACGCTCAGGCCCAGCGTGCGCCACAGCCGTTCGAAGACCTTCTCGTCCCGCTCGACCAGCTCGTTGCACAGCTCGACGAAGTTGCGGCGGCTGATCGGGACCTGACGCTTCGGGTCGGGCTTCTCCGGCGGGGTGAAGTCGGGGTCGTGCGGCAGCGACGGGTCGCAGCGCACGCCGTAGTAGTTCTGCACGCGGCGCTCGGTGGGCAGGCCGTTGTCGTCCCAGCCCATCGGGTAGAAGACCTCCTTGCCGCGCATCCGCTGGAAGCGCGCGATGAGGTCGGTGTGGGTGTAGCTGAACACGTGACCGACGTGCAGGGATCCGGAGACCGTGGGGGGAGGGGTGTCGATGGAGTAGACGTCCTCGCGCGGGTGCGATCGGTCGAACCGGTAGGTGCCCTGCTCCTCCCATGCCTCGGACCACCGCTCCTCGAGGCCCTCGAGGACGGGCTTGGCCGGGACGCGGTTCGCTGGAGTGGTCACGGGAGGCAAGTCTAGGTGGCTGCTGCCGGGCGGCGTGCCGGGGCGCTGGGCGGTCCTCGGGAGCGCCCCGTCGTCGCCAGCAGTCAGTCCCGGCGCAGGAGGTCCACGATCCGTGAGAAGCCGTCGGCACCGTGTCCCGCGTCCACGGCTCGGGCCGCCAGGTCCCGCATCACGTCCGGCAGTCCGCCGTCGAGCCCGGCGTCGGCGCTGGTTGCCGAGATGTGGTCCAGCACCGCGAGCTCCATCGCGAGGTTGTCCTCGGTGCCCGGATGGTCGTCCGCGTCGACGGCGGCCGCCATGGAGTCCAGTGACTCCGGCAGGATCGCCAGCATCTGCCGTGCGTAGGGCAGGAAGGTCCTGGTCTCCACCCCGTTCGCCGTCACCATGGCGGCAGCGTGCAGGAACGACGTCATGCCGGCGAAGAAGATCTCGAGCATCGCGACGTCGTGCAGAGAGGCGAGTCCGTGATCCTGCCCGAGGTGGTCGGCGACGCCGGCGAGGGTCCGCAGCCGGTCCACGTGCCGGTCGAAGAGGTGTCGTGCGCCGCTGTAGAGCACCAGTGCCTCGGCGTCGCCGATGAGCGGGATCGGCACCATGATCGCGCCGGACAGGTAGTCCATCCCGCGTTCCTCGGCCCACGTCGCGGTCGTGCGGGCCTCGTCCGGGGTGGAGGAGGTGAGGTTGACGACCGTTCGTCCGGCGTACGTCGCCGGATCGATCGATCCCAGCACCTCACGGACGGACTCGTGGTCGCGCAGGCAGATGATCAGCAGGTCGGAGTCTCTCGTTGCCTCGTCGAGACTCGGCGCCAGGCCGGCACCTGCCTCGACGAGAGGCGAGGCGCGTGCCGCGGTGCGGTTCCAGACGGTGGTGGGCACCCCTGCCTGGAGCAGGGCGCGGGCGAGGGCGGAGCCCATCGGACCCAGACCGACGACGGTCGTCCGAGATGCGGTGGCAGACATCATCGGGCCGACCTCGCCGGGAACCTCGACGCCAGGGTCTCGACGATCGCCGCCAGGGCGACGGCGTGTCCGCGGGCATTGGCATGGATGCCGTCGCTGGCGTAGATGCCGGGGTCAGCGGTGACGGGATGGTGGTGGGTGTCGACGTGCACGCCCCCGACGGACTCGGTGAGGCCGGCGGTGATGCTGTCGAGGGTGTCGAACCGTTCGGACATGACTCCGGCGATCTCCGCCGGCAGCAGGCCGGAGCGTGGCAGGTCGAAGAGGCCGATGGTCACGACCAGTGCTCCGGCGGCGGCGAGGGGCGTGATCAGCGAGTCCAGGTCGGCGCGGAGCCGCTCGGCGTCGAACGAGCGACCCAGGGCGTCGTTGCCACCGGCGCTGATGACGACCAGGTCCGGCCCGAGGGCCACCGCCTCGTCGAGCTGCCCGTCGCGGATCTGGGGCGCCCGCAGCTCGGGGACGGCGAGGTTCGTGGAGGCGAACCCCGGTCGCGTGGCGGCCAGGGCATCGACGAGACGGTCGGCGAAGGAGCGGTCGAGGTACCCGGACAGAGGCTCCATGACGCCCGCGGTCACGCTGTCGCCCATGATCACCAACCGGTCCCACCGTCGGTTGTCGAGGGCGAGTGCCGCCGCATCGGGGTGCAGGCAGTGGGGGTCGTCGTTCTCCGCGCAGTGCTCGCGGTGGGTGGTGCTGGGTGTCGATGCCATGTCTTCCGTCTTCCCCTTGGTGCGGGTAGGTCCCACGGGAACCATGGTGGCTTCGCGCCAGGACTCGGGCCATGGAGTGCGCTGCCGACAGTCGTCGAGATCCCGCCAGAGCGACCACGAGGACGTCGCGGGGCACCAGTCGGGCCCGTGGGTCGGCCTCCGGCCCTCGTGCCCGGCCTGCTGCGATACTGGCGGGGATGAATCCCACCTACGCCGAGGTCGAGGCCGCCCTGCTGGGCCGCTGGCCCGAGACCCGGCTCGAGCCGTCGCTCGAGCGCATCACTGCCCTGCTCGACCTGCTGGGCGACCCGCAGTCCGCCTACCCAGTCGTCCAGCTCACCGGCACCAACGGGAAGACGTCGACGGCACGGATGATCGACTCCCTGCTGCGTTCGCTCGACCTGCGCACCGGGCGCTTCACCAGCCCGCACCTCGCATCGATGACCGAGCGCATCTGCCTGGACGGCGAGCCGCTGGAGCAGGAGGCGTTCGTGGACGCCTTCGCCGACGTCGCCGCCTACGCCCAGATCGTCGATGACTCCCAGCAGCACCCGCTCTCCTTCTTCGAGATGACGGTCGCGATGGCCTACGCCGCGTTCGCCGACGCACCCGTGGACGCAGCCGTCGTCGAGGTCGGCATGGGCGGTGCGTGGGACGCCACCAACGTCGCCAAGGCCCAGGTCGCCGTCATCACGCCCATCGCCGTCGACCACGGCGCGTACCTCGGGCGCGACGCCGTCGCCATCGCCCGCGAGAAGGCCGGCATCATCAAGCCGGGCAGCCACGTCGTCATCGCCGAGCAGGAGCCGGAGGTCATGGACGTGCTCGTGCAGCGCTGCATCGAGGTCGGTGCGACGGTGCTGCGCGAGGGCGTGGACTTCGGCGTCGCCGACCGGCTCGCGGCCGTCGGCGGCCAGCAGATCTCCCTGCAGGGAGTGGCGGCCCGCTACGACGAGGTCCTGCTGACGCTGCACGGTGAGTTCCAGGCCCGCAACGCCGCCCTCGCGCTCGCCGCCGTCGAGGCGCTCACCGGAAGCCACGAGCTCGACGCCGAGCTCGTGCGCACCGGGTTCGGCGAGGTCACCTCGCCCGGTCGCCTGGAGGTGGTCCGCCGCGGGCCGACGGTCATCATCGACGCCGCCCACAACCCGCACGCCATCGAGGCGGCCGTCACGTCCCTGCGGGAGGAGTTCACGCTCAGCCCGCTCGTCGTGGTGCTGGGCGTCATGGCCGACAAGGAGGTCGAGGAGATCGTCCGGGCGCTGGAGCCGGTCGCGTCCCACGTCGTCTGCACGCAGAACTCCTCGGACCGCTGCCTGCCCGCGGCCGAGCTCGGCGAGATCGTGGAGGACCTCCTGGGCGATGAGTCCATGGTCAGCGTCGTGCCCCGTCTGGACGATGCGCTCGAGCGGGCCATCGGCAAGACCGAGACGACCCAGGGCTACGAGGACGCCGTCGGCAGCGGCGGCGTGCTCGTGACCGGGTCCGTCGTGACGGTCGGGGAGGCCCGGACCCTGCTGACCGGACCCACGCCATGAGGGGACGCACGCCATGAGGGGCATGTGCGCGACGATGCTGACGTTCGAGGCCATCCTGCTCGGGCTCAGCGTGCCGGTGATGATCACCGTCGAAGACGTCCCCGCCGGTCTCGCCGCACCTCTCGGTCTCGGCCTCGCCGTGCTGTGCCTGCTCACCGCCGGGATGCTGCGCAAGCCGTGGGCCTACAACCTCGGCCACGCCCTCCAGGTCGGCTCGATCGCCCTGGGCCTCCTCGTCCCGATCATGTTCTTCATCGGCGCCATGTTCGCCGCGCTCTGGCTGGCCGCCTTCCTGCTGGGTCGGCGCATCGACGCCGATCGCGCCCGGTGGGCGGCCGAGGGCGAGCCCGGCCCGAGCTGAGTCGACCCGTGGGCGGGGCGGCTTCGGCGGAGTAGGCTCGAGGCATGGTCCGCGTGCTGGCCGTCGCCGACGAGGTCGCCGACTCCATCTACCACGAGAGCGTGCGCCGTCACGGCGCCGAGCTCGTGCTGGCCGCAGGTGATCTGCCATGGGACTACCTGGAGTTCCTGTCCTCCGCCCTGAACGTGCCGGTGGTCTTCGTCCCGGGGAACCACGACCCCGAGGTCGAGTCCCCGCAGGAGGGCATGCGCGGCCTTCTCACCGGCCACGGGATGCCCACCGACGACCCGCGCCCGCTCGGGTGCACCAATGCTGACGGGGCGATCATCGACGTCAAGGGCCTGCGGGTCGCCGGGCTGGGGGGCAGCATCCGGTACAACGGTGGCCCCAACCAGTACACGGACCGGGCCTTCGCCCGTCGTGCCGGTCGACTCCTCAAGCAGGCGGGCAAGCGCGGCGGTCCCGTGGACGTCCTGCTGACGCACTCACCGCCGCGCGGCCTCGGTGACGAGGACGACCGTCCCCATCGGGGGTTCGAGGCGCTGCCCGACGTGATCGGGTCGATGCAGCCGACCTGGCACCTGCACGGGCACATCCACCCCCACGGGTTCCGCAAGCCCGACCGCACGCTGGGCAGCACCACGATCCGCAACGTGATCCCGTGGCAGCTGATCGAGATCGAGCCGCGCGTGGGCGTCACCGCGACACTGCGACGAGGAGCCTGACGTGGTCAGCGACTCCGGCTCACCGCGGGTCGACGCCGAGAGCGACTTCATGCGCGCGCGACGCCACCAGGTGCTCTCCGGGCTCGCGGCGCGGGTGCGGGGCGGCGTCGACGACGTCGTGCAGTCGATGTCCTTCGACGAGGTCGTCGACGCGCTGGGCCGTCGGGCCGAGCACTACGTCGGGACCAAGGTGATCCCACTGGACGCCATCGTGGGGTCCGTCGACAAGGTGCGTGACTTCGACCGACGCTTCCGGCCGACGTCGGCCCGCAGCCGTCAGCGCTGGGAGCGGCTGGCGCGCGCCAGCCGCACCGGCGAGGAGATCCCACCGATCGAGGTCTACCAGATCGGCGACGTCTACTTCGTCCGCGACGGGCACCACCGGGTCTCGGTGGCCAGGAGCCTGCGCCTGGACGTCATCGACGCGCGGGTCACGGCGATCGAGACCTTTCTCGCGCCCGTCGGCATCGATGCGCGCGCCGACCTCGAGCGCAAGCACTGGCGTCGGATCATGCTCCAGCGGGCGCCCTTCACCGGTGAGGCGCGGGCGGCGGTGGCCGTGGACGACCCCTTCGACTACGGCGTCATCGCCGAGACCGTCGAGGCGTGGGCGGCCCGCACCATGCACGCCGAGGGCGCGTACATGGACAAGAAGACGATGGCGGCCCGGTGGTTCGCCGAGGAGTTCGAGCCCGTCGTCGCCATGATCGAGGAGGCGGGCGTGCGTGGCCCGGGCGAGCGCCCGGCCGCGGCCTACCTGCGCATCGCGGGGGAGCGGTACCGGCTCATCCGCGAGCACGAGTGGAGCGCCGAGGTCATGGACGCCGTCCGCTCCAAGGGCCGCCGCCGACGCTGATCCGCCGCCGTGACCGTGGCTGCTAGAGCCCGACGGTCAGGTTCTCGCCCGAGGCCGGGTCGAACAGGTGCATCCGGTCGGTGTCGATGAACAAGGTGGTGTTCTCATCGTCCGTGTCGGTGCTGGACGCGTCGAGCGAGACCACCAGCTGGGTGCGCAGCGACTCGCTGTCGGACTCGGCGGCGAGCTCGCGCAGCTGGTCCTGGACCTTGGCCTCGGCATCGTAGGGAACGTAGGCGTACTGCTGGTCCCCGAGCCACTCCCGGACGTCGATCTGCGCCTCGAAGGTGCGCGAGGTGTCCACGGACCCGTCATCGATGACGGAGACGTCCTCGAAGTGCTCGGGCCGGATGCCGGCCATGAGCAGGCCCTTGCCGGCTGTCCGCTCGGCCTTGTCCGCGGCCAGCGGGAACGTGCCGAAGGGCAGCGTCACCTGGCCGCCCTCGACGGTCGCGGGCAGGAAGTTCATCGGCGGTGAGCCGATGAAACCGGCCACGAACAGGTTGACCGGCTGCTCGTAGAGCTCACGGGGCGTGGCCAGCTGCTGCAGGTTGCCACGCTTCAGGACAGCCACGCGGTCGCCCAGCGTCATGGCCTCGGTCTGGTCGTGGGTGACGTACACCGTCGTGATGCCCAGCTTCTTCTGCAGACGGGCGATCTCGGTACGCATCTGGCCACGGAGCTTGGCGTCGAGGTTCGACAGCGGCTCGTCGAAGAGGAAGGCCTTGGCGTCGCGCACGATGGCCCGGCCCATCGCCACGCGCTGGCGCTGGCCGCCGGAGAGGTTGCCCGGCTTGCGCTGCAGGTGCTCGTCGAGGTCGAGCGTCTTGCTGGCCTCGCGGACCTTGGCATCGACCTCGCTGTCGCTGGCCTTGGCCAAGCGCAGCGGGAAGGCGATGTTCTCGTAGACCGTCAGGTGCGGGTACAGCGCGTAGTTCTGGAAGACCATCGACAGGTTGCGGTCGCGCGGGGCGAGGTCGTTGACCTTCGTGCCACCGATCACCATGTCGCCGGAGGTGATGTCCTCCAGGCCGACGATCATCCTCAGCAGGGTCGACTTTCCGCAGCCGGACGGCCCGACCAGGATCAGGAACTCCCCGTCGGCGACGTCGATGCTGATGTCGTTGACCGCGGGGAAGCCGTCCCCGTACTCCTTGACGATGTTCTTCATCTCGATGGTGGCCATGGATCAACCCTTCACTGCGCCGGCCGTGAGGCCCGCGACGATCTTGCGCTGGAAGAACAGGACGAGGACGACGATGGGGATGGTGGCGACGACGGCGGCGGCGGCCAGCAGCGAGGCCGGCCGGTTGAACGGGTCCGCACCGACGAAGAACGACAGCGCCGCGGGGATCGGGCGGGCGTTCTCCGTCGACGTCAGGGAGATGCCGAAGACGAAGTCGTTCCACGCGAAGAAGAACGTCAGGATCGCCGCGGTGAACACACCGGGTGCGGCGAGCGGCACGATGACCTTGCGGAAGGCCTGCCACGACGTGGCGCCGTCGACCTGGGCGGCCTGCTCCATCTCCCACGGGATCTCGCGGAAGAACGCCGAGAGCGTCCAGATCGCCAGGGGCAGTGTGAAGGAGATGTAGGGGATCATCAGGCCCCACCACGTGTCGTAGAGCCCGATGGTGCGCCACATGTCGAACAGGGGCCCGACGAGCGAGACGACCGGGAACATCGCGATGACCAGGGCGGTCGTCAGGACGAACTTCTTGCCGGCGAACTCCAGTCGCGCGATGGCGTAGGCCGCGAGGGTCGCGAGGGCCACGGACAGCACGGTGGCGCTCAGGCACACGACGACGGAGTTGCGGATGGCGAGCAGGAAGTTCTCGTCGGTCAGGACCTGCCGGTAGTTCTCGAAGCCGGCGCCGCCCCCGGACCGGGGGAGGAAGCCCGGGCTGCCGTTCGTCACGGCCTCCTGGGACTTGAACGACAGCGAGATGATCCAGGCGACCGGCAGCAGGCACCAGGCGAGGATGAGCGCGACTCCGAGCGTGGTGCCGATCTTCGACTTCAGGTCCTTGGACATGTCAGCTCTCCTGCCTGGCGGAGGAGAGGTCCACCCTGAACAGCTTGACGATGACGTAGGCGACCACGAGCACCGACAGGAACAGCAGCACCGAGAGCGCCGATCCGATGCCGAGCTGGAACTGCTCGATGACCTGCTTGTAGGTCAGGAAGGAGATCGACTCCGTGCCGTTGGCGCCGGCGGTCATCACGAAGATGTTGTCGAAGATGCGGTAGGCGTCGAGGGCGCGGAAGAGCACGGCCACCATGATGGCCGCCCGCATGTTCGGCAGGATCACCTTCCAGAGCCGCTGCCACCACGTGGCGCCGTCGACCTTCGCGGCCTCCAGCATGTCCTCGGACACCTGGGCCAGGCCGGCGAGCAGGAGCAGCGACATGAAGGGGGTGGTCTTCCAGATCTCCGAGGCCATGATGGCGATCATCGACGTCTCGTACTCGGCGAACCAGTTGAAGTCGGTGCCGATGAAGGGCAGCACGTCGTTGACGAAGCCGTTGGTGTTGGAGAAGGCGAACTGCCAGGCGAAGCCGGAGACGACGGTGATGATGCCGTAGGGGATGAGGATCGAGGTGCGGATGAGGCCGCGGGCGAAGATCACCTTGTGCATCACCATCGCGAAGGCGAAGCCGATGACGAGCTCGAAGAGGACCGTGACGACCATGATCATCACGGTGTTGGCGGTGGTGGTCCAGAACAGCCGGTCGGTCAGGGCGGTGAGGTAGTTGCCGAGGCCGATGAACTGGCGGTCGTCTGGCGCCGTCAGGGAGTAGTCGAAGAGCGACAGGTAGAGCGCCCGCAGCATCGGGAACGCGGTGACCAGCAGCATCAGGGCGACGACCGGGGCCACGAGCTTGAAGGCGAGTCGACTCTCGGCGCGAGAGCGGTCGGACGGCGGCGGCTTCGGCGCCTTCCGCTCCCTGTCAGGCTTCTCCTGCACGCCCGTGCTCACGTCGCCACCTCCGGGATGGGCTTCTGGTGGGTCACAGCAGTGCCTCTCCGCTCAGGATTGCCGAGAGGAAGTCGGCGGACTCGCTCGGCGTCGTCTCGGGGTCGACGGAGGTCGGTGAGTGCCACCGCGACTGCACGGCGGTGGAGATCTGGCTGTAGAAGGCGCTCTTGGGTCGCGGGCCGCCGGTGTCGATGCTGTCGCTGTAGAGCGCGAGCAGGTCGGCGGGGTAGGCCTCCTGCAGCTCGGGGGAGTCATAGACCGACTGCCGCGTCGGCATGAGGCCCTCGTTCACCGCGAGTGCCGCTTGCGCCTCGGAGGAGGACACGCACACCGCGGCCTCCTGGGCGAGATCGACGTTCTCGGAGAAGGCGCCGACGCCGATGTCGATGCCGCCGATCGGCGGACGCGACTCCTCGCCCTCGACGGTCTGCGGGTACCGGGCCCAGGCGAAGTCCTCGAACTCCTGCTCGTCCGCGGGACCGCCCGACTCACCGACGAGACCCTCGTAGTTCTTGTACACGAAGGTCCAGTTCGTCATGAACGAGCCGGGGCCGTCGGCGGGGAACATCTGGCCGAGGCTGGTGCCCTCGTTGGAGGTCGTGAAGTCCGGCTGGGCGGCGCTGGAGTCGGCGAGCCGCTGGATGACGGCGGCGGCCGCGGCGCCTGCCTCGGAGTCGATGGTGACCTCGGCGTCACGACCGTCCTCCACCGTGTCGGGGTCCAGGATGTCGCCACCGGCGCCCTGGATGAGGGAGTTGATCCAGACGACGTAGGCCTCGTAGCGGTTGGCCTGCACGCCCACGGTGCCGCCCTCGGCGTCGGCGGCGTCGATGACCTCGTCCCACGTGACCGGCTGGGTCATGTCCAGGCCGGCGGCCTCGGCCAGGGACTGGCGGTACCAGAGCACCTGGGTGTTGGCCCACTGCGGCGCGGCGACGACCTCGTCCTCCCACTGCACGGTCTCGGCCGCGCCCGCGAGGACGTCGTCGTCCAGCACCGCGTCGGCCTGCTCTCCCTCGAAGGGGGCGAGCCACCCGGCGTTCGCGAACTCCGGCACGAAGACCGGGTCCAGACTCATCAGGTCGGTGGAGCTGTCGCTGGCCGCCAGACGGCGGGCGAGCTGGGTGCGCTGGTCGGTGGCACTGGCGGGCAGGAGCTGGATGGCGATGTCGTACTCGTCGGTGCTGCACTGCTCGGCGAGCTCGTTGAGCGTGTCCTGCCCGTCCGGATTGATGTACCAGTTGAGCGTCGGCTTGCCCTCGGACCCGCCGCAGGCGGCCAGGGTGCCCAGCGCGAGCACCGAGGCAGCGGCTGCCACCGCGATGCGTGGTCTCGGTCGCCTCACCATGTCCGCCTTCTTCCCGCCGTTGTGACGATGCTCACGTCATGAGCAACCTACGCGCGGGTCGAGTCACGGTGCAACACGGGGCCAGGGCAGTCGGGCCCAGACGGTCACGTCCGTCGGCACGCTCGTGTCGACGAGAGTGCCGGTCGCGACGAGGACCTGCGCCCCCTCGGGCAGGCGGACCGGGTCGGGCCCCGGGTTCGCGACCACGAGGACGCGGACGCCGTCGGGCGTCGTGGACGTGAAGACGACGGCGGACTCCGGGTGCTCCTCGGCCCAGGTCAGGGACCCGCGCCCGAGCCGCAGGTCTCGGCGTAGGCCCAGCAGCGAGCGGTACAGCTCGAGCGTCGACCCCTCGACGCCGCGCTGCTGGTCCGGGGAGAACCCCTCGAAGCTGGACGGCTGTGGGAGCCAGCCCTCGCCGGGCCCGAAGCCAAGGCTGGGGCCGTCCGCCGACCACGGCACGGGGACGCGGCAGCCGTCGCGGCCACGGCTCGTGTGCCCGGACCGGACCCACGTCGGGTCCTGGCGGGCGTCGTCGGGCAGCGTCGTGGCCTCGGGCAGCCCCAGCTCCTCGCCTTGGTAGAGGTAGGCCGAGCCGGGGAGCGCCAGCATGAGCGCGGTGAGGGCCCGGGCGCGACGCAGCCCCAGGGCCGCGTCGGGCTGGGGATCGGCGGCACCGATGCCGGCGATCCGCTGGGTTCCGGGGCGCTGCTCATAGCCCAGGCGCGTGGCGTGCCGGACGACGTCGTGGTTGGAGAGCACCCAGGTCTGGGGCGCCCCCACGGTCTCCGCGCTGCGCAGGGTCTCGGTGATCCGGGTGCGCAGATCCTCGGCGAGCCACGGGGCCTTGAGGAAGCTGAAGTTGAACGACTGGTGCAGCTCGTCGGGCCGCACGTAGCGGGCCAGCGCCTCGGGCGGCTGGACCCACGCCTCGGCGCACAGGAGGCGATCGTCGTCAGCGGCCCACACCTCGGAAGGGGTTGGGCCACCTGACGAGGAGGCGTAGGAGTCGACCAACCGCCGCCAGCGCCGGTAGATGTCGTGCACCGCTGGCTGGTCCCACATCGGCAGGAGGCTCGTGTCGTCGACGTTCGGGTCCAGCGTCAGGTCGGCGTCGGGCAGACCGTCGGCCTTGGCCAGGCCGTGGGCGACGTCGATGCGGAAGCCGTCCACGCCGCGATCGAGCCAGAACCGCAGCACGTCCTCCAGCTCGTCCTGCACGACCGGATTGGTCCAGTCCAGGTCCGGCTGGGTCACGTCGAACAGGTGCAGGTACCAGAGGGCGGGGGAGGTCGCACGGTCCTCGGACTGCTGCGCCTCCCACGACCCGGGCAGGCTGTCGACGCGCGTCCACGCCCGTCCGCCGAAGTTGCTCACCCAGTTGTTGGGCGGCTCCGAGCCGTCGGGGCCACGTCCCTCACGAAAGACGTAGCGTGCCCGCTCGGCACTGCCCGGGGGCGAGGCCAACGCCTGCCGGAACCACGGGTGCTCGCTCGAGGTGTGGTTGGGGACGATGTCCACGATGACGCGCAGCCTGAGGTCGTGCGCACGGGCCACGAGCGCGTCGAAGTCCGCCAGGGTCCCGAACAGCGGGTCGACGCCCGTGAAGTCGGCCACGTCGTACCCACCGTCCTGCTGCGGGGATACGTAGAACGGCGAGAGCCACAGGGCGTCGACCCCGAGGTCGACGAGGTGCTCCAGCCGGGACGTGATCCCGGGCAGGTCGCCCACGCCGTCGCCATCGTCGTCGGCCCAGGAACGTGGGTAGACCTGGTAGATGACGGCATCGCGCCACCACGGCTGCGTCGGCATGTCGGCTTCCCTGCATCTCGGCGATCAGACGGTGTCCATCAGGACGGGGACGACGCTACCGAGGGGGTCGGCGAACAGCCGTCCCCGGGCGGTACTTTGGCGCCATGTCCCAGCGCACCCTCGTCCTGCTCAAGCCCGATGCCGTCCGTCGCGGACTCGTGGGCCAGATCCTGTCCCGCTTCGAGGCCAAGGGGCTGACGATCGTCGCCATGCAGCACCGGCGCATCGACCCCGCCATGGCCGACGAGCACTACGCCGAGCACGTCCAGCAGCCCTGGTACCCGCCGCTGCGCGAGTTCGCCGTCTCCGGGCCGCTCGTGGCGCTCGTGCTCGAGGGCGACGAGGCCATCGCCGTGGTCCGCGCGCTCAACGGAGCGACCGACGGCCGCCAGGCGGCGCCCGGCACGATCCGCGGCGACCTCTCGCTGTCCAACCGCGAGAACCTCGTGCACGCCTCCGACTCCGAGGAGTCCGCCGCGCGCGAGATGGCGCTCTGGTTCCCGGCCGAGGTCTGAGCGTTCGACCGGTGGACCCCGAGCGACGAGGCTCGGCGTCTTTCGCTCAGACGGCCTCGGGGCCGGGGAGCCCAGGCGCGTCGGACGGGCCGGCCCACGGGACGTCGAGGTGGGCCAGCACGGCGTGGAACCGTCCACGCACCTCCTCGGGCAGCCACACCACGTCGTGCGACTGCGACGCGAGCTCGACCGGCTCGGTCAGCGTCATGGCGTCCACGGCCTGTCGGGGCGCGTCCTTGCCGCCGGTGCCGACCGGCTCAAGCTCCACGAGCGTCACCTTCAGGCTGACCGGTGCCTCGTTGCGGTTGACGACGCCCACGCCCCAGAACTCCGTGGGGTCCAGCGTCGCGTGCTCGGTCATGTCGACCATGAGCGCCTCGATCGGCGCTGTCGCGTCGGACAGGTCCAGCTCCTGCACGTCGACGGCGGAGACGTTCACCCCGCGCACGTTGCGAGCGCCCATGCCATGGAAGTGCAGCACGTCGACGCCCTCGCAGCCCGGCGGCACCACGACGGCCCCGCGATCCATGCCGAGCACGGTGCCGATCTCCACGTGGGGCAGCGGTCGACCGTAGAAGTCCACCGCCGAGAACTGCAGCACCGGGCGCAGCCCCGCCTCGGTCGCGTTGCGCAGCGTCACCGTCTGATCGAGCGCCCCGTCCTTGCCGTGCGGCGCGTAGGTGACCGCGAGGCCCGGTCGGTCCCGTCTGGAGAACAATCCCATGGCCGCGAGGGTAGCGACCTGCACCGTGCCTGTCGCTAGTGGTGTGTCTCGGAATTGGCTTCCCATCACGAGCAGGTTCCGGCGCCCGGCTGACAAGGCCGAGGAGAGAGGCATACCGGTGTTGTATGGCGACCGACGAGAACGTAGTCAGGCGGGATGCCGGGGGCTGCGAGGGGGAGTCAAATCTGGGACGCACCACTAGGCTGGTCGCCATGCCGGTCACGTCGCTGTTCCCCCGCCTCGAGCCGTTGCTGCCCGGCGTCTCCAAGCCGATCCAGTACGTGGGGGGCGAGCTCAACGCCACCGTCAAGGACTGGGACGACGTCAGCGTCCGCTGGGCCCTGATGTACCCCGACGCCTACGAGGTCGGCCTGCCCAACCAGGGCGTGCAGATCCTCTACGAGGTCCTCAACGAGCGCGACTGGATCCTGGCCGAGCGCACCTACGCCGTCATGGCCGACATGGAGGCGGTGATGCGCGAGAACGGCGTCGAGCAGTTCACCGTCGACGCCCACCGTCCGGTGCGTGCCTTCGACGTGCTGGGCATCTCCTTCGCCACCGAGCTGGGCTACACCAACATGCTCACCGCGCTCGACCTCGCGGGCATCGCTCTGCACTCGAAGGACCGCACCGAGGACGACCCCGTCGTGCTCGCCGGCGGGCACAGCGCCTTCAACCCCGAGCCGATCGCGGACTTCGTCGATGCCGCGGTCCTGGGCGACGGCGAGGAGATCGTCCTCGCGATCAGCGACATCATCCGCGAGTTCAAGGCCGAGGGCAGTCCCGGTGGACGCGAGGAGCTGCTGTTCCGGTTCGCGGCCACGGGGGGCATCTACGTCCCCAGGTTCCACGACGTCAGCTATCTCCCGGACGGGCGCATCGAGAAGGTCGTGCCCAACCGTGCGGGCGTGCCGTGGCGTGTCACCAAGCACACGCTGATGGACCTCGACTCCTGGCCGTACCCCAAGGCGCCCCTCGTGCCGCTCGCCGAGACGGTTCACGAGCGCTACTCCGTGGAGATCTTCCGCGGGTGCACCCGCGGCTGCCGCTTCTGCCAAGCCGGCATGATCACCCGGCCGGTCCGCGAGCGCTCCATCGAGACGATCGGCTCCATGGTGCAGAACGGTCTGGAGAAGTCCGGCTACCAGGAGGTCGGGCTGCTCTCGCTCTCCAGCGCCGACCACACCGAGATCGGCGAGGTCGCCAAGCAGCTCGGTGACCGCTACGAGGGCACCAACACCTCCCTCTCCCTGCCGTCCACGCGCGTCGATGCCTTCAACATCGCCCTGGCCAACGAGTTCAGCCGCAACGGCCGCCGCTCCGGCCTGACGTTCGCCCCCGAGGGCGGCAGCGAGCGGCTGCGCAAGGTCATCAACAAGATGGTGACCGAGGAGGACCTCGTCCGGACGGTCACCGCCGCGTACTCCCACGGATGGCGCCAGGTGAAGCTCTACTTCATGTGCGGCCTGCCCACCGAGACCGACGAGGACGTGATGCAGATCGGCGAGCTCGCCAAGCGCGTCATCGAGGTGGGACGCGAGGTCTCCGGTCGTCGCGACATCCGCTGCACCGTCAGCATCGGCGGGTTCGTGCCCAAGCCGCACACCCCGTTCCAGTGGGCCTCGCAGCTGGACCACGAGACCACCGACGAGCGGCTGCGCAAGCTCCGCGCGTCCGTCCAGTCCGACAAGCGCTTCGGACGCGCGATCGGCTTCCGCTACCACGATGGCAAGCCCGGCATCGTCGAGGGACTGCTCTCGCGCGGCGACCGCCGGGTCGGTCGGATCATCGAGGCGGTCTGGCGCGACGGGGGTCGCTTCGACGGCTGGAGCGAGAACTTCTCCTACGAGCGCTGGCGCGCCATGACGGTCGAGGC
Source organism: Aeromicrobium sp. CF4.19 (assembly GCF_051262555.1). Taxonomy (NCBI): domain Bacteria; kingdom Bacillati; phylum Actinomycetota; class Actinomycetes; order Propionibacteriales; family Nocardioidaceae; genus Aeromicrobium; species Aeromicrobium sp. CF4.19. The sequence continues at coordinate 61,037 of NZ_JBIMEU010000004.1, read as the reverse complement.
GCTGGCCGACGAGGTCGTCGACCTGGACTGGTACACCACGCGCGAGCGGGAGCACGACGAGGTGCTGCCGTGGGACCACCTGGACTCCGGCCTGGACAAGGACTGGCTGTGGGAGGACTGGGAGGACGCCATCGACCCCGACGGGCCGGTCGAGGTGGACGACTGCCGGTGGACGCCCTGCTTCGACTGCGGCGTCTGCCCCGAGCTCGACCTGGAGATCCAGGTCGGTCCCACCGGCAAGACCCTGCTGCCGCTCACCGTCGTCTGACCCCGCCCGGCCACTGGCTCAACGATCGAGGGTGTCCTCCAACGGCGCGGAGCGGTCGGCGTAGGCCCCGGCGACGGCGATGACCACTCCGAGTGTCGCCAGCACGAGCAGCGGCACCGTCCACGAGCCGGTGAGGTCGTGCAGGAAGCCGGTGCCGAAGGGCGCGAGGCCACCCAGCAGGTAGCCCGGCCCCTGCGTGAGCGTGGAGAGGGCGGTCGTGCCGGCGGTCGTGCGCGTCCGCTGGCCGATCATCGTCAGGCACCACGTGAATGCACCTCCACCCAGCCCGAGCAGCACGGCCCACAGCGCGGGCGCCTGGGCGGGGAGCACGACGAGCCCGACCCAGCCGCAGGCCGTGAGCAGGCCGAACGCCAGCGGCAGCACCGACGTGCCGCCCCAGCGTCCGATGAGCCATGGGAGGCACAGGGTGAGGGGTATGCCGACCCCGGTCAGCAGGCCGAGCATCGCACCGGCCGTCGCGTCGTCGACGCCGGCGTCGGCAAGGATGCTGGCGAACCAGCCGAACTGTGCGTAGGCGCCGCCGGACTGGGCCGCGAAGCACAGCACGAGCGCCCACGTCAGGGGTGAGCGCGCGACGCGTGAGGTCGGCAGTCGATCGGTCGGGCGGATGGAGGCGTGGACGTCGTGCCGCAGCATCGTGAGCCACGGCAGCAGAGCGACGACGGCCAGCACCGCCCACGCCCCGATGCCGACGCGCCAGCTGTCGAAGCCGTCGGCCACGGGGACGGTGAAGGTCGAGGTGAGCGAGCCGCTGCCGATCAGTGCGGCGCCGTAGAGCGCGCTCATGAGGGGGACCCGGTCCGGGAAGTGCGTCTTGGCCAACGGCGGCAGCACGACGTTGCCGATGGCCGCGCCCGACAGCGCCACGACGGACGTCAGGAAGAACGCCGCCGGCGCCTCGAGCGTCGCCCGCAGCACGAGGCCGAGGCCGACGAGCACCAGGGCCAGGGCGGTCGTGCGGTGCAGTCCGACCCGCCGGACGATGGTCCCGGTCGAGAGCCCGACGAGGGCGAAGCACAGCATCGGCAAGGTGGTCAGGACCCCGGCCGCCGTGGGGGAGAGGCCCAGGTCGTCCTGCACGGAGGTCAGGACGACGCCGATGCTGCCCACGGCCGTTCGCAGGTTGAGGGCCAGCAGGACGATGGCCATGCCCGTCAACCAGCGTCCACCCGTGCTCACGTCCACATTCAAGCCTCCCGCAGGCCCGGCCCGGGCAGCGACCCCGTCGATGCCGGCGCGATCGGCAGCCCGACCCACCCGGGGCGGGACGCCACTAGGCTCGGGGGATGAGTGGAGACGGGAGCACGACGCTGCAGGGCACGCCGAACCCCGAGGCCCCCAACCCGCAGCTGCCCATCGTCCAGAGGCTCCGCGTGCGTTACGCCAAGCGCGGCCGGCTCCGGTTCACCAGCCATCGGGACTTCGGCCGGGCCTTCGAGCGGGCGGTGCGTCGGGCCGAGGTCCCGATCGCCTTCAGCTCCGGGTACACGCCGCACCCCAAGATCTCCTACGCCGGGGCCTCGCCCACCGGGGCGGCGAGCGAGGCCGAGTTCCTGGAGATCGGGCTGACCGCGGAGTGCGACCCCGCCGAGGTGGCGCGCCGCCTCGACGCCTCGCTCCCGCCGGGGCTGGACGTGGTGGAGGTCGTGCGCTCGGCCGGCGGGTCCCTCGCGGACCGTCTGGAGGCCAGTGCGTGGACGATCGACCTGCCCGGCGCCCCGCAGGCAGCGCTGGAGCGCGCTGTGCAGTCCTTCCTGTCCTCGCAGGCGGTGGAGGTGGAGAAGATGACCAAGCGGGGGCTCCGCACGGTGGACGTCCGGGGTGCCGTGGCGGCGCTGCGTGTCGTCGCTGCCCCGCCGGCCGATCAACCGTGTGCGATACTCGAGGCGGTCGTCCGACACGAGACACCGTCGGTACGACCGGATGACGTTCTTGCCGGACTGCGGTCCGTAGGAGGACTTGAGCTCGACGGGACGCCCGTGGCGACCCGGACGGCCCAGGGCCCCCTCGATCCACAGGCTGGCACGGTCGGCGATCCGCTCGCCCTCGACCGCGACGCACCCTGACAGGTGCCGACCGCGGCGGGCCGGGTGGGGCAGCCGTGTGACAGGCCGAGGCGTTGTCGCCCCGGCGGACGGACAGCGGACGTCGGGTGACCGAGGCTTCAGGCCCGCTGCGGCGGGCCGAGACGGACAGCCCGGGCCGCGACTCGCGTCGCGTCGGGCGAAGGAGAGCACGTGCTCGACGACGACAACAGCACTGACGAGACCAACGGTTCCACCCCCGTGGCCCGGACCAGGCGCCGCGCCGCGGGACGCCCGGCGGGACCGCCGGCAGCACCCAGCACGGACATCTTCGCCGCGCCCGCCGCGCCGAAGAAGCCGGTGCGCAAGAAGACGGCTGCCAAGGCCCCAGCCAAGGACGACACAGCCAAGGACGACACAGCCAAGGACGACACAGCCAAGGACGCTGCCGGCGGCGCCGCGCCCCAGCAGCCGTCGACGCCCGGTACATCGCCCGATGCGGAGAAGAAGCCGGTCAAGAAGGCCACCCGGTCCCGGGCGAAGAAGACCGTCGAGCCCGCCGCGGACCAGCCGTCCGGCGACTCCGCCTCCGGCGACTCCGCCTCCAGCGCCGAGGAGGCCACGGACGACCAGCCCGCCAAGGACGACGCCACGACGTCGAGCAAGGGCCAGGGGCGCACCCGCAGGAAGACTGGCGCGACGGCTCCGGGCCCCACGTTCCAGCCGCCCGAGACCGTCGTCCTGCCGGCACGGTCCACGTCGTCCGACGATGCCTCGGACGACGACGATGACGATGACGACCGCGAGGGCGACTCCTCCGGCGAGTCCGGCTCCGGGGGTGGGGCCAAGCGTCGGCGCCGCAGCCGCGGCGGTCGGCGTCGCAACAAGTCCGACGACGCGGGCTCCGGTGAGGAGTCCTCCTCCGGCGAGGAGTCCAGCGACGACGAGTCCGGTGACTCAGAAGGCTCAGGTGGCACCCGCCGACGCCGTCGTCGTGCCCGTTCCGGCGAGGGCGCGTCCCGCTCGGCCGACGACCCGGAGGACACCGTCGTCAAGGTCCGCGAGGGCCGCAACGCCGAGGACGAGATCGCCGGTGTCAGCGGCTCCACGCGGCTGGAGGCCAAGAAGCAGCGCCGCCGTGAGGGCCGCGAGGCCGGGCGTCGTCGCGCTCCCATCGTCTCGGAGTCGGAGTTCCTCGCCCGTCGCGAGTCCGTCGAGCGGCAGATGATCGTCCGCCAGAGCCCCGCCGGGGCCGGCGGCACTGACGACAGCCCGTACACGCAGATCGCGGTGCTGGAGGACTCCGTCCTCGTCGAGCACTACGTGGCGCGCGAGTCGCAGATCTCCATCATCGGCAACGTCTACCTCGGCAAGGTGCAGAACGTCCTGCCGAGCATGGAGGCGGCCTTCGTCGACATCGGTGCCGGCCGTAACGCCGTCATCTACGCGGGCGAGGTCGACTGGAGCGGCGTGCAGAACGGCAAGGCCCGCAAGATCGAGGAGGCCCTGTCCCCGGGGCAGACCGTCCTCGTGCAGGTCACCAAGGACCCGATCGGCCAGAAGGGTGCTCGGCTCACCAGCCAGATCAGCCTGCCCGGCCGCTTCCTGGTGTACGTGCCCGGTGGCCAGACCAGCGGCATCTCCCGCAAGCTGCCCGACACCGAGCGGGCGCGACTCAAGGCGCTGCTCAAGGAGGTCCTGCCCGATGACGCCGGCGTCATCGTGCGCACGGCCGCCGAGGGCGCCTCCGAGGACCAGCTCACGCGTGACGTCACGGCGCTCAAGGCGCGGTGGGAGGACATCGAGAGCAAGGTCGAGCAGGTCTCCGCTGGCAAGGGAGGTGCGCCCCAGCTCATGTACGCCGAGCCCGACCTCGTCATCAAGGTCGTCCGTGACCTGTTCAACGAGGACTTCGCCTCGCTCGTGGTCGAGGGCCCCGATGCCTGGGACAACATCTCCGGCTACATCCAGCACGTCGCGCCCGACCTCGCCGAGCGGCTGCAGGAGTGGCGTACCCAGGAGCACGAGGGGCAGAGCTCCTTCGAGCACTTCCGGCTCGACGAGCAGATCCACAAGGCGCTGGAGCGCAAGGTGTGGCTGCCCTCGGGCGGCTCGCTCATCATCGACCGCACCGAGGCGATGACCGTCGTCGACGTGAACACCGGCAAGTTCACCGGCTCCGGGGGCAACCTGGAGGAGACGGTCACCAAGAACAACCTCGAGGCGGCCGAGGAGATGGTGCGTCAGCTCAGGCTGCGCGACATCGGCGGCATCATCGTCATCGACTTCATCGACATGGTGCTGGAGAACAACCGTGACCTCGTGCTGCGCCGTCTGGTGGAGTGCCTGGGGCGCGACCGCACTCGCCACCAGGTCGCCGAGGTCACCTCGCTCGGCCTGGTGCAGATGACGCGCAAGCGGATCGGCACGGGGCTGCTGGAGTCCTTCAGCACCGATTGCGACCACTGCAAGGGTCGTGGCGTCGTCGTCGTGGCCGAGCCCGTCGAGCCGGCCAAGGACGACGGCCCGCGGCGCGGCGGTCGCAAGCGTGGCGGTGGTGGCGGCAATGGCGGCGGCGGCGGCAATGGCGGCGGCGGCGGTTCCAACGGCGGGGGCGGTGGTTCCAACGGTGGTGGCGGCTCGAACGGTGGTGGCCGTCAGCAGAAGAAGCAGGACCAGGAGGCCCCGGCGTCCGAGCAGCCTGCAGAGCCGGCCGCCGAGGAGAAGAAGCCCGAGGGCGCGCGGACCGGACGACGCAGGGCCTCGCGGCCCGCGCAGAAGGCGGACGACGGCCGCGGGCAGGGCGCTGGGTCCTCAGAGGGCTCGTCCGACGCCCCGTCGGGCGGCCCGCAGAGCCCCGCGGAACCGGCTGAGGTGGCCACGGACAAGGCCGAGGACCAGCTCGGCACGAGCCCCGTTTTGACCGAGACGCCCGACTCTCCGTAGAATAGGACGTCGGTGCCCGTGGGCGCCGTTCCGCATGCCCCCTCGCGTGGGCGCGGACCTGAGCTTTTCACGTTGACTTTCCAGCAGAACCGAGTGAGGAATCCCGTGGTGTACGCAATCGTGCGCAGTGGTGGCACGCAGCAGAAGGTCGCCGTGGGCGACGTCGTCGAGATCGACCGTCTCACGCGGTCCGAGGGCGACTCCGTCGAGCTGCCCGCGGTCCTCTACGTCGACGGCGATGCCGTCACGGCCGGTGCCGACGAGCTCGCCAAGATCTCGGTCACCGCCGAGGTCCTCGGCCAGACCAAGGGTCCCAAGATCACCATCCAGAAGTACAAGAACAAGACCGGGTACAAGAAGCGCCAGGGCCACCGCCAGCGCTACACCCAGGTCAAGATCACCGGAATCGCGAAGTAGGAGCTGACATGGCACACAAGAAGGGCGCAGCCTCCACCAAGAACGGCCGCGACTCCAATGCGCAGTACCTCGGCGTCAAGCGCTTCGGCGGCCAGGTCGTGAACGCCGGCGAGATCATCGTGCGCCAGCGCGGTACGCACTTCCACCCCGGCACCAACGTGGGCCGCGGTGGGGACGACACCCTGTTCGCGCTCGCTGCGGGCTCCGTGGAGTTCGGCAGCCGGCGCGGTCGCAAGGTCGTCAACATCCTCCCGGCCGAGTAACCAGCAGACACCCAGTCGACAGGGGCCGTCCGCACTGCGGACTGCCCCTGTCGTCGTCTCCGGCCCGGATCGGGCCGGATCCCCAGATCACCAGGAGCACGTCGTGGCCGTCCCGACCTTCGTCGACCGGGTCCGCCTGCTCGTCTCCGCCGGCAGTGGTGGGCACGGTGTCGCGTCCGTGCACCGGGAGAAGTTCAAGCCCCTCGGGGGCCCGGACGGTGGCAACGGTGGCAACGGTGGCGACGTCATCCTGCGGGTCGCGCAGGACGTCACGACGCTGGTGGACTACCACCACGAGCCGCACCGCAAGGCCGGCAGCGGCTCCCAGGGCGCCGGCAACAACCGCAGCGGCAGCAACGGCGACGACCTCGTGCTGCGCGTGCCCGACGGCACCGTGGTCCGAGCGGCCCCCGAGGACGGCAGGGCCGGGGAGGTGCTGTCCGACCTGGTCGGCCCGGGCACGGAGCTCGTCATCGCCGCCGGAGGCCGTGGCGGTCTGGGCAACGCCGCCCTGGCCTCCAGCAAGCGCAAGGCCCCCGGCTTCGCCCTCAAGGGCGAGCCCGGCGAGGAGCTCGCGATCGTCCTGGAGCTCAAGGTCGTGGCCGACATCGGGCTCATCGGCTTCCCGAGCGCCGGCAAGTCCAGCCTCATCGCCGCGCTGTCCCGGGCTCGCCCCAAGATCGCCGACTACCCGTTCACGACGCTCGTCCCGAACCTCGGCGTCGTCACCGCCGGCGCCACGACCTTCACCGTCGCCGACGTCCCCGGGCTGATCGAGGGTGCGAGCGAGGGGCGCGGGCTCGGGCACGACTTCCTGCGCCACGTCGAGCGGTGCGCCGCGCTCGTGCACGTCATCGACTGCGCCACCGTCGAGCCCGGACGGGACCCGGTCACGGACCTGGACGTCATCGAGAACGAGCTCGCCCGCTACGCCGACGGCCTCGAGCCCGGTGCTGCCGGAGCAGACCTCCTGCAGCGACCGCGCCTGGTGGCCCTCAACAAGACGGACGTGCCCGACGCCGCGCAGATCGCCGAGTTCGTGCGCAGCGACCTGGAGGAGCGCGGGTACGACGTCTTCGACGTCTCCGCCGCCAGCCGGGCTGGTCTGCGCGAGCTGTCCTTCGCGATGGCCGAGATCGTCGCCAGCCGGCGTGACGCGGCGCCCGACGTCGAGGTGACCCGCATCGTGCTGCGGCCCCGTGCCGAGTCCGGGGTGGGCGAGGAGTTCACCATCGAGCCCGCCCGGGGACCCTCGGGAGAGAAGCAGTGGCTCGTGCGGGGCGAGAAGCCCACCCGATGGGTGCGGCAGACCGACTTCTCCAACGACGAGGCCGTCGGCTTCCTTGCCGACCGGCTCAACCGGCTCGGCGTCGAGGCCAAGCTGCTGAAGCTCGGTGCGGAGACCGGCGACGATGTCGTCATCGGCGGGAGTGCTGCAGCGGGCGGGGACGACGCGGTCGTCTTCGACTTCGATCCGACGGTGGACGCCGGTGCCGAGGTGCTCGGCCGACGTGGCGAGGACGTGCGCTTCGACGACAACTCGCGTCGCACCAACGTCGCGCGACGTGAGGAGCTCCAGGCTCGTCGAGCCTTCGAGATCCAGGCGCGCGAGGCTCGTGAGAGCGGCGACTGGACCTTCCCCGAGGACGACCCGGACACCGAGGCGGAGGACGGTCCGGAGGTCGACGAGGAGGACCGGGCGTGACCCGGATCGTGGTGAAGGTGGGCTCGTCCTCCCTCACGACGGCCGAGGGGCACCTGGATCCCGAGCGGGTCGACGCGATCGTCGACGCGGTCGCGGCCGCACGCTCTCGAGGGGACGAGGTGGTCCTGGTGAGCTCCGGAGCCATCGCTGCGGGGCTGGGGCCGCTGGGGCTGAGGTCACGCCCGCGCGACCTGCCGACGCAGCAGGCCGCCGCCAGCGTCGGCCAGGGGGCGCTCGTGGCGCGCTACAGCGAGCGGTTCTCGCGCCACGGCCTCACGGTTGGGCAGGTGCTGCTCACCGTCGACGACGTCACGCGGCGCGGCCACTACCGCAACGCCTACCAGACCTTCGCCAAGCTGCGTGAGCTCGGCGTCGTTCCCGTGGTCAACGAGAACGACACGGTCGCCACGAGCGAGATCCGCTTCGGCGACAACGACCGCCTGGCTGCGCTCGTCGCACACCTCGTGCACGCCGAGCTCCTCGTGCTGCTGTCCGACGTCGACGCCCTGCACACCGGCCCTCCCGGGCAGGCCGGGGCCGAGCGCATCGCCGAGGTCCGGGACCCCGCCGAGCTCGACGGCATCGACCTCGGTTCGCCGAGCGCGTCGCGCGTCGGCACGGGCGGGATGATCACCAAGGTCGAGGCCGCGCGGATCGCCACGGGCGCCGGCATTCCCGTGGTGCTGACCAGTGCCGTGCTGGCCGCGGAGGCGTTGGCCGGCGAGAGCGTCGGGACACGGTTCCATCCCACGGGTCGGCGTCGTCCGACGCGCCTGCTGTGGCTGGCTCACGCGAGCGAGACCAAGGGGGTGCTGACGGTGGACCCCGGAGCGGAGCGGGCGCTCACCGTGCGCAAGGCGTCGCTCCTGCCTGCCGGCATCACCGGCGTCTCCGGGGCATTCGTGGCCGGTGAGCCCGTCGACGTGGCCACCGACGACGGCCGGGTCATCGCCCGCGGCCTGGTCAACTACGACAGTGACGAGCTGCCGGCCCTGCTCGGCCGCTCGACGCGTGAGCTGGCCGAGGAGCTCGGCGCCGACTACGAGCGCGAGGTCGTCCACCGCGACGACCTCATCGTCCTCTGACCCCGTCTCCATCGGCGAGTGGCGCATCTTCGCGATTCTGAGACGGCGTGTCGCGCGAATCTGCGCCACTCGCGACCGGGTTTGCGCCACTCGCGCTCGGCCGCGCGCGGGTCGACGGGCCCGGGTCGCTGCGGCGTCACTGGCCACCGCCACCCGTGCCGAGAAGGACGCGGCCCTGCTGGCTGCCGCTGACGCCCTCGTGGCCGGCACCGACGACATCCTCACCGCCAACGGGCTCGACGTCGTCACCGCGACGGAGCAGGGCACGCCCGAGCACGTCGTCGACCGGCTCCGACTGGACCCCGAGCGCATCGCCGCCTTCGCGCAGGGTCTGCGCGACGTCGCCGCGCTGCCCGACCCGGTGGGAGAGGTGGTCCGCGGCTCGACGCTGCCCAACGGTCTGCGCATGCAGCAGGTCCGCGTCCCGATGGGCGTGATCGGGATGATCTACGAGGGCCGGCCGAACGTCACCGCCGACGCAGCCGGCATCTGTCTCAAGGCGGGCAACGCCGTCCTGCTGCGCGGCTCGAGCTCAGCCGCCCGGTCGAACGCCGCGATCATCGACGTCATGCGGTCGGCCGTCGCCGAGGCCGGCCTGCCCCAGGATTGCGTCCAGGGCCTTCCGGCCGACGACCGCAGCTCCGCGCAGCACCTGATGCAGGCGCGGGGCCTCGTCGACCTCGTGATCCCCCGAGGAGGTGCCGGGCTCATCCAGGCGGTCGTGGAGCAGTCCACGGTGCCGGTCATCGAGACCGGGGTGGGCAACTGCCACGTCTACGTGGACGCCGACGCGGACCTCGACATGGCGCTGGACATCGTGATCAACGCCAAGACGCAACGCACGAGCGTGTGCAACGCGGCTGAGTCCCTGCTGGTGCACGCCGATGTCGCCGAGGGGTTCCTTCCGCGCGTCGTTGCCGCGCTCCTCGAGCATGGCGTGCTGATCCACGGCGACGACGCGTTCCGCGCCGTGGACGCCTCCGTGGTGCCCGTGACCGACGAGGACCACGCGACGGAGTTCCTGGCCTTGGAGATCTCGGCCGCCGTCGTGCCGTCGCTGGAGGCCGCCGTCGACCACGTCCGGCGGTTCTCCTCCCACCACACCGAGGCCATCGTGACGTCGTCGCTCGCCGCGGCGCACCGGTTCACCCGGGGCGTCGACGCCGCCGCCGTCATGGTCAACGCCTCGACGCGCTTCACCGACGGGGCTGAGCTGGGCTTCGGTGCCGAGATCGGCATCTCCACGCAGAAGCTGCACGCCCGAGGCCCCATGGCACTGACCGAGATGACGACCACCACCTACGTCGTCGTCGGCGACGGCCACGTGCGCTGACGCGCGGCCTCGTCGCGGGGCGCGCGAGATCTCCGGTAGATTGGGCGCATGCTCACCACGCTCCTGTACGCCGCCGAAGGCGCCGAGGCCGGCCACAGCCCGATGCCCTACTACGTCGGCGCGATCGCCCTCGGCTCGCTGCTGCTGCTGCTCTTCGTGCTGCTGGCCTTCGGCAAGGGACGCGAGCACACCTGAGCACCGCAGGCGGCGCGCCCGCTCGTCGCAGGGTGGGCGTCATGGGTGGCACCTTCGACCCCATCCACCACGGCCACCTCGTGGCCGCGAGCGAGGTGCAGTCGTGGTTCGACCTCGACGAGGTCGTGTTCGTCCCCACCGGTGAGCCGTGGCAGAAGGCCGATCGCGACGTCTCGCCCAGCGAGCACCGCTACCTCATGACGGTCATCGCGACCGCCGCCAACCCGCGGTTCGAGGTGAGCCGGGTCGACATCGATCGCTCCGGACCCACCTACACGATCGACACGCTGCGCGACCTCAGCGCCAACCACCCAGACGCCGACCTCTACTTCATCACCGGGGCCGACGCCATGGCAGCGATCCTCACGTGGCGCGACCACGAGGAGCTCTTCGACCTCGCCCACTTCGTCGGCTGCACGCGGCCCGGCCACGAGATGGACGCCGGGACGCTGCAGGGCCTGCCCCAGGACCGCATCAGCCTCGTGGAGATCCCGGCCCTGGCCATCTCGTCCACGGACTGCCGCGTGCGGGTGGGTGCGGGGGAGCCGGTCTGGTACCTCGTGCCGGACGGCGTGGTCCAGTACATCGGCAAGCACGTCCTCTACCGCAACGACGAAGGACAACACCCATGAGCGAGCGCCAGCGAGTGAACAATGATCACCTCATGCGAGCACGCTCCTACGGTGGTTCTTCTGAGGACGTGATTGCATGAGCGCCACCGACCGTGCGGTCGAGCTGACCCGCGCCGCAGCCATCGCGGCCCAGGACAAGCTCGCCACCGACGTCCTCGCCTTCGACGTCTCCGAGCAGCTGTTCATCACCGACGTCTTCCTCCTCTGCAGCGCGGCCAACCCCCGGCAGGTGCGGGCCGTGCAGGACGCCGTCGAGGAGGCACTGCTGGGCCTCGGCGCCAAGCCGGTGCGTCGCGAGGGCGAGCGCGAGGGTCGCTGGGTGCTGCTGGACTTCGCCGACGTCGTGGTGCACGTGCAGCACTCCGAGGAGCGAGCGTTCTACGCCTTGGAGCGTCTCTGGAGCGACTGCCCGGTCGTCCCCCTGTGAGCTGGGGGCACCTCCCGCGAGCTCTGCGAGCGGGGGCGCGCGAGCTGGGGGCACCTCCCTGCACGGAGCGCAGCGGAGTGCTCGGGGGCGTGAACCGACAAGACCTCACCGCGCCGTGTCCGTATCCTCGCTCTTTCCTGACGGAGGCGGCGCTGTCATGAGCCGCACGGTCATCCTGTGGCGGCACGGCCAGACCGCCTGGAACATCGAGCGCCGGGTCCAGGGCCAGACCGACACCGAGCTGGACGACACCGGTCGCGAGCAGGCCCGCTCCGCTGCTGCGCGGCTCGCATCCCTGGAGCCGACGCGGATCGTCGCCTCGGACCTGAAGCGCGCGCGCCACACGGCAGCTGAGCTGGCGCGGCTGACGGGGGTGGGAATCGAGCTCGACGTCCGCCTGCGGGAGATGAACTTCGGCGAGCGCGAGGGCCTGACGTGGCCGGAGTCCTGGGAGCGCTTCCCCGACCTGATGAAGGCGATGCTGGCCAACGAGGACCCGCGCTTCCCCGGGGCCGAGACGCACGCCGAGGCGGGTGCACGGCTGGCCGAGGCGCTCACGGAGGCGCTGGAGACGGTGCCGGACGGCGGGACGCTCGTCGTGGTCGCCCACGGGGCGGTGCTGCGCGTCGGGACGGCGATGTTCCTGGGCTTCCCGGAGTCGACGTGGCGCTCGTTCGCCGGGCTCTCGAACTGCTCGTGGATCGCCCTGGAGCAGATCGACCCGGAGCGCTACAGCCGCTGGCGCCTCACCGAGTGGAACGCCGGGACCCTGCCGGAGCCGGTCCTCTCCGACGACGAGTGACGGCCCGGTCGGCGTCCAGCTCGCCAGTGGAGTCGGGCGGTAGCGTCCAGGCAAGGAATCAGCCACGCACCACCGTGAAGTGTCGGACCCCTCCGGGGTTCTCGATCTCGTCGACGACGGCGATCGCGAGGTCGGCTGCCGAGATCCGCGAGACGCCCTGGGCGTCGACGAGCAGCATGTCAGTGCCGCGGCGGTACCTCCCGGTGCGTGGACCGGGCGCGAGGACGGCAGGCGGGCTGAGATAGGACCAGTCGTCGAAGGGGTGCTGTCGGCACGCTTCGAGCTGGGCGAGGCTCGCGCTCGCTACCGCGCGCCACTCGGCGCGGACGAAGGCGGGGTCGTCGAGGACCAGGTGTCCAGGCAGACCCGGCGAGCGCAGTCCCGCTGCACCCCCGACGACGATCGTGCGGGTGCCACTCCTGTGGGCGGCGTCCAGGAAGCCGGTCGTCGCGGGCGTCAGGAGATGCTCTTGGCCCGGCCCCATGCGAATGGTCAGGACGGCGGCGTCGGTCTCCTCGAGGACGAGGCCGAGGCCGGTCGCCCCGAACACGGAGATCCTCATGGGACGTCCTTCCTTGGTGAGACAGTCGGGGTGAGCTGGCCGGCGAGCATGGCGGTCAGGGCCAGGACGAACCCGGCGAGCTGGACGAGGGCGAGGTTCTCCCCGACGACCAGGGCTCCGAGCGCGGCCGCGACCAGCGGGGCGAGCAGGCCCAGGAGGGCCGTGGCGGTCACCGGGAGGCGGCGGATCCCCGCGAACCACAGGGTGTAGGCGGCCAGGCCGCCGACCAGTCCCAGCCACAGGTAGCCGGCGACCGCCGGGGCGTCGATCCCGTCCGGAGTGCCCTCGAGGACCATGGTCGGCACCAGGACCACGAGGCCGCCCGCCGTGAGCTGCCACCCGGCGAGCCCGAGGGCGCCGACGCCCTCCGGGCGCCCCCAGCGCTTGGTGAGGACCACCCCCAGGCCCATCGAGACGGCTCCGGCGATGCCGGTCAGGACGCCGACGGGGTCCAGAGCCGCGCCCGGGCCGAGGACCACCATGGCCACCCCGATCAGGCCGACGAGGCCCCACAGGATGCGCCAGCTCGAAAGACGCTCGCCGAGGATCGCGACGACGAGGACCGCGACGACGATCGGCTGGGTCGCACCGAGGGTTGCGGCCACGCCGCCGGGAAGGCGCTCGGCGGTGATGAACAGCAGCGGGAAGAAGACGCCGATGTTCAGGGTGCCGAGCACCGCCGCCTTCCACCACCAGGATCCTCGTGGCAGGGAGCGCGAGACGAGCAGCGCCAGGATCCCGGCCGGCAGGGCCCGCACGAGGGCGGCGAAGAAGGGGTGCCCGGGAGGAAGCAGCTCGGTCGCCACGAGGTAGGTGCTGCCCCACGCCGCCGGGGCGAGGGCGGTGAGGGCCGTCAGTCGCGCGCCTCCCAGGGCACCCGTGGGCTCCGCCGGCAGCGTCGTGGTCATGGGTTCAGCGTGAGCCGGACGGCTACATGAGTCCAACACATGCTTGTCATCTGATCGATCGTGATTCACGATTGATCCATGGAGCTGCAGCAGATGCGGTACGTCGTGGCCGTGGCCGAGGAGGCCAGCTTCACCCGGGCCGCGGCACGATGCTTCGTCGTGCAGTCCGCCCTCAGCCACCAGGTCAAGGCGTTGGAGACGGAGCTGGGCTTCGCGCTGTTCGCGCGCACCAGCAGGCGCGTGGAGCTCACTGCGGCGGGGACCGCGTTCCTGGTCGGCGCGCGCGCATGCCTGGCCGCTGCGGAGCGGGCCGCCACCGACGCGGCGGCGGCCGCCGGCCTCGTGCAGGGCCACCTGGCCATCGGGATGATCCCCACGGTGACCGCAGTCGACGTCCCCGGCGTCATGAAGGCCTTCCACCGGGCTCATCCGGACGTCCGCATCGCGTTGCAGGTCACCGGGAGCGACGAGCTGGTGTCGGCGATCGTCCGCGGCGACGTCGACGTCGGGCTGCTCGGCCTTCCGGAGGGCCGTGAGCCGCGCGGGGTCGCCTGGCGGTCGGTGGGCACCGACCGTCACGTCGCCGTCGTGAGCCCCGACCACGTCCTTGCGGACCGGCAGGGCCTGCGGCTGGAGGAGCTGTCGGGCGAGACGTTCGCCGACTTCCCGACGGGTTCGCCGGGCAGGGCGCAGAGCGACCTCGCCTTCGATGCGGCGGGCCTGCGGCGCGACGTCGCCTTCGAGGCGATGGTGACCGAGCTCCTTCTCGACGTCGTCCGGGAGAACCTCGCCGTCACGCTCCTGCCGTCCAGGTTCGTCCCGGCGGAGTCCGCTGCCCTCGTCCGCATCCCCCTCGCCGACGGCCCGACCCGGCACGAGTTCGTCGCCTGGAGCGACTTCAACCCGAGCCCGGCGACGCGTGCCTTCCTCGAGCTCGTCGTGTGACGTGCACGAACGCGAGCTGGTGATCGGGCGCGCGTCGATCCCGGCGCCGGCTCCCTCTGACGACCTGCGACCCCGGTTTGAGGTCCCCCTCCCCGAGGGTCTAAGATCGATGATCGGTGCTCGAGACGATCGAGAACCTCCCCAGCGGGGCATTGGCGCAGTTGGTAGCGCGCTTCCATGGCATGGAAGAGGTCAGGAGTTCGAATCTCCTATGCTCCACATCCGGACCCGGACTCACCACTGAGTCCGGGTCCTTCTCGTGGTCGCACCTCCGGGCCGGTACGTTCCACGTTCCGCAGCAGTGACGTCGCACGATCGACGACGCCCTGCTGGATCGGCGGCCTCGCGGCCCGAGCAACCGTCACGACGCGCCCGGTTCCTCGTGGCGTGATCCTGCTGGCCTACCGCACCTCCCTCGTTCGGCGGGTCACCGCGGTGAGACCCCAGGCGATCAGCCCGCTGACGGCTCCGACCATCACACCGGTGAACAGACTCGACACGGCGGCAAAGAAGCGCAGGATGACTGACTGCAGCTGGGGGGAGAGGTCGGTGAGGTTGCCGCCGAGGCGGGGAGGGTCGTCCCCGAGGCTGACGTTCCACAGGAGCTGATGGGTCGCGGCGAGAAGGACGCCGTAGCAGACACCGATGGTCAACAGGGTGAGGAACGGGTTGGCCGCCCGCCTCCACACGACGACGGCGATCCAGATCAACGGGGGGAGGAAGACCAGCAGCGCATTGAGCAGACTCCCGCCGGAGACCAGGTCGAGGTCGTGCAGCACCACCCGGGGAAGAGCAAGGAGCGAGAGTCCGATGATCGCGACAAGGGGCAGACCGAGCGCGGCTCGCCTGGGCTCGGACGGGTGCGGTCGAGAGGAGTCGAAGTTCGTCATGCTCTCGAACGTAGGATTTCGGGCCGCCCACCGCATCGGCCGCTGATCTCGACCTCGGTACGTCAGTGGACGACGTCGACCATCGCTCCGTGACGGATGCCAGGTCCGGCGCCTCCGGCCTAGGGTGAACCGCATGGGAGTGGCGACGATGATCAGATCGGTCGCACTGCGCCTGCCCGCTTGGGCGACGGATGTGCTGCTCGGAGCGGCGGTGACGATCACCATGGCCGCGGTGATCAGTGCCAACCATGGGGGTCGCAACGATCCTGACGCCTTGGCGTACCTGTGGGCTGTTGGCCTGGGCGCCTTGATGTTGGTCCGGCGACGGCACCCCGTGATCGTGCTGGCCACTACGGTGCTGGGACTGTTTGCCTACTACGCGGCTGGTTACCCGGCCGTAGGTGTGGCGGTGCCGATCGCGGCGGCTCTGTGCTCGGCCGCAGAGCTCGGTCGGGCCGGGTGGGCCCTCGGTGCCGCGTCGATCGCTCTTGCGACCAGTGTGTTCTTTCGACTCGCCGAAGGCCAGGAGCTGTCTCTCGTGGTCGGCTACGAGCTCGCAGGCCACGCGTTGCTCATGGCCGGCGCGATCGCAGTGGGTGACGGGATTCGTTCTCGCCGCGCGCTCATCGCTCATGCTCGCGAGATCGTCGCTCTGACCTCGGAGCGTGCTCAGCGTGAGTCAGAGGCGACTGCGCACGCGCAACGGATCACGGTCGCGCGTGACCTTCACGATTCGATCGGGCACTCGACCTCAATCATCTCCCTGCACGCCGACGTCGCACGGGAAGCTGTGGGGCGCGGTGACGATGCCGCGGCAGCCGAGGCTCTGCACGTCATCAAGGACACGACGGGCTCGACCATGATCGAGCTCCGTCGCACAGTGGCAGTGCTCCGTGCACCTGATCAGACCTCCCGGACCGCGGCGGGGCTCTCGAACGTCAGGAGCCTGATCGACCTCGGGTCCGAGGTCAAGCTCACGACGGACATCCAGGTCCCCGATGCTCTGCCGAGCATCATCGACGCAACGGCATTTCGGATCATCCAGGAGTCTGTGACCAACATCGTGAGGCACTCGACCGCGACACGTGCCCACATCGAAGCCATCTGTCGTGGGGACGAGCTCCATGTGGCAGTCGTCGACAACGGGAGATCGAAGGAGGCTCGATCCTCGGCGACCTCCGGGCACGGTGTCGCCGGGATGCGTGAACGTGCAGCCGCTCTCGGAGGCACGCTCGAGGTTGGATCGGCGGAGGGTGGCTTCGCCGTCAGGGCGAGGATCCCCCTCAAAGGAGGATCATGATCCGGGTTCTCATCGCCGATGACCAGGACCTCGTCCGAGCGGGACTGCGGGCCCTGCTCGCCAACGACTCGGAGTTCACCGTCGTGGCCGAGGCGGCGACCGGGGACGAAGCCGTCGCCCGGTCACATCAGCATCATCCGGACGTCGTGTTGATGGATGTTCGCATGCCCGGTGCGAACGGCATCGAGGCCACGCGGCGCATCCGTGCCGATCCAAGCCTCTCGACCACGCGTGTCCTCATCCTGACCACCTTCGACGACGACGGCGACATCCTCGAAGCCATTCGTCTCGGTGCCGCCGGCTATCTTCTGAAGGACACACCGTCGAACGACCTGCGCGAGGCGGTCCGCACGGTCGCCGGCGGCGGCAACACCCTCTCTCCGGACATCGTTCGACGAGTGATGCAGCACGTGGCCGACTTGCCGTCGCCACTCGTCCGGGATGCGCGACTGGATGGGCTCACGGATCGAGAGCTCGCCGTGCTGCGCCGTATCGCCCACGGGGAGAGCAACGCCGAGATCGCGAGCAGCCTCCACATCAGCCCTGCCACGGCTCGCACCTACGTCAGCCGGATTCTCGCCAAGCTCGACGCGCGCGATCGCACGGAGCTTGCCGTGATGGCCCACCGTTCCGGTCTGTACAGCGACGAGGACGCCGGGTGAGGACGTGAGAGCGTCCGCCGGGACAGCGGTGTCCCGGCCGGCTCAGGCCCAGACCCCCGACGTTCCGCGGCGGTAGGAGCCGACGAGGTGGGTGTCCACGATGCCGATGGCCTCCATGAGCGCGAACATCGTCGTGGGCCCGACGAAGCGGAAGCCGCGGCGCCGCATCTCCTTGGCGAGGGCCTCGGACTCCGGAGACCGGGTGGGGACCTCCTCGAGAGCGCGCGGCTCGGGAGTCCGCTCGGGCCGGAAGGACCAGACGAGGTCGACGAGCCCGACGTCCTCGCGCAGTGCGACGGTGGCGCGAGCGTTGTTGATCGTGGCCTCGACCTTGGCGCGGTTCCTGACGATGCCGGCGTCCGCCATCAGCCGGTCGACGTCCTGCTCGTCATAGGCGGCGATGGCATCGGGAGCGAAGTCGTCGAACGCGGCCCGGAACGCGGGCCGCTTGCGCAGGATGGTCAGCCAGGAGAGCCCCGACTGGAAGGCTTCCAGGCTCACCCGTTCGAAGAGCCCCTGCTCGTCGCGGACGGGCAGGCCCCACTCGGTGTCGTAGTAGTGCCGCAGCAGCGGGTCGGAGACGGCCCACGGTGTGCGGGCCAGGCCGTCCTCGCCGACGGCGACGCCGGTCATGACGTGCGCGTCGCGCTGCGACGCAGGGCGCGCTCGGCCACGCGGTAGCCGTCGCGAGCGATGGCGCGCCAGACCTCCACCCCGATGGCGGGGTCGTCCAGTGTCATCTGCTCGAGGTCGTCGGCCTCGAGCACGAGGAGCTCGAGGTCGGACGCGGCCACGATCTCGGTCTCCTGCACGTCGTCGGTGCCCAGGGCCAGCTCGCCGAAGGAGGTGCCCGGCTCCATGGTCACCAGCGTGATGGCGGAACCGTCCGGCCCGTGGTCGCGTGCCACGGCCTGCCCGGTGACGATGAGGTGGATGCCGGCGAACGATCCGCCGGCAGCGAGCACGACGTCGCCCTCGGCGTGCGTCTGCTCGGTCATCGCTGCGCGCACCGCCTCCCGCGCCCGGTCCGAGAGCCGGCTCAGCAGGGGGTGCTCGGACACCGGGTCGCTCGTGTCCAGGGAGCCGCAGTGGCGGGCGATCAGCTCGTCCTCGGCCCAGGCGAGGGCGCGGGGGATGTCGTCGAACCGCCGGGTCGCGTCCTCCGTGCCGGCCGCCGGGTCGGGGATGACGTTCTCCGGGTCGACGACGACGGCCTCGGACCCGGCCTCACGCAGACGATCACGCAGCGAGATCAGGGTCTGTCGGCTGACCTCGGCGATGTCGTTGACGTGGGTGAAGTCGATGATCACCAGCTCGGGGTCGTCGTCGACGATCGAGCGCACGACGCGCTCGGCGCCGGAGAACAGCAGGTCGCCGTGGAGCTCGTACACGTGGCAGCGGTCGCTGACAGCGTCCAGGGCCTCCTGCTCCGCGGGCGTCCGACGCCGCCGAGAGCGGGCCTCGGCCAGGGAGTAGGAGCTGCGGACGGCGTTGCGGGAGCCGCGGCTCACATGCATGATGTGCAGCTCCATGTCGTGGGACATCCGCTCGAAGAGCGTCACTCCACGCGCGCTGTTGCCGTGCGCGTCCAGGCGGGGCGAGAAGACCGCCACGCCGACCTGACCGGGCAGGACGCCGATGATGCCGCCGCTCACGCCGCTCTTGGCCGGCATGCCGACCGCCGTCACCCAGTCCCCGGCGGCGTCGTACATCCCGCACGTGGTCATGACGCTGAGCACGTGCTCCACGAGTGGCGCCTCCAGCACCTCGTCCCCGCTGCGGGGGTGGACGCCGCCGTTGGCGAGCGTGGCGGCCATCAGGGCGAGGTCACGCGTGTCGACGGCGATGGAGCACTGACGGACGTACTGCGCGAGGACGTCCTCCGGATCCCCCTCGAGGATGGAGAACTCGCGCAGCATGTGGGCGATGGCACGGTTGCGGTGGGCGGTGCCGAGCTCGGAGGAGTAGATGGACTCATCGACCGACAGGTCACGCCCGGCGAACCGGCCGAAGCCGCGCAGGACCCGGTCGAACCGTGCGTCGCCGTCCTCGCCGTCCACGAGGGAGGAGGTCGTGATGGCGCCGGCGTTGATCATCGCGTTGAAGGGGCGTCCCGAGTCGGGCGCCAGGCTGATCTCGTTGAAGGCGTCGCCTGACGGTTCCACCCCGACCTTCGCGGTGACCGCCTCGATCCCGCTGTCCTGCAGGGCGAGCGCGTAGGTGAAGGGCTTGGAGATGGACTGGATGCTGTAGGACAGCTCGGCGTCGCCGACCTCGTAGACCCGGCCGTCCACCGTCGCGAGGCACAGCGCGAACCGGTCGGGGTCGGCCGCCGCGAGCTCGGGGATGTAGGCCGCCACCTCGCCGTCGGTCCCGGCGCACGCCTCCACGATGTTCTCCAGGTACTGCTGGACGGGGTTCTTCACGGGGCCTCCTCGGCTGCTGCACGGGCTGCTGGTCATCCTGCCCGACGACGCCGACCCCCGGTCGGGCGCCGTGACCGACCTCGCCCGACCTGGGCATCCGGCCCGGTACGGTGACGCCGTGAACGAGCCCGAGCAGACCGATGCCGTCACGGCGCGCCTCAAGGCGGCGTTCGTGACGTTCGCGGTGCTCGTGGTCGTCTTCCACCTGGTCGTCGTCACGCTCGCGGCCCTGCCCCCCAACCGGTACAGCGAGGCCGCGCGGCCCACGACGTCCTACCTCGCACCCTTCTTCACGCAGAACTGGCGCCTGTTCGCACCCGAGCCGGTCTCGTCGGACCGGTCCGTCCGCTTCCAGGGCGCGTACCGCGTCGACGGGGAGGTCCGCACGACGGAGTGGGTCGACTGGACCGACGTCGAGCTCGGCGTCGTCCGCCAGCGGCTCATCGGCGGCCGGGCCGGATACATCACGAACAAGATGTACACGCCGCTGACGTCGCGGTTCTCAGCGCTCAACCCCGACCAGCAGGAGGCGACGCTGGCCGAGGACCCGGCGCAGGCCCTGTCCTGGACCGAGCTGGAGCGAGACGTCCCGGCTGCCGCCGAGGCAGCACTCGGGGAGCTCAACGCCGCGCGCTGGATCCGCTACGAGCGGTCCGTCACGTCCCTGGCCACGGCCGTGCTGGCGTCCCGCGACCCGGACGTGGAGATCGTCGCCATCCGCTACTCGCTTCGCTCGCAAGGGGTGACGCCGTACGAGGACCGACGCGGATCGGCGACGGAGCGGGAGGCGGCGCGGCCCGAGCCGAACGAGCGCATCAGTGGCTGGCGCGACGCCCTTCCGCCCGACGCCGCCGAGCTCGATGCCGTCGGCGGCTTCGACCGGAGGCACCGATGAGGGCGCTCGTCGACCCCGTGCTCGACTGGCTGACGCTGTCCCGGCATGCGCTGCGCGGCCTCGCGGTGACCAGGATGGTGCTCGGACTGATCGTCTGGACCCAGCTGCTCGCGAACACCCCGGACCGGCACTACACGTGGGGCGACGGGACGTCCTGGAGCGACCCGCTGCGCGAGAACGACTCCTGGCCGGGGTTCCTGGGCGGGTTCGTCGCGGCGGACGGGGCGTGGTTCGACCTGCTCTACGCCCTGACGATCGTCGCCGGCTTCCTGCTGATGCTCGGGTGGCACACCAGGACGATGACGATCCTGACGCTGCTGCTGTGGCTCTCCCTCTACACCGCCAACCCGTTCGTCGGGTCCGGTGGCGACGCGATCCTGCGGATGGTGCTGCTGTACCTGTGCTTCACCCAGGCGGGGGCGTTCTGGTCGTTGGACGCACGCCGGGGCGCCAGAGCCCCGCGGCTGCCGGACTGGTTCGGCGCGACCCTGCACAACCTGGCGGTCGTGCTCATCGTCCACCAGGTCCTCACCGTCTACGTCGCGTCGGCCCTGTGGAAGGTGCAGAGCCCGGTCTGGCTGGACGGGACGGCCGTCTACTTCCCGCTCCAGACCGAGGCGTACTCGCCGTGGCGTGAGCTGCTGCACCCGCTCACGAGCGCCGAGCCCATCGTCCTGGCCGCCACGTGGGTCGCCGTGGTCGTCCAGCTGATGTTCCCGGTGCTGCTGCTCTACCGGCCCACCCGAGCGGTGTCCCTTCTCGTCATCACCGGAATGCACCTGTCCATCGGCGTCCTGATGGGAATCATGTATTTCTCGTTGGTCATGATCGCCGTGGACATGATGCTCGTGAGCGACGTCACATGGCGACGTCTCGAACGCATCGCGGCCCGGAAATTCGGGAAGAATCGGCCGCGGCGCGGGCAGGATCACGCCTCGGTGGCGTGACGCTGAGTTACCCCCTGGCCGGTCGGCGGAGAGCGATTACCCCACCAATCGGGCTGAGAGGGTTCTGAGGGCCCCTGAAGTGTGGCTAAGATGTCGCTCGGTGTGCTCAGCAGCACGACCACATCACCACGATCCAATCCGGACAACAGCAGGGGTGCCGTCCGGCCTAAACGGGAGAACGTCTTGAACAAGCTCGGTAGAAACACCCTCGGCGTAGGTTTGGCGACCTTGCTCGTCACCTCCGCGGTCTCATTCTCCGCCTCCGCGGAGGAGGGGGATCTTTCGCAGAGCACCGCCATCGCCGCCCAGGCTGATGAGGGGCTCTTCAGCATCCTCAACACCGGCCCCGAGTGCGTCGCCTCCTTCAACGAGGGTGACGAGCCGATCGGCGACGGCGAGGGTGAGGGCCGATGCGTCCTCGGCTTCGACTTCAGCGGCGTCGGTCTCATCGACCAGAACGCCACGGCCGGTGTCGAGGACGAGAACGGTGTGTCACGCGCCGATGCGTCCGTCGCCCCGATCGCGGTCGACGGCCTCGGGTCGATCGACGTGACCACGCTCGACGATGCGCTGGCTGATATCAACACCGGCACGATCCTCGACACGGTGCTCGGTCCGCTCGGCGACGCACTGGAGCTCATCCTGGCGCCCGTCCTCGACGCGCTCGGCGAAGCGCTCAACCCTGTGCTCGATGGCGTCGGCGACTCACTGCCGATCTCTCTCGAGATCGGCGCCGTGGAGTCCTTCTGCGAAGCGTCCCCCGGCCAGGCGACGGGTAACGGAACGGTCGCCAGCGTCGACGTTGTCGTCCTCCTCGGGGACCAGCGCATCGTGCTCCCCATGGAGCTGGGTACCGACCCCAACACCGATCTGGTTGCCGGGTCCCCCCAGCCACTCGTCAACGGCCTCCTCGACGGAATCCGTGCCTCCCTCAACGAGAGCATTGGCGGTGCCCTGAGCCCGGTCGCTGATCTCGTCGGGACCCTCCAGGAGGACCTGGTCAACGCGGTCCTCGATGCCGTCGGCCCTGCTCTCCTCGAGCCGCTGAGCGAGGCTCTGCAGGATCTGGTTACAGGTACGGTCAACGAGCAGACGTCGACCGAAGAGGGTCAGATCGAGGTCACGGCGCTGGACCTGACCGTCCTCGATCAGCAACTCGAGCTGGCGAAGGTCTCCTGTGGCCCGAACCGCCTGGCCGAGGTCGATGACGACGACGCCGACGCCGACGCGCAGGCTGACGTCGATGTTGATGCCGACGCGGACGCCGATGCTGACGCGGACGCCGACGCTGACGCGGACGCCATTGCTGACGCCGATGCTGATGCCCAGGCCGACGCCATCGCCGATGCTGACGCCCAGGCTGACGCCGACGTGACGACCGCCCTGCCGAACGCCGGTGCACCGAACCTGCTGCCGTTCTGGCTGCTGGGTGCGGGCCTGGTCCTCTTCGGAGCCGCGGTCCTGGCCAACGAGCGTCGACGCGCTCTGCTGAGCTGATCTGATCGACGACCTCTGCCCGGTGGCTCCCGTCCACCGGGCAGAGGTCGTTGTCATGCCTGCACCGAGTCCTAGGATGGCCGCATGCCCGAGCACGAGGACGACGCTGCCGTGCCCGGCGGATGGCGCTCTGCGCTCGTCCTGGCGCTCGCGGTCCTCGCCGTCGCCCACTCGGTGATCATCGCGCTGTGGCTGGCCCCCGACGGGCCGGTCCGTGACGCCGCCGGCCCGGGCCGGCTCTCCTTCTACGTCAACCCCTACTTCCAGCAGTCCTGGGACGTCCTGGAGCCCAGTGCCCAGCGCGTCGACGAGGCGCTGTGGGTGCGGGCCAGGGTGCGAACCGGGCCCGAGGAGGTCGAGGACACGGAGTGGATCGACGTCACGAAGGCCGACGCCGATGCTGCCCGGCTGGACCTCACCCCCGAGCGGATGCGGTCCGCCTCCCGTCGCCTGGCGACCAACCTCAACGGGGTCATGTTCGACCTCGGCAATGCCGGCCGTCAGCGGGTGCAGGACTCCTACGCGGGCAAGGACGTCGGCGCGCTCCAGGGGGTGCTGCTGGATGAGGGTGTCGCGGCATCGGCGGTGCAGCGGTACCTGCGGTTGGACACCATGGCCACGCGCTTCGCGTCGCTCTACACGCAGGCCAGCGAGGAGCAGCGCGTCGTGCAGGTGCAGTACCGGATCGGACGACGGACCGTGCCACCCAGGAACGAGCGGGACGATCGCACGATCCGCGACGAGGAGCTCGCCTGGTTCGACGTCGGGTGGCGCACGGTGGACCGGGGCAGCGAGCAGGCGCAGGCAGCGTTCGACGACTACGTGAGGGGGAGCTGAGGTGGGCAGGCGAGTTGCCGAGAAGACCGGGGGCGCCCGTGGTCGCGCCGTGCACTGGCTGACCAGCACACGGCACGCCCCGCACGCCGTCGCGGCGGCGCGCATCGGCGTCGGGCTGGCCGTCCTCGGGCTCCTGGCGACCAACTTCGGCAACCGCCAGATGTGGGTCGGGGACGCTTCTCTGTGGGCCGAGCCGAACCGTGCCGTCAGCCGCTTCCCGGAGATCGCGCTGCTCGACGGGGTGAGCGCGGACATCCTCACAGCCATCTACGTCCTGGTGATGCTCGCCGCCGTGGCGTTCGTGCTCGGGTGGCGAGCCAAGGCCGCCAACGTGGTGCTGCTCGTGGGCTTCATCGCCGTCACGGGCCAGAACCCGCTGCTGTCCGCCGCCTCTGACAACCTCCTGCGCATCGCGCTGCTGTGGCTGCTGCTCGTGCGCGCCGCCGACGTGTGGTCACTCGACGCGGCGCGGCTCGAGGGCGGCGAGGCCGACCAGGCCGTGCCGGAGTGGCTGCGGACCGGCCTGCACAACATCGGACTCATCGGTCTCGGCACGCAGGTGGCGCTCGCGTACCTCGCGGGTGGGCTGGACAAGGTGGCGCAGACGTCGTGGCAGCAGGGCACCGCGTTGTACTCGACGCTGCAGCTGCCGGAGTTCCGCCCGTTCCCGTGGCTCGCTGACCTGCTCGGCAGCGCGACCGTCCCGCTGGCCCTGGTCACCTGGTCCGTCTTGGTGGTCCAGCTGTTCTTCGTGCCTTCCCTGCTGCGCCCGTTCACGCGGGACCTCTTCGTGGTGGCCGCCATCGTGGTGAACGTGCTCTTCGGCGTCGTGCTGGCCACCCCGTGGTCGGCGCTGGTCGTCATCGCCCTCACCGGGCTGTTCCTGAGCGACGAGAAGTGGGAGGGCCTCGGATTCCTCCTCGGCGACCTCACGGCGCCGGTGACGGACCGGGTCGTCGACGCCTGGTACGCCGTCGTGGACAGGGTCGAGGACTGGTGGTTCCGCTACGTGCTGGGCGCCGTGGACTGGGTGCGCTTCACGGTGCTCCGGCGCTGACCTGCTCGGCGGTGCGCCGCCCCGCCAGCACCAGCACGACGACCGGCACCACGAGCAGCCCCGCGGCGGCGTTGAGCACGCCGTAGCCCTGCCACGCCACGACGAGGCCGCCGATCAGGCCGCCGGCTGCCCCGGCCAGGCTCATCGTCATGTCGCTGACACCCTGCACGGCCGTGCGGGCTGCCGGGTCGACGCTGCGGGTCAGCAGCACGGCTGCGGCGATGACGGTGGCGGACCAGCCCAGGCCCAGCAGCACCAGACCGATGGTGATCTGGACCTCCGAACGTCCCGACGTGCCGGCGACGGCCACCGCCGCCACCAGGACGAGCTGACCGGCGAGGATCGTGCGGGCCGGGCCCCAGCGGTCCGACAGCCAGCCCATCACGGGTGAGAGGGCGTACATCCCGGCGATGTGCAGGCTGATGGTCAGGCCGATGATCTCCAGCGCGGCCCCGTGGTCCTGCATGTGAACTGGTGTCAGGGCCATGACGGACACCATCACGGCGTGGGCGGTCCCGATCGCGTAGACGGCCGTGGCCGCCGGTCCGTGCAGGTGCGGCAGTGCGGAGCGCAGACCCCGCGGGGCCGGGGAGTCATCGCCCCGGGCCGCGGGCGGCAGCGGGTCGGGGCGCAGGAAGAGCATCGTCAGCACGCCGGCCACGGCGAAGGCCGCGAGGGAGAACAAGGCCGGGCCGGCCAGCTCCGGCACACCCGTGGCCCGGCCGAGGGCGGCCCCGGGTCCGGTGAGGTTGGGCCCGGCCACGGCGCCGACGGTCATGGCCCACACGACGAGGGAGAGGGAGCGACCGGTGCTGCGGGCCTCGGCCCGGTCCACCGCCGCGAACCGGGACTGCAGGCTCGCGGCCGTGCTGACGCCGAACAGCAGCAGGCCGAGCAGCACGATCAGCAACGAGACGCGCGCCGCACCGAGCACCACCACGGCGGCACCTGCCGCGCCCACCAGCCAGCCCAGGGTCAGGGCTGGCCGTCGTCCGCGGGCGACGGCCAGCGAGGCGAGGGGGAGCGTGGCCAGTGCCGAGCCGAGGGTGAGGGCCACCGTCGCCGTCCCGGCCCACCCGGAGGATCCGGAGACGTCCTTGACCAGCAGCGCCCCGATGGCCAGCCCGGCACCGTTGCCGATGCCGCCGACCACCTGCACGGCGGACAGGACACCCAGCGTGCGCCGCTGGGGGAAGGGTCCGGACGCCTCGGGCACGCTCACGTCCGCAGCCTACGACGGCCGCAGACGTGCGCTCACCAGACGCTCAGGCGTAGGAGACGCCGGTGGAGTGCAGGGGGCAGTAGCCGAAGGGATTCTTCGCGAGGTACTGCTGGTGCTGCTCCTCGGCATAGAAGTACTCATCGAGCGGCACGATGGAGGTGGTGATCCGGCCGAACCCCGCTGCGGTCATCTTCTGCTGGTACAGCTCGCGCGAGGCCTCGGCGGCCGCGGCCTGCTCGGGCGTCGTGGTGAAGATGATGGAGCGGTACTGCGACCCGCGGTCGTTGCCCTGGCGCATCCCCTGCGTGGGGTCATGGTTCTCCCAGAAGGTGCCCAGGAGCTGCTCGTAGGTGACCTGCTCCGGGTCGAAGACGACCCGCACCACCTCGGCGTGCCCGGTCCGACCGGAGCACACCTCGTCGTACGTGGGGTTGGGGGTCTGGCCGCCGGCGTAGCCCACCGAGGTGGACCACACGCCCGGTACCTCCCAGAAGGTCTTCTCCTCGCCCCAGAAGCAGCCGAGTCCGAAGACCGTCTCCTGCATGCCGTCCGGGACCTCGGTCTCGATCGGCGTGCCGAGCACGGCATGGCGACTGCCCACGTCGTGGGCGCGCGTGTCGCGGCCGGGCAGGGCGTGCGCTGCGTCGGGCAGCTCGGTCTTGCGGGTTCCGAAGATCAACGTGACCACCTCACTCAAACAGCGTACGCCGTCGCATAGTCTCTCTGACGTGAGGGAAGCGCAGCGGTGAGTACACGCCACGAGGTGCCGTTCGGGATCGAGGTCGCCGCCCAGTGGGCCTGGCGGCTGATCCTCATCGCCGCGGCAGGGTACGGCGTCTTCTGGCTCCTCGGCTTCTTCTCCGAGATCAGCATCCCGATCGCCGTCGCGCTGCTCGGGACGGCGCTGGCGATCGGCGTCGTCGACCGGCTGGAGCGCTGGGGACTGCCCCGGCTGCTGGCCGCGTTGATCGCGGTGATCCTCTTGGTGCTGGCCGTCTTCGGCCTGCTCACCCTGGTGGGCCAGCAGCTGTCCACGCAGTTCGACGACCTGCGAACCCAGGTCGTCGCCGGCATCGCCGAGATGCAGGCCTGGGCGCAGGACGGACCCCTGAACCTCAGCGATCGACAGCTCGCCACGTCCATCGAGGGCGTGCAGGACGCCATCGCCACGTTCGGGCAGAACGGTGCCGTCGACCGGGTCGCCGCCATCGGCCTCACGCTGACGAACTTCGTGACCGGGTTCTTCATCGCGCTCTTCGCCATCTTCTTCTTCCTCTACGAAGGTGACCGGATCTGGGCCTTTGTCGTCACGCTGTTCCCGCGTGCGTCTCGGGCCAAGGTGAACTCCTCGGGCGCGGCCGCCTGGCAGAACCTCACCAGCTTCGTGCGGGCGACCGTGATGGTCGCCTTCATCGATGCCGTCGGGATCGCCGTCTCCGCCTGGGTCCTGGGCGTGCCGCTGGCCTTCGCCATCGGTGTGCTGGTCTTCATCGGAGCGTTCGTCCCCGTCATCGGCGCCCTGCTCTCGGGCTTCGTGGCGGTGGCGGTCGCCCTCGTGGCCCAGGGGCCGCTCACCGCGGCGATCATGCTGCTCGCCGTGATCGTGGTGCAGCAGGTGGAGTCGAACGTGCTGCAGCCCTTCCTGATGGGGCACTTCGTGGCGGTCCACCCGCTGGCGATCATCCTGGCCATCGTCGGCGGCATCACCGTCGGCGGCATCGTCGGCGCCCTGGTGGCCGTGCCGCTCGTCGCGTGCCTCAACGGCGTCGTGCGTCACCTGGCGGCCGAGGCCGGCGCACCGCTGCAACCCGACGGCCTGCCGGAGGAACCTCCACCCGATGCGGTCCTGGGGCAGGACTCCGACCACCAGGGGCCCATGAGCGGACCCGGGAACGCCTCGTGACGGTCCGGCTGACGGACGTCGAGCAGGCCAGGTCGATGCTCGACCAGGTGGTGGAGGAGACGCCGCTGGCCCACTCCCGCTGGCTCAGCACCAAGACGTCGACCCCGGTCTTCCTCAAGTGCGAGAACCTCCAGCGCACCGGGTCGTTCAAGATCCGCGGCGCCTACGTGCGCATCGCCCGGCTCAACGCCGCCGAGCGCTCCCGCGGCGTGGTGGCTGCGAGCGCCGGCAACCACGCGCAGGGCGTGGCCCTGGCCGCCCAGCTGCTCGGCTGCCGCGCCACGATCGTGATGCCTGATGGGGCCGCCCTGCCGAAGGTGCAGGCGACGCTGGGGTACGGCGCGCACGTGGAGTTCGCAGGTGCGGGGGTCACCGAGGCCCTGGTGCGCGCGCAGGAGATCGCCGAGGAGACGGGCGCGGTGCTGATCCACCCGTTCGACCACACCGACATCCTCGTCGGGCAGGGCACGGTGGGCCTGGAGATCCTCGAGCAGCTGCCCGACGTCTGCACCGTGGTGGTGCCCCTCGGCGGCGGAGGGCTGGCCGCGGGCATCTCCCTGCTGCGCGACCGACGTCCTGACGTCCGGGTGGTCGGCGTGCAGGCCGAGGACGCCGCCGCCTACCCCGGGTCGCTCGCCGAAGGTCGTCCCGTGCGGGGCACGATGGGGCCGACGATGGCCGACGGCATCGCCGTGGCCCAGCCGGGCCTGGTGCCCTTCGAGGTCATCGCCGAGCAGCTCGACGAGGTCGTCACGGTGAGCGAGGAGTCCATGAGCCAGGCGCTCATCGGGCTGCTCGAGCGCGCCAAGATGCTCGTCGAGCCTTCCGGGGCAGCAGGCGTCGCCGCGATCCTGGACCGCCCGGACGCCTTCCGCGGCCCGATCGTCTCGGTCCTGTCCGGTGGCAACATCGACGCCCTCGTGCTGCTGGACGTCATCCGGCACGGGCTGTCGGCCGCCGGACGCTTCATGCACCTTCGGGTGCGCTTCTCCGACCGCCCGGGCTCGTTGATGAGCCTGCTCAGCGAGCTCGCCGCCAACGGGATCAACGTGCTGGACGTGGCGCACGACCGGTCCGCGGACTCCCTCGGCGTCCGAGAGGTCGAGGTGGCCATCGAGGCCGCCACGCGTGGGCCGGACCACCGCGACGCGGTCCGCGAGCGGCTGACCGGGCTGGGCTACGACCTGCGCTGAGGCGGGGTGGTCAGAAGGGCTTGGCCTCGACGACCTCGACGGTGAGGGTGTTGCCGTTGGGGGCCTCGTAGGACACCTCGTCGCCGACCTGGTGGCCCAGGAGCGCGGCACCCAGCGGGGAGGTGGGCGAGTAGACGTCGAGGTCGACGGCGGAGTCCATGCTGAGCAGCTCGCGTGAGCCGAGCAGGAACGTCTCGGTCTCGGTGTCCCCGGAGAAGCGGATCGTGACGCGCATGCCGGCCTCGACGAGACCGTCGTCGGCGGGCTTGTCACCGACCTCGGCGCGGCGGAGCATGTCCTCCAGCTGGCGGATCCGGCCCTCGATCTTGCCCTGCTCCTCGCGGGCAGCGTGGTAGCCGCCGTTCTCCTTGAGGTCGCCCTCGTCGCGCGCGGCGGCGATCTTGGCGGTGATGTCGGCACGCACGTCACCCTTGAGGTGCTCGAGCTCCTCGGCCAACCGGTCGTAGGCCTCTTGGGTGACCCAGATGGTGTCGGTCTCGGTGGGCTGCGTCATGTGCGGCTCCTTCGACGTACGGAACCCCAGGCACCTGCCTGGGGTTGAACGACGAGACTAGCAGTCCTCAGGCCGCGCGGCACGTCCTCAGGATCCCCGTGACGGCCCGGCTCTGGGTCTCGATGTCGATCTCCAGACGGATACTGGGGCGCTCGGAGGCATCGAGCTCGACGGTCCGCTCGCCGACGACGGAGGCGTCGAGCGCCTGGGCCTGGACGGTGCACGTGACTGCCACGGGCTCGGGCCGGCGGACGTCGAGCGTGACGACGGTCCGGCTGTCGCTCACGACCTCGTACGCGTACAGCTCGGCGCTCACCGGGGCCTCGTCGAGGGCCACCCAGGCGGCCCACGCCACGCCGAGGGCGATGCCCACGGCGGCGAAGACGGGCCAGAACCAACGGGGCGCCCGACGCGTGCCGTAGCGGTCGTCGAGGGTGCTCACCGGCCCATTCTCTCAGGGTGGGCGAAGCCGGTGGCGGGCACGCTCGTCGCCCTCACGATCTGCACCGGACCGGTGCCTGGGCAACCCGGACATCGCCCAGCCGGTCGCTCCCGCAGCGCGGCGCGGGCCGAACCGGTGCCGGTCCGAGGGAAGATATGGGGGGCCGCGGTGGTTGACTGGGAACGTGACTGAGCAGCTGCGGTTGATGCACGTGCACGCGCACCCGGACGACGAGTCCAGCAAGGGTGCCGCCTCGACGGCGAAGTACGTGGCGGAAGGGGTCGACGTGCACGTCGCCACCTGTACCGGTGGCGAGCGGGGGAGCGTGCTCAACCCGAGCTTCGACCACCCCGGCATCCTCGACGACCCCGAGCTCATCGCCCAGATCCGTCGCGAGGAGATGGATCGCGCGCGCGAGGTCCTCGGCGTCCGCCAGGACTGGCTCGGCTGGGTCGACTCCGGGTGGCCCGAGGGCAACCCCAAGCCGCCGTTGCCCGAGGGGTGCTTCGCGCTCGTCCCGCTGGAGGAGGCGGCCGAGCCGCTGGTGCGCCTGATCCGCTCCTTCCGTCCGCACGTCATGACCACGTACGACGAGAACGGCGGCTACCCGCACCCGGACCACATCAAGTGCCACGAGATCAGCCTGCACGCCTACGAGGCGGCGGCGGACCCCGAGCGCTACCCCGACGCCGGCGAGCCGTGGCAGGTCAAGAAGCTCTACTACCACTTCGGCTGGAGCCATGCGCGCGTCACGGCCATCCACGAAGCGGTCCTGCGGCACGGCCTGGAGTCCCCGTACGCCGAGCGGCTGGCGAAGTGGGAGATCGACGAGGAGCACGAGAAGCGCGTCACGACGCGGGTCCCGTGCGCCGACTTCTTCGAGGTGCGCGACCAGGCGCTGCTCGCCCACGCGACGCAGATCGACCCCAACGGCTTCTGGTTCTCGATCCCGCGGGAGGTCCAGGCCGAGGCGTGGCCGACGGAGGACTTCGAGCTGGTCCGCTCCGAGGTCGAGTCCGAGCTCCCGGAGGACGACCTCTTCGCGGGCCTGCGCTGACTCCGGCGGTCCGGGTCTCGCCGTCGCGGGCGTAGGCTGGGTTCATGGGTGAGCTCGTGGTGCTGCTGGCCGGTCAGGACCAGCCGGGGCTGGATCCCGACATCGTCAAGCCCGGGTGGGTCGCGCTCATCGTGGTGGTGCTCCTGTGCCTGGGCGTGTTCGTGCTCGTGCGCTCGTTCGCCAAGCACACCCGACGTGCCAACCAGCCGTGGGAGGGCGATGAGCCCGCCACGTCCGAGGACCACGGCGCAGACCCACGCGACTGACCGTTCCGCCCGCGGCGACCGACGCGACGCGAACCAGACCGACCTGATGCCGTCGGGATGTCGTCGACGTCCGCGCGCCCGCCGGTCTCGCCGTCGTCGAGCGTCATGTTGGAGGGTCGGGTAAGACTGCAGCATGGTCGGACGTCGCGGACGCAGGGCCGGGGCCCTCGTCGTCGCGGCGGCGCTGGGACTGGTGGCCGTGGCCACCGTCGCCTCGGTGCACGCCTTCGGCGATGACGCGGTCGAGATCACCGAGACCACGCTGAGCATCCCGGCCGGACCGGAGCCGGACGGGGCGGTCGTCGAGCTCGACGCCTCGGTGTTCGTCCCCGCGGCCGACGCCGCCGGGGCCGACCGTGACGGGCGCCGTGCGGCGGTGGTGCTCACCCACGGCTTCGGCGGGAGCAAGGAGAGCGTCGCCGACCAGGCACGCGAGGTGGCCGCCGACGGGTACGTCGTCCTGACCTACACCGCACGCGGCTTCGGCGCGTCGGGCGGGCTCATCCACCTCGACTCGCCCGACTTCGAGGTCGCCGACGTGTCCGCGATGATCGACGTGCTCGCGGCCCGGGACGACGTGCGCCTCGACGGGGCCGGGGACCCGCGCGTGGGAATCGCCGGAGCGTCCTACGGCGGCGCTGTCACGTTGATGGCGGCAGGCAGCGACGACCGGGTCGATGCGATCGTGCCGGCCATCACCTGGAACGACCTGGGTCAGAGCCTGTTCCCCCAGAACGCGGCCGCCGGGGACGACGCGTCACCGCGGACGCCCGCCGCGTCCACCCCGGCGGCCGACGCCGGAGTCTTCAAGCGTCGGTGGGCCTCGCTGCTCTTCGCCTCCGGGCTCGGCGGTGCGCCTGCCGGACCCGGTGCCACCGGCACTGAGCCCGAGCCGGACATCGACCCGTCGTGCGGTCGCTTCGCCGATGACGTCTGTGCTGTCTACCAGGACGTGGCCACGTCCGGCCGACCCACGGAGGCAGCCCTGGACCTCCTGGGACGTTCGTCGCCCGCGCCGCTGCTCGATCGGGTCACTGCCCCGACCCTGATCGTCCAGGGCCTGCAGGACTCGCTCTTCGGGCTCGACCAGGCCGACGCCAACGCCCGCGGCATTGCGGTGAACGGCACCACCGTCGCCGTGCACTGGATCGACGGCGGGCACGACGGCACGGGCGCCGACGCGGCAGGCTCGGAGCTCACCGAGCCGGCGCTGGCGTGGTTCGACCACCACCTCCGCGGGGGCGACGACCCGGGCGACGACTTCACGTTCGTGCTGCCGCAGTCGATCCTCGAGGACGGTGCTCCGGAGCAGCTCTCGGCGCCCGACTACGCCACGTCCGAGGAGCTGGACCTCGCGCTGACCGGGGACCCCCATCCCGTGCTCTCCCCGCCCGGTGGCGAGCCGGCGGCCGTCACGAGCCTGCCCGGCACCGGCCCGCTGCTCTCGGCGGCGTCTGGGGTCGGGGGTGCGGGCTACGCGCTGGCCGTGCTGCCGGGTCAGTCGGCGGCCTTCGGCACCGAGCCCCTCGAGTCCACCACGACCGTCGTCGGATCGCCTCGCGTGCGCCTGTCCGTCACCTCGACGACCACCGACGCGACGCTCTTCGTCTCGGCGTGGGTCGCTGACGCCGACGGAACAGCAGCGCTCCCGCGTCAGCTGGTGTCGCCCGTCCGGCTCGAGGAGCTCACGCCCGGTCAGGCACGCGAGGTGGACGTCGCCCTGCCCGCCTCGGTGTACCGCATCGAGCGGGACCAGACGCTGCGGATCGTGGTGTCCAGCACCGATGCGGCGTACGCCGTCCCGAACGATGCCCGCACCTACCGTGTGGCGCTCACTGACGCGGCAGCCGTCCAGGTGCCCGTCGTCGACGCGCAGCGGGCCGCCGGCACCGGGGCGCTCGCCCCCACGCCCCTCGTGGTCGCCGTCGCACTCCTGGCGCTCGCTGCCGCGGGCACGATGCTGTGGTCACGCCGCCGGCACCGACCGACCGCGGTGGTCGACGACCTGCGTGAGGTCCCCCTGGCCGTGAACGGCCTGGTCAAGGAGTACGCCAGCGGCTTCCGTGCCGTCGACGGTGTGACGTGGCGTGCCGAGCGTGGCCAGGTCGTCGGTCTGCTCGGACCCAACGGCGCCGGCAAGACCACCACGATGCGCATGCTCGTCGGGCTGATGAAGGCCGACGAGGGCACCGTCCACGTCCTCGGCCGAGAGGTCACCGCCGGCGCGCCGGTGCTGGCCCGGGTCGGCGCCCTGATCGAGGGTCCCGGCTTCCTGCCGCACCTCAGCGGCCGCGCCAATCTGCACGCCTACTGGGCCGCGACCGGACGATCCGACGACGAGGCCGGCGTCGAGGAGGCACTCGCCACCGCTGACCTGGGGGCCGCCGCCGAGCGACCGGTCCGCTCGTACAGCCAGGGCATGCGCCAGCGCTTGGGCATCGCCCAGGCCATGCTGGGACTGCCGGAGCTGCTCTTGCTGGACGAGCCGACGAACGGTCTCGACCCGCCGCAGATCCGCGCCATGCGCGGCATCCTCGCGCGGTACGCCGCCGGTGGGCGCACGGTCGTCGTCTCGAGCCACCTGCTGTCCGAGGTCGAGCAGACCTGCAGCCACGTCGTGGTGATGCACCGCGGTCGTGTGGTGCTCGAGGGAGCGGTGGCCGACCTCGTGCAGGAGTCCGGGTCGACGCTCGTCTCCGTCGAGGGAGGCGACCCGGACGCTGCAGCCGAGGTGCTGCGTCCGGTCGAGGGCGTCTCCGACGTCGAGGTCGAGCCCGATGGTCGGCTCCGCGTCCGCGGCACGGTCGAGCGCCCCCGGCTCGTCGCGACCCTGGTCGAGAACGGCGTGCCGGTCTCCTCGGTTGACGGCCGACGCCACCTCGAGGAGGTCTTCATGGCCCTGGTCGGAGGCGGCGAGCCCGCGCAGGTCGAGCAGGAGGTGCCGTCGTGAGCGCCGTCTCGTCACGCCCGGCCCAGCCGCGGCAGCCCAGGCCCCAGCCACGTCGGCCGAGGCCGCTGCCACTGCGCGCGGAGATCGGCCGACAGCTCGGCCGTCGCCGCACCAGGCTGTCCTTCGGGTTCGTCCTGCTCCTGCCGCTCCTGCTGGTCGGGGCCTTCGCCCTCGGCTCGGACGGGAACGACGAGGGTGGCGGCACCAGCTTCGTCGACCTCGCGCAGGTCGGGCCGGCCAACCTGGCGGTGTTCGCGCTGTTCGCGTCGACGGGCTTCCTGCTGGTGGTGCTCGTCGCACTCTTCGCCGGCGACGCCGTGCCGGCCGAGGCCAGCTGGGCGACGCTGCGCTACCTGCTCGCGGCGCCGGTGCCTCGTGGCAGGCTGCTCCGGGTCAAGCTCGCGGTCGCGTCGCTGACGAGCCTCGCTGCGCTGGTCCTGCTGCCGCTGTGGTGCCTGGTGGTCGGGTGGGTGGCCTACGGGACGGACTCCTACCGCGGACCGTCCGGTGAGCAGCTCTCGTGGGGCGAGCTCGCGCCGCGGCTCGCGCTGGTGGTGGCCTACCTCTTCGTCAGCCTGTTCTTCGTCGCCGCGCTCGCGTTCCTCGTCGGGGTGCTCACCGACGCGCCCCTCGGCGCCGTC
Organism: Aeromicrobium sp. CF4.19; assembly: GCF_051262555.1. Classification (NCBI taxonomy): domain Bacteria; kingdom Bacillati; phylum Actinomycetota; class Actinomycetes; order Propionibacteriales; family Nocardioidaceae; genus Aeromicrobium; species Aeromicrobium sp. CF4.19. The sequence goes on along the minus strand of NZ_JBIMEU010000004.1, from coordinate 25,805 downwards.
GGCAGCGCGGTGCTGCTGACGATCGTCTCCAACATCCTCGATGCCATCCCGGCCCTCGGTGACCTCCGTCAGGCGCTTCCCACGCACGGGCAGTTCGCGTGGGCCGACGCGCTGCAGCGAGACATCGACTGGTCGGGCATGACCTCGGGTGCCCTGTGGTCGATCGCCTACTCCGTCGTGCTGCTCACGGTGTCCTTCGTCCTGTTCGCCCGCAAGGACGTCCTCAGCTGAGGGGTCGAGGCCCCGGGGCCGGTGAGGTCGGACGGCCTGGCCGAGCGCGACCACCGGTGGACGAGGATGGACGCATGACGAACAGGCTCGCCACGGCAACCTCGCCCTACCTGCTGCAGCACGCCGAGAACCCGGTCGACTGGTGGGAGTGGGGGCCGCAGGCACAGGCCGTCGCGCAGGAGCTCGACCGGCCGATCCTGCTGAGCGTCGGGTACGCCGCCTGCCACTGGTGCCACGTGATGGCGCACGAGTCGTTCGAGGACGCCGGCACCGCGGCCTTCATGAACGATCACTTCATCAACGTCAAGGTCGACCGCGAGGAGCGTCCTGACGTCGACGCGGTGTACATGCGTGCCACCCAGGCGATGACCGGCCAGGGCGGCTGGCCCATGACCTGCGTGCTGACCCCCGACGGCAGGCCGTTCTTCGCCGGGACGTACTTCCCGCCGGAGCCCCGTCAGGGCATGCCGGCCTTCACGCAGGTCCTGCAGGGACTGGCCGACGCCTGGGAGAACCGGCGCGAGGAGGTGCTGCAGGTCGGTGGCGACGTGCTGGAGCACCTGCGCGAGCCGATGGACGCCCGCGGGGGAGCGCTGACCTCGCAGGCGTTGGACGACGCCGCCGCGGCCCTCGTGGACCAGCACGACGACGAGGCCGGTGGATTCGGCGCCAGCCCCAAGTTCCCACCCTCGATGGTGCTGGAGTTCCTCCTGCGCCAGCACGCCCGCACCGGTGCCGCCCGGACGCTGGAGGTGGTGCGTTCCACGACCGACGCGATGGCACGCGGCGGGACGTACGACCAGCTCGCCGGCGGGTTCGCGCGCTACAGCGTCGACCGGTTCTGGCGGGTGCCGCACTTTGAGAAGATGCTCTACGACAACGCCCAGCTGCTGCGGGTGTACCTGCACCTCCTGCGCGTCGAGGCGGGTGTCGGGGACGCGTCAGGGGCACCCGGGCCGGCCGGGCGGGTCGCCCGGGAGACGGCGGACTTCCTCCTGGCCGAGCTGCGCACGCCCGAGGGCGGGTTCGCCTCGGCGCTCGATGCGGACTCCGATGGTCACGAGGGCACGTTCTACGTCTGGAATCCCAACCAGCTGATGAAGGTCTTGGGCGCCAAGGACGGGGCGTGGGCCACCCGCCTGCTCGGGGTCACCGGCCCCGGCACCTTCGAGCGGGGCTTCTCCACGCTGCAGCTGCGCGAGGACCCCGACGACGTCGAGCGGTGGGCCGACGTCCGGGAGCGTCTGCTCCGCGAGCGCTCGACGCGCACCCGTCCGGCGCGTGACGACAAGGTCGTCGCGGCCTGGAACGGGCTCGCCGTCACCGCCCTGGCCGAGGCATCGGTCCTGTTCGACGAGCCGCGCTACGCCGAGGCGGCCATCACGGCGGCCGCGCTCCTGGCCGACCTCCACGGCGTCGACGAGGGTCCGTTCGTGCGGACCTCGCGTGACGGCGTCGCCGGCGCCACCGCAGCCGTCCTGGAGGACCACGGCTGCGTGGCGGAGGCGTTCGTCGCCGTCTTGGGCATCACGGGCGACCCGGTCTGGCTGAGACGGGCCGAAGCGTTGCTGGACCGGGTGCTCGATCACTTCGTGGACCCCGAGGGTGGCTTCTTCGACACCGCCGACGATGCCGAGCAGCTCGTGGTGCGGCCCCAGGACGCCTCGGACAACGCACACCCGTCGGGGACGTCGGCGGTCGCGCACGCCTTTCTCGCGGCTGCCGCCGTGACGGGGGAGCAGCGCTACCGGGAGGGTGCGGAGTCGGCGATCGCCTCGGCCGCCGAGATCGGCCGACAGGTCCCGCGGTTCGCCGGCTGGACGCTTGCCGCCGCCGAGGCCGTGCTGGCCGGCCCGGAGGAGATCGCTGTCGTCGGGCCGGACCGCGACGCCATGCACCGGGCCGCGCTGCTGCGCGGCACTCCCGGTGCCGTCGTGGTGGCGTCGGCATCAGGGTCGGACGAGGTGCCGCTGCTGGCCGGTCGCGAGGCCGTCGACGGCCTGGCCACGGCGTTCGTCTGCCGCGACTTCGTGTGCGCGCTCCCCGTCACCGACCCCGACGCCCTCGCAGCTGCCGAGAGCTGATGCCGGTCGGTGACGGGTGGATCGGTGCGTGAGCAACCGAATGGACCGGTATCCGGTTGCTGAGGCACCGACGGATCCCCAGGAGCCACCTTTCGGTTGCTGAGGCACCGATCCGGTGGGTCAGAGGGGGCCGACGTCCGTCACGATGAGGACGGCCTCGCCGACCTCGTCGCTGGCGTCGAGGTCCACGGTGGCGGAGAAGCCCCAGTCGCGGTGGCCCTCGGGGTCGTCGAAGGTCTGCCGCACGTGCCAGGTCCGGTCCTCCACCCGCACCGAGAACATCGCCGGGCCTCGGGCCTGCGCACCGGTGCCGAGGTCGGGGTACTCCGCGGCGTAGTCCTGCATCGCCGCGGCCCAGTCGACCTCGGGGTCGAGCTCGGCGAGGGGCTCCCAGCGGCGCAGGGCCGCCAGCTCCACCCGTCGGAACGCCGCGTTGCGCACCAGCACCCGGAAGGCCCGTTCGTTGCGGGTGACCGCGTGGGCAGGTCGACCCTCCTCGGCCACCTCGCGGGCCCGCTCCACCGACGCCGGGTCCTTGGGATCGACGAGGTCCTCCCACTCATCGAGCAGGCTGGAGTCGGTCTGGCGGACCAGCTCGCCGAGCCACTCGATGATGTCGATGAGCTCCTCGGTCCGGGCGGCCTGCGGCACGGTGCGCGACAGTGCGCGGTAGACGTCGGAGAGGTAGCGCAGCACGACCCCCTCCGAGCGCGCGAGGCCGTACTCCGACACGACCTCGGAGAACGTCATCGCCCGTTCGGCCATCTCGCGGACGACCGACTTGGGCCGCAGCTCGTGGTCGGCCACCCACGGGTGGCCCTGCCGGTAGGTCTCGTAGGCTGCCTCGAGCTCGTCGCGCAGAGGCTTGGGGTGCTCGACGTCCTCCAGGGCCTCCATCCGTTCCTCGTACTCGATGCCGTCGGCCTTCATCTCGGCCACGGCCTCCCCCCGGGCCCGGTCGCGCTGGGCCCGGATGATCGGCCTCGGGTCCTCCAGCGTCGCCTCGATGACCGAGACGACGTCGAGGGCGTAGTCAGGTGCCTCGCGGTCCAGCAGCTCCAGCGCGGCCACCGCGAACGGCGAGAGCGGCTGGTTGAGGGCGAAGTCGCGCTGCAGGTCGATCGTGAGTCGCAGCGTCCGGCCCTCGTCGTCGGGCGGATCGACCTGTTCCACCACGCCGCCGGAGAGCAGGGACTCCACGATGCCCTCGACCTCCGCGAGCATCCGCTCCTGCGTGGCCTCGTCCTCGTCGCTCTCGTGGACGAGGCGCTCCAGCGCCGCCCGGGCGTCGCCGGGCCGGGCCAGCAGGTTCAGTACCATCGAGTGGCTCACCTGCAGCCGGGAGGTGAGCGGCTCCGGCGTGCCGGTGGTCAGCTTCTCGAAGGTCGCCTCGCTCCACGTGACGCGCCCCTCGGGGGGCTTCTTGCGCACCACCTTGCGACGCTTCTTGGGGTCGTCGCCGGCCTTGGCGAGCGCCTTGAGGTTCTCCACCTCGTGGTCCGGGGCCTGCACGACGACCGACCCCGTCGTGTCGAACCCGGCACGCCCGGCGCGCCCGGCGATCTGCGCGAACTCGCGCACCTGCAGCTGGCGCTGGCGACGGCCGTCGTACTTGGCCAGGCCGCTGAACAGCACGGTCCGGATGGGCACGTTGATGCCGACCCCGAGGGTGTCGGTGCCGCACACGACGGCCAGCAGGCCCTGCTGGGCAAGGGTCTCCACGAGGCGTCGGTACCGCGGCAGCATCCCCGCGTGGTGCACGCCGATGCCCATGCGCACCAGACGCGAGAGTGTCTTGCCGAAGGCGGAGCTGAACCGGAAGGAGCCGATCGCCTCGGCGATGGCGTCGCGCTGCTCCCGGCTCGCCAGCTTCACGCTGCTGAGGGCCTGGGCGCGCTCCAGCGCGGACGCCTGGGTGAAGTGGACGATGTAGACCGGGGCCTGGTGGGTCTCGACGAGCTCGGTCACGGTGTCCTGGACGGGGGTCGTCACGTACGACGTCACGAGCGGCACGGGCCGCTCGCTCGACGACACGACCGCGGTCTCGCGTCCGGTGCGCCGCGCGAGGTCCTGCTCCAGCCGCGTCGTGTCTCCGAGTGTGGCGGACATCAGCAGGAACTGTGCGTGCGGCAGCTCCAGCAGGGGGACCTGCCAGGCCCAGCCACGGTCCGGGTCGGCGTAGTAGTGGAACTCGTCCATCACCACGAGGCCGACGTCCGCCGTCTCGCCCTCGCGCAGAGCCAGGTTGGCCAGCACCTCGGCCGTCGCCGCGATGATCGGAGCGTCGGCGTTGACGGAGGCGTCGCCGGTGAGCATGCCGACGTTCTCCGGGCCGAAGACGGCGCACAGGTCGAAGAACTTCTCGCTGGCCAGTGCCTTGATCGGGGCGGTGTAGACCGTGCACTCGTCGCGGGCGAGGGCCGCGGCCATGCCCGCCGTGGCCACGAGGCTCTTGCCCGAGCCGGTCGGGGTGGCGAGGACGACGTTGGAGCCGGAGACCAGCTCGAGGATCGCCTCGTCCTGGGCCGGGTACAGCGTCAGGCCGCGATCCTTCACCCACGTCGTGATCGCGTCGTAGACGTCGTCGGGCGAGGCGCCTGTCGCAATGTCGAGCCCGGACTGCGCCGGGACGCTCATCGGGTCTGGTAGGCGAGCAGGCTGACGCCGATGTAGTGGACGATGAAGGCGGCGATCGTCATCGTGTGGAAGATCTCGTGGAAGCCGTACCAGCGCGGCCACGGGTTGGGCCACTTGAAGCCGTAGGCCAGCGCGCCGAGCGTGTAGAGCCCGCCACCGACGACCAACATCGTCAGGACGGCCGTGGAGGAGTTCGCGGTGAACTCGCCCCAGTACAGCACCGCCGCCCAGCCGAGCATGATGTAGAGCGGCACGTAGATCCAGCGCGGCGCGCCCACCCAGAAGATGCGGAACGCGACGCCCAGCAGCGCACCGCCCCACACCAGGGACAGCATGATGGTGGCCTCGCGGGCGTCCAGGATGAGCAGCGAGAACGGCGTGTAGGACCCCGCGATGAGCAGGAAGATGTTGGCGTGGTCGATGCGCTTCCAGATCATCCGCGCCTCGTCCGACCACGGCCTGGTGTGGTAGAGCGCGCTGCAGGTGAACAACGCCATCGCGCTGACCATGAAGACCGCGACGCCGGCGCGGACCTTCACGTCGTCGGCGATCACCATCATCACCAGGAAGGAGAAGAAGGACAACGGTGCGGTGGCCGCGTGCAGCCAACCCCGCAGCTTCGGCTTGATCTCGTCGAAGTTCTCGCGCAGGGTCTCAGCACGCTCCTCGCTGACGGTCTCGGAGTCTGTGCGGGGCATGTGATGAGATTAGCGGCATGGGTCTGAGTGATCTGGCGTACGGCGCCTACGAACGCAGGATCCTGCGTCGGCTCGACCCCGAACGCCTCCCTCGGCACGTCGGCGCGATCGTCGACGGGAACCGCCGGTGGGCCAAGGACGCGCGGATGGACCTCGAGCAGGGCTACCACGCGGGAGCCGCCAAGGTCGATGAGTTCCTCGACTGGTGCCACGACCTCGGCGTCGGGACCGTGACGTTCTGGGTGCTCTCCACCGACAACCTGCAGCGCCCGGCGGTCGAGCTCACCAGCATCCTCGACGCCGTCGAGGCGCTGGTCGCGCGATTGTCCGCGGACGGTCGGTGGAAGGTCCGGCTCCTGGGCAGCCTCGCCCTGCTCCCGCAGGAGTCCGCCGAGCGGCTGCGCACGATGGTCGAGGCGTCGCCCGGCGAGGGCGCCGCGATGCAGGTCAACGTGTGCGTCGGCTACGGCGGACGCCAGGAGCTCACCGACGCGATGCGTTCCCTGCTGCTGCACGAGGCCGCCCAGGGCCGGTCGCTGGAGGACGTCGCCTCCACCCTCGTCGTCGACGACATCGCGGAGCACCTCTACACCAAGGGCCAGCCCGATCCCGACCTGGTGATCCGCACCTCCGGCGAGCAGCGCCTCTCCGGCTTCCTGCTCTGGCAGAGCGTGCACAGCGAGTTCTACTTCTCCGACGCGCTGTGGCCCGCCTTCCGCCGGGTCGACCTGCTGCGGGCGATGCGTTCCTACGCTGCCCGTGAGCGGCGCTTCGGCACCTGAGCGGCCGCCCCGGCAGGTCTCCCGGAGTTCACGGCGACGTAACGCGTGCCCTGGCGTGTCTCCCGGTCCCGGTGCCGTGACGGACGTACGTTGCAAGAGTGTTGATGCTCGCCCCTGAGTGCAGCCGCCCCACCCGCATCGAGGAGTAGGGCCGGCGCAGGTGGCGCGCGGGCCCGTCCAGGAGCAGTCGTGACCGATCAGCCCAGCACCGCCCTGCAGCGCACCTACGTCCTCGACACCAGCGTCCTGCTGGCCGACCCGGGAGCGATCAACCGGTTCCACGAGCACGAGGTCGTGATCCCGGTCGTGGTCATCACCGAGCTGGAGGCCAAGCGGAACCACCCCGAGCTCGGCTACTTCGCCCGGACCGCACTGCGCCACCTCGACGACCTGCGGGTCAAGCACGGCATGCTCGACGTCCCCCTGCCCATCGGCGAGGAGGGCGGCTCGATCCGTGTGGAGCTGAACCACACGAACCCCGAGGCGCTGCCCGCCGGCTTCCGCCTCGGAGACAACGACACCCGCATCCTCTCCGTGGCCAAGAACCTGGCCGACGAGGGTGCAGAGGTCACGCTCGTCTCCAAGGACCTGCCCATGCGCGTCAAGGCGTCGTCGGTGGGCCTGATCGCCGCGGAGTACCGCGCCGAGCTGGCCCTGGAGTCGGGCTGGACGGGCATGCACGAGCTGGACGTGCCCAGCGACGACCTCGACACCCTCTACGAGGAGGGCACGCTCGACCTGCTCTCCCTCGACGTCGCCGGCGCCGCGGACCTGCCCTGCCACACCGGCCTGGTGCTGCTCTCGGACAAGGGCAGCGGGCTGGGGCGAGTCACTGCCGACAAGCAGGTCCAGCTCGTGCGCGGTGACAAGGAGGCGTTCGGGATCCATGGGCGCTCCGCCGAGCAGCGGGTGGCCCTGGACCTGCTCCTCGACCCGGAGGTCGGCATCGTCTCGCTGGGTGGTCGCGCCGGGACGGGCAAGTCGGCCCTGGCCATCTGTGCGGGGCTCGAGGCGGTCATGGAACGTCGCCAGCACAAGAAGGTCGTGGTGTTCCGGCCGCTGTACGCCGTCGGTGGCCAGGAGCTCGGCTACCTGCCCGGCAGCGAGTCCGACAAGATGGGCCCCTGGGGACAGGCCGTGTTCGACACCCTCGGCGCCGTCACGTCGCCTCACGTGGTCGATGAGATCCTCGACCGCGGGATGCTGGAGGTCCTGCCGCTCACGCACATCCGCGGCCGCTCGCTGCACGACTCCTACGTGATCGTCGACGAGGCGCAGTCCCTGGAGCGCAACGTCCTGCTGACCGTGCTGTCGCGGATCGGCGCCAACTCCAAGGTGGTCCTGACGCACGACGTGGCGCAGCGCGACAACCTGCGCGTCGGCCGTCACGACGGCGTCGTGGCCGTGGTGGAGAAGCTCAAGGGCCACCCGCTGTTCGCCCACGTCACCCTGACCCGCTCGGAGCGCTCCCCGGTGGCGGCGCTGGTCACCGAGATGCTCGAGGACATCGGGGTCTGACCCGGTGGTCGGGGCCGCTGCGCAGGGCGGCCCCGACCTCGCGGACCACGCCGTGGCGACACCCCCGCTGTGGCACAGTGGCATCGTGATGCAGAGGGGAGTGGCGAGGGTCCTGTGCGCCCTCGTGCTGCTCGCGCTCGCGGCCTGCTCCGGGGCAGGCGACGACCGTGACACCGAGGGGGGCGAGCAGGACGGGACGCCGGTCCTGCACTGGTACACCGGCCCGGACCGCGTCGACACCGCCGCGCTCGCGCAGGCCTGCACCCTCGAGGCTGACGGCGCCTACGAGATCGAGGTCGAGCCGCTGCCGGAGGACTTTGACGAGCGCCACGCGATGCTCGTGCGCCAGCTGTCCGCCGACGACGACTCGATGGACATCATCACCCTCGACAACGCCCTCACGACCGAGTTCGCCTCCGCGCAGCTGCTGGCGCCCATCCCCGAGGACCTCAAGGAGCCCTTCGCCGAGGGCGTCTTCCCCGACGCGCTGCTGGCCGCGAGCGACGGCCAGCAGCTCGTGGTGGCCCCGTGGTGGTTCGACCCCTACCTGCTGTGGTGGCGCGGGACCACCGCCGAGCGTGCCGGGCTGGACGTCTCCGAGCCGGTCGCGTGGCAGGACCTGCTCGACGGGGCCGAGCGTCTCGACGTCGGGATCGAGATCGACGATCCCGGCGGCAACGCCCTCCCCGCGCTGGTCAACGCGCTCGTCGCCGGGGCAGGGGGCACCGTCCTGGAGGGGCAGGGTCGCTTCCCCGAGATCGGGCTGGACTCGGGCGCCGGCCGGGCGGCGGCGGACCTCGTGGCGAGACTGGGTGACGTCGGCCCCGAGGACGGCCCCAGCGCAGAGGCGCCGGAGCGGTTCGCGGCACGCAGCGGCTCCTTCCTGCTCGCTCCCAGCTCGGTCGTCACCGATCCCGCCCTGGCCGGCGTCGCGCGGGACCTGCAGTGGGCGGCCTTCCCCGTCGTCGATGAGGAGAGCGTCGCCCCGGTGGACGGCGCCGGGCTGGCGGTGCCGCTGTACGCCCCCCGCAGCGACCTCTCCTACGACGCCATCAGCTGCCTGACGTCACCCACGTCGATGCGCGAGATGATGATCGACTCCGGCCACAGCGCGGCCCGGGCCACGGCCTACGACGACCCGGCGGTCATCGAGGGGTACCCGCTCGCCGACGTCACCCAGCCGGCCGTCCAGACCGGCGCCACCGTGCCCTCGACGCCCTACTGGCCGCGGGTCCGCGAGGCGCTCGTGTCGACGTGGTCGCCGACCGGTGGCGTCGACCCCGACCGGACGCCGGGGCTCTCCGAGCGGGCCGTGCGCGACGCCGTCGCCGGGAGGCTGCCGTGAGGTGGGGGCGCCGCAAGGACGGGCCGCGTGACGACGACGGCCCGGAGAGGGAGGACCTCCCCGAGCCCCCGCCGGCCGACGAGTCCGACGCCGTCGACGAGACGGAACCGGCCCGCGAGCCCGACGGCACCGACCCGCCCGAGGTCATCGATCAGCCCGAGGTCGCCGACAGGTCCGAGGTCGCCGACAGGTCCGAGAGGGACGACGAGTCCGAGATCGTCAGCGAGACGCCGACGGAAGGTGAGCCCCCGGCGGGATCGTCGACCGAGCTCGTCGTGCCCGCCGGCCCGGCCTCCACCACGGTGCGCGGCGAGAGGCGGCGGGGATCGCCCCGGCCCCGCGCGCTGGGCCGCTCCGGGTTCCTCCTGGTGCTCCCGGCGCTCCTGCTCCTCGCGGTCGTGACGCTGTGGCCGCTGGGTCGTGCGGTCGTGGAGTCGCTGTACCGGTCCTCCCTCGTCACCCCGGACGACCGCACGTTCGTGGCGCTGGAGACCTACGCCTCGGTGCTGTCCAGCGACACGTGGTGGACCGCCGTGGGGGTCACCCTGGCCTTCGTCGCTGCCGCGGTCCTCCTGCAGCTCGTGCTGGCCACACTCTTCGCCACCACGCTGCGGCGCCTCACCCACGGCACCCGCTGGCTCGGTGTCCTGCTCCTGGTGCCCTTCGGCGTGCTGTCGGTCGTGGCCGCCACGAGCTGGCGGGACGCCCTCACGGCGGGGTTCGGGCCGGCGTGGTTCGGCTACGACGGCGAGTCGACGGCTGCGGCGTGGACCGCGCTCCTGGCCTCGGAGGTGTGGCGCGGCACCGGCATCACCACGCTCATCCTGCTGGCCGGCCTCACCCGGGTGTCCCCGGCCCTGCTGGAGGCCGCGCTGGCCGACGGGGCCAACGCCTGGCAGCGGTTCTGGCGGGTCACGCGGCCTGCTGCCGCGCCGGCGATCGCGGTCGCGGTCGTCTACCGGGCGCTCGATGCCCTGCGCGTCCTGGAGGGCCCCCTCGTGGCCGAGGGCGAGGGTGTCCGGACGGTGTCCCTGCTGGTGTGGGACACGACGTTCGAAGGGCTCGAGCTCGGTCTCGGAGCTGCCGTCTCGGTGCTGCTGCTCCTGCTCGCGGCGCTCGTCGCGACGGCCCTGGCCGCCCTGCTGCGGTTGAGGAGGACGCTGTGAGACCCACCGTCCGCTCGCGCCTCGTGGCGGCCGTCGTCGCCTTCGTCCTGGGCTTTGTCACGGCCAACGTCGGCGTCCTGGTCATCACCGGACCCGACCGTTGGCTGTGGCTCGGCGTGGCAGCCGTCCTCATGGTCACCGGAGCAGTCGGCGTGCTGGTCGCCGACACCCGCAGACCACTGTCCCTGTGGGCCGTTCTCGGCGTCGAGCTCATGCTCGTCGTCACCCTCGTCCCTCTGCTGTGGGTCGTCACCGTCGCCACCTCCTCCGGTGACGCCGTGCCCGAGAGCATCCTGCCGACGTCGTTCTCCTGGGGAGCGTTCGAGACGGCGGTCGGTGCCGGGACGCTGCGAGACGCCACCCTGACGTCGCTGCTCGTCGCCGTGACGTCGACGGCGGTGTCGATGCTCGTGGCGGTGCCGGCGGCGTACGCGCTGGTCCGGCGTGCCGTGCCCGGACGGCGTGCGGTGTACCTCGCCTTCGCGGTCGTCCTGGTCGTCCCACTGGTGGCGCTCGTCGCAGGAGCGGCCCTGCAGCTGGGCGACCTCGACGTCGTCGGCCACTGGCTCGCCCTCGTGCCGGCGACCCTCGTCCTCGGACTGCCCCTGGCGCTGTGGCTCAGCGTCACCGTCATGCTGCGCACGCCCTGGAACCTGCGTGACTCCGTCCGTGCGGACGGTGCCACGCGAGCCCAGGAGCTGCGGGGCTTCGTCCTGCCCGTGCTGGCACCGTCGCTGGTGCTCGTCGCGGCGCTGGTGCTCGTCGTGACGGCGGGCGACGCCGTCGTGGGTGCTGCCCTCGCCCCCGGGCCCGACACCCGCACGCTGCCCGCAACGTTGTTGCTGGCCGGTGGCACGCTGGACGCCGCCCCGTCGACCGTCGCGGCCACCGGCCTGCTGTGGCTCCTGCCCGTCCTGGTGCTGCTGGCGATCGCGCCACGCCGCATCGCCCACCTGATCGGAAGGACGTACCGATGACCTCCATCGAGCTGCGGGACGTGACCCTGGAGGCGCCCGACGGCACGCTCCTGCTGGACGGCATCGACCTGCTCGTGCCGTCCGGGAGCACGGTCGCGGTGTGCGGCCCGCCCGGGGCCGGAAAGACGGCGCTGCTGCGGGTCCTGATCGGTCTGGACGAGCACAGCGACGGCGACGTCCTGCTCGACGACGTCGTGGTCAACGCCGTCGGCCCGCGGGACCGTGACCTCGCGATGGTCTTCCAGGACTTCGCGCTGCACCCGCACCTGGACGTGCGCGACAACCTCGCCTTCGCGAGCCGGTTGCGGCGTCACGACAAGGGCGAGCTGGCCGCACGCATCGACGAGGTGGCCGCGTTCCTCGCGCTGTCGCCGCTGCTCGACCTCAAGCCGGCCGAGCTCGACGAGGCCCAACGGCAACGGGTCGCCATCGGCCGTTCGCTCGTGCGCGAGGCCCTCGCCTACGTCTTCGACGAGCCGTTCTCCGCCCAGCCGGATCGCGTCCGCACGCACGTCCGGTCCGTGACGGTGCAGTGGCAGCGCGAGAGCCGGCACACGTCGATCGTCACCACGGCGCGCGTCGACGAGGCACTCACGCTCTCCGACCGCGTCGTCGTCATGCACCAGGGTGCGGTGCGGCAGGTCGGTTCTCCCGATGAGCTGTACGCCCACCCCGGCGACCTCTTCGTGGCCGCCTTCCTCGGCCAGCCCGCGATGAACCTGCTGCCGGCCACACGGCAGGGTTCCCGACTGGTCTCGCCCGTCATGGACGTCCCGGTGGACGACGCCATGGACAGGCTGCTGGGCGACCGGCAGGACGTCATCATCGGGATCCGCCCCGAGCACTGTCTCGACGGCACGTCCGAGGCCGGCCGCTCCGTGCATGACGGCCTCGAGCTCACCTCCCGCATCGACGACGTGGAGTGGCGCGGCGGAACGCAGCTGGCCTACCTGGGCTACGAGCTGGAGCCGGAGGTGCAGGAGCGGCTCGAGGCCGTGGAGGACGCCTTCGACTTCGATCTCTTCCAGCAGTTCTTCGTCGCCGAGCTGCCAGCGGTCAGCGGTGTCGAGCCCTCCCGCCTGCAGTCCGGCCAGACGGCGCGCATCGTCGTGCCGCGCGACCGTCTGCACGTCTTCGACGCCGTCAGCGGCGACGCCCTGCGAGCCCTGTGAGCGAGACGACGACCGCGCCCGTTCGACAGGGGGGAGCGTGGCGGTGGGCCGCACCGTGGGCGATGGTCTGCGCGGTGCTGTACGCGACGCTGGCGATCCTGCGGCACCGGCGGCTGACGCCCACGTCCTGGGACAACGCGATCTTCGAGCAGGCACTGCGGGGCTACGCCGACCTCGGGTGGCCGATCGTCGACATCAAGGGTCCGGGGTTCAACCTCCTGGGGGACCACTTCCACCCCGTCGTCGCCCTGCTCGCGCCCGTCTACCGGATCGTCCCGGCCCCGGAGACCCTGCTCGTGGCCCAGGCGGTGCTGCTGGCGCTCTCGGTGCACGTCGTCACGTCCCTGGCCGTTCGCCATCTGGGGCCCTGGTTCGGCCTCGGCCTCGGCGTGGCGTACGGGCTGTCCTTCGGCCTGGCCTCGGCGGTCGCCGCGCAGTTCCACGAGGTGGCCTTCGGCGCCCCACTGCTGGCGCTGGCGGGTGCCGCCTACGTGGAGCGTCGCTGGCGGGCCGTGGTCCTCTGGACCCTGCCCCTGCTGCTGGTCAAGGAGGACCTCGGGCTCACGGTGGCGATGGTCGGACTGGTGCTGTGGTTGACGGGGGAGCGGCGTCGAGGTCTGCTGCTGGCGGCCGTCGGCGTGGTCGGGGCGGCGCTCGTGGTGCTGGTCGTGCTGCCGGCGTTCAACCCGGCGGGGGTCTATGACTACACGTCCAACGCCGGGGGTGATGCCGGGGTGGCCCTGACGTTGTTCACCGGGGTGGAGCGCAAGCTGCTCACGGTCCTGGTCACGTTCGGCGTGACGGGCCTCGCTGCGCTGTTCTCGCGGTGGTCGCTGCTGGTCCTGCCGACGTTCGCCTGGCGGTTCGTGGGTGACGTCGAGTTCTACTGGGGCACGGACTGGCACTACTCGCTGCTGCTGATGCCGATCGTCTTCGTGGCGGCGGTCGACGCGATGGCGCGCCACCGGGAGCTGCGATGGGCCACGGTCCCGGCGCTCGTCGTCACGGCCGTGATGCTCGTGGGCTCGCCCCTGGCCTCCCTCGCGGACCGCGACACGTGGCGCGAGGGCCCGCGGGAGGCGGCGGCCGCCGAGGTGATCGCGCAGCTCCCGGACGACGCGAGCGTGGTCACCGACATCGGCCTCATCACGCACCTGGGCACCGAGCGGACGGTCTACTGGATCGGCACCGCCGGGGACGAGGTGTCGCCGGACCACGTCCTGCTCGACCAGCGCGGCGGCCTCGGCTCACCGACCGACATCCTGCAGTACGCCTCGACGACGTTCGGCGGCTCCTGGACCCTCGTCGTCGACGAGCAGGGTTACCAGCTCGCCCGCCGCACCCCGTGACGGTTTACCACGGTCCCTCGGCAAACCCGCACTGTCCTGACACATGACAGCACCAACATCCCGAGGGACCGTGGCAAACCGGCGTCAGGGGTGGGTCATCGACATGACGTCCAGGGCCGCGTCGAGATCGGCCTCGGAGATGTCACCGCGCTCGACGTAGCCGTCCTCCAGCACCACCTCGCGGATGGTCTTGCGCTCCTTGACCGCCTTCTTGGCGATGGCGGCGGCGTTCTCGTAGCCGATGTGCCGGTTGAGCGGCGTCACGACCGACGGCGAGGACTCGGCGTACTCCAGGCAGCGCTCGACGTCGGCGGTGATGCCGTCGATCGTGCGGTCGGCCAGCACGCGGGAGGCGTTGCCGATCAGCCGGATCGACTCCAGCAGGTTCCGGCCGATGACCGGCAGCTGCACGTTGAGCTCGAAGGAGCCGGACTGTCCGGCCATCGTGATGGTGGTGTCGTTGCCGATGACCTGCGCGGCCACCATGAGCGTGGCCTCCGGGAGCACCGGGTTCACCTTGCCGGGCATGATGCTCGAGCCGGGCTGCAGATCGGGCAGGTGGATCTCGGCCAGGCCCGTGCGCGGGCCCGAGCCCATCCAGCGCAGGTCGTTGCAGATCTTGGTCAGGCTGACGGCGATCGTCCGCAGCTGGCCGGACATCTCCACCAGGCCGTCGCGTGCACCTTGGGCCTCGAAGTGATCGGTCGCCTCGGTGATCGGCAGTCCGGTGCCCTCGGCGAGCAGCTCGATGACGCGCTGGGGGAACCCGTGAGGGGTGTTGATCCCGGTGCCGACGGCAGTGCCGCCCAGCGGCACCTCGGCGGCGGCAGGCAGGGCGGACTCGACCCGCGCGATTCCCTTGCGGATCTGTGCGGCGTAGCCGGCGAACTCCTGACCCAGCGTGACGGGCGTGGCGTCCATCAGGTGCGTCCGGCCGGACTTGACCACCTCGGCGAACTCGGCGGCCTTGCGCTCCAGGCTCTCGGCGAGGTGGGCCAGCGAGGGGATCAGCTCGTTGGTGGCCGACGCGGTGGCGGCCACGTGGATGGACGTCGGGAAGACGTCGTTGCTGGACTGCGACGCGTTGACGTGGTCGTTGGGGTGCACGTCGCGCCCGAGGGCCTTGGTGGCGAGCGTCGCGAGCACCTCGTTGGTGTTCATGTTGCTCGACGTGCCGGACCCGGTCTGGAAGACGTCGATGGGGAACTGCGCGTCGTGGGAGCCGGTGGCGACGTCCTCGGCCGCGACGACGATCGCATCGGCGAGGTCCTGGTCCAGGATGCCGAGCTCGGCGTTGGCCTTGGCGCAGGCCGCCTTGATCTGCGCGAGGGCGCGGATCTGGGCGGGCTCGATGGGGGTGCCGGAGATGGGGAAGTTCTCCACGGCGCGCTGGGTCTGGGCCCGCCAGAGGGCGTCGGCCGGGACCTTGATCTCGCCCATGGTGTCGTGCTCGATGCGGTATTCGGTCGTCATGGGCCGACCCTACTGTCGAGGCGGCGTGCCGTGCCCGGGAGGTGGAGGCATCCCGGCGCTGGGACGGGTGCCGGCGAGGATCCAGTACGACTCCTCGCGACCCTGCAGGCGCACCGGGACCCGCTCGGTGGTGACCTCGCCGACGACGGTCTCCAGCTGCTCGCGCAGCGCGGGGGAGTCCGCCATGGACCAGATCGCGAGGGTCCCTCCCGGTCGCAGCACACGGACGGCGTCGGTGAGGGCTCCGACCCGGTAGATCTCGGCGTTGGACTCGTGGACGAGCGCGTCGGGGCCGTTGTCGACGTCGAGCAGCACGGCGTCCAGCGAGGTGGACGGCTGCGCCGCGACGACGTCGCGAACGTCGCCGAGCTCGATCTCGAGGCGGGCGTCCTCGAACGGGCCGGCGCCGTGACCGGCGGCGACGGCCTCGACCACCGCACGGTGCAGCTCCGCGACCACCACGCGGCGCACCTGCGACGACGCGAGCAGCGCCCGCGTGGTGTACCCGAGGCCCAGCCCGCCCACCAGGACGTCACGAGCACCCAGCGTGATCACTCGCTCGGCCAGGATCCGCTCCGAGGACGTCTCGACGTCGTCCATGACGAAGGACCCGTTGACGCGGAGCTCGGTGGCACCGTCGGCGCGCCGACGCAGGTGGATCTCGTCGCTCACCGGTACCCCAGGCCCGTGGCGCGTGCCCTCTCCATGTCCTCGGCGAGGTCGGGGTGGGCGTACGGACCCGGGGAGCGGAGGGCGTGGATGACGTTCTGCACGCTCTGGGCGTCCTTGTCCTGGCTCATCTTGACCTTGGCCGTGAACCTGTCGATCGGGATGCGCAGGCCGACGGTGCCGCGCGCCGCCCGGCGACCCCACTCCTGGTCCAGGTACAGGGGGTCCTCGACGTGCTGCTCGAAGTGGGCGACCAGCCTGGTGAGGACGGCCAGGTTCTCCTCGGCGTCGAGGACCTCGGGGACGCCGTGGGCATGCACGGCCGTGAAGTTCCACGTCGGTGCGCGGCTCGCCCCTGGGGCGTACCAGCTGGGGGAGACGTACCCGTGCCGTCCCTGGAAGACGAGGAGCACCTCCGCCCCGGCGCCGAGTCCGTGCAGCTCCTCGTCGGGGCGGCCCACGTGGGTGAGGGCGACGAGCTCCTCGGAGTCGTCGAGCAGGACCGGGTAGTGGGAGGCGACGAGCCCGTCGGGACCGTTGCTGACGATGGTCGTCCAGGGATGCTCGCGGACGAGTGCCCGGACGACCTCGGGGTCGTCACTGGCGTGGTGCGGCGCGTTCCTCATCGGTGGACGGACCGCTCGATCGTGCCCACGATCGCGTCGATGAAGGTCCCGTCGAGCTGTGCGGGGAGGTCGTGGGCCATGCCGGGGACCTCGATGTGCTCGGCTCCCGGGATCGCCCCCGCGGTGGCCTTGCCGCCGGAGCGGTGCACCAGCGGGTCCCTGAGGCCGTGGACGACCGTGACGGGAAGGTCCAGCCGGGCCAGGGCCGCGGTCCGGTCGGACTGCGTGAGGATGGCCAGCAGCTGGCGGGCGACACCGCTCGCCGTCCAGCCGCGGTCGTAGGTCTCGTACGCGCGGGCCCGGGCCACCTCGTCGGTCGTGGGGAAGTCCGGGGATGAGATCATCCGGGTGCTCCGGAGCGAGCGCGCCACGTAGTCGTCCCGGGTGCGGCCCGAGGAGGCGAACAGCCCCGGCAGGACCTTCGGGTGCTGGTAGCCCACCGTGCGTCGGCCGGTGGTCGACATGATCGACGTCAACGATGCGGCGCGGTCCGGGCGGGTGATGGCCATGGTCTGGACGATCATGCCGCCCATGGAGACGCCGACGAGGTGGGCGCGCTCCAGCCCCAGGTGGTCCAGCAGGCCCCAGGCGTCGTCGGCGAGGTCGGTGATGCGGTACGGCGGGTTCTTCAGGAGCCCGGCGGCTGCCTTGACGATGTCGAGCCGTGAGACCCGGTGCTGACGGATCTTGGTGGAGCGACCGGTGTCCCTGTTGTCGTAGCGGATGACGAACAGACCCCTCCGGGACAGAGCTTCACAGAAGGTCGGACTCCACCAGCCCATGGGGCCGCCCAGTCCCATGACGAGCAGGACGGGCGGGTCGCCGGCATCGCCGAAGGTCTCGTGGCAGAGGTCGATGCCCGTGGGCAGGTGCGCGAACTGTTCACCGGATCCAGCCATGGCGTGAGGCTACGACACGGGACGAGCACGGGCGCGGCGCCTCACTGACCGCCGGCGACGCGCAGGACGGTGCCGGTGGTGTACCCGGCGTCGCTCGAGAGCAGCCAGGACACCGCGCCCGCGATCTCCTCGGGCTGCGCGGCCCTGCCGAGGGGAACGCTCCGGGCGACCTTGGCCGGCCGGTCGGGGTCGCGGTGGAAGTCGGTCCAGGTCGTGCCCGGCGCCACGGCGTTGACGCGGATGCCCTCGGGGCCGAGCTCGCGCGCGAGGCCCAACGTGAACGCATCGACCCCGGCCTTGGCCGCGGCGTAGTGGACGTAGGTGCCCGGCGACCCGATCGTCGCGGCGGCGGAGGAGAGGTTGACGATGGCGGCGCCGCGGCCCATCACCTCCAGCACGGACTTGCTGCAGGCGATGGTCCCCACCAGGTTGAGCTCGAGGTCGGCGCGCACGTCCGCCATCGTGTTCTCGGCGAGCGGGCCCACGGCCCGGGCCCCGCCGGCGTTGTTCACCAGCCCGGTCACGGTGCCGAGGCCTGCTGCGAGCTGGGTCATCGTGGCGATGGAGTCCTCGTCGGTGACGTCCAGCGCCACGGCCGTGGCGTGACGACCGAGTCCCTCGATCTCGCGAACGACGCCGTCCGCGGCGGAGCGGTCCCGGTGGTAGGTCACCACGACGTCGTGGCCGTCGTGAGCCAGTCGCAGGGCGATCGCCGCGCCGATGCCCCGGCTGGCGCCGGTCACGATCGTCAGGGGCATCGGACCACGTCCTCAGTGCTGGTAGTCGACGGCCGCGTAGGCCTTGAGCTTCTCCAGACGGTGCTCGGAGGAGATCTTGCGGATCGTGCCGCTGCGCGAGCGCATCACGAGCGACTCGGTGAAGGCTCGCCCCGCGGCGTAGCGGACGCCGGCGAGCAGCTCACCGTCGGTGATGCCGGTGGCGACGAAGAAGCAGTCGTCCGCCACGACGAGGTCCTCGGTCACGAGCACGCGATCGAGGTCGTGTCCGGCGTCGATGGCCTTCTGGCGCTCGTCGTCGTCCACCGGTGCGAGGCGGCCCTGGATCACGCCGCCGACGGCCTTGATGGCGCAGGCGGTGATGATGCCCTCGGGGGTGCCCCCGGTGCCCACGAGCAGGTCGACGCCCGAGGCGGGGCGCGCGGCGACGATCGCCCCGGCGACGTCGCCGTCGGAGATGAACTTGATGCGTGCGCCCGCGTCGCGGATCTCCTGGATGAGGCCGGCGTGGCGGGGGCGGTCCAGCACGCACACCGTGACGTCGGAGCGCGAGATGCCCTTGGCCTTGGCCACGAGGTCGATGTTCTTGGCGACCGGGAGGCGGATGTCGACGGCGTCGGCGGCCTCGGGACCGGCGACGAGCTTCTCCATGTAGAACACCGCCGAGGGGTCGTACATGGAGCCTCGCGGTGCGACGGCCATGACGGAGATGGCGTTGGGCATGCCCTTGGCGGTCAGGGTGGTGCCGTCGATGGGGTCGACCGCGACGTCGCAGTCCGCGCCGGTGCCGTCGCCCACCTGCTCCCCGTTGAAGAGCATCGGCGCCTCGTCCTTCTCGCCCTCGCCGATCACGACGACGCCGTTCATCGGCACCGTGTTGATGAGGCTGCGCATGGCGTTGACCGCCACCTCGTCCGCGCCGATCTTGTCGCCCCGTCCCACCCAGCGGCCGGCGGCCATGGCACCTGCCTCGGTCACGCGGACCAGGTCGAGGGCGAGGTTGCGGTCGGGGGCCTGGGCGGCGGGCTTGAGGCTTTCCACGGGGCACAGCCTAGTCGGCGCAGGCCCGGTCAGGCCGGGTGGACCGCGACCTCGGTCGCCTTGACCACCAGGTGCACGTGCCGGCCGGGTCCGAGGTCGAGCTCTGCGGCAGCCGCGAGGGTGACGTCGGCATCGATCACGTCGGTCCTGACCCGGACACGGTCGCCCTGTGCCTCCACGTGGGTGACGATCGCCGACAGGACGTTGCGGGGGCTGCCGCCGGGCGGGTCGAGGTGCACGGCGACGGCGGACGGTGAGAACACCGCGACGGCTTCCGCGCCCTCGGCCAGTGGCTCCTGCACGACGCCGGAGAGGACGTGGCCTGCCTCGGTCTGGACCCGACCGTCGCGGACGACCCCGCGGACCAGGTCGAGACCGGCCACCTGGGCCCCGAAGGTGCTGCGCGGTCGGGACAGGACCTCGTGGGTCGGCCCTGCCTCCGCCACGCGACCGTCCTGCACCACCACGACGCGGTCGGCGAGCGCGAGCGCGTCCAGGACGTCGTGCGTGACCAGGACCGTCGTCCGCTCGACGAGCACCTCGCGCAGCAGCCGTCGCAGGGTCGGGGCGACCGTGACGTCGAGCGCGGCCATCGGCTCGTCCAGCAGCAGCAGGCGCGGCTCGGTGGCCAGGGCCCGGGCCACGGCCACGCGCTGCGCCTGGCCGCCGGAGAGGGCGGCCGGCTTGCGGTGGGCCAGCTCGGGCACGCCGGCGGCGGTCAACCAGTGCTCGGCCGCCGAGCGGGACGCCGCTCGCGACGCCCCGGTGCTGCGTGGCCCGAACGCGACGTTGTCGCGGGCGTCGAGGTGGGGGAACAGCAGTGGGTCCTGGGCGAGCAGGGCGACGCCCCGGCGGTGCGGCGGCACCCACGTGCCGCTCGAGGTGTCTGCCAGCAGCCTGCCGTCGAGCCGGACGGTCGTCTCGTCGGGCCGCAGGGTCCCGGCGACGGCGGAGAGCAGCGTGGACTTCCCAGCCCCGTTCGGACCCATCACCGCCAGCGTCTCCCCGGCGGGAACCCTGACCGTCAGGTCCACGTCCCGCTCGAGAGAGCGCACGTGCACCTCGAGCCCGGCGCTCACAGCGGGCTCCGGGTGCCACGCACGAGCGTGATGACGAGCACCGCCACGAGGACCAGGACGAGCGAGAGGGCCACCGCTGCGTCGGGGTCGGTCTCGCGCTGCAGGTAGATCTCCAGCGGCAGGGTCCGGGTGGTGCCCTGCAGGCTGCCGGCGAAGGTGATGGTGGCACCGAACTCCCCGAGCGCGCGGGCGAAGGAGAGGATCGCGCCGGAGAGCAGCCCGGGTAGGACGAGCGGGAGCGTCACCCGGCGCAGCACGGTGGTCGGCGGAGCGCCGAGCGTCGCCGCCACGGTCTCGTAGCGCTGGCCGGCGGTGCGCAACGTCCCCTCCAGGCTCACGACGAGGAAGGGCAGCGCGACGAAGGTCTGCGCGAGCACCACGGCGGTGGTGGAGAAGGCGATCTGCACGCCGAGCAGCTCCATCGTCTCGCCCAGCAGCCCGCGTCGCCCGAAGGTGTAGAGCAGCGCGATCCCTCCCACGACCGGCGGCAGCACGAGCGGCAGCAGCACCAACGAGCGCAGCAGGCTCTGGCCGGGGAACCTGCTGCGGGCCAGGACGAGTGCGAGGGGGGCACCCAGCAGCACGCAGAGGACGGTGCTGACGGCCGACGTGCGCAGGCTCAGCCACAGCGCGGCCTGCGAGGACGGGGACGTGACCAGCGTCGGGAACTGGGCCCAGTCGACCCGCAGGACGATGGCGGCCAGCGGCAGCACGATGAACGCCACCCCGACGCCCGCCGGGACGAGGACCCACCGCGGCAGGGTCCGCACGTCCTCGCGCCTCATGCCGGGCTCACGGCGCACCGAACCCGGCGTCGGCCAGGACCCGGCGTCCCGCGTCGCCCGTCACGAAGTCGACGAATCCCTGGGCGAGGTCGGACTGCTCGCTGTCGGCCAGCGTCGCGATCGGGTAGCGGTTGACGGCCTCCTCGGACTGGGGGACGTCGATGCCGAGGACGTCGTCGCCGGCGCCGACGACATCGGTGACGTACACCAGGCCGGCGTCCGCCTCGCCCGAGGCGACCTTGCCCAGCACGCCGGTGACGGCCTGCTCCTCGCTCACGGGCCGGATGTCGATCCCGGCCGCCTCCTGCACGCGGACGGATGCGGCACCGCAGGGCACCTCCGGTGCGCACAGCACGACCCGTAGGTCAGGGTCCGCCAGGTCGGTGAGCTCCTCGATGTCCGCGGGATTGCCCGGCGCAGTGGCGATCTGGAGGACGTTGCTGGCGAACAGCTGCGGCTTCCCCTCCACGAGGTCGTCGCCGTCGGCGGTGGCCATGGTGGCCTCGTCGGCGGTGGCGAGGACGTCGGCCGGGGCGCCACCCCGGAGCTGGGCGACGAGGTCGGTGGACCCGGCGAAGCCGAGCTGCACCGTGACGCCGGGGTTCTCGGTCTCGAAGTCGTCGGCAACCTGCTCGAAGGTCTCGGTGAGCGAGGCGGCCGCGAGCACGGTCAAGGTCCGAGCCGCGGCCGCGTCCCCTTCCTCCGACGTGCCGGGGCCGCAGGCGGCCAGGACGAGTGCCGCGGAGGCAAGGCCCACGACCGTCCGTCTCACGGAGCGACTTCCAGGGAGACGTTGGTGGACTTCACGCTGGCCCAGGCCAACGACCCCACCTCCAGGCCGAGGTCGTCGACCGCCTCGGCACTGATCAACGAGACCACGCGGTACGGCCCGCAGCTCAGCTCCACCTGCGCCATCACGGTGTCGCGGGTGATGGCCGTGACGATGCCGCGCAGCCGGTTGCGGACGCTGGCGGTGCTTGGCGCGTCCCCGGGGGAGTGGGCGTGCTCGACGGCCAGCCGGGCGAGGTCGGCACCGTCGATGCCGGCTCGGCCGCCGACGTCCACGGCGTCGAAGCGGCCCTGTTGCTGCCAGCGTCGTAGGGTGTCATCGCTGAGACCCAGCAGGGTCGCGGCCTCGGAGAGCCGGTAAGCGGTCATGCCACGACCTTAGCGGCAGATGCGGCACTCCAACGGCGAAGTTCCCGCAGATGCGGGCCGAGGACGAATCAGGAGCAGCATGTCGGGAACGTCGAGCCGGGGCAACCCAAGTCTCGGTGACATCGTGCGCTCCGTCGTCGTGCTCGGTGTGCTCGTCCTGGGCGTGTGGGGCGTGGCGCAGGTCTTCAGCGTCACCCCGGAGCGTCCGGTGCGCGGCATGGACCTGGAGCAGACGATCACCGCTGCCCGCCCCGCAGTCACCGCCTTCGACCTGCTCGCGCCGCAGAGCCTGCCGGAGGACTGGATCGTCACCTCGGCGCGACCGGAGCCGGACGCCTGGGACCTGGGCGTCCTGACCGCCGACGACGAGTACGTCGGCGTCCAGCAGGCCCTGACGAGCGAGGACGAGCTCGTCGCGGAGCGTGACGCCGGCTTCACCCGTGGTGACGCGGTGCGCATCGACGGCCAGGAGTGGACGCTGTGGGAGGCTCCCGGCGAGACGGCGTTCACGCGCGAGGACGGGGAGGTCGCCACCCTCGTGCTCGGGACGGCCCCGCGCGAGCAGGTCGAGGCCTACGTCGCCTCGTTGTCGTCCGAGTCTTCCTGACCCGAGGCCCTGGCGAGGCGTTCGCGAGCACCATCGAGCCACTGCTGGCAGATGCCGGCGAGGTGCTCCCCGCGTTCCCAGAGCGCGAGCGACTCCTCCAGGCCGGCACCGCCCGTCTCGAGCTTCTGCACGACGGCGACGAGCTCGTCGCGCGCCTGCTCGTAGCCGATCTCCGGCTGCTCCTCAGGGGTCGGGCTGGCCATGGGGTTCCTCCTGGGTCGAGGTGGTCTGGACGTGCGCGGAGCCGTCGGCCAGTCGCACGGTGAAGGCGTCGGGGACGTCGGCGACCGAGGTCAGGACGTGCCCCTCGGGGGTCTGGGCCACGGCGTAGCCACGCTGCAACGTCGCCAGCGGTGACAGTGACCGAACCCGCGCCAGGCGGTGGCTCAAGGCGTCGTGCTCACGCTCGAGCCGGTGGCGCAAGGATCGTCGGGCCCGGTCGAGCTGCTCGGTCACGAGTGCCTCCTGCACGTCGACGAGCGTCGTGGGCGTGCTGAGCACCGGCCGGGAGCGCACCTGGGCCAGGCCGTGCGTCTCGCGCTCGAGCATCTGTGCGACCGCTCCCCGGGCCCTCGTCCGCATCTGACTGATGCCGGCCTGCTCCTCGGCGGCGTCGGGCACGATGCGCTTGGCGGCATCGGTGGGCGTGGAGGCGCGCACGTCGGCGACGAGGTCGAGGATCGGCGTGTCCGGCTCGTGGCCGATGGCGCTCACGACCGGCACGCTGCACGCATGGACCGCCCGCACGAGGGCCTCGTCGGAGAACGGCAGGAGGTCCTCCATCGAGCCGCCGCCGCGGGCGATGACGATGACGTCGACCGCGCCGTCGCGCTCGAGCGCACGCAGGGCTGCGATGACCGCCTGGGCGCTGCTCGACCCCTGCATGAGGGCGTGGCGGACGTCGACGTGCACGCCGGGCCAGCGCAGGCGGGTGTTCTGCAGCACGTCCTTCTCGGCGGCGGAGTCCCGACCGGTCACCAGGCCGACGCGACGCGGCAGGAAGGGAAGCCGCTTCTTGAGCCGGGGGTCGAACAGGCCCTCGGCCGCGAGGAGCTGCTTGCGGCGCTCCAGCTGGGCGAGCAGCTCACCCTCGCCGGTGGGCCGGATCTCGCGGACCTCCAGCGAGAAGGACCCGTTGGGCTCGTAGAAGCGTGGCTTGGCGTGCACCACGACGCGGGCGCCCTCGGTGATGGGTGCGGCCACGGCGTCGAGCACTCCGCTGTGGCACGTGGCCTGGACCGAGATCTTGGCGTGGAGGTCGCGCAGGGTGAGGAAGCACATGCCGGGACGTCGGTTCAGCTGGGCGACCTCGCCCTCGACCCAGACCGCCCCGAGCCGGGCGACGTACTGCCCGACGAGCGTGGAGACCTGGCGCAGCGGGGCGGGGGAGTCCGCGCTCGTCTCCAGGGCCATACGGTCACCCTAGGCGGAGCGCGCCCGGCCGCCCGGTCGGCCATGGTGACTTCGTTACGCTGGGCTCATGACGACGAACGTGGACCTCGGCATGCCCCCTGTCGGCGGCAGCGTCCTGCTCGCTGACCCTCGCGGCTACTGCGCCGGCGTCGATCGCGCCGTGATCACAGTGGAGAAGGCGCTCGACCTCTACGGTGCCCCGGTCTACGTCCGCAAGGAGATCGTGCACAACAAGCACGTCGTCAACAACCTGCGCGACCGCGGCGCGGTCTTCGTCGAGGAGCTCGACGAGGTGCCCGAGGGCGCCACGGTCGTCTTCTCCGCCCACGGCGTCTCGCCGATGGTGCACGCCGAGGCCGCGGACCGGAGCCTGAAGACCATCGACGCGACCTGCCCGCTGGTCACGAAGGTCCACCACGAGGCCAAGCGCTTCGACCGTGAGGGCTACCGCATCCTGCTCATCGGCCACGAGGGGCACGAGGAGGTCGAGGGCACCGCCGGCGAGGCCCCCGACGCCATCACGCTGGTGGAGCACCCCGATGACGTCGAGCACCTGGAGTTCCCCGAGGGCACCAAGCTCTCCTGGCTCTCGCAGACCACGCTGAGCGTCGACGAGACGATGGAGACGGTGCGCCGGCTGCGCGAGAAGTTCCCGCAGCTGGAGGACCCGCCGTCGGACGACATCTGCTACGCCACCCAGAATCGTCAGGTGGCGGTCAAGGAGATCGCCAAGGAGGCGGACCTCGTCATCGTCGTCGGCTCGGCGAACTCCTCCAACTCCGTGCGTCTGGTCGAGGTGGCGCTGGAGGCCGGCGCCAAGGCGTCGTACCGCATCGACGACATCAGCGAGTTCGACGAGGCGTGGCTCGAGGGCGTCCAGAAGGTCGGGGTCACGTCCGGAGCGTCTGTGCCTGACGACCTGGTGCAGCAGGTGCTCGGCTACCTCAGCGACCACGGCCACCCTGACGCCGACGCCGTCCGCACGGCCGACGAGAGCTTGATCTTCGCCCTTCCGCCGGAGCTGCGTCGTGACATGAAGGCCGCCGCCTCGTCGTGATCCGGTCCGGTCGTCAGGGTCGCCATCGGTGATTCCGGCGCCAGAGGGTGTCGCCGGGTTGTTGCCACTCGACGTGCCCGTCCGCGACCCTGACCTTCCAGTGCTCGGCGTGGATGTGACGGTGGTGGTGCGGGCAGAGCATCACTCCGGTGAGGTCGGTGCGGCCTCCTTCGGACCATGCCTGGGGGTGGTGGATCTCTGACCATCCGGGTGGTCGGTCGCACGTGGGAAAGGTGCAGCCGCCGTCGCGTAGTCCGATGGCGATGCGCTGCGCCCGGTTGTGCAGGCGGGCGCTGCGCCCT
>NZ_JBIMEU010000003.1:0-441989 GCF_051262555.1 Aeromicrobium sp. CF4.19 | reverse complement strand
CGGCCTGACTGACCCGGTTGAACACCGACTTGCGATCGAGGCCGACCGCAGCCCCCGCGACATCCATTTCCCGGCCCGAAAGCCACACATCCCACATCCGCTGCTGCAGATCCAACCGCATCCGCGGCGAAAACCGACTATCAACCATCATCAACACCTTCACATCATCAGGTGTTGCATCCACGCTGCGGACCCGCCCTGGGAATCATGGGGCCCGCCGCCGGGCCCGCGTGCCTATCCTGATCGCAGCGACGACGAGGGGACCTGCACATGGCCGGCGGACTGGTGGCACTGCTCGATGACGTGGCGGCCCTGACGCGGCTCGCCGCGGCCTCGGTCGACGACGTGACGGCCGCGGCCGGCCGAGCGAGCGCGAAGGCGGCGGGTGTCATCGTCGACGACGCGGCCGTGACCCCGCGCTACGTGCAGGGCCTGGCCCCCGAGCGCGAGCTCTCCATCATCCGTCGCATCGCCACGGGGTCGATCCGCAACAAGCTGGTCTTCATCGTCCCGGCGCTGCTGCTGCTCAGCCAGTTCGTCCCCTGGATCCTCACCCCGTTGCTGATGCTCGGCGGTGCGTACCTGTGCTTCGAGGGAGCCGAGAAGGTCTGGGAGAAGGTCGCCGGGCACGAGAAGGCTGCTGAGCCGACCACGACGTCGGGGCCCGAACGTGAGGACGAGGTCGTCCGGGGGGCCGTGCGCACCGACTTCATCCTGTCCGCGGAGATCATGGTCATCTCCCTCAACGAGGTCGCCGACGAGGGCTTCTGGTCCCGCGCGATCATCCTCGTCGTCGTCGCGCTGGGCATCACGGCCCTCGTGTACGGCGTCGTGGCCCTCATCGTCAAGGCCGACGACGCCGGGATGGCCCTCGCGGCCAGACCTTCAGCAGCAGCGCAGTGGATCGGCACGGCTCTCGTGCGCGCCATGCCGGTCGTGCTCCTGGCGCTCACCATCGTGGGCGTCGCAGCGATGCTGTGGGTGGGCGGCCACATCCTCCTGGTCGGCCTGGACGACCTCGGCGTCGCACTGCCCTACGACCTCGTGCACCATGCCGAGGAGGCGGTGGCCGAGACGGTCGGCGTCCTGACCGGGCTCGTCGCCTGGCTGACCAACACGGCGCTCTCGGCGGTCTTCGGCATCGTGGTGGGAGCCGTCGTCGTCGCCGCGCTCCACCTCCTCCCCAGCCGTCGCGCCCACTGACCCGACCCGACCTCACCCGATCGGAGCCCGGCATGCGTTCGCTCGTCTACTACGTCGCCACCAGCGTTGACGGATTCATCGCCGACGTCGACGGCGGCTTCGACGCCTTCGCGATGCAGGGCCCGCACCTCGACGCCATCGTCGCCGAGCTGCCCGAGACGCTGCCCGTCATGGCGCGCGAGGCGATGGGGCTCAGCGGCGTGGGCCGCTTCGACACCGTCCTGGAGGGCCGCGCCACCCACCAGATCGGCCTGGACGCCGGTATTCCCGACGCCTACCCGCACCTGAGACATGTGGTCTTCTCCCGGAGCCTGCCCGACGTGGCCCCCGCGATCGAGCTGGTCCGCACCGACCCCGTCGCACGGATCCGTGAGCTCAAGGCCGAGGACGGGCGCGACATCTGGCTGTGCGGCGGGGGGAAGCTCGCCGCGACCCTCCTGCCGGAGATCGACGAGCTGGTGCTCAAGATCAGCCCGGTCCTGCTGGGCGACGGCATCCCGCTCGTGGCCGGCGGTGCGACGCGGCCGATGACCGCCACCGGCACCCGCACCTTCGACAACGGCGTCGTCTGGCAGACCTACAAGCTGGACTGACGACGAAGGGCCCGGCGAGCCGAAGCTCACCGGGCCCTGTCGCCGTTCAGGTCACTGCAGGCTGAAGCACGGCTCGGAGAAGTCGTACCCCTCGGCCGTCGGACCCGTGGTCAGGTCCTGCTCCAGTGACATGCCCGTCGGAGCATCGGTGTCGACGGTGCTGATGACGCTCGACCGGTACGCCGACTCGGCGGGCTCGCCGGTCGTCCGGCCGGCCTCCTCGGGCAGCATGCCCTCGTAGTCCACCGACTCCAGGTTTCCGGCAGCCTCGACGAGCGACTCGCGCGTGATCTCACCGTTCTCGGCGGCCTGCTCCAGCGCCGCGAGCATCGGATAGCTCCAGGCCCAGCCGGAGGTGTAGCCGTCGTTCGGCGTCACGTCCCCGACCGCCTCACGCATGGCCTCGTGGCCCGGCGTGTCGGTGCCGAACGGACCCCAGGGGCCGGCATGGGCGAAGAGCGCCTCCAACGCCGGAGCAGCTGCGGAGTCCAGCAGAGCCGGGTTCCACGTCGGGCTGGAGCCGACGAACTGCCCCTCGAAGCCCTCCGCGGCCGTGCCACCCACGACGGCAGCCATCTCGGCCGGTCCGGTCGTGATGACCACGAGGTCGGGCTCCTCCCGCAGGACGGACGCGACGGTCTCGGCCTGCTGGTCCTGGCCTGGGGGCGCCTTGATCTCGACGTACTCCAGGTCGTTCTCCTGCGCAGCCGCCTCGACCCCGGCTGCGGCGTCTCCGCCGTAGTCGTTGTCGTAGCCCACCGCGGCAACCTTCTCGATGCCGTCGCGGTTCTCCAGCGCCCAGTCGACGCCGTTCATGGCCTCGAAGCAGTAGTTGGCACCGCTCTCGAGGATCTGGTCTTCGAACTCCCACGCGGAGTTCCACGACGCCGGGACGCCGATGACGTCGTCGGACTTCATGTCGTCCAGGATCGCGAGCGTCTGGGAGGAGCCGAGGGTCTGACCGAGGGCCAGGATGTCCTCACGGATCTCCTGGTACTTGCGGTTGTGCAGCTCGGGGTTGTACTCGGCGTCCTCGATGTTGTCCTCGATGTTGACGTCGTAGCCACCGACGCCGCCGTCCTCGTTGACGCGCTGCCAGAACGCCTTCTGGGCGTCGGTGATCGGCACCGCCAGTGGGGCGAACGGGCCCTTGGTGAGGTCGGAGATCGCGCCGAGGTAGATGCAGCCGTTGTCCTCGTTGACGGCGCTCGGGCAGGGCTCGTCGGAGATGCCCTCGGCGGCGGCGTCGCCGTCGCTGGATCCCCGGCAGCCGGTGAGCACGAGTGCCACGACGGCGGCTCCCACGCCGGCACGCACCAGGTTCTTGGAGATGGTCATGGTCTTCCTTTCGGTGGAACGGGCACGGGCTCGTGCCGCAGGGGTGGGCACCAGGGGTGCCCGGCTCGGGTGGACGGACGGGGGCGGGTCAGTAGGAGAAGGGCCACCCCTTCCAGTAGTTGCGTATTCGCAACCAGATGCCGAACAGGCCCCGAGGCTCGAAGACGAGGAATCCGACGATGAGTGCGCCATAGAGGATCTGCTCGAGCTGGAACACCGTGAGCAGGCCGCCGCCGCCGGCGGAGTCACTGATCCCAGGCAGGATGTGGGCGACCTCGGTGGCGATGCGGGGCAGGGCGGTGATGAACAGCGCACCCATGATCGCTCCGGAGATCGTCGCCACGCCGCCGATCAGGATCATCGCGAGGTACTGGATGCTCAGCAGCAGCCCGAACGCAGCGGGTTCGAAGACGCCCACCACCGCGTAGTACAGGGCCCCCGCGACGCCGGCGAAGAACGAGCTCATCGCGAAGGCCATCACCTTGTACTTGGTGAGGTCGACCCCGATCACGGCGGCCGCGACGTCGCGGTCCCGGATGGCCGAGAACGCCCGCCCGACCCCTGAGCGAGCGATGTTGCGTCCGATGACGGCGAACAGGACGAGGAAGGCCAGCGCGAGGAAGAACTGCTTCTGGTTGCGCGAGAGCTCCATCCCGAGCCACACGCCGCTCGTGGTGAAGTCGATGCCGAACAGCTCCAGCGCGGGGCCGCGCCGCCCGACGCCCGAGCCACCGGTGAGCTCTCGGGCGTTGCGGAAGACGTGGTCGCCGATGAAGACCAGGCCGAGCGTCACGATCGCGAGGTAGAGCCCGCGCAGCCGGACGGCGATGGGCCCCACCAGGAGCCCGGCCACGGCGGCGACGACGCCCGCCGCCGGCAGCCAGATCCACATCGGCAGCCCGTAGCCGGTCACCGGACCGTCCGGGCTCCCGCCGAGGATCGCACCGGTGTAGGCGCCGAGCCCGATGAAGAAGGCGTGCCCGAGCGAGACCTGTCCGGCGTAGCCGGTGACGAGGTTGAGCCCGATGGCGCCGACGGCGGCGATCATGCCCAGCGTCAGGATGAGCAGGATGTCGTCCTGGGCTCCGAACGGCACGGCGATCGCGGCGAGGAGGATCGTCCCGAGGGCGATCCGCTTGGCGCCGGTGTTGACCAGCGCCATGTCCTGGCCGTAGGCGGTGCGCGCCATCGGGCGCCTGCGCAACGTCGCGCTCATGCGATCACGCCCTGAGAAGAACCACTGTAGGGCCGTGGTCGCATGAGGTGATCTGGATTGTTCGCTCGCTGGCGCTCGCTCATACGCGTTCCACCTCTCTCGTCCCGAAGAGTCCATAGGGTCTGACCAGCAGCACCACGAACATCAGGGCGTAGGGCACGACCAGCGCGAAGTTGGTGCCCAGCCACGGTGCGAGCGTCGGCTGGAACGTCGCGGTGAGCGCCTCGGTGATGCCCACGAGCAGGCCACCGACGACAGCACCCGGGACGCTGTCGAGACCGCCGATGATGATGGCCGGGAGCGCCTTGAGGGCGATCGTCCAGGTGTTCTGGTCCATGCCGGCGGCTCCCGCGGCGACGAAGGTCCCGGCGATGGCTGCCAGGCCGCCGGCGATGGCCCAGGCGAGGGCGAAGATCGCGCCGACGCGGATGCCCTGTGCGAGCGCGGTCTCCTGGTCGATGGCGGTGGCCCGCATCGCGAGGCCGGCCCGGGAGTAGCGGAAGAACAGGGCCAGGGCGACGACCGTGACAGCCGTGACCGCGATGAGCCCGACCCGCTGGTGCGAGATGGACATGCCCAGGACCGTGTAGCGCTCGCTGCCGCCCGGGTACTCCACGATCCGCGACTGCGAGCCGATGTAGCGGTTGGCGAGGATGCGCAGCACGATGTCGATGCCGATGGTGATGATCGCCAGGGTGAACACCGGCTTGCCGACCATCGGCCGCAGGGCCAGGCGCTCCACGAGCATGCCCACGAGAGCGCCGCAGATGATCGCCAGGCCCATGCCGACCCAGAAGGGCAGGCCCAGCTCACGGGTGAAGTGGAAGGTGAAGAGACCGCCCACGGTCATCAGTGCGGGCTGGGCGAAGCTGATGACCTTGGTGGCCTTGTAGATCATCACGTAGCCGAGCGCGAGCAGGGCGTAGATGGAGCCCTGGCCGAAGCCGTTGACGAGGGCCTGGGGGACGTCGCTCATGAGCTGCTGCCCCCCGATCCGGTCGACGTGGTGCTGTACATGGACTCGATGACGTCCTCGAACTGGGCGGTGACGGCCGAGCGCCGCACCTTCTGGGTGGCGGTGAGCTCGCCCTCGTCGTGGTCCAGCTCCTTGGGGATGAGCGCGAAGGACTTGATGGTCTCCACGGCGGCGAACCTGGCGTTGGTCTCGTCGACCACGCCCTGGACGAGCTCGCGCACCTCCGGCTTCTCGGCGAGGTCGCGGTACGTGGTGAAGCCCAGACGACGCTTCTGCGCCCAGTTGCCGACGGTGTCGAGCTCGATGCCGATGAGCGCGGTCAGGTACTTGCGGCGGTCGCCGATGACGAGGGCCTCCTTGACGTAGGGCGAGGCCTTGAGGCTGTTCTCGATCTCGCTCGGGGAGATGTTCTTGCCGCCGGCGGTGATGATGATGTCCTTGAGCCGGTCGGTGATGCGCACGTGCGTCCCGTCGACCCACTCACCGACGTCGCCGGTGTGCAGCCAGCCGTCGGCGTCGATGGTCGACGCGGTGGCCTCGGGGTTGTTCCAGTAGCCGACGAACGTGCCGGCGTGGCGGGTGAGGATCTCGCCGGTCTCCTCGTCGATGCGCAGCTCGATGCCCTCCTGGGGCTCGCCGACGGTGCCGACGCGGACCCGGCCGCTCATGTTGGCCGTCGCGATGGCGCTGTTCTCGGTCATCCCGTAGACCTCGTGCATCGGCAGGCCCAGGCCCATGAAGAACTCCAGCACCTCGGGCGAGATGGGCGCGGCGCCCGACGCGGCGTAGCGGACCCGGGACAGCCCGAGTCGCTCGCGCAGCGGCCGGTACAGGAAGACCCACCCGACGGCGTAGGCCGCGCGGGTCGCGAGCGTGTGCTTGCCCTGGTTGGCCACGAGCGTGCGGCCGATCCAGTGCGACACCTTCATCCAGAGTGCGAAGTTGGTCCGCTTGAGGCGTGAGGCACCGCTCATGCGGATGTGGACGCCGGCGACGATCTTCTCCCAGATGCGGGGGACGCCGAAGAGCATCGTCGGCTGGATCTCGCGCAGCGCCTGCTGCACGGTGTCGATGGACTCCGCGAAGTTCACCTGCACGCCGGAGGCGGCGTTGAACCAGACGGTGAAGAGGCGCTCCGCGACGTGGCACAGCGGCAGGTAGCTGACCGCGAGGTCCTTCTCGCTGGCAGCGGGGGTGACGAACGCCCCCTGCTCCTTCAGGTGCCCGATGACGAACTCGATGTTGCCCATCGAGAGCATCGCGCCCTTGGGGGGCCCGGTCGTGCCCGAGGTGTAGACGAGCGTCGCGAGGTCGTCGGGCGTCGCGGATTCCAGCAGGGCCTCGACGGCCCCCGGCTCCTGGTCGCGGTGGGAGGTACCCCGGGCCAGGAAGTCCTCCCACGACATCAGCCGGTCGTCGTCGTAGCGGCCGGTGATGCCTCGCGGGTCCAGGTAGACGATGTGCTGCAGGCCCGGCAGGTCGTCCGTGACCTCCAGCGCCTTGTCGACCTGTTCCTGGTCCTCGGCGATGAGCACCGACGAGCCCGAGTCACGCAGCACGTGCAGAACCTCGGGTGCCGGGTTGGTCGGGTACAGGCCCACGGTGGCGGCGCGGATCGCGGTGATGCCGATGTCGGCGAAGAGCCACTCGCGCCGGTTCTCGCTGTGCACGGCGACGCGATCGCCGACGCCGACGCCGAGGGAGAGCAGCGCGTGGCCGACGAGGGTGGACTGCTCCCAGTAGTCGGCCCAGGTGATCTCCTCCCACAGGCCCAGGTTCTTCTCGCGCATGGCGACCTGGGTCGGGGTGGCGCTCGCGCGGTCGCGGATGCGCTGGGGCAGCGTCGTCATGCGCTCTCCTCCTCGTCCCCGACGCCGAGGTAGGCGCGGATGACCTCGGGATGGTCCTGGACGTCGGCAGGCACGCC
Source organism: Aeromicrobium sp. CF4.19 (assembly GCF_051262555.1). Taxonomy (NCBI): domain Bacteria; kingdom Bacillati; phylum Actinomycetota; class Actinomycetes; order Propionibacteriales; family Nocardioidaceae; genus Aeromicrobium; species Aeromicrobium sp. CF4.19. Next base: position 434,736 of record NZ_JBIMEU010000003.1, on the reverse strand, counting down.
GGTGGTGATGGGCTTGCCGAAGTCCATCGCCATGACGCGGTCGGCGAGGTCCATCACCAGGCCCATGTCGTGCTCGACGAGGATCATCGCGATGCCCAGCTCGCTGCGGACGTCGAGGATGAAGCGCGCCATGTCCTCGGTCTCCTCGCTGTTCATCCCGGCGACGGGCTCGTCGAGCAGGAGCAGCTGGGGGTCCATCGCGAGCGCCCGACCGAGCTCGATCCGCTTCTGCACGCCGTACGGCAGCATCCCCACGGGCAGCATCCGGTAGGCCTCGATCTCCAGGAAGTCGATGATCTCCTCGACGCGGCGCCGGTTGCGGACCTCGCCGCGCTGGGCCTTGCCGATCCGGGCGATGGCCGAGGGCCAGCCGTAGCCCAGGTGGGCGTGGCGGCCGAGCATCAGGTTGTCGACGACGTCGAGGTTCTCGAAGAGCTCGATGTTCTGGAACGTGCGGGCCATGCCCAGGCCGGCGATGCGGTGCGGGCGCATGCCGGTGATGTCGCGACCGAGGAACTGCACGCTGCCTGACTGTGGCTGGTAGACGCCGGACAGGACGTTGAAGATCGACGTCTTGCCGGCCCCGTTGGGGCCGATGACGGCGAACAGCTCACCGGGATGGACGTCGAGGTCCACGCCCTGCAGCGCCTTGACGCCGGCGAAGCCGAGCTCGACCCCCCGCAGGCTGACCACGGGCTCACTCATGACGCTCCTCCTGGGTTGAGGGATGCGCTGCGACACCGGTTCACGGTCAGGCTCGGGTTCCCACCGACGGGAGATGAGGGACCGCTGTGCTCCCGGGTCACCGACGGGTTCGGGTTCCCCACGGCGGTGGCTCTCGAGGCAGGAGAGTCCGCGTGCACGCCGAGTTGGTCATGTCCGGAGCGCGAGAAGTCGATGTGTCCAGCGAGTCTGGCGGTGCAGTTGGTCATGACAACCAACGCTTCCGACGCTTGTAGTGCTTGACGTCGCGGTAGGAGGCGGCCAGCTCGCCGCGGCCGAGGTAGAAGTCGCGGATGTCGTCGTCGGCGAGCAGCTCGGCGGCCGGCTTGTCCATGACGATCTTGCCGTGCTCCATCACGTAGCCGTGCTGGGCGATGGACAGCGCCATCGTGGCGTTCTGCTCCACCAGCAGCACGGTGGTGCCGCGGCGGTTGATCTCGACGATGATGTCCTTGATCTGCTGCACGATCCGGGGCGCCAGGCCGAGGCTGGGCTCGTCGAGCAGGAGGTAGGTGGGCTGGGCGACGAGCGCGCGTCCCATCGCGAGCATCTGCTGCTCGCCGCCGGAGAGGTAGCCGGCGACCTTGCGACGACGGTCGCTCAGGATGGGGAACAGGTCGTAGACCTCGTCGATGGCCCCGGTCAGTCCACCCGAGCGCGTGTGGCCGCCGACGCGGAGATTCTCCTCCACGGTGAACTCGCCGAAGACCCGACGCCCCTCGAGCACCTGGCCGAGTCCGGCCGCCACGATCTTGGGCGCGTCGAGGCCGTGGATCGGCTTGTCGTCGAGGGTGATCTCACCCTTGGTGATCGAACCGTCGTGGACGTCGAGCAGGCCGGAGAGGGCGCGCAGCAGCGTCGTCTTGCCGGCACCGTTGGCTCCCAGGAGCGCGACGATGGAACCGCGGGGGACCTGCAGGCTGACGCCGCGCAGGACGAGGATGACGTCGTTGTAGACGACCTCCACGTTCTTGACCGACAGCACTGGAGTCCCTTCGTCGATGGCCGGTGCACCGGAACGTAGTGCATGATCTGGGTCACAAGCAATTGTCACTACGAGTGAAGATAGATGGTGAGGACGATGATGGGGTCATGAGCAACACGGGTCACGGCCACCGCAGCCTGAGCCGGTCGCAGACCGACGGCCGGGTGGAGCGGCGCCTGAGGACGCAACGCGCCATCGTCGCGGCCCACACGGCGCTGCTGCGCGGTGGTGACGTCCGGCCGCGGGCGGCCCAGATCGCGGAGGAGGCGGGTGTCTCGGTGCGGACGCTGTGGGCGGCGTTCGGGGACATGGAGGGCTTGCTGCAGGCCACGACGGACTACTGGTTCGAGGTCGACGACGAGCTGCGGTCCTCGATCGATCCCGAGCTCTCGCTGCCCCAGCGCATCGAGCTCTTCTGCGCCGAGCGGGCACGGCGGCTGGAGAACATCTCCCCCGCGGCACGAGCGGCCGTCCTCATGGAGGTGGACTCCCCGACCCTGCGCGAGAGCCGACGTGGTCACGTGCAGCGGGTCCTCGACGACGTCGCGAGGACGTTCGACGCCGAGCTGGAGGCCGTCCCCGACAGGGCCGTGGTCTTCGACGCCGTCGTGGCGGCGACGAGCTGGAACGCGTGGTCGCTGCTGCGTGACGACCTGGACCGCCCGGTCGACGCGGCGCTCGCGGCGATGATCCGCGCCGTCACGGCGATCCTGGGCCCGCCCCCCGGCTGAGGCGGTGAGTCAGTGGTGGATGGGCGGCCGATTCCGCCACTCACCCACCGCCGCCCCGTGTGTAGGACGACCAGGTCACCGATCCCGGGGACAGGACGGCAGGTCACCGCCCAGGGGTGCGAGCGCGTCCGGTTAGGCTGGCGAGGTGATTGACGCCCGGCTGCTGCGAGACGATCCCGAGTCACTGCGCGAGGCACAGCGGAGGCGTGGGGAGTCTCCCGAGCTGGTCGACGAGCTCGTCGCCGCCGACGAGGCGCGCCGCACGGCCATCGCGACGTTCGAGCGGGCCCGCTCGGAGCAGAAGAATCTCGGCAAGCTCATCCCGAAGGCACAGGGCGAGGAGAAGCAGGCCCTTCTGGCACAGACCAAGGAGCTCAGCGCCTTGGTCAAGACGGCCGAGTCGGAGCAGGCCGAGTCGGGAGCGCGCTTCGAGAAGCTCCTGAAGGCCCTGCCCAACCCCACCTCACCCGACGCACCGCAGGGCGGCGAGGACGACTTCGTCGTGCTGGAGACGGCCGGAACACCGCGTGACTTCGCGGCCGAGGGCTTCGAGCCGCTCGACCACCTCGACCTCGGCAAGAAGCTCGGTGCGTTCGACGTCGAGCGAGGCGTCAAGGTCAGCGGCTCGCGCTTCTACTTCCTCACCGGTGTCGGTGCCCAGCTGGAGCTGGCGCTCACGCAGCTGGCGATGAGCCGGGCGGCCGAGTGGGGCTTCACGCCGATGATCACCCCTGCGCTCGTCAAGCCGAGGGCCATGGAGGGCACGGGCTTCCTCGGGCAGGCGGCGGACGACGTCTATCACCTGGAGAAGGACGACCTCTACCTCGTCGGCACCTCCGAGGTCGCGCTGGCCGCCTATCACTCCGACGAGATCCTGGAGGGTGACGTCCCGAAGCGGTACGTCGCCTTCAGCCCCTGCTACCGCCGTGAGGCCGGCTCCTACGGCAAGGACACGCGCGGCATCTTCCGGGTGCACTGGTTCGACAAGGTCGAGATGTTCGTCTACACCACGCTCGAGGAGTCCCATGCCGAGCACGAGCGGCTGCTCGGCTGGGAGAAGCAGTGGCTCGACGACCTCGAGCTGCCCTACCGCGTCATCGACGTGGCCACCGGCGACCTCGGGCTCTCAGCCATCCGCAAGTTCGACTGCGAGGCCTGGATCCCCACCCAGGGCAGGTACCGCGAGGTCTCCTCGGCGTCCAACTGCACCCAGTTCCAGGCACGTCGGCTCGACACCCGCCTGCGGACCGATGAGGGGACCGTCGCCGCCGCGACCTTGAACGGGACCCTGTGCGCCATGCCCCGCACGATCATCGCCCTGCTGGAGAACGGGCAGCAGGCCGACGGATCGGTGCGCCTGCCCGCCGTGCTGCACCCGTACCTCGGCGAGATCCTGGAGCCGATCGCATGAGCAGGGGCGACTTCCGGCCCCGCCTCGCGGCCCTCGACGTCGACGGCACGCTCGTCGACTGGGAGAACCAGATGACCAGCGTCGTCCGTGACGCGGTGCTGGAGCTCGCCGACTCCGGCGTGGAGATCGTCATCTCCACCGGTCGGGCCATCCCCGGGGTGCTCGACGCCGCGCAGAAGCTCGACCTCACCGCGGGCACCGCCGTGGCCAGCAACGGGGCCGTGGTGCACACCTTCCACCCGGTCGACGTCGTCCACACCGTCACCTTCGACGCCTCCGAGGCGGTGCGTCGCGTGCTCGAGCACGTGCCGGACGCGCTCGTGGCCGTGGAGGAGGTCGGGGTCGGCTACCGCGCGAACGCACCGTTCCCGGAGTGGGAGATCAGCGGGTCGGTGAACATCGAGGACGTCGACTCGCTCGTGGCCGAGCCGGTGACGCGGGTCATCATCCGTGCCCCCAAGAAGGACGTCGACACGTTCGGCGACCTCGTCCACGGCCTGGGCCTGACGGAGGTCAACTACAACATCGGCTACACCGCCTGGCTCGACATCGCCCCGGAGGGCGTCTCCAAGGCTTCCGGCCTGGAGGTCGTGTGCGGACGCCTCGGCATCGCTCGCGAGGAGGTGCTCGCCGTCGGTGACGGGATGAACGACTACGACATGCTGCAGTGGGCCGGCCGCGGCGTGGCGATGGGCCAGGCGTCCGACGAGCTCAAGGCCGTCGCCGACGACGTCACCGGCACGGTCACCGACGACGGCCTCGCCACCGAGCTCCGCCGGTGGTTGCCATGACTCGGTGACGTGCTCAGCGAGCTCGGGCACATGAGCTTCTCGCTGCGCGGATGTGACCGGGTCGAGTTTTGCTCGGGGTCCACGGCTGCCTTCCTGCACCGCCGGAGCTGACGTTGGTCCGCCCTCTCTGGGTTCGCCCGAGCTCGGGCACATGAGCTTCTCGCTGCACGGATGTGATCGGGTCGGGGAGCCTGCGGGGGCCGGGTGCGTGCCACGATGGCGGCATGCGCAGCGAGACGTTCGACGTCCACACCGGCGGCACCGCCGTCGTGCACGACATGACCGCCGAGTGCGCCCGCTTCGTGCGCTCGGAGGCCGACGGCCTGCTGCACGTCTTCGTGCCCCACGCCACGGCGGGGATCGCGATCATCGAGACCGGCGTCGGCAGCGACGACGACCTGCTCGCCTCGCTCGACGAGCTGCTCCCGCGCGACGACCGGTGGGTGCACCAGCACGGCACGCCGGGCCACGGCCGCGACCACGTCGTCCCGGCGCACCTCGCGCCCTCGATGACGGTGCCGGTGCTGGCCGGCCGGCTCGCGCTGGGCACCTGGCAGTCGGTGTGCCTGGTCGACACCAACGTCGACAACCCCGACCGCACCGTCCGGCTCAGCTTCCTGCCGTCCACCTGATCCCGCGCCACCGATGGCATGGTGGTGACATGTCAGTCATCACCACGCTCCGGGAGTTCCTCGGCATGGACGCGGCGACGGTGCTCGCCGGGTACGAGCTCAGCTCACGAGGAGTCCGGCTTCCCGCCTGCGAGGTGTGCGGCGCGGTCGTCGCCTACGAGACGCAGCAGGCTCACCTCGACTGGCACGCGCGGCGGCGGTGACGGACCGCCTCGCCAGGCGTCGCCGACTGTTCCCTAGGCGAACTGGCTGGTCTCGAGCGCGTCGAACGCGTCGAGGACCTCCTCGATCGAGGGCGTGCGTCGCTGGGGAAGGGTCGAGACCTGCTCGACGCGGGTGGCCTCCTCGCGCGCGCGGCGCAGGTGCCGCTTGATGGTGGACGTCGAGCAGCCCAACCGCTCGGCCAGCTGCTGGCACGTGTCCTTGGGGTGCGCGTGCCGGACCGCCACCACCATCTCGTGACTCACCGGCCCGTTGCCCAGGCGCGTCGTGCCGTACGGGGCGAGGGTCGGTTGCGTGACCTCGATGCCGAGCTGGCGGCGGATCGTGGCGCGATCGGCCTCGGTGGTGCAGGCCACGAAGCCCGAGACGTCGACCTCCACGACCGCCCGGTACAGGCAGTCCACGAGCATCGGACACCCGGCGCAGCTGCGGTGGGCCACCGCGAGGCGTTCCTGGACGGCTGCGACCGTCCCACTGCCCGACGTGGTGCTGGCCACGGCGGCGACGTCCTCGAACAGCTCCGGCTGATGAGCGCACGGGGGTACCGGCGTCTCGATCGCGATCGTCATGGGGCTCCCTCCCTGTCGCGCGTGGCCGCAACTCTAGAGGTACATCCCGCCCGCCGAGGGGGGTTCGGGGGAAGTAGTCGAATCGTCATGCGGACCGTCCCCGGGGGCCGGCAGCGCGAGCCGCATGTTCTGGAACTGGGCCTGTGCCTGGACCTGCTGCGCGTAGAGCGCCGCCTGGATGCCGTGGAACAGTCCCTCGAGCCAGCCCACCAGCTGGGCCTGGGCGATGCGCAGCTCCGCGTCGCTCGGTGACTCCGCGTCGAAGGGCAGGCTGAGCCGCCGCAGCTCGTCGGTGAGCTCGGGGGCGAGCCCGTCCTCCAGCTCGGTGATCGACTGTTCGTGGATCTCGCGCAGGCGGGCCCTGCTGGCGTCGTCCAGCGGCGCCGACTTCACCTCCTCCAGCAGCTGGCGGATCATGCTGCCGATCCGCATCACCTTGGCGGGCTGCTCCACCAGGTCCGAGAGCTTGCCGCCGCTCGCGGCGGCCAGGTCCTGCCCGGGGACGGTCGGTTCCTGAGGGGTGTGGCTCATGCCGGCCAGACTACGAGAGGTCCCTCACACGCCACGCGGCAGTTGAGGCACAGCCCTTGAAAACCGGGTCGGCATCTGGTGACGTCGTGCAGATGCCCTCCACCACGCGCGACCGTCGACTCGACGTCCTCAAGGGTGTCCTGATCGCGGGAGTCGTCATCGGGCACTTCCTCGAGACCTCCGGCGGCGCACCCCCCGACGGCCTGTACTCCGGCTGGTACGAGGAGCCTCAGCGCAGCATGCTGACGTTCCTCTACCTGTTCCACATGCCCCTGTTCGTGCTGCTCGCGGGCGTCGTGGCGAGGGCGCGGAACATGACGCACCGGATCGTGCAGATGGTGGCGCTTTACGGCATCCTGCAGGTCGCCTACCTCCTGGCGCGGGGCGGCTCGCTGACCCCGGAGTCCCTCGTCCATCCGGTGTACGGGCTGTGGTTCCTGCTGGCGATGGGCTGGTGGATCGCGTCGCTCCCGCTCGTGCAGCGGCTGGGCCACGCGGCCCTGCCCGTGGCGGTGGCGACGTCGGTCGTGGCCGTCACCATCCCGGTCGACGACGGAGACCTGCTCGCCTGGTCACGGGCCCTCTGCTACTGGCCGTTCTTCGTCGCCGGGCACCTCTATGGCGCTCGGATGCTGCAACGCACCGCCGGTGCCGGGCCGGCCACGATGCTCCCCGCCGTCACGGTGCTCATCGCCATCACCGGTCTCGTCGTCGCCTCGGGCCTGGACCCACGGTGGTTCCGGGGTGCGGACAACGCGGCCTCGATGGGCGAGCCGACGGTGCTGGCCCTCGCGGTGCGCCTCTCCTGCCTGGGCGCCGCGGCCATCTGCTCGTGGGCCGTGCTCTCGCTGGTCCAGCGGGGCCCGGGCCATGCGGCGTTGCTGGGCCGGCACAGCCTGGCCGTCTACGCGCTGCACATCCCGGTGGTGTTCGTCGCCCAGGGTGTCTTCGAGCGGGCCGGGCTCGGTGCGGTCACCGCCACGGTGGCGGCCTTCGCGATCTCCGGACTCGTGCTGGCCGTGCTGGCGATGCCGATCTTCGACCGGGCCGTCCGGACCACCGCCACGACGGTCGCCGACGTGGTCGTGCCCGGACATCGCGCTCGCGCGAGCAGCCCGTCCTGACGCCCCGAGGGGTGGAGCTCAGAGCGTCAGCAGCACCTTGCCGGTGTGGCTGGACTCCTCCAGCACCCGGTGGGCCTCGCGGACGTCGGCCAGGGGGACGGTCCGGTCGATGATCGGCCGCACGGTTCCGGCCTCGACGAGCGGCCACACGTGCTCGACCACGCCCGCGACGATCTCGGCCTTCTCCTCCAGCGGTCGGGCCCGCAGAGATGTGGCGGTGACGCTCGCGCGCTTGGTGAGCAGCTGCCCGAGGTTGAGCTCGCCCTTGGCGCCGCCCTGCATCCCGATGACCACGAGTCGGCCGCCGGTGGCGAGCGCGGCGACGTTCCCGGGGAGGTACTTGCCTCCGATGATGTCGAGGATGACGTCGGGGCGGATCTTCTCGCCCTTGAGCACCTCGACGTAGTCCTGCTCCTTGTAGTCGATCGTCAGGTCGGCGCCGAGCTGGCGGCAGAAGGCCGCCTTCTCCGGCGAGCCCACCGTCACCACGACCCTGGCGCCGCGGGCCTTGGCCACCTGGATCGCCATGGTGCCGATGCCGCTGCCGCCCCCGTGGACGAGCAGCGTCTCGCCCTCGGAGAGCCGCGCCGTCATGAAGACGTTGGACCACACCGTCGCGGCGACCTCCATGAGGCCCGCGGCCTCCACGAGGTCGACGCCGGCCGGGACCGGCGCCAGCTGGCCGACCGGCACGGCGACCTGCTCGGCGTAGCCGCCACCGCTGAGCAGGCACACGGCCTCGTCACCGACAGCGACACCTTCGACGCCGGGACCGAGCGCCGACACGACGCCCGAGCACTCCAGGCCCGGCACGGGGGTGGCCCCCGGCGGCGGGTCGTACAGGCCCTGGCGCTGCAGCAGGTCGGCACGGTTGACCCCGGCGGCGCGGACGTCGACCAGCACCTCCCCCTCACCCGCCTCGGGCGCAGGGTGGTCCACCACCTCGAGCGCATCGATGTCACCGGGGGAGCTCACGAGCACGGCACGCATGGTCTCGAGGCTAGGGCACGCAGCGATGACCGCCGGGTGGGAGCCCCGTCACACCGCCGGTGGCCTCAGGCCGCTCTCAGACCGGCCCTGCCAGAATGGACGGATGCGTGTGGCCCTCGTGCAGCTCGCGTCGACGATCGACTCGAGCCAGAACCGCCGCCTCGTGAGTGATCGTCTCGACGCCCTTGCTCCCGGCGCGGCGGACCTCGTCGTGCTCCCGGAGGCGACGATGCATGACTTCGGCTCCCCCGACCACGACCTCGCCCGCCACGCCGAGCCCCTGGACGGCCCCTTCGTCGCCGACGTCACCGCCCACGCCCGACGGCTCGGAGCCACGGTCGTCGCGGGCATGTTCGAGCGCACCGACGACGTCCCCTACAACACGCTCGTCGTCGCCGGCCCGGACGGCGCGCTGCAGGCCACCTACCGCAAGATCCACCTCTACGACTCCTTCGGGTACCGCGAGTCCGATCGGCTGCGCGGGGGTGATCTCGAGCCGGTCACCATCGACGTCGCCGGCACCTGCACCGGATTGATGACCTGCTACGACCTGCGCTTCCCCGAGCTGGGCCGCGCCCTCGTCGATGCCGGCGCAGAGCTGTTCGTCGTGCCGGCCGCCTGGGTGGCCGGCGAGGGCAAGCTGCACCACTGGCGCACGCTGCTGACCGCCAGGGCGCTGGAGGACGTCGTGCACGTTGCCGCCGCGGCCCAGGGCGGCGAGCGGTACACGGGGCACTCCCTCGTGGTCGATCCACTCGGTACTGTCGTGGGTGAGGGGGGATCCGACGAGGAAGACCTGGTGACGGTGGAGATCGATCCCGACGCGGTGACCCGGGCGCGGCGCGTCAACCCGTCCTTGGACAACCGCCGGATGGGCCGATCGTGAGCGCCCACCAGCCCGGCCGCCGTCGACTCGACACGAACGTCCCGGCCGACTACGACGTGCCCACACGCGCTCCGCGTCTGGGCTCCCCCGACTCCGCGCGCACCGCCATGGTGGCCGTGTTCGTGCTGTGGGTGCTCGCGACCATCGGTGCCGGGACGTCCCTGGTCGCCGTCGACGCACCGCAATGGCTCGTGCGTCCCTCGGCCGCCATGCTGCTCGTCGTCTTCAGCCTCGGGCTCACCCACCGCGCCGGCGGGCACATGCGCATCTGGTCCGTCGCGGCGACGGTGCTGGGGATCGCGGCCATCGCGACCCAGGCCAGCCTGCTCATCTCGGCCGCCGCGATCGGCACCGCGGTGCTGGCTGCGACGTGGGCCGTCGTGGTCACCAAGCCTGCGGAGACCGTTCCGGCGGTCCTGCGCGAGTTCTTCATCGCCATCAGCGTCGCCGGCAGCGGAACCATCGCGGTCGCCGCCTGGAACGCGCCGGTGAACTACCAACGGTTCAACCTCTTCGTGCTGGCCGTGGCACTGGCCCTGGCCATCGCGATCGTCTGGAACCTGGGGGCGGGGCTGCACGGCCTCGGTCGCCAGAACCTCACCATCCTGCTCGGTGTGGCCGGGGTGCTGCTGCTCCTGCTCGCCTACTCCAGCTTCGTGCGCACGCACGGCTCGCAGATGCTGGTGGAGGGGCTGACCGACCTGGTCATCTGGATGCGCCAGACCTTCCGCGGGGTGCCACGCCCCGTGGAGGTGTTCATCGGGTTCCCCGCGCTCATCGTGGGCATCTCGCTGCGGTCCCAGCGCCGTGAGGGCTGGTGGGTCCTCGTCTTCGCCGTCCTCGGCACCGGGGTCATGACGACCTCGCTCGTCTCCCCGGGCGCGTACCCCTCCTACATCGCGCTCTCCACCGTCTACTCCATCGTCCTGGGCGTCGCCGTGGGCCTGGCCCTGCGCCACGTGGCCCTGCGACAGCGCTCCCGTCGCTCGCGCGCCATGGTGCAGGAGCGTCGCGTGGAGCCCGGCCGTCTCGCGCCGCTGAAGTAGCCGCACCCGCTCGGCCACGGGGCCCTCACGGCCGGCTCGGGGTCGAGGTGAGATCATGGGCGGACGCCGCGCCGCTCAGCGACGTGGCGTGGAGGGGTGCCGGAGCGGCCGATCGGAACCGCCTTGAAAGCGGTCGCTGGCAGAAATGTCAGCCGCGGGTTCGAATCCCGCCCCCTCTGCGTGAGCATCTACCGCCTCGACCGCGGACACGCCGCCGTGATGACCGGAGCCCTCGTCATCGCCGCGGCGGTGCTGGCCTTCCTCGGCTTCCTGCTGACGTCGGCGTTGCTGGCGGTCCTCGTCGTCCTGCTGCTGCTGGTCGCCGGCTACGTCGTGGCGCGCCCACCCGTCGTGGTCCGGCTCGACGAGCACGGCCTGCGCGGTCGTCGGGTCCGGGTGCGGTGGCTCGACGTCGAGAACGTCGCCCTGGAGGACGGGGCACTCCTGCTCCGCGCGGACAACGGTCCCAGCCACCGCGTCGGCCTGGCCCCCTTGGGGCGTCGGGCCCAGGAGATGGTGCGGGAGGTCTACGACCGGATGAACACCGCGCACGGGTACCAGCGCTGGGAGCCCGGAGGCGGCGGAGACGCCTGATCGCAGGAACGACCGCGGGCCGCCGCGATGATGAGAATTTCCTTAACGCGGTGCCCTAGGCTGGCGGCTCTCCGCACCCGACGACCCCGAACGGAGCCGTGTGCCCCACCTGCACCAGACTGCGCCCTCCCGGCGGCTCGGCATGCCGATGAATCACCTCCGGCAGGTGGCCCGGATCCTGCGCACCGACGGTGCAGTCGCGGCGGTCGCCGTGCTGCTCACCGTCACGGTCGCCGGCCTGTTCGCGATGCACCCGTTGTCCGCGTGGCACTGGGGCGACCGGGGAATCTGGGACATCTGGCTCGAGGCCGGGATGCTCTCGCTGTTCGGCTGGGCGATGTGGTTCTGGGGCATGCTGCTGGCGATCGCCCTCTCGGTGCGGGAGCGCGCATGGTCCTTGCTCGTGTGGGCCGTGATCCTCGCCCTGCTGCTCTACGACGACGCCGAGGAGTTCCACGAGCTCCTGGCGCGACGCCTGGCCACGGAGCTGTTCCCCGGCATGCCGACGCTCTCGGAGCTGCTCGCGTTCGCGGCGGTCGGGTCCGTCTGTCTCGCCATCGCGCTCGCCGGGACGGCCGTGGCCCGGCCGGCCACACGCGGGGTGCACACGGCCCTCGTCCTGATCCTCGCGACCGGCGTGTTCTTCGGCGTGGGCGCCGACGCCATCCAGAACCTGGTGGGCCGAGAGTCCTCGTGGTGGCTGCCCGTCACGCTCGTGGAGCAGATGGGCGAGGCGATGACGTCCGTCGCGATCGTCGTGGCGTTCATCGCGTGGATCGGGCACGGCATCGACCCGGCCCACCCCGGTTCGCGCGCTCTCGTGCAGGCACCGGACCGGCAGAGCGCCCCGCACGCGTAGATCCGACGAGCACTGCGGGGCCGGTCGGGCCGTGCAAGCCTGAAGACGTCATGTCCGGTGCGCGAGCACGGCCGTGACGCGACCTGACCGACGACCAAGGAGGACCACCATGACCAACGTGGCGATCATCTACTACTCCTCGTACGGCACGACGCACACCATGGCCGAGCGGGTGGCCGCTGCGGCCGAGAAGACCGGGGCCCAGGTGCGCCTGCGGCACGTCCGCGAGACCGCGCCGCAGGAGGTCGTGCAGTCCCAGGAGGCCTGGAAGAACCACCAGGCGGACATCGCCGACCGCCCGGTCGCCGAGCCCGACGACCTGGACTGGGCCGACGTCGCGGTCTTCGGCTCCCCCACGCGCTACGGCCACGTGACCAGCCAGCTGCAGGGCTTCATCGACACCCTCGGCCCGCTGTGGGGCCAGGGCAGGCTCGCCGACAAGGTCTACACCGCCTTCACGTCATCGCAGACCAAGCACGGCGGCCAGGAGTCCACCCTGCTGGCCATGCACACGACGTTCGCGCACTTCGGCGGCATCATCGTGCCCCCGGGCTACACCGACCAGCTGAAGTTCACCGACGGCAACCCCTACGGCGTCGGCAAGGTGACCGGCGAGTCCACCGAGCTCGACGGCGACGACCTGGCTGCCCTGGACCACCTCGTGGAGCGCGCCATTCGCGTGGGAGAGAAGCTCGCCGGCTGAGCCGAGTCGTCGCCCCTGACCGACGGGGCAGGAGCGCGTGCGACGCGAGCTCTGCAGGGGGGTATCGAGACCACGTTGGCTGAGCGGCCTCGATGGTTGAGGCGTAGGTCGGCTGTGCGGTCAGCCCACGGCGTGGTTCGGCGAGCGTCACCCCGTGAGGGCGGAGCGAGCTCCGCCCGGCACCGGTCACCTCCTGCGGGCGGAGCGAGCTCCGCCCGGCACCGGCGATCGGCAACTAGCGTGGCTCTTGCTGTGGTGCCGTGTTCTTGGCTCCTACAGCGGGGGGCGGAGATGGAGGGATTTGAACCCTCGAGAGGTTTGAACCTCAACCCGCTTAGCAGGCGGGCGCACTAGGCCACTATGCGACATCTCCCCGCTGCCGGCCGTGGCGACCGGCAACCGGAACAGGATAGCGAGAACACCTCACCACCGACGAATCGGGCGGTCCGCCACCTCCGGACCGCGCCCACGCGCCGCCCACTCCAACCCAGCGAGCACCGCCGGCGGCCACGCCGAACGACCCTCGGACGCGCCAAGGCCCGCACACCACCGCGGCGGATGCGCGAGGATGCAGGCATGCGCGTTGAGCACCTCAGCTGCGGACTGATGACCCCACCCGGCATGCCGGCCATCCCCGCCCACGTCCTGCTCTGCCACACCGACATGGGGCTCGTGCTCGTCGACAGCGGCTTCGGCACGGCCGACCTGGCCGATCCCCGTGACCGCCTCGGCCCCATGCGTCACCTGCTGCGACCCGTGCGCGACGAGGCCCACACGGCCCTGCGTCAGCTGCAGGCTCGCGGCCACCACGCCGAGGAGGTTACCCACGTCGTCCTCACGCACCTCGACCTCGACCACGTGGGTGGCATCGCCGACTTCCCGGCCGCCACGATCCACATGACGGCCTACGAGCACGCCGCAGCCGTCACCTCGCCCGACGTGCTGGACAAGGCCCGCTACCGCACCGGACAGCTGGCCCACCAGCCGGTGGTGCGCACCCACGACGGTCGCGGCGACGAGTGGCGCTACGGACTCACCGCGCACGAGGTGCTGCCCGGCATCGCCCTGGTGCCGATGCCCGGCCACTCCCGCGGTCACGCCGCCGTGGCCGTCGACGCCGATGGCGGCACGATCGTCCACGCGGGCGACGCCGTCTTCGACGCCAGCTGCTACACCGACGCCACGCCGGGCGGGCTGCCGTTGTCGCGCCGACTGCCGCTCCGCTCCTTCGAGCGGGTCGTCGGGCGGGACCAGCGCGCCATCAGCCGCAACCACCGCACGCTGCGCCGGCTGGACCAGATGCCGGGCGTGACGGTCGTGCCGGCACACGACGCCCGCATCACCGGCGAGCTGGTGGGCACCTGAGCTGCCTTCCACCACGTGCCGTCCGCATCCGTGGCCACGTGAGCGAGGCGACAGCCGACGAGGAGGCCCTGGGCGGGACGGTCCGGTAGGCTGGCGAGGTTGCTCGCCGCAACCTTTTTCTCTCGCCGTCGCCCCCGGGTGGACGGCTTCCGTCCATGGAAGGCAGGCCGGTCCGTGTCGTCGCGCGCTCGTCAGGCGGTCACCTTCGCCGTCCTCACGCTCGCCGTCACCTCGTTCACGCTGCTGCAGTCACTCATCATCCCGGTGCTCTCGCTGATCCAGGAGCGGTACGACTCCGACCAGACGACCACGACCTGGGTCCTCACGGCCTACCTGCTCTCCGCCTCCATCTGCACGCCCTTGCTCGGACGGATCGGTGACGCCGTCGGCAAGCGGCGGATGATGGTGCTGACCCTGTGCGCACTCTCCGTGGGCTCCCTGATGGCCGCGCTGGCCCCGTCGATCGGCTGGCTGATCGTGGCTCGCGTGGTCCAGGGCGCCGGCGGCGGCGTGCTGCCGCTGTCCTTCGGGATCATCCGCGACGAGTTCGACGACGACCGCCGCAGCGGCGCCCTCAGCATCATCGCCTCCCTCGCGGCCGTGGGCTTCGGCGTGGGCATCGTCCTCGGCGGCCCGATCGTCGCCGGCCTGGGCTACGCCTGGCTGTTCCTGCTCCCGATGATCGTCACCGCCGTCGCGGCCCTGGGTGCCGCCCTGCTCGTGCCGGAGTCACCCGTCCTCACCCCCGGACGGATCCCCGTCACCCCCGCGCTGCTGCTCTCGGGCTGGCTGGTGTGCCTGCTGCTGGCCGTCAGCGAGGGCAACGTCTGGGGCTGGGCGTCCCTGCCGGTCCTCGGCCTGCTTGCGGCCGCGGCCGCCCTCGCCGCACTGTGGGTGTGGGTGGAGCTGCACGTCCCCGTCCCCCTGATCGACATGCGCATGATGCGGCTGCGCGGCGTGTGGACCACCAACGTCGTGGCTGCCGGTGTCGGGTTCGGCATGTTCGCGGGGTTCGGCTTCCTGCCGCAGTTCCTGCAGACGCCCCCGTCCGCGGGTTATGGGTTCGGCGCCAGCATCACCGAGTCCGGTCGCCTCCTGCTGCCCTCGGCCGCGGCGAGCTTCTGCGTCGGCTTCCTCACCGCCCGGTTCATCCGCCGGTTCGGTGCCCGCTCGGTCATCGTCACCGGCACGCTCCTGAACGCCGTGGCGTTCTGCTCCATGGCCCTGTTCCACGACGCCACCTGGCAGCTCTACGTCGCCACGACGATCCAGGGCGTCGGCGGCGGTCTGGTCTTCTCCAGCCTCGCGAACGTCGTGATCGCCTCCGTCCCGGCGCACCAGACCGGGGTGGCCAGCGGGATGAACGCCAACATCCGCACGATCGGCGGCTCGATCGGCTCGGCCGTGATGGCGGGTGTCGTCACGGCCCAGGTCGGGTCGACGGGCCTCCCGCTGGAGGTGGGCTACACGGCGGGCTTCCTGGTGCTCGCCGCAGGCATGCTCCTCGCGACGGTCGCCGCGACCCGGATCCCGGAGATCCGCACCTGCAGCGGTTCCGGGTTGGACTCCGCCGACGACGCCGGGCTCGCGGCCATCCCCGCCGCCTCGCGCTGATCCTCCGGTCCCTTGGTCCGCACCGACGCTCGTGGGGTCGGTAGCCTCACGACATGCGAGCGGTGCTGGTCACGGGCGGGGCGGGCTTCATCGGCTCGGGCCTGGTGCACCACCTCATCGCCCACACCGATGCCGTCGTCACCGTGCTCGACAAGCTCACCGGTGCCGGGAACCGTGACTCCCTGACCGGCGTCCCCGACGAGCGCCTGCGGTTCGTCCGCGGCGACGTGTGCGACGTGGCCGTGGTCGATGAGCTCGTGGCCGGCCAGGACGTCGTGGTCCACTGCGCCGCGGAGTCGCACAACGACGCAGCGCTGCGGGACCCGCGTCCCTTCGTGGACACCAACATCGTGGGCACCGCCGTCGTGCTGGAGGCGTGCCGTCGTCACGACGTCCGCCTGCACCACGTCTCCACCGACGAGGTCTTCGGCGACCTCGCCCTCGACGACCCGACCCGCTTCACCGAGGCCTCGCCCTACCGGCCATCGAGCCCCTACGCCGCCAGCAAGGCGAGCGCCGACCACCTCGTCCGGGCCTGGGTGCGGTCCTTCGGTCTGCGCGCGACGCTCAGCAGCTGCTCCAACACCTACGGTCCGCGCCAGCACGTCGAGAAGCTCATCCCCCGCCAGGTCACCAACATCCTCGACGGCCGGCGGCCCCGCCTGTACGGGAGCGGCGCCCACGTCCGGGACTGGATCCACGTCGAGGACCACAGCGCGGCGGTGCTGCGCATCATCGAGGCCGGCCGGATCGGAGAGACGTACCTCGTCGGCGCCGACGGCGAGCACAGCAACCGTGAGGTGCTCGCCATGGTCCTGCAGCTGATGGGGCAGTCGGCCGACGCGTTCGACCACGTCCGGGACCGCCCGGGTCACGACGTCCGGTACGCCATCGACGCCACCCGGCTGCGCCACGAGCTCGGCTGGCGCCCGCAGCACACCGACCTCGAGGCAGGCCTGTCCGAGACGATCACCTGGTACCGCGAGCACGAGGCGTGGTGGCGCCCGCACAAGGCGACGGTCGAGCAGGAGTACGAGCGGGAAGGTCGCTGAGGGATTCCGCGCCGGGACCGAGGACCAGCCTCGGATCGAGCAGAAGGTGCTCAGCGGTCGAGGTGCCTGGCGCAGGCGAAGCAGAACACGCCGTAGGCGGCGATGCCCAGCGCCATCGTCGCCAGCAGGTAGGGGCCGAACGGCTGGCCCAGCACCGTGGTGAGGGCCTCGTCGAGACCACCGGAGTCGCTCGGGTCGTGGGTGAGGCCGGCGAACACGAACAGGCCGCCCACGAGCCCGATGACGACACCCTTGGCGACGTGGCCGACCCTGCCGAGCAGCACGTAGGAGCGGCCGTCGACACCAGTCTGTCCCTGCGTCTGCAGGTACTCGGTGACGCTCTCACCGAGGCCGCGGACCACCAGCGTCGCTCCGTAGCCGATGATCCCCAGCCCGACCGCGGCCACGAGCCACTGACCGCCCGGCCACTGCATGACCTTCGCGCTCATCGTGTCCTCGGTCGAGGAGCCACCGCCGGAGCCGGAGCCCGTGACCACGCTGACCGCGCTGACCGCGATCGCGCCGTAGATCACGGCTGACAACACGTCGACGGCCCGCTCGCGCCACAGCGTCACGCCGTCGTCGTGGCGGTGGGACACCGCGGCCTCGAGCAGCCGCCACACCACCAGCAGCGTCATGCCCGCGGCCACCAGCCACAGCAGCACGGCACCGAAGGGTTGCTGCGCCAGCTCACGCAGCGCACCCGTCCCGCTGGCCTCCTGCGAGCCGTTGCCGAAGGACAGCCGCAGCGCCAGCCAGGCGATGACCAGGTGCACCAGGCCGAAGACCACCATGCCGAAGCGGACGGCGTGGTCCAGGCCGTCGCTGTGGTCGACCTTTCGGCCCACGTCGTCGGCCTTGTCCGCCATGTCCGCCATCGGTCCAGCGTAGGACCTGACCGACGTGAGGGCTCGCCGGCACTTTTCCCATCGTGCAGGCGAAAGTTGAAGAAATCGTCAACCCGGGTAGCGTGCAGCCACCGACCGGGCAACGAGAGGATCGATCCCATGTCAGACGTGGCAGCAGCACTCGATGCAGCAGGAGTGACCAACCCGCACGTGCGCGAGTACGTCGAGCACTGGGCGGGCGTGACCGGGGCGGAGCGGGTCGAGGTCGTCAACGCCTCGGACGACCCACGGCTGGTGGCCGAGTCGCTCGAGGCCGGAGAGCTCCTGCCCGCGGGGGAGGGCCGCTACTACTCCCGCAGCTACCACAAGGACACCGCGCGGGCCGAGGAGCGGACCATCGTCGCCACCAACGACGAGGGCGACAAGGGCGTCTACAACAACTGGCGCCCCGCCGCGGAGATGAAGCCCAAGCTCATCGACCTGATGACCGGCTCCTCGCAGGGCAAGACGATGTACGTCATTCCCTACCTGATGGCGCCGAAGGGCTCCCCGCTGGAGAAGCTCGCCGCGGGCGTCGAGCTCACCGACAACCGCAACGTCGTGCTGCAGATGATCCGGATGTCCCGCGTTGGCGTCGAGTACGTCAACGACCTCGGGGACTCCTTCGTCAAGGCCGTGCACGTCACCGGCGACCTGGAGAACCTCGGCCAGGGGACGCCGGAGGACCAGCGCTACTTCGTGACCGTGGCCGACGAGCGCACCATCTTGCACTTCGGGTCCTCCTACGGCGGCAACGCGCTGCTCGGCAAGATCGCCCACGGCCTGCGCCAGGGCTCCTACGACGGCTGGCGGAACGGCTTCCTCGTGGAGCAGTTCATGCTGCTCTCGATCACCGACAAGCAGACCGGCGAGAAGCACAACATCTGTGGCGGCTTCCCCTCCGCGTCCGGCAAGACCAACCTGGCCATGACGCTGGCCCCCGACGCGATGGGCGAGAGGTACCACGTCTCCTTCTACGGCGACGACATCGCGTGGTTGTGGGTCGGCGACGACGGCAAGCTCTACGGCATGAACCCCGAGAACGGGGTCTTCGGCGTCGCCAAGGACACCAACATCGCCACCAACCCGACCGCGATCGACTCGATGGCGCCCGGGACGGGCACGATCTTCACCAACGTCGCGTACAACGAGAAGACGCAGGACGTCTGGTGGGAGGGCCTGTCGGACAAGCCGACGGACCTGGACGGCTGGACGGACTGGAAGGGCGACCACATCGCCGACCGGCCCGCCGACGAGGCCGACGCACCGTGGGCGCACCCCAACAGCCGCTTCACCACGACGCTGGAGAACGTGCCCAACGTCGCCGAGGACTTCGAGGACCCGGCCGGGGTCGAGATCCACGGCATCATCTTCGGCGGTCGCACCCGCGACCGCGAGCCGCTCATCCGCGCCATCCACGACGTCGCCGAGGGCGTGTACGACGGGCTGACGCTCGGCGCCGAGGCCACCGCCGCCGCCGACGGCCTGGAGGGCGTGCTGCGCTACGACCCGATGTCGATGCGCCCGTTCATGTCCTACGACGAGGCGGACTACGCCCGGCACTGGCTGGAGGTCATCGGCCGTGCCACGACGGCGCCGATCTTTGCCCACGTGAACTGGTTCCAGCGCGGCGACGACGGCCGCTTCCTGTGGCCCGGCTACCGCGAGAACCTGCGCCCGCTCGTGTGGCTCATGCAGCTGCGCGCCGGTGAGGTGACCGGTCGCGAGACCGCCGTCGGCATCCTGCCCACCCGCGAGGAGCTCAACCTGGAGGGCCTCGTGATCGACTCCGACGACCTCGACACCGTGCTCTCCCTGGACGGCGAGCGCTGGCGGCAGGAGATCGGCTTCCGCGAGGCCCACCTGCAGCAGTTCGAGGGTCTGCCCGAGGAGATCTGGGAGGCGCACCGCCGGGTGGCCGCCGACGTCGAGAGCCTCTGAGCGGCGTCCGACCGTCCCGCGCCGCGTCGGCAGACCCTGTCGGCCCTGCGCGTCACCTCGAACGTCCCTCTTGGGTTGGCTCGACGCCACGTCACACGTCCGCAACGCGGGCCCGGCAGACTGGCCTCATGCCCTCTCGCCAGCGCACGCCCGAGCAGATCCTCGCCTCCGACCGCCGAGAGCCCGACGCCTCCCTGTTCGCGCAGGGCGTCGCGTCCGATGAGCAGCACACCGCGCTGCGTGCGTCGGTGCGCCAGCTGGGCACGCTGCTGGGCGAGGCACTGCAGCGGCACGAGGGGCCGGACCTGCTCGAGCTGGTCGAGCAGGTGCGCCGGCTGGCCCGCCAGCCCGACGACGCGGAGCTGCACGCCCTCCTGGCCGACGTCGACCCGGACACTGCCGTGGTCCTGGCGCGCGCGTTCGCGGCCTACTTCCAGCTGGCCAACATCGCCGAGCAGCTGCATCGTTGGCGCGAGCTGACCGCCGACGAGGACGGTCCACTCGCTCGGACGATCGGCCGCATCAAGGAGGCGCTGGACGCGGGCGACCTGGACCGCGAGACGCTCGACGGCGTGCTGGAGCGGCTGGAGTACCGGCCGGTCTTCACCGCCCACCCCACCGAGGCCAGCCGGCGCTCGGTGATGCGGCTGCTCCGCAAGGTCGCTGAGACCATCGCTGTGACGCAGGACCCAGGACGGCTCGCCGCCCAGTCCCGCGGCGACGAGCGACGCTTGGCCGAGCTCGTCGACCTGTTGTGGCAGACCGACGAGCTGCGCGTCGTCCGCCCCGAGCCGCAGGACGAGGCCCGCACAGCCGTCTACTACCTGCGCTCCATCGCCTCGGAGGTGGCGCCGGACCTGCTGGAGGAGCTCGACCGCCAGCTGCGGGACATCGGCGTCGAGCTGCCCGCCGCGGCCCGTCCGCTGCGGTTCGGCACCTGGGCCGGGGGCGACCGTGACGGCAACCCCAACGTCACACCCGCGGTCACGCTGGAGATCCAGCAGCTGCAGCACGTCGCCGGACTCGAGCAGCTCATCGACATGGTGGACGAGCTGCTCACCGAGATGACCGCGACGACCCGCGTCGTCACCCCCACGCCGGAGCTGCAGGCCAGCCTGGAGGAGGACGCCGAGGCGCTGCCCATCACGTGGGAGGCCATCCGGCGCCTCAACGCCGAGGAGCCCTACCGGCTCAAGCTCAGCTTCGTCCGCGTGCGGCTGCAGCGCACCCGTGACCGCCTCGTCGCCGACACCCCGCACGAGCCGGGCCGCGACTACGTCGGGTTCGACGAGCTGCTGCGGGACCTCACCCTCGTGCGGGACTCGATGCTCGCCGGCGCCGACGCCACGGGCGAGCTCACCGGCAACGGCGCCGTGCTGCGGCTCATCCGCGCGGCCGTCGCCTTCCGGGCCGGGCTCGCCACGATGGACGTCCGCGAGCACAGCGACAAGCACCACGACGCCCTGGCCGACCTGTACGCGCGCACCGGTGAGCTGGAGACGCCGTACGAGAAGCTCGAGCGCCCCGGGCGGATCGCCCTGCTCTCGCGCGAGATGTCGGCGCGCCGTCCGCTCACCGGCTCCGGCACCGAGCGACTCGGTGAGGCGGCGGACGCATCCCTCGGGCTCATGCGGACGATCCGCCAGGCGCTGGACACCTACGGCCCTGACGTCATCGAGACCTACATCGTGTCGATGACCCACGACGTCGACGACCTCTTCGCCGTCGTCGTCCTGGCCCGGGAGGTCGGGCTCCTCGACGTCAGCGGCGACGACGACCGGGCGTGGGCCCGGCTGGGCTTCGCACCGCTGTTCGAGACCGTCGCAGAGCTGGAGGCCGCCGGCCCGCTGCTGGAGGCGCTGCTGAGCGACCCGACGTACCGTCGCGTCGTCGCGGCCAGGGGCGACGTGCAGGAGATCATGCTCGGCTACTCCGACTCCTCCAAGGACGCCGGGATCGCCGCCTCGCAGTGGCAGATCCACCGGGCGCAGCGCGCCCTGCGCGACATCGCCCGCGAGCACGGCGTGACCCTGCGGCTCTTCCACGGACGCGGCGGCTCGGTGGGCCGCGGTGGTGGACCGACGGCCGAGGCGATCATGTCCCAGCCCTACGGCAGCCTCGACGGACCGATCAAGATCACCGAGCAGGGCGAGGTCATCTCCGACAAGTACGCCCTGCCCGGCCTCGGCCGCCACAACCTGGAGAGCGCCCTGGCGGCCGTGCTCGAGGCGTCCGCGCTGCACCGCACGTCGTTGCTGCCGCAGGACATGCTCGACGGCTGGAACGGCACGATGGACCTCGTCGCCTCCCACGGTCAGACCACCTACCGCGGCCTCGTGCGCGACGACGCCCTGGTGCCGTTCTTCGTCGCGGCGACGCCGGTGGACGAGCTCGGCAAGATGAACATCGGCTCCCGCCCGGCCAAGCGTCCTGGGGGCGCCGGTGGACTCGATGACCTGCGTGCCATCCCGTGGGTCTTCGGCTGGACGCAGTCACGGATGATCCTGCCCGGCTGGTTCGGCGTCGGCTCCGGGCTGGCGGCCGCGCTCGACGACGGCCGCGAGGACCTCCTCAAGGAGATGTACGGGTCCTGGGCGTTCTTCCGCACCTTCCTGTCCAACGTCGAGATGACCTTGGCCAAGACGGACCTGGACATCGCGGCGGAGTACGTCGGGACGCTCGTGCCCGACGACGCGCAGCACCTCTTCGGCCAGATCCGTGAGGAGCACGCCCGCACGGTCGAGCAGGTCCTCCGGGTCACCGGGCAGGGTTCACTGCTGGAGTCGGCGCCGGTGCTGCGGCAGACCCTCACCCTGCGCGACACCTACCTTGCCCCGCTGCACGCCCTGCAGGTCTCGCTCCTGGAGCGCACCCGGGCGACCACGGACGACGAGCCCGACCCCGACCTGCAGCGCGCCCTCCTGCTGACCATCAACGGCATCGCCGCGGGCTTGCGCAACACGGGCTGAGCCATGCACTCGTCCGCCACAGCGCGTCGGGCGACGAGCTCCGGGTAGAGCTCTCCCCGGGCGTGTCAGGTGGTGTCGTGGAAGCGGTCGTGCAGGCGGGGTCGTCGTTCGCGGTCGATCGATGGTGGTGGGACGAGGGCGGCGTGGCCTCGTGGGGTGAAGGTGATGTCCCAGCCGTCGGAGTGGAGTATCCGGTGGTGGTGGGGGCAGAGCATGACCCCGTCGTTCAGGTCGGTGGTCCCTCCGTCGGCCCAGCGTCTGCGGGCGTGGTGGATGACGGTCCAACCCGGTGCCCGGTCGCAGCCGGGGAAGACGCAACCCTTGTCGCGGACCTCGATGGCTCGACGCTGGTGCAGGGTGAAGAGTCTTCGATCGCGGCCGAGATCGAGTGGGAGTGACTCGCCACCGAGCACGGCTGGCAGGAGGCGGTGCTCGCAGGCCATCCGGCGGGCCTGTGCGGCGGAGAGGCGCTCTCCGGTGGACAGCGTCGCGACCTTGAGCCGGTCGAGGAGGGTCTCGTGGTCGAGGTTGATGGTGAGGATGGGGCCGAGGCGGTTTGTCTCGGGCAGCTTCTGGGTGGGCAGGAGCTCGCATAGATAGGTGAATGCCCAGCCCTGGCGGCGCCGGTAGGAGGGTCGTTCGTCCAGCAGCACGTCTCCGGTCCTGCGGGACAGGGTGGTGGGGCTGGTGATCTCGACCTGGGGCGCACACAGCGCATCCATCGCGACGCGGAGCTGTGCAGCCTGGGCCTCCGGGATGGTGAACCCTCCCTTGACCAGGCCATCGACCGCCGGACCGATCCAGAAGTCCGCCGCTGCCCAGGCGCGTCGTTCGCGTTGCTCGACGAGGTCGTTCTCGGCCGCGTCCAACGCCGTATCGTCGTCGGTCTCGGTCAGGAACCCACCGACGATCCGGTCGGCGTGGCGCTCGAAGCGTCTGACGTCCATGGTGGGGGCGTCCTGGACCAGCTGCGTCTCGCAGGCTTCCCGCTGGGTCGCGGTGATGGTCGTGGGGAGCTGACCGAGTGCTCGGCCGATGGACTTGCCCTGCCGGGCCGACAGGCGTCCTTCGGCCATCGCCTCATGCGTCTGGGGGATGGTCTGCACTCGCTTGGACTCACGCACCACCGCGTCCGATCCGCGACGGTCGCCCCCGAAGTCACCCGCCAGCAGTGAGCCGGTCGAGGAGGCTCCCTGCCGCCGTGCCGCGCCGGACGCTTCCACGGCCGCGACCGCCGCGAGCTCGTGGGCCGTCGCCCGGGCCTTCAACCTCGCCAGTGACCCGGCAGCGTCGCGCTGCTCTCGACCGGCCAGGTCCGCGTAGGCCTGGGTCGGCAGTGTGTCGAGCAGGGCATGCACCCGCGCGAGCGTCGCGACCACGTCACCGCCGGTGGTGACGGGCTGCTGCTCCAGCGAGGGTGCTGACATCGGACCCATCTTTTTATCGAGTGGATGTTCCCATCATAGACAACCCCACCGACACCGTCCCCCGCCACGAGACCACCTGTGGACGAGAGCGGAGGGAAGTGAGGCCGTGAACTCTTGCCGCCCGCCCGTCCTCGACGAAGAGTCGCTCGGGTTCAGGTCCGGTCGATCATCGCTTGCATCGCCTCGGGGTAGCGGTCACCGACGACGGCGACGCTGTCGGACGCGGCGGTGAGCTCGGCGGCCTCCTCCTTGGAGAGGTCAAGATCGGCTGCACCGAGGTTCTCGTCCAGGCGCTCGATCCTGCGGGTGCCGGGGATGGGAACGATCCACGGCTGCTGCGCGAGCAGCCAGGCCAGAGCGACCTGGCCGGGGGTGACGCCCTTGCGATCGGCCGTGGCGGTGACGAGGTCCACGAGGTCGAGGTTCGCCGCCAGCGCCTCCGGCGCGAAGCGTGGCATGGTGGCGCGGATGTCGCCCTCGCCGAAGGTCGAGTCCCGCGTCAGCTTCCCGGTCAGCAGGCCGCGGCCAAGCGGGCTGAAGGGCACGAGCCCGATGCCGAGCTCCTCGAGCGTCGGCAGGACGGACTCCTCCGGCTCGCGCCAGAAGAGCGAGTACTCGCTCTGCAGGGCCGTCACCGGCTGCACGGCGTGGGCGCGACGGATCGTGGTGGGTCCGGCCTCGGAGAGCCCGAAGTGGTGGACCTTGCCGGCGTCGATGAGCTCCTTGACCGTGCCGGCGACGTCCTCGATCGGCACGTCCGGGTCGACTCGGTGCTGGTACAGCAGGTCGATCGCCTCGGTCCGCAGGCGACGCAGTGACCCCTCGACCGCCGCTCGGATGTCCTCCGGTCGGCTGGAGATCCCGGTCTGCCGCCCGGCGTCATCGAAGGCGAAACCGAACTTGGTGGCGAGAGCCACCTGGTCACGCAGCGGCTCGAGCGCCTCGCCGACGATCTCCTCGTTGACGAACGGTCCGTAGACCTCGGCGGTGTCGAAGAGCGTGACGCCGTGGGCGACGGCCTCGCGCAGGAAGTCGACCATCGCGGGTCGGTCGGGTGACGGGCCGAAGCCCTGGCTGATGCCCATGCACCCCAGCCCGAGCGATGAGACCTGGAGCCCGGTGGTGCCGAGTGTTCGCATGATCATGATGGTCTCTCCTTCAGTCGAGCTCGGGGGAAGCGGTGTCGAGCCGCTTGGAGTCGGTCTCGGCGTCCTGGCTGGCGGCCCAGCTGGCGAGCATGCGCAGGGCGTCAGCTGTGGGGGTGCCGGCCGGGGCGGTGTAGACGTTGAGGAAGAGCTCTGGCTCCGACGGCAGGCCCATGGCCTCGAAGTCGAGGTCGAGCTGACCGACCACGGGATGGTGCAGGCGCTTGCGGCCACTGCGGTGGAACTTCACGTCCTGCGAGGCCCACCGCTGGCGAAACAGCTCGCTCTGGGTCGAGAGCTCGCCGACGAGGGCGATGAGCTGCCGGTCGTGGGGGGTGCGGCCCGCCTCCAGGCGCAGCATGGCGGCGGCGTCGTTGGCGATCCGGTCGTAGTCGACGAAGAAGTCGCGGGCGGCGGGGTCGAGGTAGACGAAGCGCGTGGTGTTTGCCGGCCGGCGACCGGAGGGACCGGCGACCGGTGACTCCAGGACGGGGGAGTACAGGGCCGCGGCGAGCGGATTCATGGCGACGATGTCGTGGCGGCCGTTGCGCACCCAGGCCGGAGCCTCGGACATCGCGTCGAGCACCTGCTGGACGGCCGGGCGCACGGCCTTGGCCGCCGTTCGGGGCCGGGTCTTGGACGGCCCGGCGGTACGGGCCAGGGCGAAGAGGTGGTCGCGCTCGGCCTCGTCGAGCTGCAGGGCCGTGGCCAAGGAGTCGAGGACGCCGTCGGAGGCGCCGGAGAGGTCTCCGCGTTCCATCCGGACGTAGTAGTCGATCGACATCCCGGCGAGCATCGACACCTCCTCACGTCGCAAGCCCGTGACGCGGCGGTTCCCGCCGTAGGCGGGCAGACCGGCCTGGTCGGGCGTGATGCGGGCACGGCGGGAGGTGAGGAAGTCCTTCACCTGCCTGCGGTGCTCGGCGCGAGCGTCCTGGTCCATGCCTTCACAGTACGAACCCAGTGCTCGACGTGGGAGGCACTGGCATTACCCGGAAGAGCAGACACTCCCACGGGACGCACGGGAGGCGTTCACTGATGATCGACCACCTCCGCTCCTCCGAAAGGACCCCCCATGCGAGCGACCTTCATGCACGGCGCCGGCGACGTCCGCGTCCACGAGATCCCCGACGCCACGCTGCAGGAGTCCACCGACGCGCTGGTGCGCGTCGTCCGATCCTGCGTCTGCGGCTCGGACCTGCACCCGTACCAATCCATGCAGGCCGATGCCGACGGCGTGCCGATGGGCCATGAGTTCATCGGCGTGGTCGAGGACGTCGGCTCCGACGTCTCCTCGCTGGCCAAGGGCGACTTCGTCATCGCCCCCTTCGCCTTCTCCGAGGGCACCTGCCAGTTCTGCCGTGAGGGCCTGCAGACGTCGTGCGAGCACGGCGGATTCTGGGGGACCGGCGGTGTCGGTGGCGCCCAGGCCGAGGCCATCCGCGCCCCGCAGGCCGACGGCACCCTGGTCAAGGTCCCCGGCATCGGCGAGGACTCACCGCTCCTGCCCTCGCTGCTCACCCTGTCCGACGTCTACGGGACCGGCTGGCACGCCGCCCACCAGGCGAAGGTCACCAGGCGCGATACGGTCGCCGTCATCGGAGACGGCGCGGTGGGCCTGCTTGCCGTCCTGTCCGCCAAGCAGCTCGGTGCTGAGCAGATCATCCTGATGGGGCGTCATGAGGCCCGTACCGACCTGGGCCGCGAGTACGGCGCGACCGACGTCGTCGCCGAGCGCGGCGAGGAGGGCATCGCCGCGGTGCGCGAGCTCACCGGCGGCCACGGCGCCACCAAGGTGCTCGAGGCCGTCGGTCACATGCCGGCCTACGAGCAGGCCGTCGGCGTCGTCCGTCCCGGCGGCACCATCAGCCGCGTGGGCGTCCCGCAGTACGAGGACGCGCCCGTCGGCTTCGGCAGCCTCTTCGGTGGCAACGTCACGCTGACCGGCGGCCCCGCCCCGGCGCGCGCCTACATCGAGCATCTCCTGCCGGCCGTCCTGGACGGCTCCGTCGACCCCGGCCGGGTCTTCGACCGCACCGTGGGCCTGGACGAGGTGGCCGAGGGTTACCGCGCGATGGACGACCGCGAGGCCCTGAAGGTCCTGGTCCACTCATGAGCGGATCAGGACCAGGGTGGAGGACCGCGCGACTCACGGCCGACAGACCGGCAGACGCGCGGCACTACCCATCGACGCGATCGGGCTTGATGATCAGCGCCTGCGTCGTCGTCGGACCCACGCCGTGGCGAGGGGGAGCGTGAGGATGATGGCGAGCAGCCGGAGCAGCTGCACGGCGGAGATGAAGGTGAGGTCGCCGCCGGTTCCGGTGGCGGTGGCGAGCACGACGGGCAGGCCGCCCGGTGAGGTGGCGAGGTAGGCGTCGAGCCTGCTCACCCCCGTGGCCTCGGCCAGGGGCAGGGCGAGGGCGGCGCAGAAGACGATCAGCAGCACGATGCTGACGAGCACCGTGACGACGATGCCGCGGAGCAGCGCGAGCGTCTGGCGGGTGAAGCCGATGCCGGCCTGCACGCCGATGACCACGAAGCCGGCAGCCTGCACCAGCGGTGGGACGACGGCCTCGTCGAGCGGTCCGGTGGCACCCACGCCCACGCCCACGACGAGCGCACCGAGCAGCGCCGGCGAGGGGATCCGCAGCAGCTTACCGAGCAACGGCCCGCCGACGCAGACCACGAGGACGAGCGCCACGTCGACCCAGGCCGGCATCGCCAGCAGGGCCGGGGCGGGCTCCGTGCCGGTATCGGTGTCGAAGACCTGGCTCACGACGAGCGGGAGTGTCAGCAGGATGACGAGCACGCGGACGTACTGCACCACGGCGACGATCCGCTGGTCGGCGCCGGCGTCCTGCGCGAGCGCCGTCATCGACGACGCCCCGCCGGCCACGGACGCGAAGGTCGCGGTCGTCGCCGAGACGCCGTCGCGGCGCAGCAGCTGGCCCAGGCCGATCGACGCGACCAGCGTCAGGCCGATGACGGCGATGACGGCCGGCCACGAGGAGCCGAGCGACCCGAGGGCCTCGAGGTCGACCTCGACCGCGACCACCAGGCCGATGACGGCCTGCCCGCTGCGGCCCACCAGCGGGTGCAGCGACGGCGGCCGGGGCAGGGTGAGCGCGACGACAGCAGCGCCCACCAGGCCACCGAACAGCGACGGCGTCGGCGCACCCACGAGGCCGAGCAGGCCGACGGCCACCGCGACGGCGACGGCCAGCAGGACGAGGCGTCCCAGTGCGTCCCTCACCCTCGGCCTCCTGTCCACCACGGCCTGGCGTGCCCCGGTCACCCGACATTCTCGCGGCCGAGCACCGGTGGCCGGGCCCGGGGCCGGAGACGACGACGCCCCCGGACACGAGGTCCGGGGGCGTCGTCGGGCGCTGGGTTCAGGCCTCCAGGCGTGCCTTGAGCCCGTCGAGCTCGGTCCAGAGCACGGCCGGCAGGGTGTCGCCGAACTTCTCGAACCACTCGTTGATCTGCGGGATCTCTTCCTTCCACTCATCCGGGTCGACGGCGAGGGCCGCAGCGAGCTGCTCCTCGGTGACGTCCAGTCCGTCGGTGTCGATGGCGTCAGGGGCAGGCACCAGGCCGATCGCCGTCTCGGCAGCCTCGACCTTGCCCTCGACACGGTCGATGACGTACTTCAGGATCCGGCTGTTCTCACCGAAGCCCGGCCACAGGAAGCCGCCGTCCTCGTCGCGACGGAACCAGTTCACGTAGAAGATCTTCGGGAACTTGGACTCGTCGTTGTTCTTGGCCATGTTGATCCAGTGACTGAAGTAGTCACCGGCGTCGTAGCCGATGAACGGCAGCATCGCCATCGGGTCACGACGCACGACGCCCACGGCGCCGGTGGCCGCGGCCGTCGTCTCCGAGCTGAGCGTGGCACCCATGAAGGTTCCGTGCGTCCAGTCGCGCGCCTCGGTGACCAGCGGGATCGTGGTCTTGCGGCGTCCGCCGAACAGGATCGCGTCGAGCGGGACGCCGTTCGGGTCGTCGTACTCCGGCGCCAGCGTCGGGCACTGCTTGATCGGGGTGCAGAACCGGCTGTTCGGGTGGCTGGACGGCTCGGCGGAGTCCGGCGTCCAGTCGCGACCCTTCCAGTCGGTCAGGTGGGCGGGCGGCTCGTCGGTCATGCCCTCCCACCAGACGTCGCCGTCATCGGTCAGGGCGACGTTCGTGAAGACGCTGTTGCCCTGCTCGATGGTGCGCATGGCGTTGGCGTTGGTGTTCCAGCCGGTGCCCGGCGCGACGCCGAACAGGCCGAACTCGGGGTTGACGGCGTACAGGCGGCCGTCGGCGCCGACGCGGATCCAGGCGATGTCGTCGCCGATCGTCTCGACCTTCCAGCCCGGGACGGTCGGCTCGACCATCGCGAGGTTGGTCTTGCCGCACGCGGACGGGAACCCGGCGGCGATGTACTTGACGACGCCCTCGGGACTCGTGAGCTTGAGGATGAGCATGTGCTCGGCCATCCAGCCCTGGTCGCGGCCCATCGCCGAGGCGATGCGCAGCGAGTAGCACTTCTTGCCGAGCAGGGCGTTGCCGCCGTAGCCGGAGCCGAAGCTCCAGATCATCCGGTCCTCGGGGAAGTGCACGATGTACTTGGTGTCGTTGCACGGCCACGGCACATCGGCCTCGTCCGGCTGCAGCGGCGCGCCGATCGAGTGCAGCGCGGGCACGTAGTCGGCCTGCAGCTCCTCGATCTTGTCGCGCACGGCGTTGCCCACACGGGCCATCACCGTCATCGAGGCGACGACGTAGGGCGAGTCGGTGATCTCGACGCCGAACATCGGGTGCTCGGACTCCAGGTGGCCCATGACGAAGGGGATGACGTACATCGTGCGGCCCTGCATGCAGCCCTCGTACAGGCCCCTCATGAGCGCCTTCATGTCGTCCGGCGCCATCCAGTTGTTCGTGGGGCCGGAGTCGGCCTCGTCCACGCTGCAGATGTAGGTCCGGTCCTCGACGCGGGCGACGTCGGAGGGGTCCGACGCACACCAGAAGGAGTTCGGCTTCTTGGCGTCGTCCAGACGGACGAAGGTGCCGGCCTCGACCAGCTCGTCGGTGAGGGTGGTCCACTCCTGGGGAGTGCCCTCCACCCAGTGGATCCGGCTGGGGGTGGTCAGTGCGGCCACCTCGTCGACCCAGGCCTGGAGGCCGCTGTGGGTCGTGCGGTAGGTCGAGCTGGTCTGGTCAGTGGGCATGTGGCGGTGTCCCTCTCGCGCATCGCGGACCGAGCGCATCGGTTCGCACTTCCGCGACGCCGTGAGGTCGCGGACAGCTGATGGTTGAAAACTGGCAACCGCCCGGCAGAGCCGGGCGGTCCTCCGAGAGTAAGGGCTGAGATGGCGTGGGGGGAGTCCAGGGCGGGTGGGATGAGTCACAGGTGGCCGGGCGCATGGCGCGAGCTCGAGGGGGAAGTGTCGGGGCGAGGTGCCACGCTGGGCCCATGACCTGGGAGACCCACCCCGTGACGCCGGACCGGTTCGAGGACTTCGCCGACGTCGTCAACCCCAACCGGCGCGAGACGCACTGCTGGTGCCTGTCACACCGGTTGACGGCGCCACAGATCACCGAGCTGGGCGAGGGCAGCAGGGAGCAGGCGGCGCGGCGCCTCTGCGAGCGCGAGCACCCGCCGGGCGTCGTCACGTATCGCGACGGCATACCCGTCGGCTGGTGCAGCATCAGCCCACGCTCGGACATCCCGCGGCTCGTCAAGAGCGCGCTCATCCGCCCGGTCGACGACGTCGCGGTCTGGAGCATCATCTGCGTCGTGGTGCGCGGCGGACACCGCAAGCAGGGCGTCACCACCCGGTTGCTCGAGGGAGCGGTGCAGCACGCTGCTGCCCACGGTGCACCCGCGGTGGAGGCCCACCCCGTCGACCCCGACGGCCGCATGGACCTCACGATGGCGTTCGTCGGCACTCGGTCGATGTTCGAGAAGGTCGGCTTCGAGGTGATCGGGCAGACCGATGCCGTCGCGTCGAAGATGCCGCGCCTGGTCATGCGCCGCGTACTGGCCTGATCGCCCCGATTTCACCGCTTCGGAGCCTGCGGGTTAGACTCGTTCCTGCCCTTCGGGGCATGCGCCCGTAGCTCAACGGATAGAGCATCTGACTACGGATCAGAAGGTTGGGGTTTCGAATACCTCCGGGCGCACCACGGAAGGCCGGGTCACAGCGCACGCTGTGACCCGGCCTTCGTCGTCGGACCGGAGCGCCGTCAGGCGGTGCGACGTCGCGCGAGCACGACCGTCACCGCTCCGGCGAGCAGCAGGAGCGCGCCCAGCGAGACGAGCATCTTGGTGATCTGCGCACCGGTCGCCGGGAGCACCCGGTCGACGCCCGCCTGGGTCGCCGACCCCCCGACGCCGTCGACGGCACCGGTCGAGTCCTGCGACGACCCGTCGGTGGGCGAGGCGTCACCCGGGGTGCCCGGATCGGGGTCCGGGTCCTGCGGGGAGCCCGAGTCGTCGTCCGAGCCCTCGACGACCACGACCGTGCGCTCGGCCTCCACCTGGTTGCCCGAGGCGTCGGTCACCGCGTAGGTCAGCGAGTAGGTGCCGGCCGTGCCGGTGTCCACCTCGCCGTCGACGGTCACGTCCTCGGCCGTGAGGGCGGGGTCGCAGGCGTCGTCGATGCCGACGCCCGACATCGGGTCGAAGTCGTCGTTGACCGTGACCTCGTCGCTCTCGGGGAGGGTGAGGGCGGGTGCGCCCTCGTCCTTGAACAGCTCGACCGCGTCGATGACCTCGTCGTTGTCGGTCCGCTGGGACGTGGTGGTGATCGAGCACTGTTCCACCTCGACGCTCGCCACGGTGGGTGTACGGCTCTGGTCGATGACGCTGGCGTAGCTCGCGAGCGGGTTGGCGATCGAGTAGTACTTGCTGCCCGAGGAGGAGTTGGCGGTGATGTACAGCACCTCGCCGTCCTCGGGACGCAGCACCTCCACGCCGTCGTCGTTGGCCTCGGTCTCACCCACGATGGGTGTCGTCCCGTCCATCAGGTGCGACCGCGCATAGCTGTGGTCGTGCCCGGCCAGCACGAGGTCGATGTCCAGGCTGCTGATGATCGGTGCCAGACCCTCGCGCTTGGCCACGCTGCCGCTGATCGAGTGCGGACCCACGCTGAACAGTCCGTGGTGGAAGGTCAGGACCGTCCACGCGGCGTCGTCACCCTCGGCCTCGATCGCCTCCCGCAGGAACCGCTCGTGCGCCGCGAAATCGTTGGAGTTGGAGTTGATGTTCAGGTGCAGCACGCCGTTGTGCTTGAACCAGTAGCTGCCACCTGCGGAGTCAGCCTCCGTGACGTTGGGGAGGTTGAAGTGCTGGCCGAACAGTGGCGAACCGATGTCGTGGTTGCCCAACGTCATGGCGGTGGCCTGGGTCGACATCTGCTCGGGCGCCAGGAAGGTGCGGTACTGCTCGACGCTCCCGGCGTTCTCGACCTGGTCACCGGCCGACAGCACGAACTGGGAGTCGGGGTAGAGCTCGTCGGCAGCCGTCAACGCGGCTGCCCAGCCCTCACCGTCTCGCACCACGTTGCCGGACGAGCCGACCTGCGGGTCACCCATGAGCGTGAACTCGTGCTCGAGGTCGGTGCCGTGCGTGCTGAACGTACGAAGATCCGACCAGCCCGTCTCGCTGCCGACGCGGTACGTGTAGGCGGTCTCGGGCTCCAGGTTGCTGAGGGTGGCGTGGGAGTAGGCGTTGATCCCGTCCAGCGACGGACCGGTCTCGGTGGCCTCGATGGTGGTGGCCGTCTCGGGCAGTCCGCCGTCCACCAGGCCGGCACTGGGGGCGATCTGCACCACCTCTGCCTGACCGGTGTCGCTGAACCACGACAGGTTGCGCTCGGTTTCGTCCGTGCCGACGCCGAGCAGCACCGACGACGGGCCGGACGGGGGCGGCGTCGGCTCGAGCTGCAACGACGGCATGTCGAAGTAGACGTCGGAGCTGGTCTCGCGCCCTTGGTGGATCTCGACCGCAATGACGTTCGACCCCTCGGTCAGGACGTCGGAGGGCACAGCGATCTCCCCCAGGTTGGGCGTGGACTGGTTCGAGCCGCCGTACTGCATGTTCTCGGTGATCGCCTCGTCGTGGAAGCCTGCTACGCGGGTGCCGTTGACGTAGACCGTCGCGGCGTCGTCGTATCGGACCGAGCCGCGCAGGTCCAGGTCCTGGTCCAGGTCCGCGGCGGAGAGCTCGACCTCGGTACGGAAGAAGAAGGCCGGGACGTTCGGGGCACCATCGCCGTCGATGTACTGGTTCAGCAGCACGTCCGGAAGGAAGCCGCCGTTGAGCGGTGCCAGCTCGCCGCGCAGGGCGCCGAAGCTGCCGGTTCCGGTCTGCCAGGCGGCGTCGTCGAAGTCGGTGGTCGTCCAGCTGGTGCGGGCGTCGGTGCCGGCCGCTGGATCGGTGTTGTCATCGAGGTAGCGCCACTCGGTGTCCCCGCTGGAGACGAGCGGGATGGGGTCAGCGGCGTGGGCGGAGGTCGCGGCGACGGCGGTGAGGGCGGCGGTGGCGCTGAAGGCCAGCGCCGTCCCGATCGCTGTGAGCCGACGTCGTCGGGGAATGACGGTCATGTCTTCGCGGTGTCCTTCGTCGATGGAATCAGGGCTCTCGCAGGCTAGGGAGCGTGGATGTTCCGGGGTGACGCGACGATGGCGTGGCGACTGCCTGTCGGTGAACAGTCGGCGCAGGACGGTGCCCGACGCCCGCTCACGAGCGCGCCGTATCGAGCCATGGGTCACGATGCCGCCTGCAGGGTCTAGCGTGGGCGACATGACCTCCGACGGTGACACCAGCAGCGCCGCGACCAACGCCGTGGCCGCCCAGCTGGCCGAGGCCGATGCCGCTGTCCGCGTCGAGGCCGAGGGGATGGACGTGGGCGAGGTCGAGGATCTGGCGCGAGCCACCTTCAGCGTCTTCATGGCGGTCGGTGACCAGGAGTGGCTCCGCTCCTACGCCGAGGACGTGCACGCCGGACGACCGACGACCTTCCGCGAGACCCCGCTCGGCGGTGCCTGAGCCGTTCGGATCCATCGAGCTGAGGTCGGAGATGGTGCTCGACGACCCCGGGTTCGCGCCACGACCCCCGTGATGTTTCGGCGCGGTGCGACCCGGGTACATCACATCCACCAACCGTTTGCACCATCATCCTGACGGCCGACCGCCGTCAGCCCGATCGAGGAGCACATCATGGTCAGGCACTCAGAGAACCCGCGCGATGGAGCACCTGCCGACAGGAGTGAACCGGTGGGCCGCCGGTCAGCTCGAGGTGAGGCCGACGAGGGGGCCAGGGGCCGCGGGCCTGCGCCGCGCGACCACGGCGAGCCGGTCGTCGCCGACGAGGCACGGGCGCGTGAGAAGTTCGGCGGGCTCAACCTGGGCGCCGCCTTCTTCGGCTGGATCGTGGCGATCGGCATGGCGGTCCTCCTGGCCGGCACCGTCGGTGCGGTCCTGGCCGGCGTCGGATCCTCCATCGATGTCACACAGTCCGACGCGGAGCGCGAGGCCGGCACGATCGCCCTCTCCAGCGCGATCGTTCTCCTGGTGATCCTGGCCCTCGCCTACTTCGCGGGCGGCTACGTCGCCGGTCGCATGTCTCGCTTCGACGGGGTGCGACAGGGCGTGGGCGTGTGGATCGTCGGCCTCCTGGTCACGATCCTCGCCGTCGCCCTGGGAGCGATCTTCGGCTCGGACTACAACGTGCTCGAGCGGGTCGACCTGCCGCGGATCCCGGTCTCGACCGATCAGTTGAGCTGGGGAGCCATCATCGCGGCGGTCGTCGTCATCGCGGTGACGCTCCTGTTCGCCATCCTCGGCGGCATCCTCGGCCACCGGTACCACCACCGCGTCGACCGGGCTGCGCGCCACTGACCCACCCTGCCGGTTTCGCTCGGCCGCATTCGAGGTGCGGGACAGGCCGCAACTGGGTAGAACAGGAGCAGCCGCTGGTTCGGCCGCTCGGCTCACGCAGCAGGAGAGCCACCAGCGGCGAGTCTTGCCGGAGGCGATGAAGTCGGCGCCTCTACCGCGCGCTCACGGCTCGGGGTGGGGGCGCCGCACCATGTCGCCGGCAGGATCTGGTCGCCT
Organism: Aeromicrobium sp. CF4.19; assembly: GCF_051262555.1. Classification (NCBI taxonomy): domain Bacteria; kingdom Bacillati; phylum Actinomycetota; class Actinomycetes; order Propionibacteriales; family Nocardioidaceae; genus Aeromicrobium; species Aeromicrobium sp. CF4.19. The sequence continues at coordinate 399,431 of NZ_JBIMEU010000003.1, read as the reverse complement.
GGCGCGAGGACGGCTATGGTCGCGGTGATGTCACCGACGGGTGAACGGGGGTTGGCCGTGACGAGCACGGGGGATCGCTTCTTCGACCGGCTCCGCGAGCTGCAGCCCGACGTCGACCTCGTCGTCCTGCCGCCGATCGAGCCGGACGAGCGGCCCGTCGCCGACCAGCTGACGATCGAGACCAGCGCCGAGGCCACGGCCACCACGGCCGCTGACCTGCTCACCGCGGCCGACCTCGCAGCCACCCGCACCTGGGACCGCTGGCAACGCACCCGGGAGGGTCTGCACACCCACCGCACCCGCGTGCGAGTGGAGCGTGACGACGAGGAGGACGCTGCTGCCGCCTTCGCCGCCGTGGGGGCCGCGATCCTCCAGTGGGGCTGGCAGCTGCGGCCCATCGACGCACCGAAGCCCTGGATGGTCGCCGACGGGGGCCGGATGCACGTTGACGTCGCGGTGGAGCGCGATCACGTCGTCGTGACGGTCACCAGCGCACCGCTGCAGCTCCCCGGGCGTCCGACGTGAGTGGTCAGACCTTCGCGATCATGCTGTCGGTCATCCAGTCGGTGCGGGACGAGTGGGACGACCAGTCCGAGCAGCTGCGCGGCGGCCACAAACGCCTCACCGACGCCTCCAACGCCGTCGACGACCTCGGCGACCGGGTCGGTCCCGTGGCCCGGACCTACCTCACGACGTGGCTGACCGAGGTCCAGAACCACGCCGATGCCGCGCAGGGCCGGGCGGACGGTCTCGCGGGATTCACCACGAGCGTCGTGCAGCTGGACGGTGCGGCGGCGGACGACCTGCGCGCCATCCTCCCGTGGGACGAGCGGTACAACGCGGTGCGGCCCACCATCGACGGCGTACCGGACTTCCCGACCGACGACCCCGGCCCCGCACCCGACCCGACGCAGGGCCCGATCCCGTGACGCCCGTCCGACGTCCGAGCCAGGTCCCCGAGCTCACGCCCCAGCCGGGAGCACGGTCGGTCGCGTCGGGCGTGCGGACCTGCGGCGTCGTCATGTCGGACGCCTCTGAGGTGATGCGGGCCAGCTCCGCGCCCGAGGGCTTCGAGGGTGACCCCGCGGAGATCTTCCAGCACGCGATGACCGGCACGGCCCGCGATCTGGAGTCGGCGACCGCCGCGCTGCGCGTCGGCCTCGCCGCGCTCGACGTCTTCTGCGACCGGATGGACGCCCTGCGCACCGCGCGCACCGACCTCGAGACCCGCCGCCACACCCTGCAGACCCGCGCCACGGAGCTCGAGGCCCGGGCAGCCGACGAGGACGCTGACGACGACTCCGCGCTCGGCGGCGACATCAGCCGCCACAACGTCGAGGTCACGACCTTCGACACCGACGTCGAGACTTGGCGGCAGGACGTGACCGACGCCGAGGACCGATTGATCACGACGCTGCGCTCGGCCGACACCACCGCCGAGGCCGTGGCCCTCTCGGCCGACTCCCCCGACGTGCCCGGCCTCGTCCAGCACGTCGAGGGCATCGCGGACGATCCCCACGCCGTGCACACGTGGTGGATCTCGTTGAGCCCCCAGGCCCGCGAGGCCCTGAAGATGGCCCACCCCGGGCTGATCGGCAACCTCGACGGCATCCCCGTCGCCGACCGGGACGAGGCCAACCGGGCCGGTCTCAGCGCGCTGCACAACCAGCTCCGACAGCAGCAGGAGGACGGGGAGGAGCTCTCCGACGGCGACGCCGACCTCCTGGACAAGACGAGCGAGATGTACCAGGCCCTGGGCGCGGCCGAGGACCAGATCGACGCCAACGGCGACCCCGTCCCCGCCCACCTCATGATCTTCGACCCCGAAGCTGCCGACGGTGACGGCCACGCCGCCGTCGCGTTCGGCAACCCCGAGACCGCCGACCACGTCTCTGTCAACATCCCGGGGCTCGGCAGCACCATGAACAACTTCGACGGCGTCGCGGGCGACGCCGCCACCGTGCGCGAGGCGGCGGCCCGGCAGAGCGACGGCACCGTCGCCTCCATCGCCTACCTCGGCTACGACGCGCCCGACTTCTCCGGCTCGGTCGACGGAGTGGTCGACGGTCTGGGTGTGGCCGGCGAGGGCGCTGCCGACCGTGGAGCCACCAACCTCTCGCACTTCGTCGACGGTCTGCGCGAGACCTATCGCGGCGATGGTGAGCAGCAGGACCCGCGCGCCCACGTCACCGTCGTCGGTCACAGCTACGGCTCGGTCACCACCGGCATCGCCGCCGGCGACGGGATGGACGCCGACGACGTCGTCCTGGTGGGCAGCCCCGGCGCCGGCGATGCGAACCCGACGGCCGACCACCTCACCGGGAACGTCTACATCGGCGCGTCGGACGAGGACTTCGTGACTCGTCTGGGGACCGAGCAGGATGTCTCGCTCGGCGTGGATCCGGCGTCGGAGGGCTTCGGTGGGGTCCGGTTCCGGGTCGACGAGCAGGGCGAGTTCACCCTCTCCCCGTCCGGCTTCGAGCGGGGCGCGGAGAACCACACGTCCTACTTCGACGACAAGGAGACGATGGAGGACGAGGGCCGCGGCACCCAGGACTCGGCCTCCCTCGCCAACATCGCCAAGGTCGTGGCGGGCCACGGTGGCGACGTGGAGCGTCACGACCCTCGGACCGAGTCGAACGAGGCCTGGTGGCTGAGGCAGGCCGGCGAGGACGCGCGGAACGGCTTGGTCGACTGGTTCAACCGGCGCGCCGGCATAGGGTGAGGGCGATGCGTTCACGAGGGGTGGTAGCAGTGCTGCTCCTGCTCGCCGCGACGACGACAGGCTGTGGTGACGTGGTGAAGCCCCCCGACTACACGACGATCTCCGACGAGGCGAGCGTCGACGAGACGCGTGAGGCCGTCGATGAGTTCTTCGCCGAGATCGTCGAGGCCGCACGAGGTGCGGTCGACGCAGAGGAGCTGCGCGGGGGCAGCAGCGCCGGCTACGGGACGTGTGACGAGCTCTACCCGGCCCGGTTCAAGCGGCTCGACGTCGGTGGGAGCTTCCTCGTCCCTGGCGCAGAGCCGGGGGACGTCGTCGACCGGGTCGTCGCCGCGTTCGACGATCGCGGGTGGCAGCCCGAGCGCACGGCCGAGGACTGGGTCTCCGTGCAGACCGAGGTGGGCGACGACGGCGTCGTCGTCCGCGGCAGCGTCGAGATCATCACGCCGTCGGCGAACCCCGACGTCGTCGCGGTCTCGGTGTCGGTCCGGACCGGGTGCCTGGAGCTGCCCGAGGGAGCCGGGCGGTAGCGCTCAGGGCTTCGGGGTGGTCTCGGGGGCGGGTCGGCGCGACCACCAGCTGGCGAGCAGAGAGCCGGAGACGTTGTGCCACACCGAGAAGAGCGCGGCCGGCAGCGCCGCGGCCGGGCTGAAGTGCACCGCTGCCAGTCCGGCGGCGAGGCCGGAGTTCTGCATGCCGACCTCGATCGAGACGGCTCGGCGGGCCGACTCGTCCAGCCCCACGGCCCGGGCCGCGAGATAGCCGAGCAGCAGGCCGACGCCGTTGTGCAGCACCACGACGACGGCCACCAGCAGCCCGGCGGACAGGACGGTGTCCGCGCTGCCGGCGACCACGGCCAGCACGACGAGGGTGATGCCCAGGACGGAGACGAGCGGCATGACGTCCAGCAGCCGCTCGACCACCCCGGGTAGGAACAGCCGCAGGAGGACGCCGATCGCGATCGGCGCCAGCACGATCTGCAGGATCGAGACGAGCAGTCCGCGGGTGTCCACCGGCAGGTAGTCGCCCGCGAGCCACAGCACGAGCAGGGGCGTGAGCAGGGGCGCGAGCAGCGTCGAGACGGTCGTCATCGCGACCGACAGTGCGGTGTCGCCCTTGGCGAGGTAGACCATGACGTTGGACGCGGTGCCGCCCGGGGCGGACCCGACGAGGATGACCCCGACGGCCAGGGCGGGCGACAGGTCGAAGGCCTTGGCGAGCGCGAGGCCGACCAGGGGCATCACGACGAACTGCGCCGCGACACCCACCGCGAGCGCCGCCGGGCGCGTGATCGCGGCACCCAGGTCGCTCGGACGCAGGGTCATGCCCATCCCGAGCATGATCGCCGCGAGCAGCCACGGCACCGCCGGGCCGAGGCCCGTGAACGGCTCGGGCTGCCACACCGCGACCGCCCCTGCTGCCAGCACGACGAGCGGGAACCAGGTCCCCGCCTTCTCCCCGATGACTCGTGCGTCCATGGGAGTCACCGTAGGCAGGCGATACTGACCGGATGAACCCGGCCCGAGACGCCGACGAGCTCGCGCACAGCCTGCTCCCGGACGACGCCGACGTGCTGGCCTCGCACGCGCACGACGAGTCCCGGCTCACCGAGCGCGCCACGCCCGGCGTCGTCCTCGCACCCCCTGACACCGCGGCCGTGGCCGACTGCCTGCGCGTCGCCGGTCGACGTGGTTGGTCGGTGGTGCCCCGCGGGGCCGGCAGCGGGCTGAGCGGAGCCGCGAACGGACCGGAGGGAGCGGTGGTCCTGAGCACGCACCGGATGGCCTCGATCCTGTCGATCGACCCCGACGAGCGCCTCGCCGTGGTCCAGCCCGGTGTCGTGACGGGTGACCTGCGAGCGGCCGCTGCCGAGCACGGGCTCTTCTACCCGCCGGACCCGGGCAGCGTCGCCTTCTCCACGATCGGCGGAAACGTCGCCACCGACGCCGGGGGGCTGTGCTGCGTCAAGTACGGCGTCACCGGGGACTTCGTCCTCGGCCTGGAGGTGGTCCTGGCCGACGGCCGCGTGCTGCGGACGGGTCGCCGCACGGCCAAGGGCGTTGCCGGCTACGACCTCACCAGCCTGTTCGTCGGCTCCGAGGGCACCCTCGGAGTGATTACCGAGATCACGCTGCGGCTGCTGCCGGCACCGCGAGCGCCGCTGACGATGGTGGCGACCTTCGGCAGCCTCGTCGCCGCCGGCCGAGCCGTCACTGCCGTGACGACGTCGGGGGTCGACGTCTCGGCAGTGGAGATCATGGACCGCACGACGCTCACGGCGGTGGACGACCTCACCCGCATGGGCTTCGACGGGGACGTCGCCGCGATGCTCCTGGTGCAGAGCGACGGACCCGACGCAGGGGATGCGCTGGCGACCGTCGCCTCGATCTGCGCGACGGCCGACGCCCTCGACGTCGCGGTCGGGGACGACCCCGAGGAGGGCGCCCGCCTGATGGAGGCGCGGCGCCTCGCCCTGCCAGCGCTGGAGCGCCAGGGCGACTGGCTGCTGGACGACGTGTGCGTCCCGCGGGGCCGCGTCGTCGACCTCCTGGCCCACGTCGAGGAGGTCGCCGCTGACGTCGGACTGACGATCGGGGTGTTCGGCCACGCCGGGGACGGCAACATGCACCCGACAATCGTCTTCGACGAGGCGGATCCGGCGAGCCGGGCCGCTGCCACCCGGGCCTTCGAGAGCATCACCGCCCGCGCCCTGGACCTGGGCGGCACCATCACCGGCGAGCACGGCGTGGGCCGGCTCAAGCGTGACTGGCTGCAGCGCGAGCTCGGGGAGACGTCGATGGACGTCCATCGCGCCCTCCGCGCTGCGCTCGACCCCGCCGGGATGCTGAATCCGGGAAACCTGTTCGACGGGCCTGATCGTCGACCCGAGGCAGGTCCGGGGTCCCGGGGCTGAGACTCTGGGCCGGTGGCAGACCTCGGGGTGGTGGCGTTCGTGGCGATCGCGACGGGCGTGCTGGTCGGCTCGCTCGTGCAGTCGGTGGTGGGCATCGGCCTCGGGCTGACCGCCGCACCCGTCATCACGCTCGCCGCCCCACAGCTCATGCCGGGCGTGATGCTGATCCTGGCCACGACCTTCCCGTTGGTGACCCTCGCGCGTGAGCGGGAGGACATCGACTGGCGCGGCCTCGGGTGGACGGTGGTGCCGCGGGTGCTCGGCACGGTCCTCGGTGTCTGGGTGGTCGCGTCCGTGGACGAGAGAGGCCTGGGGATCGGCGTCGGACTCATCGTCCTCGCGGCAACGGTCCTGACCGCCCGCACCGTCGTCATCCCGATCACCCGCGGCACGCTCAGCGTCGCGGGGTTCATCGGGGGCGTCACGGGAACCGCGAGCTCCATCGGTGGACCTCCGGTGGCCCTGCTCTACCAGCACCGCCCGCCACGACAGATCCGGACGACGCTGGCGGTCTACTTCCTCGTCGGCTCGGCGATCAGCCTCGTCGGGCTGGGCATCGCCGGTGAGCTGCGGCTCGACCAGCTGGTCGTCGCCGCGTGCCTGCTCCCGGTGCTCCTGCTCGGGTCCCTGCTGAGCGGACCGGTGCGACGCGCGGTGGCGCCGAGCGTCATCCGTCCGGCGGTGCTCGTGGTGTGCGGCACCTCCGCCGTGGTCCTGCTGGTGCGCTCGATCCTCGGGTGAGTGATGCGCCGCTCGCTCTCGGAGCCGAGTCCCGCTAGACTGGGCTCGCGCTGGTAGCGCTGGTTCCTTCGCCGGGTGACTCGTCGAAGACCGTGCTCACCAGCCGGCACGCATGACGGTCGCAGCGATGCACCCGGGGTCAGCAGTTCTGCACCCTCACGGCACCGTGCGTCCCGCGTCGACGTTTACACCGATCGTGGCGCGACGGAGCGGGCACCCGGCCCGTCGACCGGCTTCTTCCCAAGGCATGCGCGCACTCCAGAGGAGGAGCCTGTGGCCAACCGAGGCCAGCGCCAGTCCGGCGCCACGCGCACCGCACCGCGCAACCGACGGTCCCAGCGTCGGGTCGACGACGAGGGCCTGCTGCCCGTGCTCGCCCGAGCGGTCCGCGAGATCGAGAACGCCGTCCGTCGCGGTCCCGTCCCCATGTCGACGCGTTCGCGCTTCCAGGCCGTCGGCCTGCTGGTGCGCGAGGAGCGCACGCGGGTGAAGGCCGATCCCGAGCTGAACGACAACCAGCGCGGCGAGCAGCTCAAGCGGCTCGACGGCATCGCCACGATCCTGGCGCAGTCCGCCGCGCGAGACTCCACGCTCTTCACCCTCCTCGAGCCCGACGCGGTCGTCTCCGACGAGAGCAGCCTGCTCAAGCGCGAGATGCTCACCGCCGCGGGCGTCGTCCCCGCTCCCGAGCCCGAGGCCCCTGCGGACGACCAGGCGCCGGCCGCCCCCGTCGACCGCCGCGTCATCCCGCAGGCCGTCGTCTCCCGCCAGCTCGCCAACCCCTTCCTCGCCCCGGACTTCTCCGCCGTCGACGAGCGCCGCGAGCCGCAGACTCGCCGGCTCTCCACGTGGGAGCTCATCGGTCCGCTGCTGTCCTCCTTCGAGCGGGCCTCCGACGGCGCCGTGGCCTCGATGGGCCTGCCCGAGCCCGCGTCGCTGCAGATCGGCAAGGGTCCGGAGCTCATGAAGCACCAGGCCGAGGTCGTCGAGGGGGCCGCTGCCGGGCATCGCACCTTCCTGCTCGCCGACGAGCCGGGGCTGGGCAAGACCGCCCAGGCGCTGCTCGCCGCCGAGGCTGCCGGGGCCTTCCCGCTGCTGGTGGTCGTGCCCAACGTCGTCAAGACCAACTGGGCCCGTGAGGCCGAGCTCTGGACGCCGCACCGGCCTGTCACCGTCATCCACGGCGATGGCCACAACATCGACGGCTTCGCCGACATCGTGGTGGTCAACTACGAGGTGCTCGACCGGCACGTCGGCTGGCTGGGGCACTTCGGGTTCCGTGGCATGGTGCTCGACGAGGCGCACTTCATCAAGAACGCCTCGTCCCAGCGCTCCCGCCACGTGCTCGCGCTCTCCGAGCAGATCCGCACCCGTCACCCCCGCCCGCTGCTCATGGCGCTCACGGGCACGCCCCTCATCAACGACATCGAGGACTTCCGCGCCATCTGGCGCTTCCTCGGCTGGATCGACGCCAAGAAGCCCGGCCCGGCACTGATGGGCAGGCTGGAGGAGACCGGGCTGACCCCGCTGGACGGTGGCTTCTACCCGGCCGCCCGACAGAGCGTCATCGACCTGGGCATCGTGCGGCGTCGCAAGGTCGACGTCGCCTCCGACATCCCGGCGCGGCGCATCGCGGACATCCCGGTGGAGCTCGACGACGACGAGGGCCGCTCGATCCGCGAGGCGGAGCGGGACCTGGCCCGGCGGCTGGTCTCGCGCTACGAGCGCGCCGCCGAGGCTCGCCGTGAGGCCGGCCACGCGGTCGACGCCATCGATGAGGACCTCATCGGCAAGGTCGCAGCGTGGGAGCGTGACGAGACCACCGAGAAGACCGGGGAGAACGTCTTCACGATGGTGCGCCGCATCGGCCGCGCCAAGGCCGGGCTCGCCGCCGACTACACGGCCCAGCTGGCCCGCAGCGTCGGCAAGGTCGTCTTCTTCGCCAAGCACGTCGACGTCATGGATGCGGCCGAGGCGACCTTCGCCAAGCGGGGGATCCGCTCCACGTCCATCCGTGGTGACCAGACCCCGGCGGCCCGGCAGAAGGCGATCGACGGCTTCGTGAACGATCCCGACGTCGGCGTGGTCGTGTGCTCGCTGAGCGCCGCGGGCGTGGGCCTCAACCTGCAGGTGGCCTCCAACGTCGTGCTCGCTGAGCTGTCGTGGACCGACGCCGAGCAGATGCAGGCCATCGACCGCGTGCACCGCATCGGGCAGGAGGAGCCCGTGACGGCGTGGCGCATCATCGCGGCGCAGACGATCGACTCCACGATCGTCGAGCTCATCGACAGCAAGGCCGGGCTCGCGGCCCGTGCCCTCGACGGCTCCGACGAGGAGCTGGGGGCCGACCACGACGTCCAGGTGAAGGCGTTGGCGGCACTGCTGCGCTCGGCACTGACCGAGCGGGCCTGACGCGGCGAGCCACACACGTCAGGGCAAGAAGAAACCCCGCATGATCTCGGGGGGTGAACCATGCGGGGTTACGTCTCCCAGCGTACATGCTTCACCCCGAGATGATGGTGGAAATCTCAACCTTCCGGAGTGGTCCGCGTCACACCGGAGGCGAGGACGGGCGGCCGATCGCCGCCGACTCCAGGTGCAGGAACTGTGTCAGCCCAGCCGTCATCTCCTCCGCGTGCTGATCCACCCACTGATGGATCGCGTCGCTCGGCAAGGGCGTCATGACGTCCAGCTCGAGGTCCACGTGGGTGGAGGTGGATCCGTCCGGAGTGAGAGTGAGGCACTCATAGACGGTGGCGGCCAGCATCTCCAGGCGCAGCCCGAGATAGCGCTGCGGCTCCACCTCCAGCACGCACAGCGTGGCCCCGACCGGTCGGCCGAGCAGCTCGACGACGCAGCTGACCTCGAGCCCGGGCCGGAGCACGTCGACGTGGTCGACCTCGCAGCGATCGATCGGGCCCCACGAGGCGAGGTGGCGAGGGTCCGCCAGCGCCGCCCACACCCACCGGCGCGGAACCGGTGCCGTGATCGTGCGCTGGTGCGCGAACATGTGCTCGACCCTAGGCCCGTCCGCGACGACCCGCAGGCCGGAACTGGCCATCTGCTCCAGCCGGCGAGAGGATGAGATGAGGATCATCGTCGCTGAGGAGGCTCCCATGGCCCACTACCGCTCCGCCGGCTCCGTCCCGCCCAAGAGGCACACGCAGCACCGCAGCGAGTCCGGCGAGCTGTACCGCGAGGAGCTGATGGGCGAGGAGGGCTTCTCGTCGGACTCCTCGCTGCTGTACCACGTGGGAGTGCCCTCGGCGATCGTCGACGCCCGGCCCTGGGAGCTGCCGGACCAGTCGACGCAGCCCAACGCGCCCCTCGTGCCGCGCCACCTGGCGCTGCACGCGCTGTTCGAGGGTGAGGGCTGGCGCGACGTCGACGCCGTGCGCGGCCGGCGCCTCGTGCTCGGCAACGCCGACGTCCGGCTCTCCTACGTCGTGGCCGGCGCCCCCTCTCCGCTGTACCGCAACGCCACGGGTGATGAGTGCGTGTACGTCGAGTCCGGGGCGGGAGTCGTGGAGACGGTCTTCGGTGACCTGACCGTGGGCGAGGGCGACTACGCGATCATCCCGCGCTCGACGACCCACCGCTGGGTGCCCGACGCGACCGCCGACGTGCCGCTGCGGCTCTACGCCATCGAGGCGTCCGGCCACGTCGCGCCGCCCAAGCGGTACCTCTCGCGCTACGGCCAGCTGCTGGAGCACGCCCCGTACTGCGAGCGTGACCTGCGGGGCCCGACCGACCCGCGGGTGGTGCAGGGCGGCGACGTCGAGGTGTACGTCAAGCACCGCGGCCCCGGTCCCGGCGGGCTCAGCGGCACCGTCCACGTGGTGCCCGAGCACCCCTTCGACGTCGTCGGCTGGGACGGCTGCCTCTACCCCTACGTGCTCAACATCGCGGACTTCGAGCCGATCACCGGCCGCGTACACCAGCCGCCACCGGCCCACCAGGTCTTCGAGGGGCCGAACTTCGTCGTCTGCAACTTCGTCCCGCGCAAGGTCGACTACCACCCTCTCGCGGTGCCGGTGCCGTACTACCACTCCAACGTCGACTCCGACGAGATCATGTTCTACGTCGGGGGCGACTACGAGGCCCGCAAGGGCTCGGGCGTTGGCCAGGGCTCGATCACGGTGCATCCCGGTGGCCACTCCCACGGCCCGCAGCCGGGGGCAATCGAGCGCAGCCTCGGTGCGGAGTTCTTCGACGAGCTGGCCGTCATGGTGGACACCTTCCGGCCGCTGGAGCTGGGCGAGGGCGGCCTGGCCTGCGACGACGGACGCTACGCGTGGTCGTGGTCCGGACGCGGGCCGACCACATGAGGCCACAGACCTGGGTCGACGTCGCCGACGAGGATCCGTTCGGGCCCGCAGCCCTGCCCTACGGCTCCTTCGTGCGGGACGGGAGCGACGAACCGCGGGTGGGGGTGCGCATCGGTGACCTGGTGCTGGACCTCACCGGGCTCACCGCGGGGGAGGCCGGTCTCGGTCCGTTGCTGGAGGACGGCACGCTCGACGCCCTGCTCGCCGCCGACCCGACGACGTGGCGCGCGGTCCGGTCCTTCGTGCAGGGCCGGCTGTCCGACCCGGGCTTCCGCGCCGAGGTGGAGCCCCACCTGCACCCGCTGGCCGACGTCACGCTGCGGCTGCCGTTCACCGTGGCGGACTACGTCGACTTCTACTCCAGCGAGCACCACGCGAGCCGGGTCGGCCAGATCTTCCGGCCCGCCGCCCCCGACCTCCCACCGCAGTGGCGGAGCCTGCCCATCGGGTACCACGGCCGCTCCGGGACGGTCGTGGTCTCCGGCACCGACGTGGTGCGCCCGCATGGCCAGGTGCGGGCGGCGGACGGCGTCGTCGTCGGACCCTCGACCCAGCTCGATCTCGAGGCCGAGGTGGCCTTCGTGCTCGGTGGCGCGACGTCCGCGGGGACGCCGGTCGCACTGGAGGACGCTGGTGTGCACGTCTTCGGGGTCTGCCTGCTCAACGACTGGTCCGCCCGTGACGTCCAGGCCTGGGAGTACGTGCCCCTCGGCCCGTTCCTCGGCAAGTCGTTCGCAACGACGCTGTCCGCCTGGGTCCTCCCGCTGGAGGCCCTGGACGAGGCCCGTGTCGCACCGCCACCACGCGAGCCGGCCCCGCCGGCCTACCTCGATGACTCCGGGGCGGAGCCGTGGGGACTGGACGTGCTGCTGGAGGTGCGGATCAACGACGAGGTCGTGTCGCGACCGCCCTTGGCCTCGACCTACTGGACGGCGGCCCAGCAGCTGGCGCACCTGACGGTCGGTGGCGCCACCGTCAGGCCCGGTGACGTCTTCGCGACCGGCACGGTGAGCGGACCGGGCGATGACGAGCGCGGCTGCCTGCTGGAGCTGACGTGGGGCGGGACCCGTCCCCTCCAGCTTGGCGACGGAAGCACCCGCGGGTACCTGGACGACGGTGACGTCGTCACCATCACGGCCACGGCTCCGGGCCCGGGCGGAGCGGTGGTGGGTCTCGGAGAGGTGGTCGGACGGGTCCTGCCGGCTCGTTGAGCAGCGCCCTGTCCCAGGGTGGGTCAGGCGTCGGGATCGATGGCGGCGACGGCCGCGGTCAGGAAGCGCGCGACCACCTCGCGCTCATCCGGTGGCAGGCTCGCCGCGACGGCACCGAGCTGCTGACCCAGTGGTGCGAAGATCGCCGATCCCGTGGTGCGGGCCGCGTCGGTCACCAGCAGCACCGTGCGGCGCCGGTCGACCGGGTGGCGGCTGCGCTCGGCGTGACCGGCGTCGACCAGACGGTCGACGAGCGCCGTGGTGGCCGGGGCGCTCAGGCGCAGGGCGTCGGCGAGCTCCCCCGGTGACATCGCCCGTCCGGTGCGCTCGGCCTCCATGAGGTGCGCCAGGGCGTGCAGGTGGGTCCGGTGGACGCCGTGGCGCTGCCCCCGGACGTCCACCCAGCGGTCGGTCTGCGCGGTGAGCTGCCGCAGGAGGTCGACGATCTCGTCGGTTTGCCGTCGCACGGGGGCCAGCCTACTATTTCGATCGTGGAATCATTCCAGCATCGAAGTACTTCTTCAGTGATGAGGGCTCCTGCGGCGCTCGTGGGGCCGCGCCGCTCCTGGCTCGTCGTGCTCCTGGCCATCGTGGTGGCCGGGCTCGCGCTGGTCCTGGCGCCGGAGCCGAGCACGAGTGACGACACCGCCTCGAACCTGCCGTCCACGGCTGAGTCCGCGCAGGCGGCAGACGCGCTGCAGGGCCTGGACTCCGCGGAGGACGTCCCGGCGATCGTGGTCCTCTCGCGGGAGGACGCGCTGCGCCCGGACGACCTCGGTGCGGCCGAGCAGGTGCGCGAGCGCCTTGCGGACCTGGCCACGGGCGAGGTCGTCGGTCCCGTCCCCGCCGACGACGGGACGGCGGCCCTGCTCGTCGTGCCCCTGCCGCAGGACACGAGCGACGACGAGAACGCGGCACTCGTGGAGGACGTCCGCGACGTCTCGGCGGCGGAGCTGCCCGAGGGCCTGCGCGCCGAGGTGACCGGGCCTCCGGCCTTCCAGGCCGACCTCGGCGCCGTCTTCGAGGGGGCGGACGTCCGCCTGCTCGTGGTGACCGCCTCGGTCGTGGCGCTGCTGCTGCTGTTCACCTACCGCAGCCCGTGGCTGTGGCTGGTGCCCCTCTCGGTGGTCGGCGTGGCGGACCGCACGGCGCTCGCGGCGGCCGACACGTTCTCGGCGGCCAGCGGCGTGGGAGTCGACGGAGCCATCACCGGCATCACGTCCGTCCTCGTCTTCGGCGCCGGCACCAACTACGCGCTCCTGCTGATCGCGCGCTACCGCGAGGAGCTGCGCCGCCACGAGGGGCGCCACGAGGCGATGCGGCGAGCCGTGTCCTCCGCCGGCCCGGCGATCCTGGCGAGCTCGGGCACGGTGATCCTGGCGCTGCTGGCCCTCGGGCTGGCTGACGCACCCTTCGTGCAGGGCATCGGCTTCGTGGGCGCGATCGGGCTCGCCGTCGCCGTCGCGTTCGCGCTGCTGGTGCTCCCCTCGGCGATGGTCCTGCCCGGGCGGTGGTTGTTCTGGCCCTTCGTGCCGCGCGCCGGGCAGGCCGACCCGAGCCGAGACGGGGCGTGGGCGCGGCTGGGCCGTCGCGTCGTCGCGCGGCCGGTGCCCGTGGCCCTGGTGAGCACGGTCGTGCTCGCCGCGATGGCCGCCGCTGCTCTCGGGCTGCAGACCGGACTGGCCCAGACCGAGCAGTTCCGCGACGCCCCGGAGTCCGTCGTGGCCCAGGAGCGGCTCGCCGAGTCCTTCCCAGCAGGCTTCTCGTCCCCGACGCGGGTCGCGACGAGCATCGACGCGGCCGAGGACGTCGTCACGGTGGCCGAGGATGCCGGGGCCGAGTCTGCGCGCGTGGCCGGCAGCGACGACACCTCCGGCGTGGCCGAGGTCGAGGTGGTGCTCGCGGAGCAGACCGGCAGCGTGGAGAGTCTGGCCGCGGTCGAGGAGCTCCGCACCGCCCTGGACGACGTCGACCCGGAGGCGCTCGTGGGCGGCGAGGTGGCCGAGGACCTCGACTCGCGCACCACGGCGCAGGAGGATCGCACGCTGCTCATCCCCGTCGTCCTCGCGATCGTGCTCGCCGTGCTCCTGCTGCTCCTGCGCTCGATCGTGGCGGCCCTCGTCCTCACGAGCACGACGGTGTTGTCCTACGTGTCCGCCCTCGGCATCGGCTGGCTCGTGTTCGAGCACTGGCTCGGCTTCCCGGCGATGGACCTCAGCGTCCCGCTCCTGGCGTTCATCTTCCTCGTCGCGCTGGGCGTGGACTACAACATCTTCCTCACCACCCGAGCGCGCGAGGAGGTGCTCGCGCACGGCGACACCCGCCGCGGCATCGTGGACGCGCTGGCGGTGACCGGCGGCGTCATCACCAGTGCCGGCATCCTGCTGGCGGCGGTCTTCGCCGTGCTGGGAGTCCTCCCGCTGCTGGTGCTGACGCAGGTGGGCGTGATCGTCGGGTTCGGCGTCCTCCTCGACACGACGGTGGTGCGCAGCATCCTCGTCCCCGCCCTGGTGGCGCTGCTCGGCGACCGGTTCTGGTGGCCGTCGAGGATGCACCACCGACACCGCCTAGGCTGAGCCGTCCACACGATCGGGGAGGCGACGATGGACGATCCGTCCACGACGATCCTGGTGCTCGTCGGCCTCGCGGCGTTCCTCGCCGGGTGGACCGATGCCGTCGTCGGCGGCGGCGGCCTGGTGCAGCTCCCGGCCCTGATGATCGCCTTCCCGCACGCGGCGCCGGTGCAGCTGCTCGCCACCAACAAGGCCGGGTCGATCGCCGGGACGACGACCTCGAGCATCACCTACGCCCGACGCATCCGGCTGGACCGTCGGACGGTGGTGCCCCTCGCCCTCTCGGCGTTCGCGGGATCCGCGCTCGGCGCGGTGGTGGCCTCGTTCATCCCGCGCGAGGCCTTCGACCCCATCATCCTGGTGGTGCTCGTGGCCGTGGGCGCCTACACGATCGCCCGACCGGAGCTCGGCCGCGTGAGCCGGCTGCGGTTCGCCGGCCACCACCACGTCCTCGCGGTGATGGGCATCGGCCTGGTGATCGGCTTCTACGACGGTGCGCTCGGCCCCGGGACGGGATCGTTCCTGGTCTTCGCGCTCGTCGGCCTGCTCGGGTACGGCTTCCTCGACGGCAGCGCGCGGGCCAAGGTGGCCAACCTGATGACCAACCTGGCCGCGCTGCTCGTCTTCATCCCGCAGGGAGCGGTGGCATGGGAGGTCGCGGCGGTGCTGGCCGTGGCCAACATCGCCGGGGGCTACCTGGGTGCACGCACGGCGGTCTCTCGCGGCAGCCGCTTCATCCGGGCCGTGTTCCTCGTGGTCGTCGCGGCCTTCACCGTGCGCATCGCGGGTGGCCTCATCTGGTGACCATGAGCGGCAGCTCATCGCGGTGGGTGGTGGACCACGAGGTGCGCGAGCCGGTGCTCGGCGGGTGAAGCCTCCGCCGTTTTGGGGCGATGTTCGGTGCTGCCGGCGGCGACCGCTTGTCCGGAGGGCAGAACCCACTGCAGGACCTGGTGTCCCTTCATGGCGTGGTGTCTGCGGCACAAGACCCAGACGTTCTCTGCAGTGGTGGCCCCGGTGGGCCAGGGTTCTCGATGGTCGAGGTCGCAGTGTTCGGCCGGCACCCGACATCCCGGGGCACGACAGACTCCGTCGCGGAACTGAATGGCCTTCGCGAGGAGCTGGGGCGCGAAGCGCCCGACGTACTGGTGGGCGAGGATGTCCTCGCTGATGGGGTCGATGAGGATCCGATGCCAGAACGCGGTTCCGGTGAGTGCTTCGTCGAGGATCCAGGAGGCGGGGACGGCCCAGGAACCGTCGGCGGAGGCGGCGAACCCGTCGCGCAGGCCAGTGAGGACGTCCGCCTCGATGGTGACGGCGATGTCGGAGACCAGTGTGGTCTCGGTCGACTCTGAGGTGGTGGTCCAGGAGGCGAGGAGGTCGGCCATCCGCTGGGGCTTGGTGCGTGGGTCGTCTGCGCCGAGTGCCTTGGCCTCGCGGACGAGGCGCTTCTGGATGGCTGCGGCGACGTGGGAGGGGAGGTAGGCGTTGATCCAGGCCATGGAGTCTTCCACGTGCACGACTTCGACGTGTCGATCCTTGCGGGCCTTCTCGGAGCGCTCCAGGGCGAGGTCGGCCTCGACTCGCAGGACGAATCGCTTGAGCCAGACCCGGAGCTCGGCGACGGTGTGGGTGGTGGCGTAGGCGATGACCGAGCCGTCCAGCCGCAGCCAGGACTCAGCCCGTTCGAGACGATCCAACGCCGAGGCGACCTCTCGCACCCGGGCGGCATCGATCCGGCCCGCCTGAAAGGCCAGCCACGCGTGCGGTGCCCGTTCCCGAACCCGGTCTGCGACCGCCAGCCGGTGATGCACCTGGGCCTCGGACAGGCCCATCGACTGGGCGATCTCCAGCACCACCCCGGCCCGCTCGGCCAGCCGCCGCAGCGGCGACTCCAGCGCATCGATCCGGGCCTGCTCAGCGTCACGGAAGGCCACCATCGCCTCCCACTCACCAGCCTCGGCCTGCGCGCGAGAGCGCACCAGCGCGGTCAGCTGACCGACCTCGGTGACTCCTGCGATGTCCATAAATCAAACATACTGGCGACCACTGACACAAACTTCTGCCGCCCGATGCGCCGAGGCGAGGCACGGAGATCTCAATCTCCGCGCAGGATGGGTGTATGGATTTCGCTCACTCGAGAGTATGGATTCTGTCAACTTAGTGTTATGGTTTTTGCATACTCAAGGATGGCCCCAGCCGTCTCGATCGAGGCGAGGCACGGAGGCAGTAGTGGCGATGGGAGGCGGCTATCGGACACGGGTACTGGACACCGAACTTGCTGAACGGCTGAGCTCGATCGGCGCGGTACTCATCGAAGGACCAAAGGCGTGTGGGAAGACCGAGTCAGCCACGCAGAAGGCCACCACCAGCTACCGGTTCGATGTCGACCCGGCGGCTCGCGATGCAGCCGGCGTCGCCCCCGACCTTCTGCTCGACAGTCCGGCCCCGGTGCTCTTTGACGAGTGGCAGATTGTTCCCAGCCTATGGGACCAAGTACGCCGTGCCGTCGATGACCGCGCGCCCATGAAAGGGCTGTACATCCTCACCGGGTCGGCCACTCCCCGCGAGGACGTCAATCGGCACTCCGGCGCTGGCCGGATAGCAATCATCCAGATGCGGCCCATGTCGCTGATGGAGTCTGGGCACTCCACCGGACACGCATCCTTGAAGGGGATCCTGGCCGGCGACAAGGTCACCGCGCATGACTCCGGACTGACTGTCTCGGACATCGTCGACCGCATGTGCATCGGCGGTTGGCCGGCGCTGATCGACGCCGATACCCACGACGCCGCGAGGTGGCTCCGCGACTACCTCAACCAGATCGTCATGGTCGACATTCAAGAACTCGGTGCGAGGAAAAGGGATCCGGGGAACATCCGTCGACTGGTCAGCTCGCTGGCTCGCAACGTCGGCACCTCCGCTACGGTCACTGCGCTGGCCAGGGATGTTGGTGGGGCAGAGGGCCCGGTGGCGCGGCCCACCATCGACGGATACCTCGATTCCCTCACCCGACTGCGGTTGACGGAAGACGCGCCAGCCTGGGCGCCGCACATGCGTTCAGCCACCCCCCTGCAATCATCACCTACCCGGTACTTCGTCGACCCATCCCTGGCGATCGCAGCCCTCGGTCAAGGACCCAACCAGCTCCAACAAGACTTCAACGCCACCGGATTCTTCTTCGAGAATCTAGTGGTGCGTGACGTCCGCATCTATGCGCAGAGCCTAGGCGGGGAGGTCCACCACTGGAGAGACCAGAATCAGAACGAGGTCGACGTCGTCGTCACCCTGCCCGACGGTCGATGGGGCGCCTTCGAGGTGCAGATGAACCCAGCCGACAGCGATCGGGCAGCCGCCACCCTGCTGTCGTTCGCGAAGAAAGTTGATCAGAGCAAGGCGGGACCGCCAGCGGCACTGGGTGTCATCACCACCACAGGTTTCGCCTACAGCCGACCCGACGGCGTGAGTGTGCTGCCCATCGGAACTCTCGGCCCCTAGCTCCTCGGTCAGATCCCCGACACTCCGACACCCGACGCATTGCGTGCGAACGGCGCCCCGCGTCTCAGTGGGCGCTTCGACCTGGTGACCCTGAGCGGTCGACGGTCGACGGTTGTCGATCAGACGGGCCAGCGACGAACCACCACGGACAGACTTCCGGCCGCTGATCGTCCAGGGTCATGTTCCGCGTGACGACCAGCGGCCGCACGATGCTCTCAGCCGGGATGGATGGTGTCGTGCGTGGAGTCGTAGGTCTCGCCGGTGAGCTTGCTCTTGACCAGGCTCAGCACGGAGGCGGTCCGGCCGCCGGGCGAGTCCCAGTACTCCGCCGTGTCGACGTCGACGCGGATGAGGGCGGAGTTCTCGCCCTCGGGACCCTCGGGGAGCCACGCCTCGGCGAACGTGCTCCACAGCTCCTTGAGCTTGTCGAGGTCGTCCACCACAGCGGCCTTGCCGGTGAGGGCGACCCACGTGCCGCCACCGGCGAAGGTCAGCAGGACGTTCGGATCAGTCCGGACGTCACGGACGTGCTCGGTGTCGCGAGCGGTGATGAACCACAGCTCCGCGGAGGCATCGACCTCCTGGCGGGCCATCGGGATGCTGCGCAGTGTCCCGTCGGTGCCGCGGGTGGTGAACATGGCGATGTGCAGGCCGTCGAGGAGCTCGACGAACGTGGACTCCGGTGATGGGTTGCTCATGGCTCCAGTCAACGCCCAGGTGGGCGTCGCCGCACGTCGGGAGCACCGACCGCGAGCTCCGTGGATTCGCTGACGACGGGGGTCCAGAGGCATACAGTGGGCGAGGTCAGTGAGCGGCAGGGAGTGCCATGGACGACAGATCTCGGGAGCGGCAGGCGTTGGCGGAAGGTATCCGTCAGGGCCATCGGCGATCGGACCGTCGTCGCGCCGTCACCACGATCCTCGCGGTGCTGGTCGCCGTCGCAGGGATCGGCGCCGCCGGCTGGTACCAGACCCAGGCCGGCGAGGACGACGACATCGCCGCCCCCGCGCACGCCACGGACGACTACGGCTTCACGCTCACGCCCGAGCTGGCGACCGACGAGGACGAGGTCGAGGGCGACCCCGTCGAGGTCAAGCTGTACGAGGACTTCCTGTGCTCGTCCTGCAAGTCCTTCGACGAGCGATCCGGTGACTTCCTGCGCGAGCAGGTCGAGGACGGTGCCATCAGCATCACCTACCACCCGTTCGCGTTCCTGCTCGAGGCCTCCACCGACGAGTACGCGCAGCGCGCGGCCAACGCGGCGGCCTGCGTCGCTGACGCGGAGGGCGTCGCCGCCTACGCGGAGATGCACGACTTCCTGCTCAAGCACCAGCCGAAGGAGGGCACCGACGGACTGAGCGACAAGCGTCTGCGCCAGCTCGCGAAGGCTGCGGGGGCCGACGACGTGGTCGACTGCGTGGCGGACCGGACCTTCGAGCCGTGGGTCGAGAAGGCGCTGGAGGAGGGTCGCGACGGGGACGTCAGCACCACCCCGACCGTCCGCATCGGCGGGTCGGACATCGTCAAGAGCGTCGACGGGAAGGAGACCATCCCCGGCCCGGAGGAGCTCGAGGTCGCGATCGAGGGGGCGTCGTGAGCGACCGTGACCCGGGCGACGGCCCGTCGTGGGACGAGGGCCGCCGCCAGGCGCCGTCGCGGCCGTCGTTCCGCACGAGCCTGCCCGAGCCCACTCCGCTGCCACGGCCTCAGCACGTGCTGATCGCGCTGGCGCTGGTGCTGGTCGCCGCGTTGGCCTTCGTCGCCGTCACCGCCCTCGCCGGACTGGACCACGTGCAGGTGCGGGCGGACCTCGTGGCCGGCCTGCCGGAGGAGGCCGATGAGTACTCCGACAAGCAGGTCCGCCGGGCCGTCTGGGTGCTGGTGGGTGCCGCTGCGGGCCTCGGCGCCCTGCTCTCGCTGGCGCAGGTCCTGAGCATCAGGTCGGCCGCGGTGCGCCGCAGCCTGCCCTCGCGGACCACCTTCGTGACGGTGGCGGTGCTCTACCTCCCGGTGGCCGTCATCAGCTGGGCGATCCGCGCCGGCGGCCTGGTCGACGACGTGCTCAGCGTGGTCAACATCGTGTGCCTGGTCGCGGCTGCTGTCCTCATCACCCGTCGGCCGGTGGCGGCGTGGCTGCGCCAGACCGAGCGGACCGGCCGTGCGCCGCTGGTACCGCCTGCCCCGGGCGACGAGATGACCCCGGCCGCCGCCGGTCGCCGACCCCTGCACCAGCGCCGCACCAGCGATGCCGAGGAGGGCGACTCCGTGGACGAGGACCAGCGCGAGCTGGCGTCCCACGAGGGACTGCTCTCCCTGGAGGCGCGTCGCGAGGACGACGTCAAGCGGGAGTAGAGACCCGCTCCGGCGATCCCTCCACCGCGGCCGCCACGATCGCCTCGCAGCTGCGCTGGGCGACGCGGCACGCGTCGAGGGTCTCAGGGTCCAGCAGCGGGTTCTCGCACAGCTCGCGCCAGCGACGCAGGTGCTCGACGGCCCGCTCGACGAGCCCCTCGGGGGTGATGTCGTCGGGACTGATCCCGAGCCGGTCGTGAGGCGAGGCTCCGCGGCCACCCACGATCCGTTCGAGCTCGCGGACATGGTCGGCGCCCAGGCCGACCCGCCCTGCGACGATCCGACCCAGCAGCTGCATCTCCCGGAAGGCGTGGGCGTCGGCCAGGTGGTCGTCGGCCATGACGAGCAGGTCGGCCGAGCCCGGCACGGGCCGTCCCCGCACGAGGCGGTGCACGGCGAGGACGATCGAGTGTGCCTTCAGCTCGGGCTGGCGCTGTGCGAAGTTGACGTCGAGGACGCGGCGCAGCTCCTCCAGGCCGCTGCGGCGCACGAGCTCGGTCGACAGCTCGGTGGCGTCGCTGACTCCGCCGCGCACGACGGCCAGGGCCAGCCGGATGCCGTAGATGCCGAAGCGGTCGACGAGGTCGGCCCGCACCTTCTCCGAGGGCAGCGTCGCGTTGTCGGTGGTGATGAACCGCTCGGCACTGATGAGGAGCTTGCGGGTCTCGTCGCGATCGCGTCCGGCCAGGCTCCGAAAGACCGTGAAGTCGGACTGGCGCAGGGTCGTGGCACCCAGGCCCATGAGACCGGCGACCGGGACGACCGTCTCGCAGACACCTTCCAGGGAGGGGTGGTTCCGCAGGCGCTCGACCGCGCGGTTGATGGAGACCATCGCGGTGAGCCGGCCCGCGCCGAGCTCGTCGGCCCGTGACAGCACGGCGACGGCACCCACGGCCGCGTTGCCGTGCCGGGTGCGCTCGTGCAGTGCACGCAGGAGGCGGACGTCGGACTCGTGCAGGGAGCGCAGCAGGTAGACGATGGCGTCCGCCCCCGCGGCGCCCTGCTCGGGCAGGAGGAACGAGTCGGTCTGGGCGGAGACCTCGTGGGAGATCGAGGAGGTGCCGGGGGTGTCGATCAGGGTGATGCCGGTCAGGCCGGGCGCGGGCCACGTCACCTCCAGGCGGTCCAGCTCGTCGGCGGACAGGCCCTGCAGGTCGAGCTCGAGCCGGTCGTGGTGGCGCTTCGCCGGCAGGGTCGTCGACCCGCCGTCGACGTGCTGGGCCCGTACCGACGGCGTCGGCCCCTGGCGGTACCAGGTGACGATGCGGGTGCACTCGCGGGCGTCCGTCGGTGCGATGCGCTCGCACAGCAGGCCGTTGAGGAGCGTGGACTTGCCGGCCTTGACCGACCCGACCAGCGCGACCCGCAACGGCTGGTCGAGCCGGGCCTCGAGCTCGTCGAGCTCGCTCAGCGCCGCGGGGTCCGATGCGTACACGGCTCGCGCCGCGGTGACCACGGCGCGGGCGGAGTCCAGGGGTGCCTTCATGCCGACCTCAGCTCGGGAGGTGCGACGGGCGCGACCTCGGTCAGGGCCAGTGCTTCGTCGCACAGGCCGTTGATCTCGTCCAGCTCGCGCGAGAGCACGATGGCCCGGCGGGCCCGCTCGTCCTGGGGCAGTCCCACGCCGTCCTTGGCGACGCGGACCGACTCCTGCAGCGAGCGCTTGAGGTCCTCCGCGACGGAGGTGAAGTGGTCGCGCAGGACCCGCTTGATCCGGTTCATGCGGTCGCGAGACTCCTTGCCGACCTGGAAGATCGCCTCGTCGACGAGGCGGCGGACGGACGTCTTGGCCTCGCTGCGGCGACGCTCGAGACGCTGCGCGGAGTCCTGGCGGTAGGCGAATCCCCCCATCAGCAGGCCAGCGGCCACTGAGAGGGGGTTGACCAGCGCCATGCCGGCCAGGCTGGTCATGAGGCCGAACATCAGGATGCCGCCGTAGGAGCCCTTCATCCCGATGAAGATCTTCTGACCGAAGGACAACCGGCCGGACTGCACGAGCTCCAGCCCACTGATCGAGCGCAGGATGCCATCCGTGCCGCCGGACAGCGAGAGGTCCGGGACCGCGGCCTGGCCGTCGACGGAGAAGTGCTGCGAGACCACCGTGGCAAGGTGCTCGCTGCGCTGGTGGGTCCACACGAAGTTGTCGGAGACGGCCTGGGCGACGGAGTCCGAGAGCCATCGGCCGAAGTCGTCCCACACCTCGCCGGGGTCGCACTCGTCGATGAGCTGCTCGGCCTCGCGGCCCACCGCCCGGAGCCGGTCGCGCAGGTCGAACTCGACGTCGGAGACGAGCTCCAGGGCGCCGTCGGACAGCGTCTGCTGCCAGCGTGCCGAGCGGCGTGTGAGCGCATCGGCGGCCTCCTTGGCCTGCTCCAGGTCGTGCACGACGCGATGGCCACCGGCGGGATCGCCCACCGTGCTGAGCTCGGCCTGCAGCACCATCGCCAGGTGCTCGCCCACCGAGCAGATGTCCTCGACCACGGCCTTGTGGCGCTCGGCGAGGACGTCGACGCGGACGGTCTCGCGCAGGTGGGTCTCCAGGGCACCGATGCGCGACTCCCGGGCCAGGGCGCTGTCGTCCTCGCGGTCGGCCAGGTCGTGCAGGAGGGCGGAGGTGGCCAGCACGGGGATGTCGATGTCGGCCGCGCGGAGGTGCTCGTGGTCCGCCTCGGCGATGTCGCGCCACTGGTGCTGCAGGTCGATCTTGCTGATCACGCAGGTCACGCGCGGGCACAGCGAGATGGCCTGGCGCAGGAACCCGAGCTCGGGGTCGGTCAGCTCCTGGGTCGCGTCGGTGAGCATGATCGCCGCGTCGGCCTGGGGGAGCAGCGTGAGGGTCGTGGAGGCCTGGCCCTGGGCACTGCCGACGCCGGGGGTGTCGACGAGGGTCAGGCCGTCGGCGAGGACCTCCCGCGGCAGGCTGACCTCGGCGCGCAGCGCCCCCAGCCTGCCGGCCTCGGCCGCCAGCTCGGTGACGTGCTGGCGCAGGGTGCGGGGATCGATCTCGGTGCGGACCGGCGCGTGGTCCGGGCCGACCTCGGTGACCAGCTCCGCGCGCGGCCGCTCGCCCCAGCGGATGACCGTGGGGACGGACGTGGCCAGGACGTCGTCGACGGGACACACGGGCGTGGAGACCAACGCGTTGACGAGCGCGCTCTTGCCCTGCTTGAACTGGCCCACCACGACCACGCGCACCGAGGTGTCCGCGAGCAGAGCGGCAGCTCCGTCGAGTCGGGTGGCGAGCTCGGCCCGGCCGCTCTGGACGGCCAGGGTGTGGATCCGGTTGGTGATCCGGTCCAGGTCGAGCGCCACGGCGGTGGAGTGTGGCACGGGGGTTCCTCCGGGGTGAGCGTCGACTGCGATCGTGACACACAGATGTCGCTCGCACGGCCGATTCGCAGAAACCTCACCACGGGTTCACCGACGAAGGACCGCCCCGGGCGGGTGCCCGGGGCGGTCCTGACGGTCACGGACCGTCTACCTCGACATCGGCGTCAGCCGTCGTACCCGAAGTCGCTGTAGTCGCCACCACCGGCATCGCCGCCGTAGGAGGAGTCGCCACCTTCGACGTCGGCCGTGTAGCCGCTACCGGCATCGGACTCGTAGCCGTAGCCACCGCCGCCGGAGCCGCCCGAGTCACCCTCGTAGAAGCCACCGTCCGACGAGGAGGCCGGAGCCGAGGACGACTGCGTCTCCGCAACAACCGGCTCCGGTGCCGGTGCCGGTGCCGGTGCCGGTGCCTCCACGACGGTGTTGCCGATGCCGCCCGTGTTGGAGCCGGTCTCGAAGTTGTCGCCGCCGATCGAGTCGTCGTCAACGTTCGTGGTGTCGCCGGCGGAGTTGTCATTGACGGTCGTCGTGTCACCGACGGAGTTGTCGTTGACCGTCGTGGTGCCCACGGCCGTCGCGGCGGGGTTGCTGTCGCCGCCGATCGAGTTGTCCTCCGACAGGTCGACCGCCAAGGTGCCGACGCTCACCGAGTTGTCCTCGTTCAGCGTCTCGCTGAGGGCGACGGTGCTGCTGGAGTCGTTGCCCGAGTTGCGGTTGTCGGCGTTTCCGATGCCGCCGTTGTTGCCGCCGGTCTCGAAGTTGTCGCCGCCGATGGAGTCGTCGTCGATGGAGTTGTCGGACTGGTCCCGGTTGTCGGAGTTGTCGTTGCCGGAGTCGTCGATGTCGACCTCGGTGTTGCCGGAGCCGACGTCGCCCACGGTGAGGGACTCATCGGTGTTGGTGGTGTTGCCGGAACCGAGAGCGACGTCGCCGACCTCGACCTCGGTGGAGTTGTCGTTGCCGGTGTTGCCGGCCTCGTTGTTGTTCCCACCGGTGATGTCACCGTTGATGTCGTTGGAGGAGTTGTCGTCGTTGGAGGAGCTGTCGTTGTTCGACCCGAGGTTGACGTCGCCGACCTCGATGTCGACGGAGTCGTCGACCTCGGAGTTGTCGGAGTTGTCGTTGCCGGTGTTGGGGGCCTCGTTGTTGTTGCCACCGGTGATGTCACCGTTGATGTCGTTGGAGGAGTTGTCGTTGCCGGAGTCGTCGATGTCGACGTCGGTGTTGCCGGAGTCGATGGTGACGTCTCCGACCTCGACCTCGGTGGAGTTGTCGTTGCCGGTGTTGGGGGCTTCGTTGTTGTTCCCACCGACGCTGTCACCCTGCTCGACGTTGTCGCCGCCGGTGATGTCGCCGTTGATGTCGTTGGAGCTGTTGTCGTTGCCGGAGTCGTCGATGTCGGTGTTGCCCGAGCCGATGTCACCGACCTCGACGTCGACGTCGACCGACTCGTCGTTGCCGAATCCACCTGAGTTGTCCTCGACGTCGATGCCGTCGTTGTCCTGGTTGTAGGAGTCCTCGATCTCGGTGTTGCCGGAGTCCTCGATGGAGTTGTCGGAGTTGTTGTTGCCGATGCCGCCGGTGTTGCCCAGCGGCTCGTAGTTGTCGCCGCCGACGAGGTCGCCGTCCTCGACGTTGTTCCCGCCGACGATGTCGCCGTTCTGGTTGCCGGTGTTCTCGTCGTTGTTCTGGTTGCCACCGACGTAGTTTCCGGTGTTGTCGTCGTTGTTCTGGTTCCCGCCGACCTGGGCAGCGTCGTCCTGGGCCACGTCGCCGCCGGCGTTGACCCCGCCGTCCTGGGCCACGTCATCGCCCGCGATCACGCCGTCGTCCTGGGCGACCGTCTGGTCGCCGCCGAGGGCCATGTTGCCGTCGCCGTTGTTCTGGATGGTGTCGCCACCCAGGGTCAGGGTGCCGTCGCCGTTGTTCTGGATGAGGTCTCGACCGGCGGCGTCGGCGAAGTCGGAGGCCACCACGTTGCCGTCACCGACGATCACCGGGTCCTCGGGGAGGAAGTCGCCGTTGACGGCGAGGCCGCCCTGGCCGGCGAAGGCCTGGCTCACGTCACCCTCGGCCCAGATGTTCTGCTTGAAGCCGTTGGCCTCGTAGCTGCCGATGGCGACGTTGTGGACGAGCTGCTGGATCATGTCGACGGGGTGACCGCCACCGCCACCACCACCGCCGGCACCGCCACCACCACCGCCGGAGACCATGACGGCACCCGGGGCGAAGTCGGCGATCAGGGGGGTCAGGGCGTCGACGTCGGCGCAGGAGATGTCGGACAGGCCGGCGGCGGCAAGAGCGCCCTCGCCGTCCGCGGCGAAGGCCTCGGCCTTGGCGCCGTCCCCGAAGAGGTCGAGGAGGAAGGTCAGCAGGTTGGTCTCCATGGGAGTACTCCTAGGTTCACGGTCTCGCCGAGTCTCGACGGGAACGACTTCACGCTAGGTCTGCCGGCCGACCCGGCCAACGGGGCGCAGCCCCCTGAATTCCCCGCGGTCCCGGGGCACGCGGAACCCTGCCGGGTCAGGGTGACTAGGGGATGGGGGAGGGGATCGAGTTTCCGCGGTTGTCCAGCGCGGGCGATGGTGCAGGGCTACCGTCGGATTCGACGATGCGGCCAGTGGGGAGCGGGACGCGCCATCGGGGGAGCACCAGCAGGTGCACCCCCCAAGGGATGGAGCGAGAATGATCGGGATCGATGTCGGTTCCACCACCGTGACGCTGAGCCATGAAGCCGGCGTCGAGAGCAGACCCCACCAAGCACCCCCCGAGCTCGTCTGCCGGGTCGGGGACGACGTCCCGTGCGTGCTGCTGAGCGAGAACGGCTTCGCCCTGCGGCAGGCGCACGAGGTGTTCGCCGGAGTGGTGGCCGACGCCGTGCGAGCCCATCGCTCCGGCGACGGCCGGGGCGGATCGACGGCTCCGGCCGCCGTGGCTGTCCCGGGCTGGTGGACGCCGAGAGCGCTCGGCTGGGTGGGAGGGGCGCTGGACGCCGCCGGCCTGGGGGACGTGCTCCTCATCAACGACGGCGAGGCAGGCGTCCTGGGCCACCGGGCCGCCGGGGGCAGCCTGCCCGACACCGTCGCGGTCGTCGACCTGGGCGCCGAGGTGGCGAGCGTGGTGATCGTGGAGCGGTGCACCGAGCGACCGTCGGCCGTTCCCAGCCCGGCGCTGGTCCACGTCGAGGGCGGGGACCGGCTGGACGGTGCCGTCCTCCACCACCTGGTGGGAGGCCTGGCCGACCTCGGTGTCGCCGTGGATCGCGAGGACCCCGAGACCGTCCTGGCGGCCCGCAAGGCACTCGACCAGTGCCGCGGCGTCCGTGAGGCGCTGTCCCTCGGCGCCGTGGAGTCCGTGCAGCCCGAGCTGCCAGGGGCCGACCGCCGGCTTCGTCTGGTGCGCAGCGAGCTGGAGGAGCTCGCCGCCCCCTGGGCGGAGTCCGTCATCCGGATGGTGGCCACCGCAGTCGACCAGTACCCGGGGCGCGTCGAGGGAGTGCTGCTCGTGGGCGGCCTCGCGGCCATGCCGCTGGTCAGTCAACGGCTCTCCGCCGACCTGGGCCTGGAGGTGGTGGTCGCGGACGCCCCGGTGGAGGTCGTGGCCCGCGGTGCCGCGACCCGCGCCGTGGCCCCGGTGCAGCCGACGCCCAGGAAGACCTGGCGTCGCAAGGCCCCGCAGGCGGCCCTGCCGGCCGGCCGACGACGAGAGCGTGGACGTCGGCGCAAGGACGGTGAGCACGAGCTGGTCACTCCGGCCCTCGCGGCACTGCCGGTCGGTGGGAGCGCGACCTCCGACACCGACGGTCCCGAGCGAGCCGGCGGCGATGGCGCGGCGGCCGGCCAGGAGAGCGTGATGGTGTCGCAGAGGCGGGTGGACGTCCCCGGCTCCCCTGCTGCGCTGCCAGCGGGCTCGCACATGGACGCCATGGTGGTTCCGGCCGACGTCTCGGCCGTCCAGATCGACGAACCAGGAAGCGATGTGCCGATCGCCGACCCGGCGGCGGCCATCGCCGGCGGACGATGACCACCGCGGTCGGAGGACAGGCCGTGACGGGTCGCGAGGCGGCCGAGCGCCGCCGCCTGCTGGTCCACGTCGCCGTGAGCAACCCGGCCAGCACGGCCGAGCTGGCGCACTGGCTGGGCCGTTCGGAGGAGGCCGTGCTCTGTGACGTCGATGCCTTGGTGGAGGCAGGGGCACTGCGGGTCCACGACGCGGTCCCACGGACCGTCGACACCGGGAGTGCCCTCGCGCAGGCAGCCCCCCAGGAGCTGCAGGAGATCCAGGACCGCGTCCTGAATGAGCTCGAGGGTGACACCGCCTCCGTGCGACCGGGGGTGCTGCGCTCGCTCGCCGAGTCGGGGTGCCGTGACCCCCGGCTCCTGTCGTTGCTCCTGCGCGCCGTCAACGAGGCCCCGGGTGGGTCGGTGCTGCACACGTCGCTGGCCGACGTCGGCCGTGCCCTCGGCCATGACGACGAGGCCCTGCTCCTGCTCCGGGCCGAGGTCGCGGCCTCCTGCGGGCACAGTGACGTCGTGCTCTCGATCACCGACGACCTGCTCGGGACGTCGTCGACGCGTTCGGTCACGCGGCGCGCTGCCCTGCTCGCGGCGTCCGTCCACGCACAGTGCGACCGTCTCGAGCGGGCCGGGGCGCTGTACCGGCACGTGGGGCCGGACCACATCGGTGACGCCGGGGCCTGGGCCGTGATGACGAGCATCGGCCTCGGTGACGTCTCCGGCGCGCGCGCGTGGCGCGAGGCGATGGGGACGGACGACCCGACCAACTACGCTGCCGGGCTGGCAGACCTGGCCGACGGGCTGCTCCTGAGCGTCGAGGGCTCCGGAGAGGAGTCGCTGGACCTGCTGGCGCGCTCCGCGTCGGCCCTCGCGCCCTCCGGTGCGGCGGCGCTCATGCCGGACACCCCCGCGGCGCTGGCATCGATCGTCGCGATCAGTCGCGGCGAGCCGGCCGCGGCCGACGTGGTCCTCGACCGCGCCCTGCACGCGGGACTCGGCGGCGAGCCCGGCCGCCGGCGACACCTTCTGCTCTCGGCATGGACGCTCATGGTCCGGGGTCACCTCGACGAGGCGGAGTCGCGCATCGAGTCCGTCGGCTCCGAGGCGGACCTCTCCGAGCGCGACACCCTGCTGCTGATGGGACTGCGAGCCGGGATCGCCCGCCGCCGCAGCGACCTGCCGGCGACGAGCGCGGCCTGGCGGGAGATCCGAGGCCACATCCTCGGGCTGCGCGTCGACCTGTTCGACCTGCTGCCGCTCAGCGAGATGGTGGTCGTCGCGGCGCGGCTGGGCGACGGGGAGCGGGTGCGACCGATGCTGCGCAGCGCGATGGAGCTGCTGGATCGGCTCGGGCATCCGCCCACCTGGACCGCGACGCTGCACTGGTCCGGCGTCCAGGCGGCCTTCCTGGCCCAGAGTCCTGCCGCCCTGGTGCCGCACGCGGAAGCCCTGGTGAAGGCAGCCGACGTCAGCACCTACGCGGCGGCGCTGGCCAAGGCCGGCCAGACCTGGCTGCAGATCCTGCGCAACGAGGCGGACATGGACTCGGTGGAGGAGGCGGTCACGGCTCTCGCGGAGGTCGGTCACGTCTGGGACGCGTCACGTCTCGCCGGTCAGGCCGCCGCCCGAGGCCGCGACAGGGAGGCGTCGCTCTCGCTGATGCACCTCGCGCGACGGGTGGAGGCGGGCGACAGCCGGCGCCGGGTGCGCGAGGCCGCGGACTCCTCCGTGCTCACCGACCGCGAGCTGGACGTTGCCCGCCTCGTGCTGGCCGGGCACGGCTACCGAGCGATCGGCGAGCGGCTCTTCATCTCGCCCAAGACCGTGGAGCACCACGTGGCGCGCATGCGCCGTCGTCTCGGGGCCTCGAGCCGGGGCGAGCTGCTGACGATGCTGCGCGAGGTCGTTGAACAGATCGACACCGGGTCCTGACCCTCAGCCGAGCTCGCGGTCGAGGTTGATGGCCGCGCTGATGAGGGCGAGATGGGTGAACGCCTGCGGGAAGTTGCCGAGCTGCTCTCCGGTGGCGCCGATCTGCTCGGCGTACAGGCCGAGGTGGTTGGCGTAGGTGAACATCTTCTCCAGTGCCACCTCGGCATCGTGGTGTCGACCGACGCGCGTCAACGCCTCGACGTACCAGAACGAGCACAGCGAGAACGTGCCCTCCTCGCCGTCCAGCCCGTCGGAGGCCTTCTCGGGGTCGTAGCGGAAGACGAGGCTGTCGGCGACGAGCCGGTGCTCGATCGCCTCGAGCGTGGAGACGAAGCGTGGATCGGCCGGGGAGCAGAACTTGACCATCGGCATCAGCAGGACACCGGCGTCGAGCGCCTCACCGTCCTCCTCCTGGGTGAAGGCCTGCAGCTCGGGGTTCCACGAGCGCTCCATGATGCGCGCGTGGACCTCGTCGCGCACCGACGACCAGTGACCCACGTCGCCCGGCAGCCCACGCTGGCGGGCCATGCGGATCATCCGCTCGATGGCGACCCACACCATGAGGCGTGAGGTCGTGTGGGCGCGGGTGCCGCTGCGGATCTCCCACATGCCGGCGTCCGGGTCGTCCCAGTGCTCCAGGAGCCAGTCCAGCACCCGCCGCAGGTCCTCCCAGGCGTCGTGGCTGATGCCGGCGCCGTACTTGTTGAACAGGTAGACGGAGTCGATCAGCTCGCCGTAGATGTCCAGCTGGAGCTGGCCGACGGCCGCGTTGCCGACGCGCACCGGCGTGGAGTCGAGATGTCCGCGCAGGTGCGTCAGCTCGATCTCCTCCTCCGGCGTGCCCCCGTCGATGTCGTACAGGACGCGCAGGGGACCGAGCTCGCCGTCGCGGTCGTCGCCGAGGCGCTCGGAGAGCCACCGCACGAAGGCGTTGGCCTCCTCGGTGAAGCCCAGTCGGAGCAGGGCGTACAACGTGAAGGCGGCGTCGCGGACCCAGACGTAGCGGTAGTCCCAGTTGCGCTCGCCACCGACCTCCTCGGGCAGGCTCGTGGTGGGGGCGGCGACCACGGCCCCGCTCGGCTCGTGGGTGAGCAGCTTGAGCGTGATGGCCGACCGGTTGACGCTCTCGCGCCAGCGGCCGCGGTACGACGACTGCGAGAGCCAGCCTCGCCAGAACCTCGACGTCTGGTCGAAGAGCGTCGCGGTGTCCTCGCCGCACGCCGTGAGGGGGGCGTCGGGGCCCAGCGTCTCGAGCACGAACAGGGCCGACTCCCCGCTGGAGAGCTCGGCGGTGGCCGTGACGTCGTCGCCCTCGACGGTGAGATCGACCGTCGCCGTGAGGCCGAGCCGCAGGTCGTCGGCGGAGATGACCACACCGTCCTCCTGCTCCTCGACCTCCGGGGTCGCCCGGGCGTAGTCCGGTCGAGCGGCGACGCGGGTCTGCACGCTCGCGCGACCCCTCACGACCTGGACGCGGCGCACCAGCCGCGGCCGGTGATCGGCGTCGGCCGCCTTCACGATCGGCATGAAGTCGTGCACCTCGACCACGCCCGTGGCCGTCAGGAAGCGCGTCGCGAGGATGGCCGTGTCGGGGAAGTAGAACTGCTGCGTCCGGACGGTCCCCTCCACCTCGATGCGCCACGCTCCGCCGATGTCCGGGTCCAGCAGCGTCGCGAAGACACTCGGGGAGTCGAACCGGCCGGGGCAGTACCAGTCGATGGTCCCGTCGGTGCCGACGACCGCGGCGGTGCGCAGGTCGCCGATGAGACCGTGGTCGGCGATGGGCTGCGAGCGCGCGTCGGCCTCAGGCATCGGTGCCCTCGTCGGGCAGTCGCCAACCCCGTGGGCCGGCGAGCTCGAGCGCCTCCTGCGGTCCCCACGAGCCCCGCGGGTAGCGGCGCACCGGTGGCGGCGACTCCAGCACCGGTGCCACGACCTGCCAGAGCCGGTCGACCTCGTCGGAGCGTGTGAAGAGCGTCTGGTCGCCCCGCATCACGTCGAGCAGGAGCCGCTCGTAGGCCTCGAGCGGGACGTCGCCCTCGGCATCCTCGGCGAGGTCCAGGTGCAGGCTGGAGGTGGTGAGCTCCATCGTCGGTCCCGGACGCTTGGCCTGCAGGTCGACGCTCATCCGCGGTGAGTCGGTGAGCTCGAGCACGAGCTCGTCGGGCTCGACCGGCTCATCCCCGAACCGTCCGGTGGGCGGGGTCCGGAAGGTGAGCGTGATGGTGCGGCGGGTGCCTCCCAGGGCCTTGCCGGTCCGGAGCAGGAACGGGACGTCCTGCCAGCGCTCGGTGTCGATGAAGACCTCCAGGGCCACGAACGTCTCCACCGCGGAGTCGTCGGCGACGTCGTCCTCCTCGGTGTAGCCCTCGTACTGGCCGAAGACCACACGCTCGGGGTCCAGCGGTCGCATCGCCGTGAAGACCTTGGACTTCTCGTTGCGCAGGCTCGTCGCGTCGAGCCGGACCGGCGGCTCCATCGCCACGAACCCGAGAACCTGGCACAGGTGCGTGGAGATCATGTCGCGCAGGCAGCCGGTGGCCTCGTAGAAGCTCCCGCGTCCGGCGACGTCCAGCTCCTCCGGCACGTCGATCTGCACGGAGACGAGGTGGTCACGGTTCCAGGCGGGCTCCACCAGCTGGTTGGCGAAGCGCAGCGCGACGATGTTCTGGACCGCCTCCTTGCCGAGGAAGTGGTCGATGCGGAAGACGTGGTCCTCGTCCGTGACGTCCTTGAGCGTCGCATCGAGCGACCGGGAGGAGTCCAGGTCGCTGCCGAACGGCTTCTCGATGACGATGCGTGCGCCGTCGGCCAGGCCGGTGTCGCCGAGCATGCCGATCATCGGCTCCATGGCAGCTGGGGGGACGGAGAGGTAGAGCAGGCGGCGGACGGCGTCACCGAGTCCGGCCTCGGCGCGCTGCACGGCATCGGCGAGGTCGGTGCCGTCCTCGGCGTCGGAGGTCTGGAAGCTCACGCGGGAGACGACGTCGTCGAGCAGGTCCGGGTCGATCTCGTCCACGACGTCCTCGAGGCCCGCCCTGACCCGGTCGCGGAACTCGTCGTCGGTGCCTGGCGAATGCCGTCCCGAGCCGATGATGGCGTAGTCCTGCGGCATGCGCCCCGCTGCCGCGAGCCGGTAGAGCCCGGGGAGCAGCTTGCGCCGTGCCAGGTCCCCGGTGGCCCCGAAGAGGACGAAGACGTGTGGGGGGAGGGGCTCGTGCTCGAACATGCGGCTCCTGATGGCGGTCGGGACGGGGCGCGTCGACCAGCGTAGGTCCGCACATCGGGAACCGCTCGCCGCTGACGTCCGCGATCCTCGACTGATCTGCGACAGGGGTGATGGTGGTACCTGCCCGACCGCCCCGTCGGCGAAGCGTGGCTCTCGGACCGGCGCGGCCATGGTGCACCGGCGCGAGATCGGTGCTTGAGTGGGATCCGTGAGCACGAACGATCCCGGCCCCGAGACCCCGCCGCGCCGCGAGCCCGACCCGGCTCCCGGCCGTGAGCCCGCTGCGGCGCCCCGCCGTGCCTCCGGCTTCGACGACTCCGGCCACGTCAAGGGCAGCCGCAGCAGCGCGCTGTACCTCGGCCTCATCGTCGCGGCGATCCTGTCGATCCTGATCCTGATCTTCATCATCCAGAACTCCGACGACGTCATGATCCAGCTGTTCGGCTGGGAGGCGTCGCTGCCCACCGGCGTCGCGATCCTGCTCGCTGCCGTCGTCGGCATCCTGATCGTGGCGATCCCGGGGTCCATCCGCATCCTGCAGCTGCGCCGCGCGCTCACCAGGAACGAGAAGCGCCGCTCGGAGTGACGTGGGTTCCCCCGCGGTCGAGGTCGAGGTCGACGACCCCACGTGGGGGTCCGGAGAGCCGCGCCTGGTCCGGGTGACCAACCCCGACCGCGTCTACTTCCCGGAGCGGGGCTGGACCAAGCTCGACCTCGTCGAGTACTACCTCGCCGTGGGCCCGGCGCTGGTGAACGCGCTGCACGGACGGCCCTGCATGCTGCACCGCTTCCCCAAGGGCCTGGCCGGCCCCAAGGTGCACCAGAAGCGTGTCCCGGCCGGTGCCCCGCCGTGGATCGAGACCGTCCGGGTGCACTTCCCACGCTACGACCGCACCGCCGACGAGCTCTGCGTCACCGAGGTCGCCCACGTCATCTGGGCGGTGCAGATGTCGACCGTCGAGCTCCACCCGTGGAACAGCCGTCGAGACGACGTCGAGAAGCCCGACGAGTGGCGCATCGACCTCGACCCCGGTCCCGAGTGCGACTTCGCGACGGTGCAGCGCGTCGCCGGGGTCGTGCACGAGGTCCTCGACGAGCTCGGGGCGACCGGTTTTCCCAAGACGTCCGGGGGAAGCGGCCTGCACGTCTACGTCCGCATCCCGCCCGACCACGGGTTCGCCGACGTGCGCAGGGCGGCGCTCGCCTTCGCGCGCGAGGTGGAGCGACGCTCCCCCGCGGACGTGACCACCGCGTGGTGGCGCAAGGACCGTGATCCGGCCCAGCTCTTCGTCGACTACAACCAGAACGCCCGCGACCACACCATCGCCGCGGCGTACTCCGTGCGGGGGTTCCCCGACGGCCGGGTCTCGACCCCGGTGCGCTGGGAGGAGGTCGACGACCTGGACCCACGCGACTTCACGCTCGAGACGGTGCCCGCGCGGCTGGCGGAGCTCGGCGACCTGCACGCCGGGATCGACGACGCGGTCTTCGACCCGGCTGTGCTGCTGGAGTGGGCCGACCGCGACGACCTCGAGGTCCCGCCCGTGCAGTGACGGGGACGGGTTGTGGCTGTCGTCACAAGAAGGTCTAGGCTGCCGGGCATGGATGCCCTCCAC
Source organism: Aeromicrobium sp. CF4.19 (assembly GCF_051262555.1). Taxonomy (NCBI): domain Bacteria; kingdom Bacillati; phylum Actinomycetota; class Actinomycetes; order Propionibacteriales; family Nocardioidaceae; genus Aeromicrobium; species Aeromicrobium sp. CF4.19. The sequence continues at coordinate 364,966 of NZ_JBIMEU010000003.1, read as the reverse complement.
GCAGCCGTTGCCATCATCCTCGCGATCGTGCTGATCATCCGGTTCAAGGTCGACCCGGTGATCTCGCTGATCGTCTCCTCGCTCTACCTCGGCCTTGCGGCGGGCGTCGGACTGACCGAGACCGTGGAGGCCATCACCGGTGGCTTCGGCGACATCATGGCCGAGGTCGGGCTGCTGATCGGGTTCGGCGTCCTCATCGGCTCCCTGCTGCAGGCCACCGGGACCTTCGCCGACGTGGTGGCGCTGATCGCCCGCCGGGTGGGCCGACGGCTGCCGTATGCGATGTCTGCCGCACTGGCCATGATCTTCCCGTCGATCTACGTCGACGTGCAGGTGGTCCTGGCCTCGCCGATGGCCCGGCAGGCGGCCCCGGTGGTGGATCGACGGCACGGCCTGCCCTGGCTCGCCGGCGCGATCGGCATCGGCATCTTCTCCGGCTACGTGTTCGTGGTGCCCGGCCTGGCGGCGATCTCGGTCGTGGGCCTGCTGGACGTCTCCCTGGGCCGCTACCTCGTGCTCGGTGCACCCATCGGTCTGGCCACCGCGCTGATCACCACGCTGCTGTTCCGCCTCATGCTCAAGGCCGGCCTGTGGAACGCGGCCAAGGACGTCGATCCTGACGAGGTCGAGCACCCCGACCACGCCCGCCACGAGGCCCACCTGGCGGCCGGCGAGGCTCGTGCGGCGGGGACCTCGGGGGGTGCGAGCGGTGCCGCGTCGACCGATCCCGACGAGGAGGTCGACGCGGTCCCCGAGCGGGCACGCCGGCTGCCGCTGATCGTGCGCCTCGCCCCCATCCTGGTCCCGCTGGTGCTGATCGCCACCGGCGCCTTCACGGATCTGGCCGGTGACGTGCCGGCCGTGATCGCCTTCCTCGGCGACGCCAACATCGCCCTCTTCATCGGCCTGCTGATCGCCTTCGGCCTGTGCCGGGGCACCCTGGGGACCGACTCGACCGGTGACGCCCTCTCCTCCGGGTTCCGCACGACCGGCGAGATCCTGCTCATCACCGGTATCGGCGGCTCGCTCGGCGCGGTGATCGGGGCGACCGGCCTCGAGACCACCCTGGCGGACCTCTTCACGGCCACACCCGGGACGGCCGTGGCCGTCACGGTCCTGCTGGCCTGGGCCATCGCAGCGGTCCTGCACTTCGCGATCGGCTCGGTCTCGGTGGGCGCCATCGCCGCGGCCGGCGTGATCGCCCCGGTCGTCGGCTCGACGGGCGTCGACCCCGTCGTCGTGGGGCTCGCCATCGCCTCGGGCGCGATGTTCGCCCTGCACGTCAACAGCAACTTCTTCTGGATGTTCAAGAGCCTGCTGGGCCTGTCCACCCAGGGCGCCCTGAAGACGCTGACGCTGGCCACGTCGCTCGGTGCCCTGGTCTCGCTGCCGATGGTGCTCGTGCTGGGCTTCGTGGTCTGAGGCGCGCGGGCCAGCCGCCCCACCGGCCCCCTGATTCCCATGTCCACATGGGAATCAGCACAGCTGCACGGAGATCTTTCGTCTGCACGGGTTGCTTCCCGTGCAGATCGAGGAAACTCGTGCAGCTGACGCACGGTGAGGACTCACTCCGGGCTCTCGAGGTCGTCGAGGGTCTTGTCCGGGCGCAGGCCGCGCCAGACCGGGTGGCGCAGGTGCCCTGAGCCGGTCCACTCCCCGTACGCCACCTCGCCGATGAGTCGCGGCGTCACCCACCGCGCCTGCCTGGCGACGTCGGCCGGCGTCTCGACGGGGGAGGTCTTGCGCTCGATCCGCGCGAGTCGCGCGCCGAGGTCGTCGAGCACCTTCGCGGTGAAGCCCGTCCCGACCCGCCCGGCGTAGACGAGCTCGCCGTCGGGGCCGGGGACGGCGACCAGGAGCGACCCGATGCCACCCGCGCGCCCACCCTGCCCGGGACGCCATCCCACGACGACCACCTCGGCCATGCGTGAGTGCTTGAGCTTGCGCCAGACCTGGGTGCGCTTCCCCGTCCGGTAACGGCTGCCGAGCTTCTTGGCGACCACGCCCTCGAGCCTGAGCTCACGGCTGGAGGCCATCGCCTCGTCCAGGGAGCCGTCGAAGGCCTCCGGCACCTCGACGACGTCGCCGCCGAGATCCAGCGAGCGCAGCAGCTCGCGGCGCTGCTCGTAGGGCAAGTTCGCCGTGCCGGTGCCCGCCACCCGCAGCACGTCGAAGGCCATCAGGCGCACCGGCACCCGACGGCGAGCGGCACGCACCTCGCCGGGCTTGGTCAGTCCCATCCTCTCCTGGAGCAAGGAGAACGAGGGCGCCCCGGAGCCGTCGAGCGCGACGACCTCGCCGTCGAGCACCGTGTCCTCGAGGTGGAGCCCGGCCAGCTCCTCGACCACCTCGGGGTAGGTCTGCGTGGTCTCGCGTCCGCTGCGACCGTAGAGGGTGACGTCGGCGTCGTCGCAGATCGCCACGACGCGCACGCCGTCCCACTTCATCTCAAAGGCCCACCGCGACGCGTCGTCGAGGTCCAGGGCGGTGCCGGCGGTGGCGAGCATCGGGGCGATGCTGGGCGGCTTCTCGCGGCGGCTCGGCTCCGGGCCGGTCCGGGCCGGCTCCGCGGTGTCCGGTTCTGCGGGCAGCGACTCATCGGGCAGCTCCATCCGGTGGATCAGCCAGCTCTCCCCGGTCCGGATGAGGGCGAACTTCGCCGTGCCACCCAGCCCCCCGTCGGCCCGGCCCGTCAGCGTCGCGATCACCTCGTCGTCGCGCCACTTCTCGGCGACGTAGGTGCCGCTGTCCCAGATCGTCACCTCGCCGGCACCGTACTCACCCCGCGGGATGCTGCCCTCGAAGGTGCCGTACTCCAGCGGGTGGTCCTCGGTGGGCACGGCGAGGTGGTTCTTCCGCGGGTCGGTGGGCGGACCCTTGGGCAGGGCCCAGGAGACCAGGACGCCGTCGCGCTCGAGCCGGAAGTCCCAGTGCAACCGGCTGGCGTGGTGCTCCTGGATGACGAAGATCCGGTCCTCACCTGTCTTGGGTGCCGCCTGGGGCACCGGCTCGGGCGTCTTGGTGCCGTCACGCTTGGAGCGGTACAGGGTGAGCTGGTCCACCGCCGGTGCCTCGGCGTCGGCAGCGTCGGCGCCGATGGAGGCCATCGGGTCCCCGAGCTCGGCGACGCGGACCAGCACCTCCGCCATCGTCAGCTGGCGCAGGTCGGGGTCGTCCAGCTCCTCCCACGTGCGGGGCACGGCGACGGTCGGCTGGTCGCGCCCGCGCAGCGAGTACGGCGCGATCGTGGTCTTGTTCGCGTTGTTCTGGCTCCAGTCGGCCAACACCTTCCCGGCGCGTTCGCTCTTCCTCTGCGTGCTGACGACGAGGTCGGGCAGCTCGCCCTCCAGCGCCTGGGCGAACTGCTTGGCGAAGGCGTTGACGTACTCGGCGTCACGGTCGCCCGGCAGCCCGGCGTACAGGTGCAGGCCCTTGCTGCCGCTGGTCACGGGAAAGGCCTCCAGGCCCAGGCCCTCCAGCAGCTCGCGGGCGGCGTGCGCCACCTCGACACACTCGGGCAGGCCGGCGCCCGGCCCCGGGTCGAGGTCGAGCACGAAGCGGTCCGGTGGCAGGTGCTCGCCGCGGGACCCGACCCGCCACTGCGGCACGTGGATCTCCAGCGCCGCCACCTGGCCGAGCCAGGCCAGCGTCGCGACCGAGTCGATCACGACGTAGCTGGTCCGACGGCTCTTGTGCTGCAGCGAGGCGCGACGCAGCCACGACGGGGCGGAGTCGGGCAGGTTCTTCTCGAAGAACACCTCGCCGCCGACCCCCTCCACCCAGCGCTTGCGCGTGGCGGCCCGGTCCCGGACGTGCGGCAGGAGGTACGGCGCCACCTGGACGTAGTAGGAGATCACCTCGGCCTTGGTCGTGCCCGTCTCCGGGTACATCACCTTGTCCGGGTTGGTGAGGCGCAGGCGGTGGCCGTCGATCGTCACCGTCTCGCCCGACGAGCGGGCCACCGGTCAGGCCTTCTTGCGGGCCTTCGCGCCCCCCGAGGACCCCGTCCCGGACCGCTTCTTCTTGCTGCGCTCGACGCTGCGCTGCAGCGCCTCCATGAGGTCGACGACCTCGGCCTTCTCCCCGTCGTCGTCCTTCTCGCCGAAGGTGGCCGACGTGTCGAGGGTGTCGCCCTGCTCGAGCTTGGCCTCCACGAGCGTGCGCAGCTGCTCCTGGTAGTCGTCGGTGAATGCGGACGGGTCGAACTCACCCGCCAGGGAGTCGACGAGCTGCGAGGCCATCTCACGCTCCTTGGCACTGATCCGCGGGACCTTGTCCAGGACGTCGAACTCGGCCTCGCGGATCTCGTCGTCCCACAGCATCGTCTGCAGCAGCAACGTCTTGTCGCGCACCCGCAGCACGGCGAGGCGGGTCTTCTGGCGCAGCGCGAAGCGGACGACGGCGCTGCGGTCGCTGTCCTCCAGCGCCCGGCGCAGCAGCGTGTACGGCTTCAGCGCGGCACCCTCGGGCTCGAGGTAGTAGGCCTTGTCCAGCCGGATCGGGTCGATCTGCTTGGCGGGGACGAACTCGACGACCTCGATCTCCTTGTCGTGCTCGGCGGGCAGCGAGGCAAGCTCCTCCGAGGTCAGCACGACGGTGCTCGAGCCGTCGTCGTAGGCCTTGGTGATGTCCTCGAAGGCCACGACCTCGCCGCACACCTCGCACTTGCGCTGGTAGCGGATCCGGCCGCCGTCGCTGGAGTGCACCTGGTGCAACGAGACGTCGTGGCTCTGCGTGGCGCTGTAGACGCGCACCGGCACGTTGACCAGGCCGAAGCTGATCGAGCCCTTCCAGATGGTCCGCATGGCCTCAGTGTTCCTCACTGGAACAGAACGCGCCACGACTACGGCCGACGACCCTGGGCGCCCCGGAACGTCCAGGGCCCCCGCCGCGGTGCGACGGGGGCCCTGACGTGTGGCCGCTCCGGGCCAGGCCGAGTCTCAGGCCTTGGGCTTGGGCTCGCCGGTCGGCTTCTCCTCAGCGGTCCCGTTGGGCCCGGCCGCCGGCGGTGCCGCCTTCGGGGTGGCTGCGGTGGGCCGGGGCGTCGGAGCCGGGGCCGGAGCGGGGTAGCTGGGCGGCGGCGGGGGCGGCGTCTGCTTGCCCCGCAGGACGGCGACGGCCGCGCCGGCCGCACCGACCAGGAGACCGAGACCGACGATCTTGCGCAGGCGGCGCTTCTTGGGCTTGACCTTCTCGGGCAGGCGCTCCTGCACGCGGCCGGGCAGCTTGTCGTAGGTCTCGTCCGTGAGCTCGGGAACGCGGTCGAGGAGGTCGTCGCGCACGTCGGGCCAGCGGTCCTTGACCTCGTGGACACCGTTCTCGAGTCGGGTGGCGAGCGCGTCGCGGACCTCGGGCGCGCGGTCCGCAAGCTGCTTGCGGATCTCGTCGGCCTGGCCCAGGAAACCGTCGAGACGCTCCTCGAGCTGATCGCGGGCGGTCTTCTTCTTCCTCAGTGGCATGGTGTGGCTCCCTCGCAGATGGCGTCGGTGTCGTCCGATCCCGACCCTACCGAGTGTGCCGCCGCGCGCACGCTGGGGCACTGCTCAGGAGCGATCGTGCTCGGACGCGTCGTGCCCGGACTCCTCGTGCTCAGGAGCCGCGGGCTCCACCACCAGGGCCGTCAGGCACAGGATGACGCAGACCGGGATCCCGAAGAGCAGCAGGAACGCCGGCAGTGGGGCCGAGGACTCCACCAGGGAGGTCCGCACGAGGACGATCGCGAGCACCTGACCCGCGGCGACCAGTCCTGCCGCAGTCACCAGCACCCGCCCCAGCTGTTCCTCGTGGCGTCGACGTCGCACGGCGAGGAGTGCCACGGCAGCGGGGCAGCCCAGTCGCACGGCTTGACCGACGAGGTCGCCACCCAGCTGGGGAGCCAGCAGCGCGACGGCGCTGAGGCCCGCCATGAGGACCAGCTGCATCGTCCGCGTCATCGTCGTCACCGTGTGTTCGTCACCGGACGGGGCTGGGAGCCTCGGCGGACGCAGGGGAGTCGAGCATGCCGCGACGATCGGCCGCGCGCTCGAACACGACGGTCGCGAAGGGCGGGATGGCGCAGGCCAGGGCGACGAGGCCGGCCTTCGGGCTCCAGCGGAAGTGCACCCAGGCGACGATGGTCACGACCCCGTACGCCATGAAGGCGACGCCGTGCACCATGCCCGCATAGGGCACGCCGCCCTCGATGCCGGTGTGCGGATCGTCCTGGACGATCCACTTGAAGAACATCGCGACGAGCAGGGCCGCCCAGGTCACGGCCTCCAGGAGGGCCACGGTGCGGAAGGCGTTTCTCACGACCTCACGGTAGCGAGGTCACGCAACCGAAACACCGGTGTGGTGGTATGTGGGCCATGGCCTTCCTGCTCCGTGTCGAGCTGCCGGACGTGCCCGGCTCGCTGGGCGCCCTGGCGTCGGCGCTCGGCTCCGCCGGGGCGGACATCGAGGCGATCGAGATCGTCGAGCACCGTGCTGACGGCGTCGCCGTCGACGACGTCCTGCTCGAGCTCCCCTCCCACGTCATGCCGGACGCGCTCATCACGGCGTGCCACGAGCTGGAGGGCATCCGCGTCCACTGGATCTCGCGCTACAACGCCGGGGCGAACCTGCGCCTGGACCTGGAGGCCGTCGAGGCGTTCGCCGCCGAGCCCGACCATGCCGTCGAGCGCCTCGTCGACGTCCTGCCCGAGACGTTCCGCGTCGACTGGGCGATCGCCCTGGACCGGATCGACGGCGTACCGACGACCCGGCACCGGACCCGCAGCGCGCCCGACCTGCCGCCGGAGGCGACCACCTGGCTGGACCTGCCGAGCCCGCAGACGCTGGACCCGCTGCCGGACTGGGACTCCACGGTCATCGCGGGGACGCAGGCCAAGGACGGTGACGGACACGTCTTCGCCGTGGTCGTGGCCCGTCATGGCGGTCCGGACTTCCTGGCCTCCGAGCTCGCGCGGCTCGGCCACATCGTCGCCCTGGCGGCGTCCGTCCAGACCTGAGCGCTCGCCCTACACCTGGGGATCGGGGGCGGGCTTGGCGTCGGTGAGTGGCACGTGGGCGTGCTGGAACCGGCCGAGCGCGGCCACCTCCTGCTCCAGGCTCGGCACGTACTTCCTGGCCTGACGTCGCATGACCCACCACGCGAGCGGCGAGTGCGTGAAGGCCTTCAGGACGTTGGCGAGCACGACGCCGCGCGGCACGTAGACCCGGCCCCGTCGCTTGGCCAGCCCGGCGACGATCGCGTCGACGCAGTCCTCCAGCGTCGTGGTCGCGTTGGCCGGGTAGGGCAGCTTGCCCCGGATGACGGCGAACGTGGGGAGGTCGGCCTCGGCGCCGCGCACGATGTCCGTGTCGATCCAGGACGGGTGGCACACGCCGACGTCGATGCCCAGGTGCGCCACCTCCTGCTTGGTGGCCAGGGCCAACGACTCGGCACCGGCCTTGCTGGCGTTGTAGGACGCGAGACCGGCGAGGGTCGTGAACGAGGCCAGGGACGCGACCACGAGTGCGTAGCCCTTGGTCCGCTCCAGGTGCGGGATGGTCGCGTGGAGGGTGCGAAAGACGCCGTTGACGTTGATGTCGACGACGCGCGAGAAGGAGGCGTCGTCGATCTGGCGGACTGTCCCGTAGGAGGCGATGCCGGCGTTGGCGAGGACGTGGTCGATCCGGCCGAAGTGCGTGGCTGCGGCGTCGACCGCGGCCGTGACCTGGGCGCCGTCCCGGACGTCGGCGATCCACCACGAGGCGGCCGCCCCGAGCTCGTCGCTCAGGGCCTCCAGCAGGTCCGGCTCCAGGCCGAGCAGTGCGACGCGGCCGCCGCGGGCGACGTACGTCCGTGCGACCCCGGCCCCGATCCCGCGTGCCGCCCCCGTGATGAGCAGGACCTGTCCGTCGAAGCGTTGCGTCATGACGACAACATACCGTCGGTATCCGAGATGTCGAGGAGTCGTCCCCTCGCACGGGTGGAACGCCGACCGAATGCACGGCTCCTCCACGTCCGAGGCCTCGCGGCGCGGCACCTAGGATCTGGACATGGACCAGCAGACCCTGTTCAACTTCGGCCTCGTGCTCGTCTTCGTGCTGGTGGGCGGTGTCTTCGCCGCGACGGAGCTGGCGCTGGTGTCCCTGCGCGAGAGCCAGCTGTCCCGGATGGAGCAGCAGAGCACCCGGGGCGCTCGCGTCGCCGCCGTGGCGCGCAACCCCAACCGCTTCCTGGCGGCCGTGCAGATCGGCGTCACGGTGGCCGGCTTCCTCTCCGCGGCCTACGGAGCCTCCACGCTCGCCCCCGACTTCGTCCCGCTGCTGGTCGACCTCGGCCTGGCGGAGGCCCTGGCCACCAACGTGTCCCTCGTCGGGCTCACGCTGTTCATCGCCTACCTCTCGCTGGTCCTCGGCGAGCTCGTCCCCAAGCGGTTCGCGCTGCAGAAGTCGGCGCAGGTCTCGATCGTCGTCGGCCCTCCGCTGGACCGGTTCGCGAACCTGATGCGTCCGGTCATCTGGCTGCTGTCGATCTCCACGAACGCCGTCGTGCGGCTGCTCGGAGGAGACCCGTCCGCCAAGAGCGAGGAGATGAGCGAGGAGGAGCTGCGCGACCTCGTGACCGGGCACGAGGCGCTGGGCGAGGACGAGCGACAGTTCGTCAACGACATGTTCGTGGCGTCGCAGCGCTCGGTGAAGGAGGTCATGCAGCACCGTGGCGACATCGTCTACCTCCAGGCGGGTACCTCCGTCCGGGAGGCGCTCGGTCTCGTCAGCACCGAGCCGTACTCCCGCTACCCCATCGCCGACGGCGGGCCGGACCAGATCACCGGCTTCGTCCACCTGCGTGACCTGCACGCCGCCTCGCCGACCGCCGAGGTCGACGACGTCGCCCGGTCCATCGTCCTGCTCCCGTCGACCAACCAGCTCTTCCCGGCCATCACGTCGATGCGACGCGAGGGCACGCACATCGCGCTCGTGGTGGACGAGTACGGCGGCACCGACGGGATCGTGACGTTGGAGGACCTCGTGGAGGAGCTCGTGGGGGAGATCCGCGACGAGTACGACTCCGAGGCCGAGGACCGTGACCCGACGGGCGTCGAGCGCAGCGTCGGAGGCCGGCTCAACATCGAGGACTTCGCCGAGGCGACGGGGGTCGAGGTGCCGGACGGCCCGTACGAGACCATCGCCGGGTACATGGTGGCCCAGCTCGGCCGGCTCCCGGCCGTCGGCGACGAGGTCTTCAGCGACGAGGCGCTGCTCGTGGTCGAAGAGGTCGACGGTCATCGCATCGCCACCGTCGGCGTCGTCCCCCTCGCCAGGCCGGACGAGCCCGAGCCCGAATCGTCAGGCACTCCCCCCGGGTGACGCCGGCCCGGCACCGTCACCCGGCCTGGGCGCCTCGGCTGGTGTCGGGGTAGCCGAGCTTGGCCACGGTGAGCAGCACGGCGGAGTCCTCGAGCGCCTCGAGGGCGTGCCGAGCGTCCGGGACGGTGATCAGGTCGCCGGGGGAGCCCTCCTCGTGGACGTCCGCGCAGGTGAGGCGGACGCGCCCGTGCAGCACGTGCACGGTGGCCTCGCCGGGGTTCTCGTGCTCGTTCAACCCACGGCCGGCGACGAGGGCGATGACGGTCTGGCGGAGCACCTTCTCGTGCCCGCCGTGCACCGTGTGTGCGCTGCGCCCGCTGGAGGTCTGCCGCGCGGTCTCCAGCTCCTCGAGCGCCAGTGTGGTCAGCGACGACTTCTCCATGGACTCACCTTCCGGGGGCCGTGCCACGTGACGTGGGGACTGAGCTTCGTGCCACCGTACGTGCGACGGTGTCCGCGCCACCATGTCCGGGGCCGAGTGGCCGAGCGGACGGCACTCTCGTCAGGCGGCAGCGTCCTCGGGCCGCTCCACCGAGTGAGACGCAGATCTCACAGGGTGGCCGGTCCGCAAGTGAGGGGATAACGTTCGCCACCATGAGCACCGAGTCGCACACAGCGCCGGGTGCGGACACCGCGGAGCTTCCCGCCGTGACTCCTCCGACCGGCGCGCGCATCGGCGTCGTCCGGGAGTCGCAGCCGGGTGAGTCCAGAGTCGCCGCCACCCCCCAGACGGTCACCAAGCTGATCGCGTTGGGCTACCGCGTCGACGTGGAGCAGGGCGCCGGCGAGGCGGCCAGCTTCACCGACGACGCCTACACCGGCGCCGGGGCAGGTGTCGTGCTGCGCGAGCAGGGCTGGGGCGCGGACGTGGTCCTGAAGGTCAACGCGCCCAGCACCGAGGAGATCGGACTGCTCTCACCGGGCGCCGTGCTGGTGGGACTGCTCAACCCCGGACTGAACCCGGACCTGGTGCAGGAGCTGACCGGCCACCCGATCACCGTGCTCGCGATGGATGCTGTTCCCCGCATCTCGCGAGCACAGTCGCTCGACGTCCTGAGCTCGATGGCCAACATCGCCGGCTACCGGGCCGTCGTGGAGGCCGCGCACGCCTTCGGTCGCTTCTTCACCGGGCAGGTCACGGCCGCCGGCAAGGTTCCGCCGGCGACGGTCCTGGTGGCCGGTGCCGGCGTGGCCGGGCTCGCGGCCATCGGTGCCGCCTCCAGCCTCGGCGCGGTCGTCCGGGCCATGGACCCCCGTCCGGAGGTCGCCGACCAGGTCGCCTCGATCGGCGGCGCGTACCTGCCCGTCGACGTCGTCTCGGAGATGGGCAGCGACGGCTACGCCAAGGAGACGTCGGAGGCGTACAACGCCCGGGCGGCGGAGATCTACTCCGAGCAGGCCGCCGAGGTCGACATCGTCATCACCACCGCCCTCATCCCCGGTCGTCCGGCGCCCCGGCTGCTCACCGCGGCCGACGTGGCGTCGATGAAGGCCGGCAGCGTCGTGGTGGACATGGCCGCCGCCCAGGGCGGGAACGTCGAGGGATCCGTCCCGGGCGAGGCGATCGTCACCGACAACGGCGTCACGATCATCGGCTACACCGATCTCGCCGGTCGGCTGCCCACCCAGGCCTCCCAGCTGTACGGCACGAACCTGGTCAACCTGCTCAAGCTGCTGACGCCGGGCAAGGACGGCCAGGTCGTCCTGGACCTTGACGACGTCGTGCAGCGCTCGATCACCGTCGTCCACGACGGCGAGTCGATGTGGCCGCCGCCGCCCGTGAGCGTGTCGGCCGCGCCGCCGCCCGCGCCACCTGCCGCCGCTGCAGAGACGGAGCCGTCCCGGCCCAAGCTCACCCAGCGCGGCAAGTACGGGATCATCGCGGCGGGCATCGCCGTACTGTTCCTCATCACGGCGTTCGCCCCGGCGCCGCTGCCCGAGCACTTCTTCGTGCTCACGCTGTCGATCGTCATCGGCTACTACGTCATCGGCAAGGTGCACCACGCTCTGCACACGCCACTGATGTCGGTGACGAACGCGATCTCGGGCATCATCATCGTCGGCGCCCTCCTGCAGGTCGGCACCGAGACCCTCACCGTCCAGATCCTTGCGTTCGTGGCCATCCTCATCGCGAGCATCAACGTCTTCGGCGGATTCGCCGTCACCCGTCGGATGCTCGCCATGTTCTCCACAGACACCATCTCGAAGGGCTGAGCGCATGAGTGTTACCGCTGCCGCGAACGCGGCTTACATCGTCGCTGCCCTGCTGTTCATCATGAGCCTGGCGGGACTGTCCAAGCACGAGTCGGCACGCTCCGGCGTCGTGTACGGCATCGCCGGCATGGTGACCGCGCTCGTCGCGACCGTCGTGGTGGCCGTCCAGGACGCGCCGGCCACCGGCATCGTCCTGCTGTTCGGTGCGATGGTCATCGGCGCCTCCATCGGGCTGTGGCGGGCCCGGGTCGTGGAGATGACCGGCATCCCCGAGCTCATCGCCCTCCTGCACAGCTTCGTCGGACTCGCCGCCGTGCTGGTGGGCTGGAACGGCTACCTGGAGCACGAGCCGTACGCGACCCTCTCCCTGGAGCGCATCCACCACGGCGAGGTGTTCGTCGGGGTCTTCATCGGCGCGGTGACGTTCACCGGGTCGATCGTGGCCTTCCTCAAGCTGTCCGCGCGGATCAAGTCCGCCCCGCTGGTGCTGCCCGGGAAGAACTACCTGAACCTCGGCGCACTGGTGGCCTTCTTCCTGCTGACCGTGCTCTTCATCGCCGACCCGAACATCTGGCTGCTGGTGCTGGTCACGGCCGTCGCGCTGGCCCTCGGCTGGCACCTCGTGGCCTCGATCGGCGGCGGCGACATGCCCGTCGTCGTCTCGATGCTCAACAGCTACTCGGGCTGGGCCGCGGCCGCCGCGGGCTTCCTGCTGAGCAACAACCTGCTCATCGTCGTCGGCGCGCTCGTGGGCTCCTCCGGTGCCTACCTGTCCTACATCATGTGCCAGGCCATGAACCGCTCGTTCATCTCCGTCATCGCCGGCGGGTTCGGCATCGAGGCGGCAGCCGGTGACGAGACCGAGTACGGCGAGCACCGCGAGGTGGACGCCGAGGGTGTGGCCGAGCTGCTCGCCAACGCCTCGTCGGTGGTCATCACGCCCGGCTACGGCATGGCCGTGGCCCAGGCGCAGTACCCGGTGGCCGACCTCGTCCGCCGACTGCGTGAGCGTGGGGTCGACGTGCGGTTCGGCATCCACCCCGTCGCCGGTCGCCTGCCGGGTCACATGAACGTGCTGCTGGCCGAGGCCAAGGTGCCCTACGACATCGTGCTCGAGCTGGACGAGATCAACGACGACTTCGCCGACACGTCCGTCGTGCTCGTCATCGGGGCCAACGACACGGTGAACCCCTCCGCCGCGGAGGACCCGAGCAGTCCGATCGCCGGGATGCCCGTCCTGCACGTGTGGGAGTCCTCCGACGTCATCGTGTTCAAGCGCTCCATGGCCGCGGGCTACGCGGGCGTGCAGAACCCGCTGTTCTTCCGCGAGAACACCCAGATGCTCTTCGGGGACGCCAAGCAGCGGGTCGAGGACATCCTCCGGGCCCTCTGACCGCTGACGAGAGATCTCAGCGGGTGGCCGCGGCCCGGCCCGCTCGCCAGGAGATGATCGCCGCGACGAGGGCCAGGCTGAGCACGGCGAGGGCCGCGAGCAGCGCAGCGCGGAGGCCGTCGTCTCCCTCGCCGGAGGCCACGACGTGGTAGATCGTGGCGAGCATCGCCGCACCGAGGGCCGAGCCGATGCGCTGGCCCGTCTGCAGCGCCCCACCCGCGGCGCCACCCATGCGGGGCGGAACCTCGTCGAGCGTGAGGGTGAAGTTCGGCGAGACGACGGCGCCGCCACCCAGCCCGGCCAGCAGCAGGCACGGGGCGACCGCCCACCAGAGGGTGTCGGCGTCCCGGCCAGGCGCCACGAGCGCGACGAGACCGATGCCCGTCATGGTCACGACGAGCGCGATCACGGTCATCGGGCGGCCGATCCTGCTGACCAGCCGCCCGGCCAGCGGCGAGGTGACGGCCGCGCCGAGGGCGAAGGGGGTGAGCATGAGGCCGGTCTGCAGCGCCGAGAGCCCGCGGCCTTCCTGCAGCCACACCGACGCCGTCAGGAAGACCCCGGTGAAGCCGGTGAAGTACAGCGTCCCGACCACGAGCCCACCGCTGTACCCGGGCACGCTGCGCAGGAGCTCCACGTCCAGCAGCGGGGCGAGGCCGCGCCTTCGGATGCGGTGCTCCCACACGGCGAAGGCCCACCCGAAGGCCGGCACCCCGACGAGCAGCACGAGCGGCCACCGGGCGCCGGACTCCAGACTGACGAGGGGGTAGAGCAGGCAGAGGACGGCCAGCCCCAGCAGCAGGGCGCCCGGCACGTCGATGTGCTCGCGCTGCCGTTCGCCCGGATCAGTGCCCGGGACCATCCGTGCGACCGCGACCATCGCGACCGCCGCGATGGGCACGTTCACCAGGAAGATCAGCCGCCAACCGAGCTCGGGTCCCGTCACTCCGATGATGAGGCCGCCGAGCAGCGGTCCGGCGGCGGACGCGATGGAGACGGTCAGACCGAAGAAGCCGAACGCCTTGCCGCGCTCGGGCCCGCGGAACAGCTGCTGGATGAGCCCGGTGCTCTGCGGCGTGAGGAACCCGGCCGATGCGCCCTGGACCAGTCGGGCCACGACCACCAGCTCGGCGTTCGGCGCGAGGCCGGCGGCGGCGCTGGAGACCGCGAACCCGGTCAGGCCGACGAGCATCAGCCGTCGACGTCCGTACGCGTCGCCGAGGCGGCCGCCGGCCACCAGCGTCAGGCCGAAGGTCAGCGCATAGCCGGAGACGACCCACTGGACGGTGCCGGCGGACGTGTCCAGGCCGGCCCGGATCGAGGGGATCGCGACGTTGACGATCGTGACGTCGAGCAGGGACATGAAGCCCACGACGAGGGTGACGGCGAGGATGCGCCAACGGCGCGGGTCGGGAGCGTCGACGGCCTCGGGGTGGGCGGACCCGTGAGGCGCCGGGTCGATCGACTCGTGGTGCACCTGCTCAGCCTGCCGGACGGCGCCCGGGACGCAAGCCGGTGCCGCCGCCGGGTCGGATCAGTCGACGATGCCGTAGAGACGGTCGCCGGCGTCACCGAGGCCGGGCACGATGTAGCCCTTCTCGTCGAGACGCTCGTCGAGCCCGGCCGTCACGAGGCTGACGGGCACGTCGACCGCGGCCAGCTGCTCCTCGACGTGGCGGACGCCCTCGGGTGCGGCGAGCAGGGTGACGGCGGTGATGTGGGCGGCGCCGCGGCGCACGAGGAAGTCGATCGCGTCGACGAGCGTCCCTCCGGTGGCGAGCATCGGGTCGAGCACGTAGCACTGCCGGCCGGTGAGGTCGTCGGGCAGGCGCTCGGCGTAGGTCTCGGCCGCCAGCGTCTCCTCGTTGCGGATCATCCCGAGGAAGCCGACCTCGGCCGTCGGGAGCAGGCGCTGCATGCCCTCCAGCATCCCCAGGCCGGCCCGCAGGATGGGCACGACGAGTGGGCGGGGGTTGGAGAGGCGGACGCCCGTGGCCTCGGCGACGGGGGTCCGGACCGTGACCGGCTCGACGCGGACGTCGCGCGTGGCCTCGTAGGCCAGCAGCGTCACAAGCTCCTCGGCGAGCCGTCGGAAGGTCGGGGAGTCGGTCCGCGCGTCACGCAGCACCGTGAGCTTGTGGGAGATCAGCGGGTGGTCGGCGACGTGGACATGCATGGGACGAGCGTAGTGGTCGGTCGCCGCCGCGTCGCGGCCCCGGCGACGCCCCAGCCATGGCGACGACGGAGCACTCGTGGCCGCGGCGCGGGTCAGTCGGTCAGCAGGACCCGACGCACCCAGTCGTTGACGAACCGGTCGTCGGGATCGAGCCGCGTGCGCAGGGCTCGGAAGTCCTCGATCCTCTCCGGCCGGGGCGCGTGGTGGTGCAGCTTGCCCCAGTGCGGCCGGGCATCGAACGGGGCCAGCGCCTCCTCCAGCACGGCCGCGGCGCGGGCGGCCAGGCCCTCGCCGGAGAACCACGTGAAGTGGAAGGCCCACGTGTCCTGCCCGTGCTGCGGGCTGAGCCACAGGTCGTCCCCCGCCACGGCGCGAATCTCCGCCGTCTGCAGGGCCTCCGCGATGGCAGGGCCGACGTCCCGCAGGGCCTGGACCGCAGCCGCGCCGTGGTGCCGGGCGACGTGGTACTCCGACTGCGACTCGTCCCCGCTGCTGGGCATGAAGCCGGTGCGAAAGTGCGGCACCCTGTCTGCCCACCAGCCGGGCTCCCCGAGCTGGGGCGTGCAGTGGACCGGGTCGAGACCATCGATCGGGTGCTGCTCGCGGGTCGCGGATTGCAGGTCGGTGGGCAGCGGGACGTCCGCGTCGCCCTCGCGCCGCTTGAGCCACACCCGCGCCGGTGATCCGTCCCACCTCGTGAAGATGCTGACGCTGCGGGCGAGAGCGTGCAGCTCGTCCAGCCGTGTGCCGATCTCGTCCTCCGGGAGGCCCAGCAGGACGGTCTGGCTCCACGGTCGCTCGTCCTCCACGTCGAGCTCGAGCGCCGTGACGACGCCGAGCGCACCGAGGGACACGACGGCTCCCGCGAAGTCGGCGTCGCCACGTCGGACGGTGCGGACGTCGCCGGCCCCGGTGACCAGCTCCAGGGCGCGAACGTGGGTGGCCAGGTTCCCGGCGTCGCGACCGGACCCGTGGGTGGCCGTCGCGACGGCTCCGGCGACGCTGATGTGGGGCAGCGAGGCGAGGTTGGCCAGGGCCAGGCCGTGTGGCCGCAGCCCGAGCGCCACGTCCGCGTACGTGACCCCGCCGCCGACGCGGACGACCGTGTGGTCCGCTGCCGGGGTGACGTCGGTGAAGCGGTCCATCACGATCGCGTGCTCCCCGTCGGCCAGGTCGTTGAAGCTGTGTCCCGACCCGACGGCCCGTAAGCCTCTTTCCGTTTCCACGAGGCGTCGGACGTCGTCGAGGGAGGTCGGGCGGCTCGCCTCGCGGAAGCCGTAGGAGACGGTCCCGGACCAGTTGCGCGGTGGAGCGACCGCGGGCTCACTCATGCCTCGATGATCGCCCATCGACGGTCGCGCCGCCGGGGCCGGCCCTCCTGCGTCATCGTCGATCGGTCCGCCCGCGTGAACACCGGGGAAATTGGCGCTTCGCCTCTGGTCACGGTGCACGGCGCCTGTCACCATCGGGTGACACCTGGGAGGTCCGATGCCGCAGGACGACGACCTCGCGCTCGCGGCCTACCGCGACTCCGGGCAGTGGCAGCTCGTGGAGCTCCTTCCTGCTGTCACCGCCGACCTCGACGGACTCGTGCGGGCCCTGGACCGTTTCCCGTCGGACTGCGGCGTGCTCGGCCTGGTGGCCGGTGAGAACGCCTTCCTGCTGCTGCGCCGCTCGGGCACCAGCACCAGGGCGTTGCTGTCGGACGCTTCGGAGGTGACGGTCTGGTCGCTCGCCGAGGACGTCGCCGACGTGCTGGACCTGCCGGAGGCCGAGGACGACGACGTCCTGGAGCCGGTGGGCGCCCTCGACGTGCTCAGCGACCTCGGCATGTCGGCCGCCGACCTGCTCGACCTGTGCCTCGACGACGACCTCTGGCCGGAGGAGGCGCTCGCGGAGGTGGCGCAACAGCTCGGCTTCGGCGAGCAGTACGAGACAATCCTCGGGTGAACGACGTCGAGGCGATGCGCCGTGCCCTGCGACTCGCGCAGGAGGCCGCGGCTTCTGGCGACGTCCCCGTCGGTGCGCTCGTGCTGGATCCCTCGGGCGAGGTCCTGGGCGAGGGGTTCAACGTGCGAGAGCGTGACGCGGACCCCGCCGGCCACGCCGAGGTGGTGGCCCTGCGCGCCGCGGCCGAGCAGCGTGGAGGGTGGCGGCTGGACGGCTGCACCCTCGTCGTCACGCTCGAGCCGTGCACGATGTGTGCCGGTGCCTTGGTCAGCGCACGCGTCACCCGGCTCGTGCTGGGGGCCTGGGACGAGAAGGCCGGCGCGGTCGGCTCCCTGTGGGACGTCGTCAGGGACCGCCGACTCAACCACCGACCTGAGGTGACCACGGGGGTGCTGGCCGAGGACTCCGCTGAGCTCCTCCGCGCGTTCTTCGAGGACCGCCGCTGACCCGGGCCCGCCTCGACGGGCCGGGTGAAAAAACTCCTGGATCCACTTGTGCTCGTGACGGGGCTCACGTACGGTTCTCTTGATCAAACGTTTGAGCAGGCATGAGTCGTCGACGACCCTCGCCACGCTCGAGCGTGACGGAGACCCCGCTCACTCGGGGACGGACTCCGGTCCCCGCCCGCTCATCCGAATGGAGCACCAGATGCGCAAGTCCCTCACCGCGGCCGCTCTCGCCACCGCGGTCCTCGCACTGACCGCCTGCGGCGAGGCCGGGGGTGGGTCCGCCGAGACTGATGATGACCTCACCGTCGGCGTCGCCAACCTCGGCCTCAGCTTCCCGTTCCCGTCCTCGATCGGTGAGGGCATCAAGGCCAAGGCCGACGAGCTCGGTGTCACGCTCGTCGAGCTTGATGGGCAGGGCAAGACCGAGAAGCAGGCCAACGACGTCCAGGACCTCATCAACCAGCAGCCTGACGGCGTCCTGCTCCTGCCCGTCGACTCCGGTGTGGCCGTCGGCCTGGCCGACCAGCTCGAGACGGCCGAGATCCCCACCGTTGCCGTCGCGTCCCAGGTGGGCGATCCGACCGAGCGCGACCTCGAGGACGTCTACTCCTCGCTGGTGGCCCTCGTCACCCAGCAGGAGCTCGACGCGGGTGCCACGGCCGGCGAGCTCGCTCTCAAGGCCGTGCCCGATGGCGGTAAGCTCGCCGTCGTCGAGGGTGCCGCCGGGGCCGCCGAGGTGGAGCTGCGCTGGGCGCGCTTCCTGGACCCTGCCGAGGAGGCGGGCGTCGAGTACGACGTCGTGGCGCGCCAGCCCGGCGACTGGACCGCTGATGGTGCACAGTCCGCCTGCCAGAACATGCTCGCGAGTGATCCGGACATCGATCTCTTCTATGCCGAGAGCGACGACATGGCCGTCGGTTGCGCCAACGCGGTCGACTCGGCAGGTTCCGACGCGGAGGTCGTGGGCATCGGCGGTTCCAAGCTCGGTGTCGACGGGGTCGCCGACGGCAAGATCTTCGGCACCGTGTGCTTCAAGCCTCGCGATCTCGGCGAGCTCGCGATGCAGACGATCTATGACCACCTGACCGGCGAGACGGACGATACTGCACAGTTCGTCACCTACGAGACGCCCGCGATCGACGAGAGCAACGTCGACGACTGCGTCCCCCAGTGGTGAACCGACCGGTGAACCCGTCCTGACCGACAGTGATGACGCCGCCCCCGACCGACCGGAGACCGACATGAGCAGCCCAGACACGACGCGCCCTGTCCTGGAGCTCGTCGAGCTGACGAAGACCTTCCCGAACGGCACCCGCGCGCTCCGCGGGGTCGACCTGAGGGTCACTGCCGGCTCGGTCCACGGTCTGGTCGGGGCGAACGGTGCCGGCAAGTCCACCCTGATCAAGTGCGTCAGCGGTGTGCAGCCCCCCAGCGCGGGCGAGATCCGCTGGAAGGGCGAGCCGGTGCGTTGGCGCAACCCCGGCGAGGTCGTGGCGTCGGGCCTGGCCACGATCCACCAGCACGTGCCGCTCGTGCCGACCCTCAGCGCCTTGGAGAACGTCTTTCTCTCCGAAGGCGGACCGCACCGGATCACCCACGACATGCGGCGTCGCTTCGCGGCGCTCGTCGAGCGGCTGGGCTATGAGGTCGACGCCGAACAGATGGTGGGCACGATGCCGATCGGGTCGCGGCAGATGGTCGCGATTCTGCAGTCGCTCGCCATGGGTGCGGAGCTCGTCATCATGGACGAGCCCACCGCCTCGCTCTCGGAGTCCGAGCGACGGATCGTCCTGGACGCGGTGCGCCGCCTGGCCGCTGACGGCACCACCTTTGTGTTCATCTCGCACTTCCTGGACGAGATCCTCGACATCACCGACCACGTGACGGTCCTGCGCGACGGACGCGCCATCCTCGACCAGCCGACCGCGGAGCTGGACGAGTCCGAGCTCATCCAGGCGATCGCCGGGCGTGAGCTGCTCGCCGCCCAACGCCGGGTCGGCATCGACACCGAGGCCGGGGAGCCGGTCCTCAAGGTGCTCGACCTGGCAGCGGAGGTCGGCGTCCGTGACGTCTCGTTCAACGTCCGCGCCGGGGAGGTCGTCGGCCTCGCCGGTCTGCTGGGGTCGGGGCGCTCGGAGATCTTCAACGCGATCGTCGGTGCCGATTCCTCACGGTCCGGCGTGGTCGAGGTCGATGGCCGACGCGTGGGGCGCAGCCCCCGCGCCGCGGTGCGGGCGGGGATCGCCTACGTGCCCGAGGACAGGGTCGCGCAGGGGCTGCTCGTCGACCAGCCGCTGTGGAAGAACATCAGCCTGCCTGACCTGGACCGGATGTCGCTGCGTCGACTCCTGCCGCGAGTGCGGGACGAGCGCGCCCGAGCACGTCGGGCCATCGACGAGCTCGGCATCGTCGCCTCCGGTCCCGACGCCACCCCGAGCGAGCTGTCCGGCGGCAACGCCCAGAAGGTCGTCTTCGCCAAGTGGATGTACGCACCGACGAGAGTGTGGCTGCTCGACGAGCCCACGGCCGGGATCGACGTCGGCGCCAAGGCCGACCTCCTCGGCTTCGTCAGCCGCCTTGCCGCGGAAGGGGAGGCCGTCGTGGTCGCGTGCAGCGACTTCGAGGAGCTGCTCGCCGTGTCCACCCGGATCCTCGTGGTCCGGGGTGGGCGGGTCGTCACCGAGGTCAAGGCCGAGAACACCACCGAGGAAGAACTCATCACCCTGGCGCACGGGCTGGGGTCCATCCCACGAGAGGTCACCCATGCCTGAACAACGCACCGCTGTCGTGCGGCGGGAACGTTCCCTGCCCGGTTTCCTCCAGCTGGGCAACGCGGGAGTCGTCTACGCCTTCCTCGTCATCGTGGCCGTCCTCAGCGTCGCCACCGCGATGACCGGACGCCCGAGCTACGTCTCCCCGGACAACATCTCCAACGTGCTCGACCAAGCGGCCTTGCTCGGCATCATCGCCGTCACCACGACGATCGTGTTGATCTCGGGCAACTTCGACCTGTCCGTCGGTTCCGTCGCTGCTCTGGGAGCGGCGACCTGTCTGGTCCTGATGCCCACGTTCGGCTTTTGGGGCGCGTTCGTCGTCGCTCTGCTGGTGGGCGCGGCCGTCGGCCTGTTCAACGGGCTGGTGGTGCAGTTCATCGGCATCAACGCCTTCATCGTGACGTTGGGAACGATGACCGCCGTTCGAGGAGTCGTCCTCATCCTGACCGACGGCCGCACCATCACCGCCGAGGAGGGCGCCGCGCGCGACGGTCTGCGTGCCCTGGACTCCTCGCGGTGGGTGACCCCCAATCTGTACCTGATCATCGGTCTCGCGCTGCTGCTCTGGGCGGCCTGGCGGTGGTGGTCGGCGCGCCGCGCCGACCAGCCGACGAACCGTGCCGACGTCCTCGTGCCGGCTGTCGTCGGTGTCCTGCTCGTGGTCGTGTCGCCGGTCATGGTCCTGACGCTCCAGCTCAGCCAGCGCGCCACCTACCTGCTGCTGCTGGTCGCCGGTGCGGCCCTGGTGTTGCGCTTCACCACGATCGGACGCCGTCTCTACGCCACCGGCGGCAACCCCGAGGCTGCCCGGCTGTCCGGCATCGCCGTCGACCGCTACCGGGTCGTCGCGTTCGTGCTCAACGGTACGGCGGCCGCGTTCGTCGGAGTGCTCTACGCCTCGCGCCTGACCTCGATCAACCCCACAGCGCTCAACGGCTTCGAGCTGACGGCGCTCGCCGCGGCGATCCTGGGTGGCACGTCCCTGTTCGGCGGGCTCGGCAGCGTCACGAAGTCGATCATCGGCGCGCTGATCCTCACCACGCTCGCCAACGGGTTCAACATCCTCAACCTCGGCGCGAACTACCAGGGCCTCATCCAGGGTGTGGTGCTGATCGTCGCGGCCGGCATGTACACGGTGGCCATCCGACGTCGTCAGCGCACGAAGCTACGCACGGTCGACGCCTCCACGAGTGGCTCCACGACGCCGCCGGAGACCGAGCGTGAGGCCGACCTCGTCGTCAGCGCCTCGGACACCAAGCGATGAAGGCAGCAGTCCTGCACAGCGTTCTCGCCCCGGGGCGTGAGGCCGACTACGACCAGGAGCATCGGCAGGTCCCCGAGGACCTTCTGGTGGCGCTGCGCGGAGCCGGGGTGCGCGACTGGGTCATCTGGCGTGATGGGCGGGACCTGCTCCACGTCGTCGACACCGACGACTTCGACGCGGCCGCCCAGCGGATTGCGGGGGACCCGGCGGATGTCCGTTGGCAGGCCCGGATGGTCAACCTGGTCGAGGGCTTCACCGAGGTCGACTCGGTGCCGACGCTGGCGGCGCCGCACCTCGTGTGGTCGATGCGCCGGCAGGAGACAGGATGATCGACGGACACCGGGTGATCGACGCGCACCAGCACCTGTGGGACCTGGAGGCCGGCGAATACTCGTGGCTCACGCCCGAGGCCGGCCCCATCCACCGCAGCTTCGCGGTCGAGGACGCCGAGCCGCTGGTCGCCGCCAGCGGGGTGGACCACGTCGTGCTCGTGCAAGCTGCGGGGACACTGGCCGACACACGTGCCATGGTCGACGTCGCCGACCACTGGGACCGGGTCGTGGGGATCGTCGCCTGGGCGCCCCTCGTGCACGAGCGGGAGACTGCCGCGGTGCTGGAGGACTACGCGCAGGACCCGCGCATCGTCGGCATCCGCCACCAGAACCATGACGAGCCCGACCCTGACTGGCTCCTGCGCGAGGACGTCGGGCGGGGCCTGGCCCTGGTGGAACGCTCCCGGCTGGCCTACGACGTCATCGCCGTCGTCCCCCGGCACCTGGAGCTGGTCCCGCTGCTCGCCGAGCGGTTCCCGGAGCTGCCCCTGGTCATCGACCACCTGGCCAAGCCACCGGTGGGCAGAGGGGACCTGGCCGGTTGGGCCGAGGCCTTGCATCGTGCTGCCGTGCATCCGCAGGTCAGCGCCAAGCTCTCCGGCCTGGACACCGCTGCCGGCCCCGGGTACACGGCGGCGGACCTGCGTCCGGCACTCGACATCGCCCTGGAGGAGTTCGGGCCCGCCCGACTGATGTTCGGGACCGACTGGCCGGTCAGCGACCTCGCCGACGGTTACGCGCGGTGGTGGGACGTCCTGGGCGAGCTCCTCGCCCCGCTCTCGGCGCCCGAGCGCGCCTCGATCCTCGGCGGGACAGCCGCCGACGTCTACCGCATCCAGCAGGAGGTGACCGCATGAGTGGCTCGGAGATCTGGGCTGACGTCGCTGCCGACGTCGACCTCACCGTCGCGCCGGAGCAGCGACGCCGCATCGGCGTCGTCGGCGCGGGCGCCATCGTCGACAACGCCCACCTGCCGGCCTACGCCGCCGCCGGGCTCGAGGTCGTCGCGATCCACGACCTCGACGCCGATCGAGCCGCCGACGTTGCGGCCCGGCACGGCATCGCAACGGTGCACAGCACGCTCTCGGCCATGCTCGACGACCCGTCAGTCGAGGTCGTCGACGTCGCTGTCGTCGCGCACGCGCAGCCGGACATCGTCCGTGCCACCGTGGCCGCCGGAAAGCACCTGTTGTGCCAGAAGCCGTTCACCCCGGACCTGCAGACCGGTCGTGAGCTGGTGGAGCTGGCCCGTGCGGCCGGTGTGCACATCGCGGTCAACCAGCAGATGCGCTTCGAGGAGGGCATCGCCGCGGCCCGCTCCATGGTCGAGCGCGGGTGGATCGGCGAGCCGACGGCCATGGAGTTCCGCACCAACATCGCCACCGACTTCTCCCAGTGGCCCTGGCTGCTCGCCTCAGAGCGGCTCGAGGTCAGCTACCACTCGATCCACTACCTGGACTCGATCCGTTCCATCCTGGGTGACCCCGAGCGGGTCTTCTGCCACGGTGGACGCCGTCCGGGCCAGGCGCCACGGGCGGAGACCCGGACGATGTCGACGCTCGTCTACCCGGACGGCGTCGGCGCCGTCCTGCACGTCAACCACGAGAACATCGCGGGGGACGTGCGCGCGGAGTTCCGCATCGACGGCTCGGAGGGATCGATCCGCGGGACCATCGGTCTGCTCTATGACTACCCCCACGGCCGACCGGACACGGTGGAGCTGTTCAGCCGGGTCCTGCCCACCGACGGGTGGCTGCCCTACCCCGTGACCCGGCGGTGGATCCCCGACGCGTTCGTCGGTCCCATGGCCGGCCTCCTCGCCGCGGTTGCCGAGGGCGGCGAGGCTCCCACCGCGGCGGCCGACAACCTGCACACGCTCGCGCTCGTCGAGGCTCTCTACGCCTCGATGCAGACCCGCGAGGCACAGAAGGTGGAAGCGTGAGCGCCGGGCAGACCGTCCTGGTGACCGGCGGCGCCGGGGGGCTCGGCCTTGCCTGCGCCCTTCGGCTCGCCGGGCCCGGCACGTCACTCGTGCTGGCCGACCTCCCCTCGGAGCGTCTGGAGCGGGCTGCGCGGGAGCTGTCAGAGGCGACCTCCGCCACCGGTGCCACCGTGCACGCCCTCGATGTCGACCTGTCCGACCGGGAGCAGTGCCGGTCTCTGCCGGCCAAGGCCGTCGCCGTGACCGGGTCCTCCCGGCTGGACGTGCTCGTGAGCGCCGTCGGCATCATGCGGACCACTCCCCTGGCTGCGCTCGCTGCCGAGCAGTGGGATCGGACGCTGGACGTGAACCTCGGTGGCGTGGTCGCCACCGTGCAAGGGGCCGCGGAGCTGATGGAGGCCGGCAGCATCGTGCTGGTCTCCTCGGTGGCCGGCCGGTCCGGCCGTCCTGACGCGGCGGACTACGCGGCCTCCAAGGCTGCCCTGCTCTCGTTGACCAAGTCCGCGGCCCTCGCCTACGGCGCCCGGGCCCGGGTCAACGCCGTCTGTCCGGGCGTCTTCCTCACCGACATGTGGGCCGGCATCATCCGTGACCGCGACGTGGAGTTCGGGCCAGGCGCCGGCGAGCGGTACCTCGCCGAGCTCGCCGGGCGCACGGCACTCGGCCGCGTGGGCCAGCCCGACGAGCTCGCGCGAGTCGTGGCCTTTCTTGCCGGCGAGGAGTCGGCCTTCGTGACCGGACAGGCGATCAACGTCGACGGTGGACTGGAGATGCACTGATGACCAACCACACGCCCGCGCGCGGTCTGGACCTGCTCGCCGAGCTCTACGGCGACCGTGAGATGGCGGGTGTCTTCTCGGCCGGTAGCGCGATCGACGGGTGGAAGCGGGTCGAGTCCGCCCTGGCCCATGCCCAGGGCCGGCTCGGCATCATCGACCCCGAGCGCGCCGCCGCCATCGAGCAGGTGTGCGCAGACCCCGAGAGCGTCGATGCTCAGGCCCTGTGGGAAAGCGCCCGCAACGTCGGCTACCCGATCCTCGGCCTCGTCCGCCAGCTCGACGCGGCGTTGGAACCGCAGCACCGGGGGAGTCTGCACCTCGGCGCGACGACGCAGGACATCATGGACAGCGGGCTCGCGCTCCAGCTCGACGTCGCGATGGACGTGCTGGAGCGCCGCCTCGGCGCCCTGGGTGACGCCCTGGCCGTGCACACGACGGACCACGCGGCGACCGTCATGGCTGGCCGCACCCACGGGCAGCAGGCAGTGCCGACGACCCTCGGCGCCAAGCTCGGCGTCTACCTCGCCGAGGTGACCCGCCACCGTTCGCGGCTGCTCGCCTGTCGTGACGATGTTCGGAGAGTGTCGTTGTTCGGCGCCGGCGGCACCTCCGACGCGCTGGGCGACCGCGCCCCCAAGATTCGCACGATGGTCGCCGAGCGCCTCGGACTCGTGGACTCCACGGTGCCGTGGCACGCGGCTCGGGACTCCATCGTCCACGTCGCGGCCGTGTGCGTCGGCAGCGCCACGACCGTCTCGCGTCTCGCCCGCGAGGTCACCGACCTCTCGCGCACCGAGATCGGCGAGGTGACCGAGGCGGTCGGCCATCACCGGGGTGCCTCCTCGACCATGCCCCAGAAGGCGAACCCCATCTTCAGCGAGTCCATCATCGGCTTCGCCGTGTCGGCCCGCTCGACGCTGACCGGTCTCTCCAGGGCGGCCGAGGTCGGTCACGAGCGATCGGCCGGGGAGTGGCAGGTCGAGTGGTCGTTGCTGCCGTCGTTGTTCGTCGACACCGGCTCCGCACTGTCCCTGGCGATCGAGCTGGTGCGGACCCTGGCGGTCCATCCCGCCCGGATGACCGCCAACCTCGACGCCGACGGCGGACTCATCATGAGCGAGTCCGCCATGATCGCCCTGGCACCGCACCTGGGCCGTGAGCAGGCGCACGACGCCGTCTACGCCCTGGCCCAGCAGGCTCGGCGCGACGGCGCCACGCTGCGCACGGTCCTCGCCGACTGGCTGGCCGAGCACCCCGACCTGCCCACGATCGAGCTCGACGCCAGGAGTGCCACGGGTGATGCCGAGCGCATCGCGACGTGTGCGGTCCAGGACTGGCGCCACGAGCTCACGACCCACCCACGACCCTGGAAGGACCTCGCATGAGCGACCCCACGAGGATCAGCACCGTGTCACGCGGCTTGGACGACTTGACCGCGATGTGGCGCATCCGCGCCCTGGAGGAGAAGACCCGCGACCTTCGGCTCGCCGAGGAGGTGGTGGGATCGGTGCACCTGGCAAATGGCCAGGAGGCCATCGCCGTGGGGGCGTGCAGCCGTCTGCGGCCCCAGGACGCGCTGTACGCCACGTACCGGGGGCACGGCTGGGCCGTGGCGCGGGGTGTCCCGCCGCGCGAGATCTTCGCCGAGATGCTCGGCCGCGTCACCGGCGTCAACGGTGGTCGAGGCGGATCGGCGCACTTCTCTGCGCCGCAGCACGGCTTCCATGGCGAGAACTCGATCGTCGGTGCAGGCGCCCCCATCGCTGTGGGGGCCGCGCTCGCAGCGCGCCACGACGGCAGCGGGCGGGTGGCGATGACGGTCTTCGGCGACGGTGCCATGAACCAGGGCGCGGTCACCGAGGCGATGAACTTCGCTGCCGCGTTCGGCCTCGGGGTCGTGTTCATGTGCGAGAACAACCGGTACTCCGAGCTGACGCCGATCAACGACATGGTGGCGAACACGGACCTGTCGCAGCGGGCGACTGCGCTCGGCATCCCGGCCGTCCGCATCGACGGCAACGATCTCGCGCAGGTCCGTACCGCGGTGCAGCTGTCGGTCGAGTCCGCCGCAGCCGGCCGCGGGCCCTCGTTCATCGAGGCCCACACGCAGCGGATCGTCGGCCACTACATCGGCGACGCCGAGCAGTATCGCCCGGTCGGTGAGCTGGACGCGGACCGAGAGGTCGAGCCGATCGCCGCGCTGAGCCGCCGCCTGCTCGCCGCCGGCGTCGTCGAGCAGACCATCGAGCGCTGCGAGCAGCGCGCCCGCGAGGAGATGGATCGCGCCGCCGACGCCGCCCTCGCGGACCCCTTCGTCGACCCCTCCACCGCCAAGGAGCACCTGTATGCCTGAGATTGCCAAGCTCAACACCGGCGGTGCCGTCAACGCCGCCCTCGCCCGCGCGCTGGAGGAGATGCCCGAGACCCTGCTGTACGGGGAGGACCTGGCCAAGCCGGGCGGCGTCTTCGGGGTGACCCGGGGCCTGCAGAAGCGCTTCGGGGATCGCGTCTTCGACACCCCGATCAGCGAGACGGCGATGCTGGGGGCAGCGGTGGGCGCGGCGAGCTTCGGTCGTCGTCCCATCGTCGAGATCATGTGGATCGACTTCTCCCTCGTCGCGTTCGACCAGATCGTGAACCAGGCGGCGAACGTCCGCTACGTCTCGGAGGGCCGCACCACGGCACCGCTGACGATCCGCACCCAGCAGGGCAACGCGCCCTCGGCGTGCGCGCAGCACTCGCAGAACCTCGAGGCCCTGCTGCTGCACGTGCCCGGCATCCGGGTCTGCATGCCGCGCACCCCGCAGGACTCCTACGACGTGCTGCTCTCGGCCATCGCGTGCGACGACCCGACGGTGGTCATCGAGAACCGCACGCTCTATGCAGGCAGCAAGCAGGAGGTCACCACCGGCGGGCCCATCGCGCCCATCGGCGGGCACCGCCGTCCGCACCGCGGCGACGACGTCACCGTCGTGACGTGGGGTGCCATCACGCAGAAGGTCCTCGACGCCGCCGGCCGCGTGGAGGCCGACGGGATCGGGGTCGACGTCATCGAGGCGGTGTGGCTCAACCCCTTCGACGACGAGGCGGTCCTGGAGAGCGTCGGCCGCACCGGACGCCTGGTCGTGGTCCACGAGGCGGCCCGCACTGGGGGCTTCGGCGCCGAGGTCGTCAGCCGCGTGGTCGAGTCCGGGGCACGCCTGGCGGTGCCGCCGCGACGGGTCGGCCTGTTGGACTCGCGGATCCCTTCCGCGCCTCAGCTCGCTGCCGCACTGCTGCCGCAGACCGCCGACATCGAGACGACCCTGCGCGAGGTGGTGCGCTGATGCTGGGTGTGTGGCACTTCAGCTTCACCGTCGCTGACATCGACCTCTCGGTGGACTTCTACGCTGGGGTGCTCGGGATGAAGCTCGTCCACCGCCAGGATCAGGACAACGACTACACGCGCCGGCTGGTCGGCTTCGACGACGCGTCGCTGCGCATCGCGCAGCTGGCCGTGCCAGGGCAGCCGCGGGACGTCTCCACCCACGACCTGGAGCTGGTCCAGTACGTGGTCCCGGCCGGTGAGCCGTACGAGCCGGGGCGGAACCGTCCGGGTGCCTCCCACCTGGCCTTCTGCGTGGAGGATGCGGTGGCCGAGCACGCCCGGCTGGAGCGGCTGGGAGTCCGTTTCGTATCTGCCCCGCAGGCCATCACCGAAGGACGCAACCGCGGCGGCTACACCTGCTACTTTCTTGACCCGGACGACATCACGCTCGAGCTGGTGCAACCGCCTCCGGCCTGAGGCCGGAGAGGGGAGGCGAGGATGGGCAGCTCAACCAGAGTCACGCTGGCGGACGTGGCCAAGGCTGCGCAGGTGGACGTCTCGTTGGTCTCGCGGGTGCTCCGCGGTGAGTCCGTCCGGGTCCGCGACGAGACCCGCGAGAGGATCCGCGAGCAGGCGGCGACCCTGGGGTATCGACCCAACGCGATCGCCCGCAGCCTGCGGTCGGCCCGCGCCGGCGCGTACGGCCTGGTGATCCCAGACTTCACGAACCCCGTCTACGCGCAGATCATCTCCGGTGCCGAGGAGGCGGCCGCGGCACGCGGCAGCGTGGTCATGACCTCGACGGGCTCGGGCTGGGACCCGGTGGCCTGGTACGACGCGGTCGACGGCGGCCGGGTCGACGGACTGCTCGTGGCGGGTGGACCGATGCTGGACATGTCTCGGCTCGCCGTGCCCCACGTGCTGGTCAACCGGGCGACGGCGGGAGGGCGTCGTTACGTCGTCCTGGACGACGCCCAGGCGTCGCGGATGGCCGTGGACCACCTGGTCGAGCTGGGTCACCGGGACGTCGTCTTCCTCGGCGGCCCGGAGCAGGCTGACACGGCGCAGCGGCGCCGCGCCGGGTTCGAGGCCGCGCTGCGCGCCGCCGGACTCGCGGTGCCACGCGCACGGTGGGACGCCGACTACACGGCAGCCGGCGGTCAGGCAGTGATGGCGGAGACCCTGCGGCATGGTCCTGCGTTCACTGCCGTGGTGGCCGCCAACCTGCCCTCGGCGCTCGGTGCGATGGAGGCGCTGCGAGAGGCGGGTGTCGGCATCCCGGACGGGGTCTCGATCATCGCGATCCACGATGCGGAGATCGCCGAGTACGTCTCGCCCGCACTGACGACGGTCCGTATGCCGCTGCACCAGCTCGGCTCCCGGGCGATCGATCTGCTCGCGACGACGGCTGCCGACGAGCCGATCGAGGAGGTCGTCGCCCAGCCGATGGAGCTGACGGTCCGCGCCTCGACGGCCCCGCCACCGAGATGACCGGTGCCGCGACCGCGGAGTTCCTGGTCGCGATCGAGCTCGCGGCCCCGGTGGATGTCGATGCTGACAAGCTGGACAGGCTGCGCGAGGCCGAGGCCCGCCGCGCCGCCGAGCTGGCCTCGAACGGATCCCTGCTGCGTCTGTGGCGGCCTCCGGGCTCCGGTTGGCGCAACATCGGCCTGTGGTGCGCCGTCGATGAGGCCGACCTCCGCGAGATTCTCGCGACGCTGCCGCTGTGGCCGTGGATGACGGTCGAGGTGACGGCTCTCGGCCGCCATCCCAACGACCCGCGCCCGGCCGGCGCACCGGCGGCATGGGACTGAGCGGGCCGGGGCTCCCCGCGCCCCCGCCCCACTGACCAGCGTTCGGCCGGGGACCAGGTCTCGCCAGGTCCCCGGCCGGACGGGATCAGCCGCGTGGGTGCCGACTCCTCACCGGGCACCGACGAAGGTCAGGTAGGTGGTGCCGCCCTGCCCCTCGACGCCGGAGTTGCCCCCGAGGGTCACCGTCCCCGGCTCGACGTCCTTGGTGAAGACCACCATCGGACGATCGGTCGTGGTGACGATGTCGCCGGTGCGCTCCCACCCGTCGCGCTCGAGCCACCGGGGCCACCACGTGCCCTCGCCATGGTTCGTGAACGCCACCGAGATCGTGGCCGGCTCGCTGACCTCCATGGTCAGGTACTCCTCGGAGGTCACCTTGCTGTCGGCGTTGATGCCCCGGACAAGGGCCGTTCCTCGCAGGCGCTGTGGCAGCGACGTGATCGTGAAGCTTCGATCGAAGTGCGTCAGCGTCCCCTCCTCGGCACTCAGCAGCGGACGGACGTCCCAGGGCTCGATCACCCGGACCACGTCGCTCAGGATCTGGGGCACGCCCGAGTTCACGCCATAGGACCTGTTGCCCAGGTGGAGCGCCTCCTCCAGCGGCTCGCCACCGAGCGCGGAGAACGCACGCTCGGAGTGCGGTGCGGAGGCGCGCTGCAGCAGGTAGGACCGGCTCTTGCGCAGCTCGACCTCGACCGCCGTGTCGGACGTCCGCTCGAGGACCCGCCCCGTGCGGTCGTCGACCAGCTCGACCTCTTCACCGGGCCATGGGTTGGCGACGGTGAGCGTGTCCTTGCCGCCCGCCTCCAGTCCCACGTGCGTGACCGAGCCGCCGGTCGCCTCGACGCTCACTCGGTGCCCGCCGGGCACCTCCACGGCGCCGGTCACGTCCCAGTCGTCGGGGAGCGAGCCGCCGACGGTGACGACGCCGTCCTCCCAGCGGACCGCCGCGTCCTGGAGGGTCGAGGCGACGACGGCGTTCCAGCCGTCGTAGAACCCGCCGCCGCGCAGCGGGTCGGCGCCGCGGCTGTGCGCGCTGAAGCCGTTGCTGAACGCCTGAAAGTCGATCGTGCCGCGCTCCAGCAGGTCGGCCATGTCGTCGGCGCGGCCCAGCCGCGCCGCCCACTGCGGGTCTGAGGCCCACTCCCGAGTCTGGTCGTGGGCCCGGGTCACGAACGTGTCGTGAGCGATCTGGTCGTCCGCGCCCACGACGCCCCACGGCCAGACGGCCTCGAGCTCGGGATTCTGCGTGTTGTGGGCCGGCTCGTCGGTGGCGGACCAGGCGATCGCGGTGCGGCCGTCGCGCTCGGTGGTGGGCAGCTCCGGCAGCTTCTCGACGGCCTCGTCGAGCCGGCGCGAGAGCTTGCGGTCACCGAATTCCTTCGCGAGGCCGGCGACGATGGGGAACATCGTCCGCATCCCGGCGACGTCGGGAGTGGGGTCGGTGGTGTCCCACTGGACCTCCAGCGCATTGACGTTGTTCAGGTGCAGGAGGCCGTCCTCGCCCGGCTCCAGGACCGAGAGGTAGAACTCGGCGACCTCCGCCATGAGCGGGTAGCTGCGTTTGAGCAGCTTCTTGTCACCGGTGTGCTGGTACTGGAGCCAGAGGTTGTGGGAGACCTCCGCGCCGGTGCTGAGGATGCGGTTCACGTGCGACGGCTCGTCGCCGGCTCGGCAGGCCTCGGCAGTGCCGTCGTAGTAGATGAACTCGGGCAGGCAGATGCCCTCAGCGCCGGGCCAGTTCTCGCGGGTCCACGCCCGGATCTCGTCCAGTCGGTCGAGGTAGAGGTTCGCGTAGGACTCGTTCAGCTCGGCCGTGCCGGCACCGAAGTTGGTCCACACCGGCTGCCGGAGGTTGAAGTGCCACCATGCGTCGACGGACCAGTGGGCGCTGTCGCGGCCGGAGTTGAAGATGTTGGTCACGCCACCGTGACTCCTCGGGGTCTCCCCGCGCTGGGAGGACGCGCCCATGTACAGCTGCTGGACGCGCAT
Source organism: Aeromicrobium sp. CF4.19 (assembly GCF_051262555.1). Taxonomy (NCBI): domain Bacteria; kingdom Bacillati; phylum Actinomycetota; class Actinomycetes; order Propionibacteriales; family Nocardioidaceae; genus Aeromicrobium; species Aeromicrobium sp. CF4.19. Next base: position 333,244 of record NZ_JBIMEU010000003.1, on the reverse strand, counting down.
CGCCTCGAAGTACCGGGCGTTGCCGTCGGGGGAGTCCCAGCGCATCGGCGCCGCCCGCTTCCAGAACGAGCTCCACCACTTCTCGTGGGCCTTGCGGGTGTTGCCGCGCTCCTTCACGGCCTTCGACATCGCCTTGTCCAGCGCCTTGCCGTCCCAGGCCGGGATGCCCACGAGGATGCGTGCGGTGCCGTCGGGGCGGGGACGGAAGGAGAGCTTGACCTCGCGGTCGTCGACGACGCTGGCCTTCGGGCTGCGCCCGTTGACGGTCATCGCGGCGACCTGGCCGCTCTGGTGGCCGTTCCGGTCGTCGGTGAAGGTCTCGGCCAGTGCGGCGACGCGACCCCGGGCGGTGGCCTCGGGGGACCGGTCGCCCCACAGCCTGAGGAAGGCCTCCTGCTCCTCCCTGGGGTCGAGGCCGCTGACCTCGACCACGAGCTGGTCGGAGTCAGGTCGCATCCACGTCCGGGCAGAGATGCCCGCGCCGCTCTGGGTGAGCGTGGCGTCGTGGGCGGACAGGCGCCCGGTGTAGTCGTCGGCGGAGGCCATCTCGTGCAGGCCAGGGATGACCAGGTGTCCCGCCGACGGCATGTCGGGGACGGTGTCACCGCGGTTCAGCTGAGCAGTGAGGCCGTCCTGGCTCCACACCGCCGCCCCGGTCGAGCCGTCTCCCAGCGGCACGGCCTGGTCCGGCCGCCACGGTGCCTTCTCCAGCACCAGGTCGGAGCGGCCGACGAGGTCGGCGGTCTCCGTGACGAGTGATCCCGCTCTCCAGGCGGTGGTGGCCCCATCGGAGTCAGGCTCGGCGCTGACCGTTGCCGGTAGCAGCGTCCAGGCCAGTGCGCCGGCGGCGATGGCCACCGCTGTTCGTCTTCCGCGCCTCATCGAGGTCCCCGTTCTGTCCGAGTCGTCTGTGCTCGAAATCGTTTGCTCAAACGTTTGAGCACAGCATGGACTTCTATCTTGTGACGTCGGACACGTGAAGTCAACACCGGGACGCAAGGCGTGGAATAAGTTGAATCTTGAACTAGTTATGCTGGACATCGACCCGTCGAAGGAGTGGTTGCAGTGACCGGCATGCAGTTCGGCATCTTCACCGTCGGTGACGTCACGCCCGATCCCACGGACGGCACGACGCCCACCGAGAACGCCCGCCTCAAGGCGCTCGTGGAGATCGCCAGGAAGACCGAGGAGGTCGGGCTCGACGTCTTCGCCAGCGGCCAGCAGCACAACCCGCCCTTCGTCACGACCTCCCCGACCACGCTGATGGCCTACATGGCCGCGCAGACCGAGCGGATCGTCTTCTCCACCGCCATCGCGCAGATCACCACCAACGACCCGGTCAAGCTGGCCGAGGACTACGCCGTCCTGCAGCACCTGTCCGACGGCCGGGTCGACCTGATGCTCGGGCGCGGCAACTCCGCCCCCGTGTACTCCTGGTTCGGCCAGGACCCGACGAAGGCCGTGGAGCTGACGGTGGAGAACTACCAGCTGCTGCGTCGCCTCTGGGACGAGGAGGTCGTGAGCTGGGAGGGTCGCTTCCGCACGCCGCTTCGCGCCTTCACCGCCACGCCGCGTCCGCTCGATGGGGTCCCCCCGCAGGTCTGGCACGCGTCCATCCGCACGCCCGAGGTGGCCGAGCTGGCCGCGTTCTACGGCGACGGCTACTTCGCCAACAACATCTTCTGGCCCAAGGAGCACTACATCCGGCTGATCAACTTCTACCGGCAGCGCTTCGCCCATCACGGCCACGGCACCCCGGAGCAGGCCATCGTCGGCCTGGGCGGACAGGTATTCATGCGCAAGAACAGCCAGGACGCCGTCAAGGAGTTCCGGCCCTACTTCGACAACGCGCCGGTCTACGGACACGGCCCGAGCCTGGAGGACTTCACCGAGCAGACGCCGCTCACGGTGGGAAGCCCGCAGGAGTTCATCGAGAAGACGCTCACCTTCGCGGACTACTTCGGCGACTACCAGCGCCAGCTGTTCCTCGTGGACCACGCCGGCCTGCCGCTGAAGTCGGTGCTGGAGCAGATCGACATGATCGGCGAGGTCCTGCCCACCCTGCGCGAGGAGTTCGCGGCCCGACGTCCGGCCGGCATCCCCGACGCTCCCACGCACGCGTCGCGGGTGGCTGCGCGTGACGCCGTGGCCGCGGATGCCGAGGTGGACGCATGACTCGGGTGGTCGTCGTCTCGGCCGGGCTCGGTGACCCGTCGACCACGCGCCTGCTGGCCGACGAGGTGCGGGCGGGGGTGCTGCGGTCACGGCCGGACGCCTCCGTCGAGGTGGTCGAGCTGCGGCCGCTGGCGCACGACGTCGTGGACGCGACGCTGACCGGGTTCGCGAGTCCTCGTCTGCAGGGTGTGCTTGACCTCGTCGGCGCCGCCGACGCCGTCGTCCTGGTGACGCCGATCTTCAAGGCGTCCTACAGCGGCCTGTTCAAGTCCTTCATCGACGCGATGGATCCCGACGCCCTCATCGGCAAGCTGGTGCTGCTGGCCGCCACGGGGGGCACGGCTCGGCACTCGCTGGCCATCGAGTTCGCGATGCGCCCACTCGTGGCCTACCTGCAGGCCGTGGCGGTGCCGACGGGGGTCTTCGCCTCCCCGCACGACTGGGGCACGGGGGGCCAGGACGCGCTGACGTCGCGGATCGACCGTGCCGTCGCCGAGCTGACCAGCCTGCTGGCCGGCGAGGGGACCGGTCGCGGGCCGGACGACGACATCGACCTGTTCAGCGAGACGATGCTCGCCATCTCCGACCCGCAGCGTCCCTCCTCCTGATCGCGGGCACTGCGCGGCACCTGTGAGGTGCGTCTCGTCGGGCACGAGGTGCTGATCGGTACGTTCCGGGACCGCTAGGGTCCGGAACAGACCACTCGTACCGGACGAAAGGACCACCATGTCGCGCTACCAGCGCCTCGTCGGAGCCGGAGCAGCACTGCTGCTCACGCTCGGCCTCACCGCGTGCTCGGAGGACGCGGAGGAGCCCACCACCACCGAGACCCCCGCCGCCGAGGAGACCGAGGAGGCGGCCGAGCCCGCCGCCGAGGGCCAGCCTGCCTGGGCCAACCCGATCGCCGAGGGCGGCGACGTCGTCGCCACGGTCGACCTCGGCGACGACCGGAGCCTCGAGGTCCGCCAGATGAGCGTGGAGACGGCCACCACGACCGGCAACTTCGTCGACCCGGAGAACAACGAGCCGATCGTCGACGAGGGCGACGACGTCGTCTACGTCAACTACGTCCTCACCAACGGTGGCGATCCGATCGACCTCGGCTCGTCCATCTTCTCCGTCGACGCCCGCTACGACGACTGGCCCTACATGCAGGGCATGGACGGCATCACCGACTCCGAGCTGACGGAGTCGCTCGGTCTGTACACGTCCGGTGTCGCCACGGGGCAGATGGCCGACCCGACGGTCTACACGCTGGGCACCGGCGAGAGCGTCGCCATCGGGGAGAACTTCCTGTACCAGGAGGACTCGCCGATCAGCTTCGACGTGTCGATGACTCCGGTCGACGCCGAGGGCGAGCTGCTCTCGGACGAGCGGATCGAGGCCGAGGGCACCGGCACCATCTCCTGAGTGAGCCGCTCCGCGGGGCCCGGCCGTAGGACGGTCCGGGCCCCACGGCGTCTCTCGGGGAGGGCAGACTGAGCCCATGCACCCCCTGCACGAGCTGACCCTGGCCGAGCTGCGGACGCGCACCAGCGTCAAGTGGCGGTTCCACGACGCCGACGTCCTGCCCCTGTGGGTGGCCGAGATGGACGTCCGGCTCGCCGAGCCCGTGCAGCGCGCCCTCGTCGACGCCGTGACCGCCGGCGACACCGGGTATCCCGGTGACCTGGGCGGGCAGGACGGTGGCGGCTATGCCGAGGCGCTGGCCGCGTACTCCGAGGCGACGTGGGGCTGGGGCGGGTTGGACCCCGCGCGGACCACGCTGGCGGCCGACGTGATGGTGGGCATCGAGGAGGTCGTCCGACTCGTGTCCGAGGCAGGCGACGCGGTGGTGGTGAATCCCCCCGTCTACCCGCCGTTCTTCGGCTTCGTGCAGCATGCGGGCCGTGTGGTCGTGGAGGCGCCGCTCGGCGACGACGGCCGGCTCGACCTCGAGGGTCTCGGCTCGGCCTTCGAGCGTGCAGCCTTCGGCGGGCGGCGGGTCACGTACCTGCTGTGCAGCCCGCACAACCCGGGCGGCGTGATCCACACCCGCGCCGAGCTGGAGGCGGTGGCTCGGCTCGCCGCCGAGCACCGCGTTCGCGTCGTGGTGGACGAGATCCACTCCCCGATCGCCGGGCCGGACTTCGTGCCGTACCTCTCGGTGGACGGGGCCGGCGACGCGTACGCGGTGCTGGCCGCCTCGAAGGCGTGGAACCTCGCCGGAGCAAGGGCCGCCGTGATCGTCGGTGGGGCGGACACCGCGCAGGAGCAGGCCGGGATCCCGGAGGTCATCAGTCATGGCCCGAGCCACCTCGGGATCCTGGGCGCCGTGGCCGCGCTGACGCACGGGCGCGACTGGCTCGCGGCGCTGTGCGGTGACCTGGAGGAGAACCGACAGCTGCTGCGCTCGCTGCTGGCCGAGCACCTCCCGGGCGTCCGGCCCCACATCGGCCCCGGGACGTACCTGGCCTGGCTGGACTGCCGTGACCTCGACCTCGGCGACGATCCTGCAGCGGCCTTCCTGGAACGGGGTCGGGTCGCGTTCAACAGCGGCCTGGACTTCCAGGGTGAGTCCTCGCGCGGGGTCGGGCACGTGCGCCTGAACTACGCCACGACGCCGGAGATCCTCACGGAGGCGGTGGAGCGCATGGCCGGGGTGGTCGCCCGGTGAGCATCCCGCCGCTCGGGCCGATCGCCGCCGCATCGACCTGGGGTGCTGAGCACGGGCCGCGCATCATCCGCCAGATCAACGACTCGGGCCGGACCTGGCGAGCCGCCTTGATGATGGTCGGGTCCGCGGTGTTCGGGCTGCTCCTGACGGCGGTGTGGATCGTGCTGATGGTCATGGGCGTGCCGCTGCTCAGCCTCGTGCTGGGGGTCGCGGCGACGAGTGCGTGGTTCGCCGTGGCGGAGGGGGCGGCGCGATGGTGGTGGCACCCCCGCTCCGACTCCGGCCCTGTGCTGACAGACGCCCCGAGCGGGACGCCTGCCCTGGCGTGGCGCAGGTCCCGAGCATCGATGGTGCGGCCGGTCGGTCTCGTGGTCCTACTGCTCGCCTGCGCCGTGGGGGAGGTCGTCGCCGCAGCGGCCGGAGGACATCGCTGGGGGTACGTCGCACCGGCCCTGCTCGTGGCCATCGTGGTCTGGCTGGCCGTGCCGTTCCTGCGCGGCCGCGTCACGGCCGGGGGCCTGTACCTGACGCCGACCGGCATCGAGCACGTCTGGGGTGCCGCGGTGGCGAGCGTGAGCTGGGCCGATGCCGCCCTGCTGCCCGACCACGGGCCGTTCGGGCTGCGCCGGACCCCCGGGACGCGCCACGACCGGAGGGGCTGGCACATCCAGGACCCGGTCGACCACGTCCGCCGACCCGACGTCACGATCCCGCTCGCCTACCTGACCAGCCCGGCGCGCATGGTGCGCCCGCTGGTCGAGGAGTACCTGCACCATCGGGCGTTGCGACCCGAGCTCGGCACCCCCGCCTCGCTGGATCGTGCTCGACACCGAAGCCACGTCGACGGCACCGGATCCTGACTGTCGGCTCGACTGGCGCCCCTCTGAGTGGTTCAAGGACGGACCACGATGTTCCGAGGTGAGGACGGAGTCCTCCCCAGGGACGTCAGGTCTGGTGCTTGAAGCGGTCGTGCAGGCGGGGTCGGCGTCGGGGGTCGAGCGTGGCGGGTGGGACGAGGGCGGGGTGTCCGCGAGTGTTGAAGGTGATGTCCCAGCCGTCGGCGTGGAGTATCCGGTGGTGGTGGGGGCAGAGGAGGACGCCGTCGTGGAGGTCGGTGCCTCCACCGTCGGCCCACGTTCTTCTGGCGTGGTGGGCGACGCACCAGCCCGGTGGTCTGTCGCAGCCGGGAAAGACACATCCGCGGTCGCGTAGGGCGAGACCCTGGCGCTGGTGGAGCGTGAACAGTCGCTTGTCGCGTCCCAGGTCCAGTGGGAGTGACTCTCCGCCGAGGACCGCGGGAAGCAGGCGGTGCTCACAGGCCATCCGCCGGGCTTGGCCGGCGGAGATCCTCTCGCCGGTCGACAGCGTCGCCACCTTCATCTTCTCGATGAGCGTCTGGTGGTCGAGGTTGATGGTCAGGATGGGTCCGAGGTTGTTGGTCTCGGGGAGCTTCTCGGTCGGCAGGAGCTCGCACAGGTAGGTGAAGGCCCAGCCCTGACGCGTCCGGTAGGAGGGGCGCTCGTCGAGGAGGACCTCTCCTGACCTTCGGGAGAGTCGCGTGGGGCTGTTGATCTCGACCTGTGGTGCGCACAGGGCGTCCATCGCCACGCGGAGCTGGGCGGCTTGGGCTTCGGGGATGGTGAATCCGCCCTTGACGGAGCCGTCCACGGCCGGCCCCATCCAGAAGTCCGCGTTGTCCCAGGCTCGCTTCTCACGGGCCGCAACGAGGTTGTTCTCCGCGGCATCGAGGTCGGACTTGTCCCCGGTCTCGTCCTCGGTGGTGGTGAGGAAGTGGCCCACGACCCGGTCGGCGTGACGCTCGAACAGCTTCAGATCCATCCGAGGGGCGTCCTCGACCAGCTGCGTCTCACACGCCTCCCGCTGGACGGCGGTGACGGTCTTGGGGAGCTGGTCCAGGGCCCGGCTGATCGCCTTCACCTGCCGGGTCGAGAGCCTGCCGTTGGCCATCGCCTGATGCGTCTGGGGCGTCGTGGAGATCTGCTTGGCCTGTCGCACCACCGCATCGGCACCACGACGGTCCCGGCCGAAGTCACCAGCCAACAGGGACCCGGTGCTGCTCGCGCCCTCGCGGCGAGCGGTCCCTGCAGCCTCCACCGCGGCCACGGCCGCCAGCTCATGCGCCGTCACGCGTGCCTTGAGTCTTGCCAGCGAGCCAGCCGCCTCGCGCTGCTCCCGGCCCGCCAGACCCGAGTACACCTGGGTGGGAAGCGCATCGAGCAGGGCATGCACCCGCGCGAGCGTCGCGACCGCGTCACCAGCGGTGACGGGCTGCTGCTCCAGCAGGGGTGCGGCCATTGGGCTCTGCCTCCAAACATCCGTTATCGAGTGGATGTTCCCATCATAGAGCCCACCACCGACACCCTCAAGAGAGACGAAACGGACCTGTGGACAGCCGCGAGAACGGCTCAGGCCGTGACGACGAGGTCGGCCTCAGTGCGTCGGGCGAGGACGCGCTGCGCGTTCGGCTCGTCGACGTCATCGACCCAGCGCTGCGCCTCCTCGCGCGTCTTGCCGAACTTCACGTGCCGATCCACGAGGCGTGCGCGACGGCGATCCTCGTCGAGGTCGACGAACCAGACCTCCGCCAGGAGGGCGCGGGCCTGCGGCCAGGGATCCGCGGCATCGAGCAGGTAGTTGCCCTCCGTCACGACGACTCGGGCGCTCGCGGGCACGCTGACGGCGGCAGCGAGCGGTTGCTCGATCACCCGCTCGAAGCCCGGTGCCAGCACGTCGTGGTGGGTCTCGATCAGCAGTCGGTGAAGAAGGGCGACGTAGCCGTGGCCGTCGAAGGTCTCCACGGCGCCCTTGCGCTCGAGGAGCCCGCGCTCGCGCAGGGCCACATCGGCGAGGTGGAAGCCGTCCATCGGCACCCGCGCGGCGGGCACTCCTGCGTCGTCGAGCCGGCGTACCAGCTTCGTGGCCAGGGACGTCTTGCCCGACCCGGGAGCGCCGACGATGCCGAGGACGATGCGGTCGCGAGACTCGGCGAGCCGTGCCGCGCGGGCTGCGAGGGCGTCGAGGTCGGGCGTCGGCACGTCGACATCTTCGCAGGCGCCGATCACACATCACTGTGCAGTAGACAATACTGTGTGTCACACAGTATTGTGTGGCGCATGACAACCGATGACGTGGTCAGGACCCACCTGCAGGAGTTGCGCCGCGGCACCGTGGTGGTGGCCAGCCTCAGCGCACTGAAGAGTCCTGGTCACGGCTACGGGCTGTTGCAGACCTTGAGCGACTACGGCTTCAGCGTCGACGCCAACACGCTCTATCCCCTGCTGCGCCGCCTCGAGGAGCAGGGGCTCCTGGCGAGCGAGTGGAACACGCAGGAGGCGCGCCCGCGGAAGGTCTACCGCACGAGTGCGGCCGGCGAGTCCGTCCTCGAGGTGCTCCTGGCCGACATCGCATCGGTCCATCAGTCCATCACCATGCTGACCGAGGGGAAGCAGTCATGAGAGAGCGAGCGGAAGCGAACGAGATGAGTCAGATCGCCGACCGGTACGTCCACGCCGCCCTGCGGACCGTGCCCCAGGGCAAGCGCGAGGAGATCGGCGCGGAGCTGCGGGCCTCCATAGCCGACATGGTCGAGGCCCGCACCGAGAACGGCGAGCCCGTCGAGGAGGCAGAGCGCGCCGTGCTCACCGAGCTCGGCAACCCGGACGCCCTGGCGGTGCAGTACACGGGGTTGAACCAAGTCCTCATCGGCCCGCGCTACTTCCTCATCTGGTGGCGCCTGCTCATCCGCCTGCTCATCATCGTCCCGGGCGTCGTGGCGACCATCCTCGTCATCCTCGCGGTCGTGGACGGCGAGCCGTTCGGGACCGTGGTCGGTTCCTTGATTGGCGACGTGATCGGTGTCGCCATGCAAGTGGCGTTCTGGACCACCCTGGCCTTCGCGCTCATCGACCGTTACGGGTCGGACGCGGACCTGCCGACCTGGAGCGTCGACCAGATCCCCGACCTTCCGGCCCGTCGCACGGTCTCCGCGACCGAGACGATCCTGGCGATCGTGTTCTACGTCGCCGTCATCGTGCTGACGATCGTGCAGCACTTCCGGTCCTGGGTCACCGACGATGCCGGCGACCAGGTCAGGGTGCTGGATCCGGATCTGTGGTCGTTCTGGCTGCCGTTCCTGCTGGTCGTCCTCGCGCTCAGCATCGTGCTGGAGGGGGTCAAGTACGCGATGGGGGACTGGAGCTTCCCGCTGGCGACGGTGAACGCCGTCCTCGGTGCCGCGTTCGTGGTGCCGATGGCCTGGCTGCTGACGCAGGAGATGCTCTTCTCGGACGAGTTCACGGCTGCGGTGGGCATGACCGCGGAGGTCGAGGGGCACGTGGGCACCGGCCTCGCGATCGGCCTGGTGCTGGCCGTCGCCTGGGACGCGATCGACGGCTTCACCAAGGCGTTCCGAGCACGACGCCGGGAGGCCCCCGGTCCGGGCGCGGGGGTCGCGGCCTGATTCGAGGCGACGATCGCCGTCGGGTAGGGTTCCCGGCGGTGGCGTGTCCGAGCGGCCGAAGGTGCATCACTCGAAATGATGTGTGGGGTCAAACCCACCGTGGGTTCAAATCCCACCGCCACCGCCCGAGGAAGACCCCCGATTTCGTCTGGAATGACAGGTGAGTCGGGGGTCTTCGCATTCCTGTGTGAGCCCGCTTGGGCACATTTTGGGCACACTTTTCTCACGATGCGGATGAGATTGAGCCGCTCCGGGTGATCTGAATGAGGTCGCCAGCGCGGACGATGCCACAGCCGACGCCACCACCGATTAGTTGCGTCCTACGACCCAGAGATGACCGCCATCGCCGAACCTCGCGAAGCCTCGGGAGGGCGGCTGCCGTCGAAACGCATCCGCACGGACACAGTTCGGCTGGTTGACACAAAGAAAGCCGGTCTTCGCGGGTGCACGCCGGCGAACCACCCGCCGGATGAGCCGTCGGTTCGGGTGCGCCGTCGCAGGTTGCCATCGACGCCGGGGAACAGAAGCGCGTCAGGCGGCTTGCCGGCGCACACGCGGTCGAACAGTGAGTCGAGCATCTGGATGTAGGGGACCGAGCGGCGCTCGTGGTTCTTCGGCGTGCCGATGTGGATCTCGGTGCCGACCTCGACGGCGTTCCGCTCGATCGAGAGTCTGCGTCTGGTGGTGTCGACGTCGTGTACGCGCAGCGCGATCATCTCGCCCCACCGAATGCCGGTGTAGGCGAGAACGAGGACGACGCCAGCAGAGTCACCGGCCTCCCGTGCGAGACACTCGACCTGTCGGTGGTTGAGGTAGACGCGACCTCGCGTGGCCCTGCGTTTCGTCTTCACGCCCTTGGCCGGATTGGCGAGGATGCGTCGGTCGGCGACGGCATCGTCGAGGATGGACGACAGCACGCCGTAGGCGCGCTTGACCGTCGTCGCTGACCGGTCTGCGCCGAGCGCGGCGACCCAGTCCTGGATGGCGGTGCGGCTGATGTCGCTGACGCGGACATCGCGCCAGCGCGGCTCGACGTGGACGCGCCACCCGACCTCGAGCGCCAGCAGGGACGACGGCTTGAGGTGGGCGCTCTGGCGGGTGAGCCAGTCCGGGCCGAGCTCGCCGATGGTCACCTGGCCGGCCTGGTGGGCGATGAACTCGCCGCGGTACTTCTGGACCTCCACGGCGGCAGCGAACTGCTCGGCATCGCGCTTGGTCCTGAAGCTGCGCCTCTTGGTCTGCTTGCGCTCGGGCGTGCGGAAGCGAACCTGGTATCGCTTGCCGTCGGACGTCTCGTACGCCTCGATGGTCGCCACGTCGGTCACCTCCGCTCACTTCGGGGTACCTGTGAAGACGCGTGCCACGCCAGGCTCAGAACGCGATCTGTGGAGAACCGCGCCGGCTTCCTGGTCTGTGGATGGGGCGGAGAGGGTCACGTACGGACGCGGCGCTGTCCGGCGAGCCAGGTCTGCACGTCTGAAAGCGCGTACCGCACCCGGGTGCCGACCTTCACGTACTCCGGACCCGTGCCGAGGTAGCGCATCTGCGCCAGCTGTCCGGTGGTCACCGAGAGAAGCTCTGCGACGTCCGCTGGTGCCACCAGTCGTTCCATCACTTGGTCAGTCATCTGATTCCTCCGTGTCGTGGGCCTCACAGAGACACAGGCCAGACCTGCGTTCCACAGAGACCGGTCCAGCCGGAACTTTCGGGGGAACACATCGGGGAACCTCGGCGAGTCAGCGCGACAAGATCAGTTCGAGCCGTGCCAAGCCGCTGCGGACGTCAGGTGCGAGATCGAGCGCGACGGGGTCAGCCCGGGTCGCCTGGACCATCTGGGCGAGGTACTTCTTCTCGCTCTTGGCGAGGTCTGCTGTGCGTAGGTCACCGGCGTTCAGCATCGAGGCGAGCACGGCGAAGTCCTGCCGGTGTCGGTCCCGACCGGCACCGACCGTGTGCGCTGCTGCCTTGGCGATGAGCGAGCCGATGAGGGTGGGCCGTCGAACCGTGCCGACTCGGCCGGCGACCTCGACCGCGATGTCCTCGGACCGGTTCAGGACGAGCGCAGCTCCGGGTGTGCCCACGGTCGGCGCTCCGGTGACGGTCAGGTAGGTCCTACGCTCGCCGAGCTTGTTGCTGATCAGCACGTCGATCTGCGCTCGCTCTTTCCTCCAGCGGTGCTGATGGCCGCCGCCGCTGGTGAGCGGTTCGAAGCCCGCGTCGACCAGCCCGGCGGTGAAGTCCTCGAGGATCGACGGGTGGGACTTGGCATCGAGAAGCGCATCGGCGTCATCGGTCGACCGCACGGGGAACGCCTCGCGTTCAGCGCAGTGGAGGTGGACCATCTGCCCGCCGACGACAGTCCAGCGCCCGGTCAGCGCCTCGTGCAGGTCCATCAGGGCGTGCCACGACTCGGCCACGGAGTCGGTGGTGGGAGGCAGCTTCACGGTCACGGGCGCCGCCGCCCGAACAAGAGGTCCTCGTCGTAGTCGCCGGACTCGATCCATTCGGCCAGGACGACGTGAGCCTGGCCGTCCTCACGTCCGGCACGGTAGTCAGCCAGGTCGGCCGCGATCAGCACCGGCGAGACCGGGGGAACACATCGTGCAACATGGACGATGAGGTTCGCCGGGACTGACGAGCCAGCATCCACGACGAAGTGCTCGGCGAAGAATGGCGCGGCCAGCTGCTCGTCGACGTAGCCCTCGCCCATTCGAGGGGACGCCATGCCCGCGCGAGGGTCGGAGACGCCGGATGCGACGAGGCGATGGTCGGCCATCGCGTGGTCGAGGTCCGCTGCGGCGACGGACTTCTCGAGGCGATCGGCCCGGTGGGGCAGCCATGACCTCAAGAGGCCCGCGGGATCGGCACCGGAGGCCACCTCTCGGACGAGACGGACCGTGCGAGCCCGCAGCCGCGAGATGTCCCGCGCATCCAGCGAAGGGCGGGAGCCGGCGGCCAGCTCGAGGAAGCCTCGCGCCATCTCGGGTGAGAGCGGACGGCCGAGGGGAACACGTCGGCGTGCGAGGTCGACCTCATCGATCGACCAGGAGCGGCCGACCCGCTCCGCCGGGAGGTTCCGGTCGGCGATCATCTGCAGCACGCGTTGGCGGGACACGCCCAGGCGTTCCGCTGCTTCTGAGACTCCGATCGACATCTCTCTAGATTGCCACTTCTCTTGTCGAATGACAATAGGAGTGGCAATCAGTGTTGAGCGGGCGGGCGTGCTTTCGGTCAACCGGCCGGAGATGCAAGAGGTGTGTGACGAAATGGGTGGAGGAGGGTTTGTGGGCGTCGGTCTCGGCCTGAGGGGGCAGGAGGTCGAGTGCGATGAGCGACGAAGAGACGATGAAGGAGCCGAGCAAGCCTCGGTTGTGTGAACGGTGTGGCGCGCGGATATCGTCGCAGAAGCGAGGGCGTCCGCGACGTTGGTGCACTCAACAGTGTCGACAGTTGGCCTACGAAGAACGTCACGGCCTGGAGAGCTGGAAGGACAAGCAGCCCAAAGCCAAAGATCTGTCAGACGTTGTCGAGGCGATGTCGGCGCGTGGCGCGCGTCGAGATCCCGCACGCCGACGGTCTTCGTCTGATCCTCGCCGAGTTCACACGCCCAACGATTGTCTGAACACCGTCGGCGAAGACCTAACCTTAATGACGATGATCGTCGAGCAAGTGATTGATATAACGCGCAGGTACGGAGTGATCAACACCTTCGAGGGGCGGCAACTCGCCGAGCGAGTTGCCGAGCTGGCCAGTGCCGTACTCGCGCGGAGCGCAAGGGTGGTGCCGGTGGACGTGTGTCGCGGCATCAACCCGTCCAATCTCGAAGAAGGCGTGGCCTCACTGCGGGGATCGACGTGCAGAGATTGGTGACGCCGGCGAGTTTGCCGGGTGTGCTTTCGATGGGATTGGCGTCCTCTTGTGTGGAGGTCTTGAGGATGCGTACCGATGTATTCGCACTAGCTGCGTCTCATGAGTCGAACTCTCCACTGATGTCGGGGGAGTTGAGTAACCTGCTGACGCAGATCGCTCATGCCTAACGATGTTGATCGAGCGATCGCGTGGCCCGATCTATCGCTCGACTTCAGTTCGGGGCGCCGTCAGGAGACCCAGTGTTCGAACTTACGAACCGTGAGCTTGCGACCGTCATTCTGTTCGGCGTCTTCGTCGGTGTGTTTTCACTTGTTCCGAATCTGCGACGTGAGGTTGGCCCAAGTCTCGTCAGCGTTCTCAGATCGTTCTTCGTTTGGAAGATCCAGGTCCCGCTCCTCATCTACTTCGCGTACGCAGCGGGCCTTGTCTACGTCGCTTGGCAGCTGAACTTATGGGAATCATGGCAGCTCAAGGACACACTGATCGTGGTCTTCTTCGTTGGGCTGCCGCTGCTGTTCGGAGCCAGCAGTGTCAACGAAGGAAAGAAGCTAGTCGGCAACGTGGTCCGAGATGCTGTCGGAGTATCGGCACTGATCGTTTTCTACGTCGGGTTCGGATCGCTTTCGCTGTGGGCTGAGCTGATCCTGCAGCCGATCGTGGGCCTGCTCAGCCTGCTTGCCGTCGTCGCGCTGCACAATCCAGAGCATCGTCCGGTTGGAAAGTTGGCGAACGGGCTTCTGGGGTTTATCGGACTTTGGCTTTTCGTTTACACGACCAAGACCATCATTTCGGACTGGGACGGTGGTGCCTGGTCCGACGCCGCCAAGAGTCTCATTCTGTCCATCTGGTTGCCGTTCGCTCTGATCCCGTTCGTTTACGCGTTTGCGTTCATCATGCACGCCGAGACCATTCTGACGATGTTGCCGTTCTTCAATGATCGAAAGAGGCCGAAGGTTCGCGTGCGAATGGCAGGGGTTTGGGGACTGCGCTTCAGCACGCGACTGGCATCGGAGTTCACGGGACGGTGGCGAGGCGAGCTTGCGCAGTCTGGTGGCTTCCGGGATGCCCTCCGAGTCATGACGGAGTTCCGTGCGGCTGTCAAGCAACGGGACCGGGATTTGCATGTGTATGACGAGAACCTCGCGGCGATGGCCGGTGTCTTGGGCGTCGACGACGACGGACTACAACGCGATCGTCGAGAGTTCTACGCCACAAAAAGGGAGCTCACCAACTTCTACTTCATGCAGATGGGGTGGCACCGAAGTCGTGGCGAGGGGTATCGGCCGGAACTCCTCGACCTGCTTGGCGACATGACCAAGAAGGGCCTGCCGGAGGACCACGGCATACAGCTGGTGGTTCGCAACGACAGGCAGGCCTGGCGCGCCTGGAGACGAACGCCGGCTGGGTGGTACTTCGGCGTGGGCGGCACGGCGAATGTTGAGGATCAGTGGCAGTACGACGGATCCATGCCGCCGAATCGCTTCCCGTCGACGAAGTCACCCGGATGGGTCAACGCCACCTCCGGATCGTCCTCGCCGGAGTGGGCCAAGAACGACGAGCCGCCTCTGCGGACCTAAGGCGCTTCCGCCGTGGGCACATTTTGGGCACACTTCACCGCAGATCGGGGTGATCTCGCTGCATCACTGTGATGCGGAATCACTGGCATTGCAGTGATTTCGAGCAGCCGCCGAACGCCCGAAAGTGCCGATTTCGGATTCAAATCCCACCGCCACCGCCGTGAGAGAGCCCCGGCTCCGACTGGAGACAGTCGAGGCCGGGGCTGCTTCGCTCAGGGCCAGTGTCACGAGCTCAGGAGCACGGCCCACCCGATCAGGCTGTCGAGGCGTCGCACGTCGGCGCCCTTGCCCAGCTTGATCTTGATGTGGCCGGCACGCGTCCACAGCTCGATCTCGGAGTTGAAGTCGAGCTTGCCGGCGTTCTCGGACGACCACATGTTGATGGTGCTGTACGGCAAGGAGTAGATCTCGACCTTCTTGCCAGAGATCCCTTGAGCATCACGGACGATGAGGCGCTTCGTGGTGAAGACGGCACTGTCACGGAAGGTCTTGAAGGCCGCGACCGCGGTCTCGCCCTGGACGAGGAGGGGGCCGATGTCCTCGGGGATGGGTATCTCGTTCTGCAGGGTCCAGGCGGCGATCGGCGCGGTTTCCATGGCGAGTCCTCAGGGGTGGTGGGAGGTGACGTCACCATCCTGTCGACGGCGGGCCGTCGTGTCCCGCTGTCGTGAAGATCGTTTGATCGGGTCTCGCCACCCCGTGTCTGGCTGGCGGACGAGTCGTTTCTCGAGACCCGCTGCGGTGAGCATCCGCTCACGGGGTGAGCAGAAGTGAACAGGGGTGGCCCCCTCGCGGCTCTGGCGGACCGCGGTCTCGCCGGAGGAGGGTCGAGACGTCGGCAGTTGCCGGCACCCGACATCGAAGGGAGCACGCCATGAAGATCGCACGCACCGGCCTCGCCGCCGCAGCACTCGCGGCCGCAGCCACCGTGTCAACCATCCCGCCCGCCTCCGCCGCACCCGCCCCGGTGGCGGTGAGTGCCGCGGACACCGACCTGAACTTCCCGAAGGGGGCCGCCTCGGTCGCCTACGGGACGGTGGACCTCGCGAGCAAGATCTACCGGGCCATCTCCTCGGCGATCGAGACGAACGCCAACCGCTCCGGGCTCGTGCAGGCCTTCCAGAACGGCGCCTGGTACGAGGCCGGAGAGAGCAAGAACGTGCTCGTCATGAAGGCCGACCACCCCTACGACGCCGACTTCCAGGGGGTCGAGCTCGACGCGACCTACTCCGTGGACGGCTACCCGAAGTTCCGGGTCGTCGTCTTCGAGTCGGGCACCGTGACCAACAACGGCGACGGCGGCTACATCAACTGGGCCTTCCGCGGCTGGTTCGACCGCGACGGCATGACCGTGAACTTCCACCAGCCCTGAGCACACCGACACCACGAGGAGGACATCATGAGGATCCGCATCACAGTCATCGCCCTGCTGGCCGGTCTCGGCCTGGCGTTCGCGACGGCGTCGCCGGCATCGGCCGAGGACGCCAAGGTCACCATCCACAAGTCCGACGGAGTGAACGGTCCGGAGATCGCCAGCGCGATCGCCACCATCCCCGGGGGCGGCCGCGGCGAGTTCGTCGAGCAGGCCGTGCAAGAGGCCTTCGACCGCGACGGGGGCGACTACAACGTCGTCATGCACAACCTGTCCCAGGGTTATGAGGAGAACCTCGAGGGCGTCAAGCTCTACGCCAACGTCCGCTACGGCGAGGTCAACTACGGCCTCTGGATCGCCGAGGGTGGCGAGTTCACCAACACCGGCGACGGCGGCTACATCAACTGGGCCTTCCGTGGCTGGTTCGACCGCGACGACAACACCGTCCGCTTCCACCAGCCCTGATTCTGACAGCACCGTCTCGACAACCGAGGAGAGCACCATGAACATCATCCGACGCCTGGCCGTCGGCGCACTCGGCGCCGTCGCCGCCACCACGGCCGTGACAGCAGTGACCCTGCAGCCCGCCGCAGCCTTCGACGAGTGCGACCTGAGCACCAAGGTCGACGAGCTCAAGGGCTGGGACACCAACAACGACTACAACATCATCGTCTGGAAGGGCTCGGCCATCGAGTCCTCGAACCTCGAGGGTGTCGTGGTCTCCGACAGCGAGCGCAAGACCCCGTGCGAGTTCACCAACAACCAGGCCGACTACCACTGGGCGATCTTCGAGTCCGGTGAGTTCGTCCGCAAGGGCGACGGGGGCTACCGCAACTGGGCCTTCTACGGCGCCTTCGACCGCGAGGGCGACAACAAGGTCGTCTTCCACTCCAAGAAGTAGGACCGGGACGAGAGGAAAGGGAACAGACATGACCAGCAACCAGCGCACGATCGCCCGAGGGATCGCCCTCGCCGCGGCAGGAGCCGCCACCGCGGCCGTCACCGTGGCGACCGGCCCGGCGGCACAGGCCGGCGAGCCGAGGTTCGTGGACGCCTGTGACCTGTCCAAGACCGTGACGGAGATCCAGGACTACGGAGCCAACGACTCCAACATCGTCGTCTACCGGGCGGATCACGCCGAGAAGGCGGAGTTCGACGGCATCGTCGCGGAGGGCGAGATCCAGGAGTACGGCTGCGACGAGGTCACGATCGTCGGCAAGCGCACCTTCAAGTGGGTGGAGTTCACCGGCGAGGGTGAGTTCGTCCGCAAGGGTGACGGGGGCTACCGCAACTGGGCCTTCGCCGGTGTCTTCGACCGCAACGACAACCACGTCACCTTCCACGCCCGCTGAATCAGACGGGACGTACGGCTCGGCCACCGGAGCCCTCCGGTGGCCGAGCCGTGTGCCCTGTCATCCGGTGACCCGGTTTCTCGCGCCGGTGACCTACGCGACCTCCGAGAGCGGGCGGTTGGTCCAGGCGTGGCCGCAGACCTCCTCCACACCACGACGCAGGTGCCGGCGGTAGGTGCTGAACGGCACCGCCAGCCGTGCTGCGGTCGCCTCCTGCGTGGTGGGCCGTTCCAGGAACGTCGCCAGGACCGCGCGGTGGTGCTTCACGCGACGCGGGTCCTCGCCGAGCGCGGCCACCGCGTCCCGCAGGATCGAGCGGACCCGGTCGGGGTCGCCGCTGCCGAGCGGGTTCGCCGCGAGCGCCACCTCCTCGTGCCAGTCGCGCAGGGCCTGCTTGACGGCGGCGTCGTGGTCGTCGCGACTCAGCGCCGCACTCGTGACGTCGGCCGAGGCGGCCGGGGCCGCGCTACCGATGGGCGGCAGGCAGCGCTGCAGGTGGGCCGACAAAGGGACCTCCCGCCAGTCGTGCACGAACAGACCGAGGCCGTCCGGCCCCACGAGCGACCCGGTCGGCTGGTAGCCGAACAGGTTCATCGCCGGCTCGAACGACTCCGCCTGAGGCAGCACGAGGTACGTCGCCGTCTCGGTCCTGCCCTGCTGCAGTGCCTCCACGGAGATGCGCAGGGTGTGCAGGTCCGCACCCACCGTGTAGTGGTCCGGCGACGGGCGCGGCACGGCGAAACGGCCCACGCCGACGACGTCCTCTGCGCCCAGGCGCGCGGTGCCGCTCATGTGCTGGGCGACGGCCGCCAGGGCAGGATCGGCCTGGGCCTCGGCCGCCGAGGGTCGGCGGATCCTCAGCCAGCCGAGGAACGAGACCGGCTCGCGGTCCTCGGAGCGGCAGTAGACGTGGAAGTCCTCGGGCCGGCGGTCCAGCCAGTACTCCACCAGCCGTGCCAGCTCCGGTCCCTCGTGCTCGACGGCGAGGGCGACGACCGCGTCGTGCAGCTCCGGACCGTAGGGACGCTCGAACAGCGCCTCGCGCTGACCGCCGGTGAACATCTCGCGCACCGGGTGGGTGCTGTACCGGTTGAGGTACAGCAGCTCCCACACCGTCGCCGGCAGCGCGTCACCGCTCGCGGACTCGGTCCGGGCGGCCAGGTGGCGCCACAACCGCTCGTGCAGCTGCACGTAGCCGGACGGATCGCGCCACGCGAAGTCGGAGTCGATGACGTCGCGAACCAGGTCGTGCGGAAGCAGGCCCTGTGGCCCCGTCGTGACGTACGGCAGGGCCCGCAACCAGTCGAAGGCGGCGATCGCCTGCTCCTCGTCGAGTCCCGTGCGCAGGAGGTCGACCGTGGTGTGCCGCACGTGGCCGCAGACCTGCAGCGCGTACTCGGCCGCCGCGGACGGCACCTGGTCGACGAGCAGCTTGAGCAACGTCTCGACGACGTCGCGCGAGGGTTCCCACGGCTCGTCCCCGAGCCCTTCGGTGTCAACGGCCTCGGCGGCGAGGCTCAGCGCCAGCGGGTGCCCCCCGGCGAACGTGGTGAGGGAGGCCCGGCACCGGGGCGGGATTCCTCGTTCGTCGAGGAGCGCGTCGGCGTCCGCGGCAGGGAGGTCCTCCAGGTGCTCCACCCGCGCGAGGTCGCGCCACCCGGCATCGACGGTCCACTGCGGCTCCGGTCGGAGGCGGCCGGCGACGGCGACCACCACGTCCTCGGGCAGGGTCGGCAGGAACTCCTCGCGCAGCCAGCTCTCCAGCACCTGGCACTGCTCGAAGGCGTCGACCAGCAGCACGGCGCGGTCGGCCGTGCGGACCTTGGCGGCCTCACGCTCGAACGCGTCGGTCGAGGCGAGGACGGTCTGGCCGTCGACCAGGACGACCGTGCGGCCACACGACTGCGCGTCGTCGGCGAAACGACGCAGCAGGGCGGACTTGCCGATGCCGCCCGCCCCGTGCACGAGCAGGACCCGTGGAGCGTCGGGGTCAGCACCCAGCGCGCGCCCGAACAGGTCCAGCTGGTCGGCTCGCCCCACGAAGCCACGGCGGCGCGCCCGACGCACTCGGTGCGCCAGCGACTGGCGAACCTCCGTCTCCCCCGACGCGGGGCCGGCCGACCCGCTCACAGTCGTCCGCTCCCAGCATCCTGCTTCCCCCGAGCGCGCATCCCAGCCTTTCCGGTCGTCTGCGTCTCTCCTCGTCATCGTAGGGCCGGGCCCACGATTCAGAAACCCGTGTGCTCGCGCCGAGCATCGTTCCGCGTCAGCCCGACGTGCTGAAGTGCTGGTAGTCGGGATCGGGGTAGAGCCCGCCCCACTGCCAGCCGAGACGCTCGAACGCGCGGCGTGCCACGCCACCGTCGACGATGACCCCGGGCGCGGCGTCGGCACCCTCGGAGCGATCGACGTCGACGGAGTCCTGCGCGGTGGCCGGTCGGACGTCGCCGCCGACGACGTACGGATTCTGCACCGGGTTGATGTCGATGGCGCGTCCGTAGGCGTGGTCGGACCAGCGGGACGTGCCGGCCACGGGCCGGCAGTTGTACCCGGAGGTGTTGTTGCTCGCCATGGAGCGGTCGTCATCGCCGTCGTACTCATCGACGAGCAGCATCCGCTCGATCGGAAAGCGGTCCTCGTACAGCGTCGCGAACACCTCGACGACCTCCTCCGCGACGTCGGCGTTCATCACGAGCTCACCCTCGTGGGCGCGGCCGTCGAAGCCGACGTGGGTGACGGTGAGGTGGCGCAGGTCCGCGAGCGGGACGGGGCAGGTCGCAGGGTCGTGACTGACCATGCCGCGCTGGACGGAAGGGCCGACCCCTTCGATGGAGGACGCGAAGGCCGGCAGAGCGGCGTCTTCGGCGTCACCCCCGGTGTCGGTGTCGGCGTCAGCCTCCGCGGCCGGGCCCGGCCCGGCTGCGAGGTCGGTGCAGTCCCGCAGCTCCTGCCAGTCCTCGGCGGCGTCCTCGCGATCCTCCCCGCGAAGCGGCCGCGGAGCGCCCCCGGCCTCGCGGAAGCGGGCCGGCACCCATTCATCGCCCACGACCTCACCGTCTGCGACCGTGAGGTCGAGCACGCCGGTCTCGGCCTCCCGCCCGTGGTACCAGTAGAAGTTGCCGAGCCCGTAGGCGACGTAGGCGTCGCCCTTAGTCCCGGCGCCGCCGGGGGTGTGGGTGTGGGACCCGACCACGACGTCTGCGCCTGCCCGTTCCAGGGCGCCGGAGAGGTTCTGCTGGGCTGTCGTCGGGCAGGCGCTACCCTCCTCGCCCCAGTGCAGGTAGACCACCACGAGGTCATCGGTGCGGGCAGACTCGCGGACGGCCTCCAGCAGTGGTGCCGTCCCCGCTCCGCGTGCGGCCGCCAGGCCCGGCGCGGTCCCTGCGCCGGCGGCCCACAGGGCGTCGGCACTCTCGCGCGGGGAGGAGTCGGCCGCGTGCACGGCGATGTCGGTGTCCCTGACGCGGGCACGGTGCGGGGCGAAGGCCTCCCGGTCGTTGCGGCCGATGCCGACGACTCCCACGTCGCTCGCCTCGCCCGCGCGGATGCTGTCGCGCACCCCGGCGAGGCCGTAGTCGGCCCCGTGGTTGTTGGCCAGGGAGACCACGTCGACCCCCGACCGGCCGAGCACGTCGAGCGCGTCGGCCTCGGTGCGGAACCAGTACCGGTTCGACCGGTCCTCCAGCTCCTTGTCGGTGCGTCGGCCACGTTCGGTGACCGCCGACTCCAGGTTCACCATCGACAGGTCGGCGTCGCGGAGCACGTCCGACATCGGGCCGAGGGTCCCGTCCGGGTCGGAGGGCACATCGCTGTAGGCACCCTCGAAGTGGACGTCGCCGGCGAAGGCGAGCCGGATCGCCGACTGGTCCTGCGGGGGTGCGGCGTCCGCGCGGCCGAGCAGGTCCGGGCTGCGCCCCGGCCCGGGTCGGGGGCTCTCGGTCAGCGCGGCGCAGAGGAGGGCCGCGAGGGCAAGGGTCGCCGGTCCAGCGAAGCGAGATCGACCCGGCATGCCCTTCATGATCCACCGCTGGACCAAGGCGCGCCGCCCAACGTCGTGCTGCGGGCGTCGATTCGAGGGCCTTCGGGCCGTTCACCGGGACGGGCGCCGCCGACCCGGTGAACCAGATTCACAGGACACGGACCCCGCGCCGCCGCTAGGTTCGACAGGCAGGAAGAAACGGTTCCTCGGCGTCTGGAAGGACGGCCGAGGGGCAGACAACGGCTCCGGCCCTGCGGCCGAGGCAGGGGAAAGGGAGAACCCGTCATGACCGTCACCTCCAGGTGGCCCGGTGCGGCCTTCACGACGCGTGTGCTCACCGTGGCCGTCGCCACGGCACTCGTCGTCATCGCGGGCGTCGGCAGCAGCGGTGCCGCGGAGCCCGCCCCGACCGTGACGTTCACGGCGTCGTGGACCCAGGAGGAGACGGTCACGGTCCGTGAGACCGCGACGGTGGACGGCTTCGTCGGTCACGGGGAGGCGACGGCGACCGCCTCGGCGACGGTGGAGCACACCGAGACGGCCGCGACGAGCTGGGAGGCGTACTACTGGGCCTACGCGAAGGCGCAGCAGAAGGCGATCACGGAGGCGAGGGCCACGGCGGACGCCGAGGCGCGGCCGATCGCGCTGGAGCGGGCCCGGGCGGACGCACAGGCCAAGGCCGACGAGGCCGCCGCCCCCAAGCAGTACACGCACACCGCCACCGTCGAGCAGACGGTGACGATCCGCGAGAGCCACACGATCGGCGACGTCGTCGGCCAGGGTGAGGCCACCGTGACGGCCTCGGCAACGGTGGAGCACACCGAGACGGCCGCGACGCTCTGGGAGGCCTACTACTGGGCGGTCGTGAAGGCCGACAGCCAGGCCAAGGAGGAGGCCAAGGCCAAGGCCACCGAGGAGGCTCGAGGCCTCGCGCTGGAGCGGGCCGAGGCGGACGCCCTGGCCAAGGTCGCGGAGGAGGAGGCCGCCGAGCCCGACCCCGACGCTCCGGCCTCCTGCGGGCCTGAGGTCCTGAAGGAGGACGGCACGCCGTGGACGTGCACCTTCACCGACGAGTTCCGTGGAACCGAGCTCGACCGTGACGTCTGGGTCCCCCAGCTGACGTCGGCGACGGGATGGCAGCACGCCGGGGAGTGCTTCGTCGACCAGGAGGACACCATCGGCGTCGGCAACGGCGTCCTCAGCATCACCACCCGCAGGTCCGAGGAGCCGTTCACCTGCGAGAGCCCCAGGGGCGACTACGACAGCCGGTGGACGACCGGCTCGCTCAGCACCCACGGCACCTTCGGGCAGACCTACGGTCGCTTCGAGTTCCGTGCCAAGTTCCCCGACGTCAAGGTCCCCGGCCTGCACTCGGCACTGTGGATGTGGCCGCAGGACGACCAGAAGTACGGCCTGTGGCCGTTGTCCGGCGAGATCGACATCGCCGAGATCTACACCCGCCACCCCGACCGGGCGATCCCGATGCTGCACTACGACTCGCCGCTCGGGGCCAACGGCACCGGCCGGACGAACAACTACTGCCTGCTGGATCCCAGCGAGTGGAACACCTACGTGGCGGAGTGGACGCAGGAGGGGATCACCATCTCCTACGGTGGCGAGGTCTGCCTGGAGCACGAGTGGAACCCGAACGCGCCCCTGACCGGCTCCCAGCCGTTCGACCAGCCGTTCATGCTCGCGATCACGCAGGGCATCGGCGCTGCGGGCAACGAGGCGACGGACCAGACCCCCGACGTGTCGACGATGATGGTCGACTACGTGCGCGTCTGGTCCTGACCGCCGCCGCGGGGGCCCACGCCTCGCAGGCTCCCGGCCTCAGAGGTGCTCGAGGTACCACTGCGTGGCGAGGTCGCGCCCGACGAGGTCGCCGAACGACAGCGTGCCGAGCCCGCCCCCGGTGGTGTGCTCCAGGCCGGGCAGCTCGACGTACCGCGTCGTGGTGCCGGCCCGGCTCGACGCCCGAGCAAGGTCACGGACGGGACCAGGCAGGATCAGGTGATCGGCCGCGCCCTGGTAGATCAGCAGTGGTGGGCCCGAGGGGCCCAGGTGGTTGGCGGAGTCGGTCAGCTCGTAGCGCTCGGGCAGCTCCTCGGGGGGACCGCCGACGTAGCGGTCGCCGAGGGCACTGCCCAGCGCCGACTGCCCGTACGCGGCCGACCCGTCCACCGCCGGGTAGCCCGCGACGACGGCCTGCACCTCCGGGAGCTCGCCCTGCGAGCGGCAGGACGGGTCGAGCGTGCCGGCCGCGGCCATGTTGCCGGCGTTGACGACCAGCTGCCCGCCTGCCGACTCACCCATCATCCCCACGCGGGTGGGGTCCAGGCCCGCCTCCGAGCCGGTCGCGCCGATCCAGGTCAGGGCACATCCGACGTCGGCGACGGCGGTGTCCCACGTCTGGCGTTCCCCCGAGGCAAGCCGGTAGGTCACGTCGAGCACGGCGTACCCGCGCTCGAGGAGGGGGACGAAGTAGGGGCTCGGTGCCTTGCTCCCGCTGTCGAATCCGCCACCATGGACCCGCACCACCACGGGCGCGCCCTCGGGCGCCGGGTCCTCGGGCAGGTACAGGTCGGCCTTCAGGTCGGTGTCGTCGACGGTCCCCACGGTGACCTCGCGGTCCGCAGGGACGAGGTCGTTGGTGAAGGGGAGGGTCGGGGCCACCACGACGTCGACCCCCTCCGAACGGGCGTCGAGGACCTGCCACGACGTCAGGGCCACCGCGGACACGAGCGATGCGGTGGCGAGGGCGACGGTGGGGCGACGAAGCGTCGCCCAGCCCCGACGTGGTCCCGCCAGCACCAGCAGACCGATCGTGAGCAGCGCCGCGAGGACGATCCACGCGCCGAGCGCGTCGCGCACGATGCCCACGGCGATGATGGCGTACTGGGAGGGACCCCACTGCAGGGCCGGCACCCACCAGCCGGGCGGTGTCCAGGCCATCAGCTGGCCGGCGGTGACGACGACCAGGAGCACCCAGCCGAGGATCTTCGCGATCGCAAGCAGTGGGCCCCATGGCCCGGCCATCTCCTCGCGCACGCCATCTCCTCGTGGTGGTCCCCGACCCACGACCGTACCGCCGCTGCGCGAGGGGCGCTGCCCGAGTCGGTGGGACGAGAGGTGCGGCCGGCCGGTGCCCGCCCTCGCACCGCTCTGGTGCCCCGTGTCGTCCGCCCCTCGTACGCTGGCGCGGTGAGCTCGCCGATGTTCAGACTGGTCCCGGAGCCGGAGGATCGACACCTCTCGGAACGGTTCTTCGGGCGCTTTCGACGCGTCGGTCTGCGGGGAGTGCTGGCCGACCTGAATCGCGTCGCCACCACGTCCGACGTGCCCGGCGGGGCCGCCGGCCCGGGCCTGCGGTGGAGCGAGCGCGACGCTCGAACGCGTCGGTGGTGGCCCCAGGGCATCACGACGTCGGCCGACGCGTACGGGCCGGATCCCGCCGGGGGGACCTTCGAGGGTCAGCCGGTCGTCATGACCAGCTGGTACGCCCACGGGGTGATCGGTCGCCTGCTCGGCTCGCGCGTCTCGGTGATCGCCGGCCTGGACGCAGGCGCTCCTCGCTACCGGCACGTCCTGCTGGTCGAGCCACGTCGCCGGGCCGGGGTCCACCGGCTGCGACCGGTGAACGTCCACGCCGGCGGCATCGTCTGGTACGGCCGGTACCTCTTCGTCGCCGGCAGCTCGCGAGGGATCCGCGTCTTCCGGCTCGACGACGTCGTCCGAGTGCGCAGCCGGTGGCGCTCCAAGGGCTATCGCTACGTCCTGCCGCAGCTCACCCGCTACCGACCCGAGAGCGACGAGGGCGTGCGACCGATGACGTACTCGTTCATGTCGCTGGACCGCTCGGGCGAGGTGGACCATCTCGTGGCCGGCGAGTACGGACGCAAGGGCGCTGCCAGCCACCGACTCGTCCGCTTCGCGCTGGACCGCGAGACCGACCTGCTCGGCGTCGGCGGGCATGGCGCCGCCGAGCCGTTGGAGACCTTCGAGCGGCAGGTGCCCCGCATGCAGGGAGCCACGCTCGTGGGCGGGACCTGGGTCCTGACCTCCAGCAACGGCGAGGGCAACGCGGGGGACCTGTGGGTCGGCCGCCCCGACGTGTTCGAGCGCCGTCGGGGGGTGCTGCCCACCGGCCCGGAGGACATCACCTACTGGCCGCAGCGCGACGAGCTCTGGAGCCTCACCGAGTGGCCCGATCGCCGCTGGGTCTACCCGATCGACGCCGGCGCGTGGGTGCGGCGGTCACAGGGCGTCGACGACTGAGCCGCGGCGGGCCGGGGCCGGCTCAGCGCGAGCCGGCCTCGGGCTCGGGGAGGTGGGCGTAGCTGCCCGGTGGCGGCAGCTCCTGGACCGTCCAGGTGTTGCCGTCCGGATCGCTGAAGGACGTGAACGTCCCCCAGGCGAGCGTCTGCGGCGTGGTGGCGTCGACGCCCCGGGCGACGAGGTCGGCGTGCGCTGCTGCGGCGTCGTCGACGACGACCTGGATGCCGTTCTGCGTGCCGGGGGTCATGTCGGTGATGCCCTCGCCGAACGCGATGGAGCACGCCGACCCGACCGGTGTCACCTGCACGAAGCGGGTGTTCTCATCCACCCGGGACTCGATGTCGAGGTGGAAGCCGACGGTGTCGACGTAGAAGTCCCGGGCGCGATCCACGTCCGTGACGGGAATGAAGATGAGCTCGATCCTGCAGTCCATGGCCGTCCCTCGATCCTGGCCGACCGGATGCCGGCTCCGAGACCATCCTTGCGCCGACCACCGACAGAACCCCCGCCGCGAGGAACGACCCGCCCTCGGTCGAGGACGGGTCGTTCGTCGTGGGCCGCGGGGGCGGCTCAGTCCTGCGTGCGCTCCTGCTTCTTGGTCTCGACGAGGCCCTCGAGACGCTCGGCGTCGTCGCGCGTCTGCGCGGCGGCCTGCTGGGTCTTGCGGGCGTCGTCCTTCTCGGCCTTGGCCTTGCGCTGGGCGGCCTTCTTCTTGGCCGCGGCGGCGGAGTCGAGGCGCTTCTTCTTCTGCTCGGCGGTCTCGGCCTTGCTCTCGGCGCGCTGGTCGGCGGCCTTCTTCTTGGTCGCGGCCGCCTTCGTGGCCTTCGTGCGGGCCTCCTGCTTGCCGCGCACCTCGGCAGCGTCGGCCTCCTCGAGCCCGGACGCGGCGCGCTGCTGGGCCTCCTTGCGCTTCCGGGCCGCCTCCTCGCGACCGGCTGCCGACGTCTCGCGTGCCTGCTCACGTCGTGCGGCGGCCTGCTTCTCGAGCCTCTTCGCAGCCACCGCCTTGGCCGAGCGCTCCACCCGCTCGGCACCGCGGCCCGCGATCTCGCGGTTGCGCAGGACGGTCCCGGCGATCCTGTCCGCGGAGCCGAGCGCCCGGTCCACGACGATGCGTGGGCCGGAGGCCACCGGCAGCCTGCTGGAGAGCGTGGTGTCGACGAGGGCGAGCGGGGTGCGCGCGATCTCGTACGGAAGGGCGATGACGGTGCTGATCATGGTGGTCCTCACTTCTCGGTCTCGGCGCGCAGCTTCGCGGCCTCGATGTCGGCGGCGACGGCCTCGCGCTCGAGCCGCGCCTGCTCGGCGGCGGCCTTCTGCTCGGTGGCGTCGGCCTCCGCCTCGGTGGTCTCCGCCTCGCGCAGGCGCGACTCCGCGAGAGCGTCGGCGCGCTGCTCGGCGGCCTCGCTGTCGACGGAGGCCTGCTGCTCGGCGGCCTTCTCGGCAGCCGTGCGCTCGGTGGCGCGCTCCTGCTCGACGAGTGACTTCTCCTGCTGCTCCTGGGCGCGGGCGGCGCCCTGCTGCTGGTCGGCCTCGCGGGTGGTCTCGTGCAGGTCCTGCGCGGCCTCCTCGCGCTTGGCCTCGGCGACGGCCTCGTCGGCGACGGCTTCCTTGCGGTGGCTTGCCTCGGCCTGCTGGAGCCCTCCCTCCTCGACCAGCTCGTCCTTGCCGGTCACGGCGCCGGCGACCTCCTTGGCCTTGCCGGCCACGCTGTCGAGGAGCCCTTCGCGGGCCTGTTCTGCTTTGTCGTTGCTCATGGTGGGGACGTGCCCATCTGCCACGCGTTCACACGTCCCACGAGGTGTAACGCTCGTCATGCGGCAACCGGCTCAGACCGGGCGGTCACCGACGATCAGGAAGCCGTCCTCGCGCTCCTCGATCCGCAGGCGACGGGTCTCGGACTCGGTGCCACGATCGCCGGTGTACGTCAGGTCGACGTCGAGGAGACCGTCTCCCGCAGGTCTCGTGCCGTCGACGCGCACCTCGCTGATGGTCGCCCAGAACCCGGTGTAGACGTCGTAGCCACCCACGTCGCCCTGCAGCCTCGGGGACAGCAGCGCCCATCCGGCCTCCGTGTCCGACGGGAGCAGGGCGTAGTAGTCCTCGACGAACTGTTCGGGGTCGGGGGCGGCAGCGGGGTTCTCCTCCTCGGCCTGTGGCGCGGTGCTGCCGGGCTCGGCCGCAGTCTCGCCCCCGCGGTCGCGGTTGTCGAGCAGGAAGGCACCCGCCGGGACCAGAGCCACCAGGGCGAGAATGACGGCGGCGACCGCGAGTCGGCGACCACCGCGCCCGGGCCTGCCGGTGCGGTCCTCGGTGTGGGCCGCAGCGGCGGGTCGTGCTTCGGGCCCGGGCGCCGGCCCGGGAGGCGGTGCCGGCGCGGGCGCGGGGACCCGCTCCGCCTCCTGGGTGGGCGTGGCCGTCGCCTGGGTGGGCAGTGCGGTCATCTCGGTGGCAGGACCGTCGTCGACCCGCTCGGCGGGCTCCGGCGCAGCCCGCGGACCGGTGGGCTCGGCGAAGGGGGAGACGAACGCGACGGTGCCGGGGCCCGAGCTCTCGGCGTGCTGGTCGTGCAGCCGGTGCAGCGTGTGCGCGACGTCGGCCATCGTCCAGCGGGTGAGTGGGTCGCGGTCCATCATCCGCGCGATGGGCTCGGCCAGGAACGATGCGCGCGCGGGGTCAGGAGGAGGTTCGGAGGCGATCTGCGTGAGCATCGCGATGGCGTTGCTCTTGTCCGGGTAGGGCAAGCGCCCCTCGACCGCGGCGTACAGGGACGCTCCGAGGGCCCACACGTCAGCGGCCTCGGTCGGCTCCGCTCCCTGGGCGAGCTCGGGGGCGAAGTACGCGGGCGTGCCCGTGACGATGCCCGAGCGCGTCAGCTGGGCGTCTCCGTGGGTGCGGGCGATGCCGAAGTCGGTGATCTTCACCCGGTCGTCGTCCAGGACCAGGATGTTGCCGGGCTTGACGTCTCGGTGCACCGTGCCGCGCTCGTGGGCGGCGGACAGGCCGTCGGCGGCCTGCGCGCCGATCCGGGCGACCCGCTCCGGCGACAGGGCGCCCTCCTGCGCCACCAGCTCGGACAAGGTCCGCGACGGCACGTACTCCATCACGAGCCAGTGGTGCCCGCCGTCCTCGACGGCGTCGTAGATCGCCACGACGTTGGGGTGGTTCAGCGCCGCGGAGCTGCGTGCCTCCCGGAGGGCTCGGGCCAGGTCCGACGTCGAGGCGCCCGGCATGCTGCCGACCTCCTTCACCGCGACGCTGCGACCCAGGGCGTCGTCACGGCAGAGCCAGACCGTGCCCATGCCACCGTGCCCGATCGCACGATCGACCACGTAGCGGTCGGCGATGGTCTTCGGTGTCATGCCACGTCCTTCCGCGAGCCCGGGGACACTCAACCTTCGATGGTACGCATCGGGGCGTCCGGCGCCTCCCGAACGCCGAGGAGGCGACTGCAGGCAGGGCGTCCCTTCGGACCGGTCCCGGCCGCGGCAGTCAGCGCTCGAGCGAGCGACGCAGGTAGGGGGCGGTGATGCTGTCGGGCTCGTCGAGCAGGTCGGCCGGGGTGGCCGAGGCGACGACGGTGCCACCGCGGTCACCTCCGCCCGGGCCCAGCTCGATGACCCAGTCCGCCGCGGCGACGACCTGCATGTCGTGCTCGACGGTGATCACGGTGTCGCCACCGTCGGTGAGGCGCCCGAGCACCCGCACGAGGTCGCGGACGTTGACCGGGTGCAGGCCGCCGGTGGGCTCGTCGAGCACGAAGACCGTCCCCTCGCGTCGCGGACGCTGCAGCTCGGTGGCGAGCTTGATGCGCTGTGCCTCGCCGCCGGACAGCTCGGTGGCCGGCTGCCCCAGCGTCAGGTAGCCCAGGCCGACGTCGAGCAGCGTCGTGAGCGCGCGGTGCACGGGTGCCACGTCCTCGAAGAACGTGACCGCCTCGAGGACCGTCATCGCGAGCACCTGGCCCACGTCGCGGTCGCGGTAGCGGACCTCGAGCGTCTCGGGGTTGTAGCGCGACCCGTGGCAGGTGGGGCACGGCGAGTAGCTGGTCGGCAGGAAGACGAGCTCGATGCTGATGAACCCCTCACCCTGGCAGGTGGGGCACCGACCGGCCTCGACGTTGAAGGAGAAGCGGCCGGCCGCCCACCCGCGCTCCTTGGCCCCGGCCGTGCCGGCGAAGAGCCGGCGCACCGCGTCGAACAGTCCGGTGTAGGTGGCCAGGTTCGAGCGTGGTGAACGGCCGATCGGGCGCTGGTCGATCGCGACGATCCGCCGGGGTGTCGCGGCGGTCTCGTTCTCGGCCTCGAGCCGCTCGGTGACGGCGGTGAGCAGCGAGGACTTGCCCGCGCCGGAGACGCCGGTGATCGCGGTCATGACACCGAGCGGGATCCGGACGGTGACGTCGTTGATGTTGTGGCGTGAGAGGTGGGTGAGCTCGCGCCAGCCGGAGGGCTCGCGGGCCTGCAGAGGGCCGACCGCCTCGGTCGGGAACATGAACCCGGCGGTGAGGGAGCCACCCACCTGCTGGAGAGCCTCGGGCGGGCCGCTGTGCACGACGTGCCCGCCCTGCGTGCCGGCGCCAGGGCCGACGTCGACGACCCAGTCCGCCTGTCGGGCGATCGCGAGGTCGTGCTCGACGACGAAGAGCGAGTTGCCCTTCCTGACCAGCTCTCGCAGTGCGGCGTACAGCGCCTCGGAGTCGGCGGGGTGCAGGCCCGCCGAGGGCTCGTCGAGCACGTAGAGCACGCCGAAGAGACCGGCCCGCAGCTGGCCGGCCAGCCGGACGCGTTGGAGCTCGCCGGGAGACAGGGCGGTGCTGGAGCGATCCATCGACAGGTAGCCCAGGCCGAGCCCGATGATCGCCTCGACGCGTGCACCGAAGTCCTTCACCAGCGAGCGGGCCGCGGACGCTGCTGCGGCCCCATGGCGGTCGGTGCCGCGAGCCTGCTCCTCCAGGCCCGTGTCGAGCAGCGCGCAGACCTCTGAGAGCGGCAAGGCCGAGAGGTCGGCGATGTCGACCCCGGCGAAGGTCACCGCGAGAGCGTCTGGTCGCAAGCGCTTGCCGCGGCACGCCGGGCAGGGACCCTCCGCGAGGAAGACCTCGAGCTTCTCGCGCTGGGCCGCCGACTGCGTCCGCGCCAGGTTGCGCAGCAGGAACTTCTCCGCGGACTGCCAGGTGCCGTGGTAGCTGTTCGGCTTGCCGAGCCGGTGCCCCTGGAGGAGCATCCGTGGTTCCTCGTCGGTGAACAGCAGCCAGTCGCGCTCGGCCTGCGGAAGCGTGTGCCACGGGGCGTGCCGGTCGATCCCCATCGCCGTGACCATCCGACGCACGTTCTGACCCACCCAGGCGCGGGTGGACCAGACACCGATCGCACCGTCGTCGATCGAGAGCGCAGGGTCGGGGACGAGCAGGGCCTCGGTGGTGCTGCGCGAGACGCCGCTGCCGTGGCAGGTGGGGCAGGCGCCGTCGGCGGTGTTGGGCGAGAAGGCCGACGCCGGCAGGTGCTCGGCGCCGTCGGGGTACGTGCCGGCGCGGCTGTAGAGCAGGCGCAGCACGTCCGACAGCGAGCTCAGCGTTCCCAGCGAGGAGCGCGAGCTCGCCGCCCCGCGGGCCTGTTGAAGTGCGACCGCCGGAGGGAGTCCCTCGATGGTGTCGATGTCCGGCGAACCCACCTGCGCCATCAGGCGTCGGGCGTACGGGGCGACGGACTCGAAGTACCTGCGTTGCGACTCCGCGAAGACGGTGCCGAAGGCGAGCGAGGACTTGCCGGAGCCCGAGATCCCGGTGAAGACCACGAAGCAGTCGCGCGGCAGGTCGACGTCGACCTCGACGAGGTTGTGCTCACGTGCGCCGCGCACCCGGACCCAGCCGGTCGAGCCGGTCGGGAGAGAGGTGCCGTGCAGGTCGACGTCGCGGCTCCCGGGCATCGGGCCAACCTAGCCAAGCCGGTCGGTCCCCGCCATCTCTGCGTGCCGGGCCCACCCGCGTCAGCACCGGGGCGGCGAGCCGGCCCGCGATGCGGCAGGGCGGCCTCGCGCACCCTCAGGACTCGAGGAGGTCGACGTCCATGCGCTCGCGGAGCTCGTCGACGGTGCAGCCGAACGTCTCGAGGACGTGGACGCCGTCCTCACGCAGGTCGAGGACGGCGTGGTCGGTGTAGACCCGGCTGACGCAGCCGACGCCCGTCAGCGGATAGGTGCACGACGGCACCAGCTTGCTCGAGCCGTCCTTCGCGAACAGCGTCATCATCACCAGCACGTCCTTGGCGCCGATCGCCAGGTCCATCGCACCGCCCACCGCGGGGATCGCGTCGGGCGTCCCGGTGTGCCAGTTGGCGAGGTCGCCGCCCGCGCTCACCTGGAACGCGCCGAGGACGCACACGTCGAGGTGGCCGCCGCGCATCATCGCGAAGGAGTCGGCGTGGTGGAAGTAGGAGCAGCCGTCGGTCTCGGTGACCGCGATCTTCCCGGCGTTCATCAGGTCGACGTCCACGTCGTCGCCGTGGGCGGCGGGGCCCATGCCGAGCATCCCGTTCTCGGTGTGCAGGACGACCCCGGACTCCAGGTCGAGGTGGTCGGCCACGAGGGTGGGCTGCCCGATGCCGAGGTTGACGTAGGAGCCGGTGGGGATGTCCTGCGCGATGCGCGCGGCCAGCTGGTCCCGGTCGAGAGTCGTGGTCGTCATGCGGACACCTCCAGGGCCGAGAGGTCGAGGACGCGGTCGACGAAGATGCCTGGGGTCACCACGGTCTCGGGGTCGAGCTCGCCGGCGTCGACGACACCTGAGACCTCGACGATGGTCGTGGCGGCCGCGGTCGCCATGACCGGACCGAAGTTGCGGGCCGTCTTGCGATAGACGAGGTTGCCGACGCGGTCGGCGCGGTGGGCGCCGATGAGCGCGACGTCGCCCCGGATGGGCAGCTCGAGCACGTAGTCGCGACCCTCCAGCGTGCGGGTCTCCTTGCCCTCGGCCAGGGCAGTGCCGACGGCGGTGGGGGAGAAGAAGGCGCCGATGCCGGCGCCGGCGGCGCGCATGCGCTCGGCGAGGTTGCCCTGCGGGACGACCTCCAGCTCGATCTCGCCCTCCCGGTACAGCCCGTCGAAGACGTGGGAGTCGTGCTGTCGAGGGAAGGAGCAGACGACCTTGCGCACCCGCTTGGCGGCCAGCAGCGCCGCGAGGCCGGTGTCGCCGTTGCCGGCGTTGTTGCTGACGATCGTCAGGTCCGTCGGGCCGGCCTCGATGAGGGCGTCGATCAGCCGCACGGGCATGCCGGCCATGCCGAACCCGCCGACGAGCACGGTGGCGCCGTCCGCGATGCCGCCGACGGCGTCGAGCGCGTCGGTGTGGAAGCTCGTCCGGCTCATGCGATCACGTCCTCAGAAGAACCACCGTAGGAGCGTGATCGCATTGGAGGTGCCCCCAGCAGAGCTCGCGGGCGGTGCCCCCATCTCATGCTCCGGCCTCGGTGTTCTCGAGCACGACGGCCAGGCCTTGTCCGACGCCGATGCAGATGGCCGCGACGCCCCAGCGCTCGCGGCGCTCCCGCAGCACGTGCGCGAGGGTGCCGAGGATGCGGGCACCGGAGGCGCCGAGCGGGTGGCCGATGGCGATCGCGCCGCCCTTGGTGTTGACGATCTCGGGGTCGATCTTCCAGGCGTCGAGGCAGGCGAGGGACTGCACGGCGAAGGCCTCGTTGAGCTCCACGGCGCCGACGTCGGCCCAGGTGATGCCGGCGCGCTCGAGTGCCCGGTCCGCCGCCTCCACCGGAGCCAGGCCGAACCGCTGGGGCTCCAGGGCGGCAGCACCCCGTCCGGCGATCCGGGCGAGCGGGTCGAGCCCGAGGGCAGCGTCGCCCGATCCGATGACGAGCGCCGAGGCCCCGTCGTTGAGCGGTGAGGCGTTGCCTGCACTGATGGTGCCGTCCTTGCGGAAGACCGGCTTGAGGCCGGACAGCTTCTCCGCCGTGGTGCCGGGCCGGATGCCCTCGTCCCGGACCAGGTCGGTGTCCGGGACGGGGACGACGAGGTCGTCGTAGAAGCCGGCGTCCCAGGCGGCGTCGGCCAACGCGTGGGAGCGGGCCGCGAACGCGTCCTGGCGGTCGCGGGAGATGTCGAGGTCGTCGGCCACCTGCTCGTTGCACTCACCCAGGGAGGCGGTCCACTCCGCGGGCATCCGCTCGTTGACCAGGCGCCAGCCCAGCGTCGTGGAGACGGCCTCGACGTTGCCGGCCGGGAAGCCTCGAGACGGCTTGGGGAGCACCCACGGGGCCCGGGTCATCGACTCGACCCCACCGGCGAGCACGACCGCGGCGTCGCCGGACTCGATGGTGCGGGAGCCGATCATGGCGGCGTCGAGGGAGGAGCCACAGAGTCGGTTGACGGTCGTGGCGGGCACGGAGACCGGCAGCCCGGCGAGCAGCACCGCCATGCGGCCGACGTTGCGGTTGTCCTCGCCGGCGCCGTTGGCGTTGCCCCAGACGACGTCCCCGATGGCGTGGGGGTCGAGGTCGGGGACCTTGGCCAGCACCCCGGTGACGGCGGTGGCGGCGAGGTCGTCGGGACGGACTCCGGCGAGCGCGCCACCGAAGCGGCCGAAGGGCGTGCGTGCGGCGGCGTACACGTAGGCGTCGGGCATTGGGCTCCTCCGGTTCGGTCCAGAAGTTCGTAGTGCGAACGTACGTTCGTCGAACGAACAACCGTAGTCTAGGCCGAGGCCGCCGCGGTTCACAAGCCCGGTCGAGCCGTGGCGTCGTGCAGGCGCGGGCGGGCCCGCTCAGCCGGAGACGGACTGGCCGGCGTCGGACTGGGCCGCCAGGTCCGCGCCGATCGCTGCGGCGGTCTCGAGCAACGGGCCGCGGGCGGCGTCGATGGAGGAGTCCTCGTCGAGCGTCGCGGTCGAGACGTTGAGCGCCGCCACCGTCTCCCCGCCCGACCTGACGATGGGGGCGGCGAGCGACGTCAGGCCGCGTTCCAGCTCCTGGTCGACGAGGGCCCAGCCCTGCTCACGCACCCGATCGATCTCCCGGCGCAGGACCGTCGGGTCGTGGATCGTGCGAGGGGTGAGCGCCACCAGGTCCGCCCGGGCCAGGTGGTCCTGCAGGGTCTGCTCGTCCAGCGAGGCGAGCAGGACCCGCCCCATCGAGGTCGCATAGGCGGGGAAGCGGGTGCCCACGGCGATGCCGACGCTCATGATCCGTCGCTTGGCGACGCGGGCCACGTAGACGATGTCGGTCCCGTCCAGGACGGCCGCGGACGTGGACTCCCCGAGCCGGGCGGAGAGCTTCTCGAGGTGGGGTTGGGCGACCTGGGGCAGGCCCAGTCCGGAGAGGTAGGCGGTGCCCAGGCGCAGGACCTGCGGCGTGAGGGAGAAGGTCTTGCCGTCGGTGCGCATGTAGCCGAGCTCGACGAGCGTGTGCAGGAAGCGACGAGCCGTGGCTCGGCTGTACCCCGTGCGCTGGGAGACCTGGGCGAGCGTCATGTCCGGGTGGTCCTCGTCGAAGGCCACGATGACCTCGAGCCCGCGGGCGAGCGACTGCACGAACTGGTCGCCGGGTCCGGGGCTCGTCATGGGGGTCATCCTAGTGAGCCGTCAGGCCGTCTCGTCCTCGGCGAGGACACCCTGGGCGATGCGGAAGGCAGTGTTGGCGTCAGGTACTCCGCAGTAGATGGCGGTCTGGAGCAGCAGCTCCTTGATCTCCTCGACCGTGACCCCGTTGCGGCGAGCAGCGCGCACGTGCATGGCGAGCTCCTCGTGGTGGCCGCGGGCGACGAGCGCCGTGAGGGTGATGAGGGAACGGCTGCGGCGGTCCAGACCCGGCCGGGTCCAGATGCTGCCCCAGGCGTACTGGGTGATCAGCTCCTGGAAGTCGGCCGTGAGGTCGGTGGTGCCGGCCACGGCGCGGTCGACGTGGGCGTCGCCGAGCACCTCGCGTCGCACGGTCATGCCGGCGTCGTGCACGTCGCGGGTGCTGCGGTCGGTGGGGGGCTCAGAGTCCGTCACGGTGTCCTCCTGCGTGGTTGAGCACCAGCCGGGCGACGTGGTGCGGTGCCTCGGCGGGCGCGAGGTGGGCGACGTCGTCGAGCACGACGAGCCTGCCGTCGGCGACGCCTTCGGCAAGATCGCCGAGCAGTGCGGGTGGGGTGGGCTGGTCCTCGGCGCCGGCGACGGCGAGCACCGGGGTCGCGATCTCCCCCAGCCGGGCGGCGACGTCGAAGGTCGCCAGTGCCTCGCACGTGCGGGCGTACCCCTCGGCGTCGGTTTCACGCAGGCCGTGCAGCAGGGCCGAGGCGACGGCGGGCTCGCGCTCCATGAAGCCGGGGGCGAACCAGCGCTGGGCAGATCCCTCCACCATCGACGCGGTCCCGGACGCCCGCACGACGGCGGCGCGCTCTCTCCACGAGTCCTCCGTCCCGATCCGAGCGCCGGTGCACAGCAGCGTCGCGGTGCGGACTCTCTCCGGTGCGTCGAGCAGGAGCTGGAGGCCGACGCACCCGCCCACCGAGTCGCCGGCGTAGTGGAAGGACTGCCCGGGGGCCAGCTCGTCGGCGAGGACGAGGACGGCAACGGCGAGGTCGGCCATCGTGAACGGCCCCCCGTCCCCGCGCTGCTCGCCATGCCCCGGAAGGTCCCAGCCGACGACCCGGAAGTGCTCGGCCAGCATCGACGCCGCGCCGGCCCACAGGGTGGCGGCGGTGGTGCCGAGGGACGGCCCGAGCACGAGGAGGGGTGCGTCGGTGGCGCCGCCCAGGGCGACGCCACCGACCGTCGTGCTCATGCGTCCACGTCCTGTGAAGACCCACCGTGGAAACGCGGACGCATGAGACCTTGGATTGTCGCTCGCTGACGCGCCCCCACGCCCCCAAGCACTCCCCCGCAAGCGGGAGGTGCCCCCACGCTCCGCTCCGTGCAGGGAGGTGCCCCCAGCAGAGCTCGCGGGAGGTGCCCCCATCTCATGAGCCCTCCTCGACGATGCCGCGGGCCCGACGGATCGCGGTGTCGGTGAGCTCGCCGGCGATGCCGGTGTACGTGGTGGCCGGCGCGCGACCGGTGAACTCGCTCATCGAGCGCTGCTCGGCGTCGACACCGTCCGCGGCGGCGAGGTTCTGCTGCATGCGCTCGGTGCGGACCTGCAGCCCGGCGACCAGATCGGTCGCCTGGCTCGCCGCGACGACCGTGCGCCGGCCGAGCAGCTGCAGCGTGGACCACT
This sequence comes from Aeromicrobium sp. CF4.19, assembly GCF_051262555.1. Classification (NCBI taxonomy): domain Bacteria; kingdom Bacillati; phylum Actinomycetota; class Actinomycetes; order Propionibacteriales; family Nocardioidaceae; genus Aeromicrobium; species Aeromicrobium sp. CF4.19. Next base: position 296,298 of record NZ_JBIMEU010000003.1, on the reverse strand, counting down.
CGGCGTGCCAGGCCCCGTCGGGTCGTTCGTCGACGGCCGTCGCCGCCGCGAGGTGCAGCGTCGACCCGAGCCCGGGCGTGGTGAGCGCAGCGCGGCGCAGCAGCACCGACAGCACCGGGTTGCTCTTGTGGGGCATCGTCGACGACCTGCCGCCGGCGCCCTCGGCCAGCTCGGCGATCTCGGGCCGCGAGAGCGTCGCGACGTCGGCCGCCAGGCGGCCCCAGGCGTCGGTGCAGCTCACCAGGGCGTCGCCGACGCGGGTCACCAGGGAGCGGGCGGTGTGCCACGGGGTGGTGGGCGGCAGGTCGAGGGACCTGGCCGCGTGCCCCACGAGGTCGAGGGCGCCGGCCGACGAGCCGGTCAGCTCGACGGCGGCCCCCATGGTCCCCGCGGCCCCGCCGACCTGCAGCGCGAGGCGGCCGAGGGCGGCATCGACCTCGTCCCAGGCGTCGGCGACCGGGGTGATCCAGGTGGCCACCTTGACCCCGACGGTGATCGGGACGGCGTGCTGCGTGAGGGTCCGGCCCACCATCGGGTCGTCGCGGTGCGTCTCGGCGAGGTCGGCCAGCGTGGCCAGCTGGGTGCGCAGCTCGGCGTCGACGCGACGCAGCGCGTCGCGCAGCACCAGCACGAGAGCCGTGTCCATGACGTCCTGGCTGGTCAGGCCGCGATGCAGCCAGCGCGACGCTTCGCCGTCGGTGCGCTCGCGCAGCAGGGCCGCGAGGGGCATGACCGGGTTGCCGCCCTCCTCGGCGTCGCGCGAGACGGCGGCGACGTCCGCAACGTCGACCTGCTCGGCCAGCGACGTCACCCCGGCGTCCGCGGGCGCGACACCCGTCTCGACCAGCGCGTCCAGCCAGGCCTGCTCGACCCGGACCATCGCCGTGAGCAGAGCGGCGTCGTCCAGCAGCCCGTCGGCACGCTCGGCGCCGGGCCAGTAGAGGTCGCTCATGCGGTCACGTCCCGAGTGAGGCGATGGTGGGATCGTGCCCGCATTGGGGGTCCCCCCCAGCACGGAGCGAAGCGTGGGGGCACCTCCCGCTTGCGGGGGAGTGCTTGGGGGCCGTGTCCTCGGTTCCTTCGCTGGCGCTCAGTCACGCAGTCAGTGTCCCGGATACCGCAGGAACACCGTCTCCGCCTCGCCCTGCAGGACGACGTCGAAGCGGTAGCCCGCGGGCTCGGCCGAGGCGATCAGCGTGCCCCGACGCTCGGGAGGCACCGAGGAGAGCAGCGGGTCGTCCGCGAGCCCGTCGGTGTCCTCCGGCAGGTAGGCGCGGGTGAACAGCCGGTTCATGACGCCACGTCCGAAGACGGTGACGAGGAAGAATGGTGCCCGCCCGGGCTCGGTGGCACCGGGGCGCAGCGTCGTGAAGGAGTAGTGACCGGCGTCGTCGGTGCTGGCGCGGCCCCACCCGGTGAACGTCCAGCCGTCCCGCCGCAGCGAGCCCGGCCGCTGGGGCACGGTGCCGTCGGCGTCGGCCTGCCACAGCTCCAGGATGGCGTCGGGCACGGCGCTGCCGCTGCCGTCGATGACGTCCCCGTGCAGGCGGATGGCGCCCGGCGTCCCCGTGGGGACGAGCTCGCTGTCCAGGGGGAAGGGCAGGGCGTAGCCGAAGAAGGGCCCCACGGTCTGGCCGGGGGTGGGCGGCAGGTGGGCCATCAGTGGTCCTCTCCCAGGTCGTTCTCGAGCGGGGTGCGACCGCTCCCGGTCAGCACGATGTCCCACCGGTAGCCGGTGGCCCACTCGTGGGTGGTCACGTCGTGGTCGTAGGCGGCCACGAGCCGTTCGCGGGCGCGCGGGTCGACGATCGACTGGTAGATCGGGTCGAGCGCGAAGAGCGGGTCGCCGGGGAAGTACATCTGGGTCACCATGCGCTGCGTGAAGTCGGTGCCGAACAGCGAGGCGTGGATGTGCGCGGGTCGCCAGGCGTTGCGATGGTTCTTCCACGGGTACGGTCCCGGCTTGATGGTCGTGAATCGGTAGGTGCCGTCGTCGTCGGTGAGGCAGCGGCCGACGCCGGTGAAGTTCGGGTCGAGCGGCGCCGGGTGCTGGTCACGCTGGTGGACGTACCGGCCGCCGGCGTTGGCCTGCCAGATCTCCACGAGCTGTCCGCGCACCGGGTGGCCGTCGCCGTCGAGCACGCGGCCGGTGAGCACCATCCGCTCGCCGATCGGCTCCCCCCCGTGCTGGAGGGTCAGGTCGGCCTCGAGAGGGTGGACGTCGCGCCGGCCGAAGCACGGCGACCACAGCTCGATGGTCTCCGGGTCGGCAGGGTGCAGGTCCTTGGTGGGGTGGCGCAGGAGGCTGCTGCGGTACGGCGGGTAGTCCAGCCGCGGCTGCGTCTCCTCGACGCCGCCCGCCTCGTACTCCTGCGTGATCGCCGCCATCGCCGCGTCCATGTCCGCCTGGGTCGCCGCGGCGGCGTCCGGGTTCGTGTCGATCGAGGTCATGATGCCGGACGGTACGGAGACCGCGGCTCGAGGCGAAAGGGTACGGTTTCGCTGGGCGGAAGAATGAATGGAGGGGCGGGGATGGCCGGCAACAGCGCGAATCCGGGGGTCTCGGTGACCTCGCGGGTGCTCGCGATCCTGGGTGCCTTCGACGAGCGGCACCGAGCGCTCACGCTCACCGCCATCGCTCGCCGGGCCGAGGTGCCCCTGCCCACGGCCCACCGCCTCGTGGGTGAGCTGGTCGCCGGTGGCGCGCTCGCCCGACCGGCGTCGGGTGAGTACGTCGTGGGCCGGCGGCTGTGGGACGTGGGGCTGCTGGCGCCGGTGGAGGCCGGGTTGCGGCGCGTCGCCGAGCCGTTCCTGCACGACATCCACGCCGCCACGCGCGCGACGGTGCACCTGGCCGTCCGCGACGGGGGCGAGGTGCTCTACCTGGAGCGGATGTCCGGCCGGGCGTCGGTGCCGGTGGTCAGCCAGATCGGCTCGACCCTCCCCATGCACTGCACCGGAGTGGGAAAGGTGCTGCTCGCCCACGCGCCGGAGGAGGTCCGGTGGGAGGTGCTGCGCTCGCTGGCGCGGGTCACGCGCTACACGATCACGCAGCCCGGCCTGCTGCAGCAGCAGCTCGACCGGGTGCGGCGCGACGGCTTCGCCACCACCACGGAGGAGATGTCGTTGGGGGCGTGTTCCGTGGCGGTGCCGGTGTGGCGGGACGAGGAGGTGGTGGCAGCGATCGGCGTGGTCGCCGGTTCGCTCAAGCGCGACCGCTCCCGCCTCGTCGCCGCCCTTCAGGTCGCCGCCCAGGGCATCGGCCGCTCCCTGCGCTGATCCCCGTGGCCGCCGTCAGAGCGGGTACTCCCCGGGCTCGGCCCGCATCGTGATCCACCGGGTCTCGGTGAACGCCTCGATGTTGGCCGCGGCCCCACCGTGGCGCGAGCCGGTGCCCGAGGCGCCGACGCCACCGAAGGGGCTGTTGGCCTCGTCGTCGACGGTCTGGTCGTTGATGTGCACGATGCCCGAGGGGATCCGCTCGGCGAGCGCCAGACCTCGCAGGGGCTGGGCGGTGACGATCCCGAGCGAGAGACCGTAGTCGGAGGCCGATGCCAGCTTCACCGCCTCGTCGTCGTCGGCGAAGGGGACCACCGTGGCCACGGGGCCGAAGACCTCCTCGCAGTAGGCGGGCGCGTCCGGCGGTGGCCCGGCCAGCACCGTCGGCCGGACGAAGAGTCCGTCGGCCGTGCCGCCCGCCCGCAGCTCCGCACCCATCTCGACGCTGCGGCCGATCAGGGCGAGGATCCTGTCCCGCTGGCCTTCGTCGATCACTGGACCGAGGTGCACCTGGCCGGTGGGGTCACCGACGGCCATCGACTCGGCCTTGGCGGCGAGCTTCTCGACGTACTGCTCGTAGAGGCTCTCGTGGACGAGGTGGCGTCCGATGGTCATGCAGATCTGGCCCTGGTGCAGGAACGACCCCCACGTGGCCAGGTTGACGGCGCGGTCCACGTCGGCGTCGTCGAGGACGAGGAAGGCGGAGTTGCCGCCGAGCTCGAGGTGCGCGCGCTTGAGGTGCCTGCCGGCGAGCTCGCCGACGATGCGGCCGGCCTGCGTCGAGCCGGTGAACGCGACGACCCGCACGTCGGGCTCGGTCACCATCGCCTCGCCGACGTCGGCACCGCCGGGCAGCAGCTGGAGCAGGCCCGGGGGCAGACCGGCCTCCTCGAAGATGCGCACCATGGTCACGCCGCCGGTGACGGCCGTGCGGGGATCCGGCTTGAGGAGCACCGCGTTGCCGAGGGCCAGCGCAGGCGCGACCGCGCGGATGCCGAGGATGATCGGCACGTTGAACGGCGAGATGACACCGACGACTCCGACGGGCACCCGCCGCGCCATGGACAGGCGCGGCTTCTCGCTGGCGAGCACCTCGCCGAGCGGGTGGGAGGGCAGGGAGCCGGCCTCGCGGCACTCCGCGGCAGCGACCTTCACGGCGAACGCGGCCATCGGCGCGATGGCGCCGACCTCCCGCGTGTTCCAGCCGATGATCTCCTCGCTGTGCCGGTCCCACAGGTCGGCGGCGCGGTGCAGCACGGCGGCCCGCTCGGGGTGCGACAGGGCGGCCCACTCGCGCTGGGCGACGACCGCCGACCGCGTGGCGCGGGTGACGTCGTCGGGGCTCGCGCCGCCGATCGTGCCGAGGGAGGTGCCGGTCGCGGGCTCGACGACGTCGATCGGCTCACCGCCGCCGTCGGCCCAGTGGCCGTCGATGTGGATCTTGGCGTCGAAGTCCTGCGGGTCGATGAGTGCCACGGGGGTCCTCCTGCGGGGATGGCGGTGGGTGATCCTGACGCTAGCCCGCCGCCGTCGACCGATCGAGGGACGCTTTCGTCCAGCGGAAGGAGACGTTTCGCGCCATCCCGATGGGCCGGTGCAATGTCCCATGCCTTCTGCCCGAACCACTCCCACCGAGACCCTCCGCACCGACGTCGTCATCATCGGCGCCGGTCCGGCGGGCATGCTGCTCTCGCACCTGCTGGCCGCCGACGGCGTGGAGTCGATCGTCGTCGAGACCCGCTCGGCCGAGTACGTCGCCGCGCGGATCCGCGCCGGCATCCTGGAGCACTCCACCGTCGACCTGCTGCGTCAGCACGGCCTGGCCGAGCGGCTCGAGCGCGAGGGCGACGAGCACCGCGGCATCTACCTGGCGTGGCCGGGGGAGAAGCACCACATCGACTTCGTCGACCTCGTCGGCCGCAGCGTCTGGGTCTACGGCCAGACCGAGGTGCAGAAAGACCTCGTGGCCGCCCGCTCCGCCGCAGGCCAGGCGGTCCTCTACGAGTGCACCGACGTCACGCTGCACGACGTCGAGAGCGAGCGGCCGGCCGTCGAGCTGGTCCACGAGGGGCGACCCGTGCGGGTGGAGGGCCGAGTCGTCGCGGGGTGCGACGGCTCCTTCGGCCCGAGCCGCGCCGCCGTGCCCGATGCCGTCCGGCAGACCTGGGAGAAGGTCTATCCCTACGCGTGGCTCGGCATCCTCGCCGACGTCGCGCCGTCCACCGACGAGCTCATCTACGCGTGGCACCCCGACGGGTTCGCAATGCACTCGATGCGCTCGGAGAGCGTCAGCCGGCTCTACCTGCAGGTGCCCAACGGGACCCCGGTGGACGACTGGAGCGACGACCGGATCTGGGAGGCGCTGGCCGCGCGGCTCGGCCACGGCCAGGACGGCTGGGAGCTGACGCCCGGCCCGGTCACGGAGAAGAGCGTGCTGCCGATGCGCAGCTACGTGCAGACGCCGATGCGTCACGGCTCCCTGTTCCTGGCCGGCGACTCCGCCCACATCGTGCCGCCCACCGGGGCGAAGGGGCTGAACCTCGCGGTCGCCGACGTCGGCGTGCTCGCGCCCGCGCTGGTGGACCTGGTGCGCAAGGGCGACGCCCGCCGGGCCGACGCCTACTCCGACGACGCCCTGCGCCGCGTCTGGCGCTGCACCCACTTCTCGTGGTGGATGACCACGATGCTGCACACCAGCGACGACCCCTTCGACGCGCAGCTCCAGCTGTCCCAGCTGCGCTGGCTCGCCTCGAGCGTGGCCGCCCGTGCCGGGCTGGCCGAGAACTACGCGGGCCTGCCGATCGGCTTCTGAGTGGACACTCGACATCCTGTGTTCATCCAGTGAAAAGCTCGTGGCGTCCGTGTGACCCGTGGCATGGCGTCGCTGATCACAGAGCGCACATGCGTTCGCCCACCGAACATCCGGAGCATTCATGGCAGCCACGACGATCGCCCCGGCCGGCGACCTCCGTCGGGGGTCGGCGGGCGCTGGCATGGCGGGGCCACGGCCCGGGGACTCCTCGGACTCGCGCTCTTCCTGCTCCTGCTCGAGCTCCTCCCCCGGCCCGGCCTGGTGAACCAGGCGTACCTCCCGCCGTTCAGTGCCATGAGGTCCGCCCTGGTCGACCAGCTCGGGACGGGTTCCTTCTGGACCGCGCTGCTGGAGACGATCCGCGGCTGGGCATTGGGACTCTCGATCGCCATGGTGGCCGGCGTCAGCGTCGGCGTGGTGATCGGCAGCGTGTCCCTGCTGCGCGAGTCCACCGCCTCCACCATCGAGTTCCTTCGCCCGATCCCGTCCGTCGCGCTCAGCGGCGCGGCTTGACGGCGACGACGGGGCAGTCGGCCTCCAGCAGGATCCGCTGGGACGTCGATCCGAGCACGAGCTTGCCGACGGGGGACCGGCGCCGCTGGCCGATGACCGCGAGATCGGCGCGCACCCGGCCGACGTGGTCCAGGATCGAGTCCGCGGCGCCGGAGGAGGACCCGTGGAAGTGGAACACCTCGTTCGCCACCCCGGATCCGTCGAGCCGCGCCCGCAGGGCATCGACCTCCTGCTCCTGGGAGACGCCGACCTCGCTCGCGGCGCCGGTGGTGGCGACGACGACGAGCGTCGCGCCGGTGTCGGTGGCGTGGTCGATCGCCCACTCCAGGGCGGCCTCGCCCTCGGGCGTCTGGACGTATCCCGCGACGATGGTCGGCATGGGACTCCTCTCCTGGGTGTGCCTCCACGGTACGCCCGCACCGGGTGCACGGGGCCTCCCTTCGGTGCACCCGCCGGAGGAGGACGCCGGGACGGTGCCGACGCGCTCCCGGTAGCGTGGTGACGTGACCGATCGCCGCCTGCTGCTCGTCAACGGACCCAACCTCAACCTCCTGGGCACCCGGGAGCCGCAGATCTATGGCACCGAGACGCTGGACAACCTCGTGGAGCTGGTCATGTACACCGCCGACGAGTTCGGGTACGCCGTCAGCGCGGTCCAGAGCAACCACGAGGGCGTGCTGATCGACGCCATCCACGAGGCCCGCGAGGACTGCGCCGGCATCATCATCAATCCCGGTGGTCTCACGCACACCTCGGTGGTCCTGCGCGACGCCCTGACCGGCGTCGGGCTGCCCGTGGCCGAGGTGCATCTCTCCGACGTCCACGCGCGCGAGGAGTTCCGGCACCACTCCTACGTCAGCGACATCGCGGCGCTGACCGTCGTGGGGGAGGGCACTGCGGGGTACGTGCGGGCCGTGCGCGAGCTCGTCGCCCACCTCGAGCAGGCCTGACCGCCCGTGGGCACGCCGCACAAGAAGCAGCTGGCCGTCGTGCGCCGACTGCGGGTCCCCGGGCCCGATGCCCCGTGGGCCGACCTGCACGAGTTCGCCGGGACCTACGACGGCGGGTTCTTCCTCTCCTCCTCGATGGGCCAGGTCGCCGTGCTGGCCTACCGTCCGGTGTTCGCGGCCGTCGAGGAGGGCGATGACACGATCGGGGCCGAGCTGGGCGTCGACCTGCTCCGCGCCGCCCTGTGGTTCCAGGCCCGGTCCGACACGATGTCCGGGGCGCAGGGCTTCAGCGGCCCTGAGGTCGAACGGTTCTACCGCGTCGTGTGTGCCGAGCTGCACCACCGCACCGGCGGGTGGGTCGGCGAGCAGTCCTGAGCCGGCCCGGAATGGTGGTAAACCGGCGGCCCGGTTGGGCGGCGGGGGGCGACGGTCGGACCTACGGTGGAGGGATGGATGCGCGCTACCGCCTCATGGTTCCCGTCACCGTTCCGCCGCTCCTCGTGGCGGCGGTGGCCTCGATGCATCCGTCGCCGTTGACGGTGGAGAACGCCGAGCACTGGCAGATGGCGCACACGATCCTGCTGTTCCTGTTCCCGCTCGTGGCCCTGGGACCGTGGCTCGTCGCCCGACGGGTGAGTCCGGCGGCCGGCGTGCTCGTGGGCATCGTCGCCTACGTCTACGCCACGGCCTACACGACGCTGGACATCCTGGCGGGGATCGCCGGGGGCGCCATCAAGGCGGCGGAGGCCGGCGGCCTGGGGATCATCTTCCCGGTGGCGCAGAAGTTCGAGCTGGTCGGGGGCATCGCCCTCGTGGCGGCGTCAGCGCTCTCCGTGGGTGTGGTGAGCCGGGCCCTCGGGTGGCGCGTGCTGCCCGGTGGTGTGCTGGTCCTCGTCGGCGCCTGGGTGCACTGGCAGGAGCACGTCTACCCGTTCTGGGGGGCCGCCTCGATGGTGATGCTCGCCGCCGGCTGGGGCTGGCTCGCCTGGCACCTGACGGCACCGGCTCGGACGCCGAGCAGCGACGCGGCCCGGACCTGACGCGCCGGGCTCAGAGCTCGTCGAGCACCGCGAGCGTGCGTCGCCAGGCGTCGCTGGAGGGGTCGATCAGGACGAAGTGGTCGCCGTCCACCTCCACGAGCTCGGCGTCCGCGCCGCTCTGGGTGGCGGCATCGACGTAGCGTCGGGACTGGCTGATCGGGACGAGCTGGTCGTCCGTGCCGTGCACGCAGCGCACCGGGACGTCGAGCGGGACCTGGGCGCGTGGGTCGGCGTCGGCGAGCACCGCGTCGGGGCCGAGCAGCTCAGCCACGGCACCGCCGCCGAGACCCTCGCGCTCAGCAGCGCCGAGATCGATGACGCCGGCCTGGGAGACGGCGGCCGTCACCGGCACGCCCACGTCGGACCAGCGGTCGGTCCGGTCGCGGCCCGCCGCCCAGACGGCGAGGTGCCCTCCGGCGGAGTGACCGAGGGTCACGACGGTGCCCGTGTCGAGTCCGTCGACGTCCGCGAGCGCATCGATGCCGGCCGCGACGTCGTCGAACGTCTCGGGCCATCCGCCGCCGTTGCCGAGCCGGCGATACTCCAGGTTCCAGGCGGCCCACCCCTGCGCTGCCAGGGACTCAGCGAGCGGTCGTCCGAGGGAGAGGTCGTACTGCGCTCGCCAGAACCCGCCATGGATCACCACGACGACACCTCGCGGGGTCGCCTCGGGCAGCGTCAGCTCGGCCAGCTGCGAGGGATCCTCGCCGTAGCGGACGGTCTGCACGCGGTCCATCGTCGCAGCACTGCCACGGTCGTCGCCGCCGCAGGAGGCGAGCCACGGCGCCGCAGCCACCACGGCGCCGAGCCGGAGCAGGTCGCGTCGGTGCACGGTCCCAGCCAACCCCATGCGGGGCGAGCGCGCCGACGGACTCGATGCGTCCCGGGCGGGCCACCGGGCTCAGCTCGCGTCGACCTCGGTGATGATCGGCACGCACATGCTGATCTCGCTCTCGGCCGTGACCTCATCGGCGCCGTCGTCGGCGAGGTCCTGGTTCGTGTCGTCGCCGGTGACGACGATGATGTCGCCGTCGGACGGGGTGGTCGGCTCGACGTAGTCGACGGTCCCGAACTGTGAGGCGACGAGCCGCACCCGGGCGTCCTCGGGGTCGTCGGTGACGATGGTGACGCCGGAGGACTCGACCTCGATGTCGCTGTTGCCGATCTCCCCCGGCAGGAAGCCGCGTCGCTGCAGGTTGATGCTGACGCGGTTGGCCAGGCCCGCGCGCCGGCTGGCGTTGTAGACGTCCACCGTCACGAAGGCCGGGGTGAGGGCCTCGCCCTCCGCGAAGACCCGGTCCTCGCAGGTCGGGGCCGCCTCGATGTCCGCACTGGCGGTGAGGAGGCGGAATCCGACGAGCGCTCCACCCACGAGCATCACCACGCACACCACGAGCACCGCGGCCGTGGGGACCTTGGCGGGAGTCACGTGCGGCTCCGGGTGCCGGTGGAGGCCTCCGCGCGGTCGGAGATCGTGTGGATCCGTGCGTGCAGCATCCCGCGCTGCTGCAGCGCAGCGCGCACTGCCCGGTGCAGGCCGTCCTCGAGGAACAGCTCCCCACGCCAGGCGATGCAGTGGGCGAAGAGGTCACCGAAGTAGGTCGAGTCCTCATCCAGCAGGTGCGCCAGGTCCAGCTGCGTCTTGGTGGTGGTGAGGTCGGCCAGATGGACCTGGGTGGGGGAGACGTCGGCCCAGTCCCGCTGGGTCAGCCCGTGGTCGGGGTACGGGCGCCCGTCTGCCACCCTCCGAAAGATCACCGCCTCAGTGTAGACAGGGCGGGGGCTGACCCGTGGCAGCCCGATCGGCTCGGCACCGTCGCTCCGGAGCGTGGCCGGCCGGCCGCCCCGGTGGTCCACACTGGAGTCATGGCAGTCGCGCTGGGGCAGCTCGGTCACTCGGTCCGCTTCGAGTGGGGGCGAACGGGTGGTCTGGTCGTGGGCGAGCGGGCCGACGTTGCTGTCGTCGTCGACGTGCTGACCTTCACCACCACACTGACCCTCGCCGTCGAGCGGGGCACGGTCGTGGTGCCCCACCCGCAGGACGAGCCTGACCTGGCGGCCGTCGCCGCGCAGCAGGGTGCCGTCCTGGCCGGTGATCGCGGGTCGGGCACGGACCAGCCGACCGTGGCGCCCTCGAGCATCGTCGCGAGCGACCCCGTCGACCGGCTGCTGCTGCCCACGCGCGACGGAGCCGGCCTCTGCGCCGACCTGCAGAGCGTCGCCACCACGGTCGTCGCGGCAGGCTTGCGCAACGCTGCCGCCGTGGCGAGCTGGATCGCGCGCGAGCACGACCCGCAGGAGGCCGTCGTCGCCGTCGTCGCCGCCGGCGGGCGCTGGGCCGACGGTTCACTGCGGCCTGCCTTGGAGGACCTGTGGGGCGCAGGTGCAGTGCTGGCGGCGCTGGAGGACCACGAGTGGCCCGGCCTGTCGCCCGAGGCCGCCCAGGCGGCTGACGCCTACCGGCTCGTGGCCGGACGTGAGCGCGAGCACCTGCTGGCGTGCGCTAGCGGCCAGGAGCTCGCGGTGGCCGGGCACGCCGGCGACGTCGACCTCGCCGCCGCGGTCGGGGCGAGTCGCGTGGTCCCCCTGCTGAGCGACCGTGGCTTCGTGTCGGCGCCCTGAGTCGAGGATCGAACGATCCCTTTCGAAAGTCGGAAATTCAGTGAATGGGACTCCGAGGCCCTATTCTGGAGAAATGGCTAGAAAGACGATCGAGAAGTTCTTTTCCGACCTCAGTGGTGACGAGATCGACACCCCCTCACCGACGGTGCGGTTCGTGTTCGACGGCGTCGGCCACGAGGTCGACCTCACCGCTGCCGAGCGCGAGACCTTCGAGAAGGCCGTCGCGCCTTACATCGCCGTCGGGCGACGAGCAGGTCGTGCCGGCTCGCGTGCGACGACATCCTCTGGCGGCCCCGACGCCAAGGCCGTCCGGGCTTGGGCGTCGGAGAACGGCCTCGACGTGCCGGCGCGTGGACGGGTCCCGGCGTCGATCATCGAGAAGTACGAAGCCGCCCACTGACCCGGGTGCGGGTCGAACCGACGTGACCTGCCCGCACGGTCTCAGAGCCGGCGGCGAGCAACCTCGTACAGGGCGATGGATCCCGATGCCGCCGCATTGAGCGAGCTCGCGGACCCGGCCATCGGGATCCGCGCGACCACGTCGCAGGCCTCGGCCCAGGCCCGACTCATGCCGCGGGTCTCGTTGCCGACGACGAGCACGAGGCCGCCCTCCAGCGGCACCTCCGACAGCAGCACCTGACCGGCCTCGTCGGTGCCGACGACGGTCACCCCGTGCCCGGCGTCTCGTTGCCGCTGCGCCCAAGCCAGCACGTCACTGGCGGCGTCGACCCGGACGACCGGCAGGGCGAAGACCGAGCCGGTGCTGGCCCGCACCGCTCGCGGGTCCCACACGTCCGCGGCGTGCCCGGTCGTGACGACGGCATGGGCACCGAGAGCGTCGGCGGACCGTACGAGGGTGCCGATGTTCCCGGGGCTCGAGGGCCGGTCCAGCACGAGCACGACCGCATCGTCCGCAGCGGGCAGCCGGGAGAGGTCGTCGGCAGGCATGCGCACCACGGCGAGCAGCTCCGGTCCCGCGTCCTCCTTGTCGCCGAGCTCGGCCATGAGGTCCGGGGCGACGGTGACGACGGGGGCCGTCGTCGTGCCGGCGAGCTCGCGGGCCCAGTCCGACGGGCGGGGCCGTCCGTCGACGAGCACGGCGGTCAGCTCGAGCCCGTTCTGCACGGCCATCGAGATGGGGCGGACGCCCTGCACGAGCACCTCGCGGGCCCGCGTCCGCTTGGTGCGGTTGGTCAGCAGGGTCTGCCAGTGCTGGAACGTCGCGTTGCGCCGCTCGACGCGGCGTGGAAGTGGGGTGCTCACGGTCTGTTCCTACCAGCAGCCCGGGACGAACGATGGACGACGAGGTCGGCGTAGCATTACGATAGCAAAACGGTTGACGTGAGGATGTAATGCGATGAGCCTGCAGGCAGCCCCGAGGCACCAGACGATGACCGCGAGGTCGGTCGTCCTGAGCCTGCTGCTCGGTGCCCCGGAGCGCGGGCTTGCTGCCCGCGATGTCGTCGCCATGGGCCGGGAGTTCGGGCTCGTCGACACCACGGTCCGGGCCGCCCTCTCGCGCATGGTCGCCACGGGGGACCTGGTCACGCGGGACTCCGTCTACCGCCTTGCCGCTCGTCACCTGCGCCGCCAGGAGGCGCAGGAGGCTGCACTCCACCCGGACCTGCGCCCCTGGGACGGGACGTGGACGGTGCTCGTGGTCACGGGCACCGGTCGCGACGCCGCCGCCCGAGCGGACCTGCGTCGCGCCATGGCCGAGCGCCGCATGGCCGAGCTGCGCGAGGGGGTCTGGACGCGACCGGACAACGTCGCGCACACCGGACCGATCGACGCACCGGACGCCGACGTCGTCCGGATGCGCTCCCGCCCCGACGACGACACGGCGCTGGTCGCCCGGCTGTGGGACACCGCGTCCTGGGTGACCCGCGCCCACGCCCTGCTGGCCGCCGCTGGTCCGGCCGGGTCCCTGCGCGATCGCTTCGTCACCAACGCGGCCATCGTGCGGCACCTGCGCGCCGACCCGTGGCTGCCGCCGGAGCTGCTTCCGGCCGACTGGCCTGCCGACGAGCTGCGATCGACGTACGAGGGGTTCCGCACCGAGCTCCGCGCCCTGCACACCGCAGACCCCCGGGTCGGTGCCCCAGCAACCGTCTGACGTCTCTTTCGGTTGCCCAGACACCGATGGGACCCCATCACCACCAGGAGGATGCATGACCCCCACGCACGAGGTCACCAACCAGGCACCGCCGCTCATCGAGCACGACGCCTCCGACTACCCGCCGTACATCGAGGCACTCCACCGCCACGGCGCCGCCGACGCGGTCGAGCGCGTGCGGGCCGTGGGCGTGGCGGCCGGCTCACGGGAGGTGCAGGAGCTGGGCGAGCTCGCCGAGCGGCACACCCCCCAGCTGCACACGCACGACCGCCACGGCCATCGCATCGACCGGGTGGAGTACGACCCGGCCTACCACGCACTCATGCGGCGGGCCGTGGGCTTCGGCCTGCACGGCGCACCGTGGGCATCGAGCTCGCCCCACGCCCACCTGGAGCGAGCGGCCGGCCTCAGCGCCTGGATGCAGGCCGACGCCGGGCACGTCTGCCCCATCTCGATGACCTACGCCGCGGTGCCCGCTCTGCGGGTCGACCCCGAGCTGGCCGCGCGCTTCGAGCCGGGGCTGAGCAACCGCGAGTACGACCCCACCGTCGCAGCGCCAGCCGAGAAGCGTGGGCTCATCGCCGGCATGTCGATGACGGAGAAGCAGGGCGGGTCCGACGTGCGGGCCAACACCACCCGGGCCGTCCCCGCCGCCGACGGGAGCTACCGGCTCACGGGTCACAAGTGGTTCACGTCAGCGCCGATGTCCGACGTCCTGCTGACCCTCGCACAGGCGCCTGAAGGCCTCACGTGCTTCGTGGTGCCGCGCGTCCTGCCCGACGGCACCGCCAACGCCATCGCCCTGCAGCGGCTCAAGGACAAGCTGGGCAACCGCTCCAACGCCAGCAGCGAGATCGAGTACGACGAGGCGCACGGATGGCGGCTCGGCGACGAGGGCCGCGGTGTCCGCACCATCATCGAGATGGTCAACATGACCCGGCTGGACTGCACCCTGGGCTCGGCATCCGGGATGCGGGTGGGAGTCCAGCAGGCCGCGCACCACGCCACGCACCGCTCCGCCTTCGGCGCCGCGCTGGTGGACCAGCCGCTCATGCGCAACGTGCTGGCCGACCTCGCCGTGGAGGCCGAGGCGTCCTCCACCGTCGCGCTCTGGCTGGGCGCCCTCACCGACGATGCCCATGCGGGAGACGAGCGGGCGGCCGACCTGCGCCGTATCGCGCTGGCCGTCAGCAAGTACTTCGTCTGCAAGCGCGCCCCGATGCACGCGGCGGAGGCGCTGGAGTGCCTGGGCGGCAACGGCTACATCGAGGACTCAGGGATGCCCCGCCTGTACCGCGAGGCCCCGCTGATGAGCATCTGGGAGGGCTCGGGCAACGTCGCCGCTCTGGACACGCTCCGGGCGATGGCGCGCCAGCCGCAGACCGTGCAGGCGTTCCTCGAGGAGCTCGACGCTGCCTCGGGAGCCGACCGGCACCTCGACGCGGCCGTCGCGCGGCTCAAGCGGTCGCTGGGGGACCCGGAGGGCATCGAGCACCGGGCTCGCCAGGTCGTCGGGGACATGGCGATGGCCCTGCAGGGGGCCCTGCTCGTCCGCCACGGCCACCCGGCCGTCGCCGACGCCTTCACCCGCAGCCGGCTGGCCGGCGACTGGGGCACCGTGTTCGGCACCCTGCCCATCGGCGTCGACACCGCGGCCATCATCGAACGTGCCACGCCGAAGGTCGCCGGCTGAACGAGACGGCCGGCGGAAGTTTCGACCGGCCACGTGGGTTGTCACTGGAGATGCCCAGCGCGCCGATCGAGCGCCTCGTGCGCTCGCGGACCCCAGCGGCATCGCCATCTCCCGGAAGGTAGAAATCCTGTGACTTCGACCCCGCACGCACTCATCGTGGGCGCCACCGGCATCGCCGGCAGCGCCCTTGCCCGGAGCCTGGTCGACGACGGCTGGCAGGTCACCGGCCTGTCGCGCAGCCAGTCCGTCGGCATCGCCGGCGTCTCGGAGGTGCACGCAGACCTGCAGTCGTCCGAGGCCACGGTCGCCGCGCTCTCCGGTTCGGCCTTCACGCACGTGTTCCTGACGGCCTGGGTGCGACGCGAGACGGAGGAGGAGAACATCGCCGTCAACAGCGCCCTGGTCAGGAACGTGCTCGACGCCGTCCGGGCGTCCGGCACCGTCCGGCACGTCGCCCTCATGACAGGGCTCAAGCACTACCTGGGACCGTTCGACGCCTACGGTGCCGGCGAGGTCAGGGACACGCCGTTCCACGAGGACGAGGAGCGCCTGCCGCACCCGAACTTCTACTACGCGCAGGAGGACGAGCTGTGGGCCGCGGCAGAGCGGGACGGTTTCACGTGGAGCGTGCACCGCGCGCACACGGTCATCGGGACGGCGGTCGGCAACGCCATGAACATGGCCCAGACCCTCGCAGTGCAGGCAGCCATCAGCCGCGAGTCGGGCCGCCCGTTCGTCTTCCCGGGCTCGCAGACGCAGTGGGACGGCCTCACCGACATGACCGACGCCGGTCTGCTGGCCGAGCACATGCAGTGGGCGGCCACCGACCCGGCTGCCGCGAACACCTCTTACAACATCGTCAACGGCGACGTGTTCCGCTGGCGCTGGATGTGGCCCCGCATCGCCGAGATGCTCGGCGTCGAGCCGGAGGGCTACGCGGACCGGCCGCGCCCGCTCCAGGAGCAGATGGTCGACGCACCTGCCCAGTGGAAGGCGCTGAGCCTGCGTCATGACCTGGCCGTCGATGACGTGTCGGCGTTGGCCTCGTGGTGGCACACCGACGGTGACCTCGGGCGCGACATCGAGTGCGTCACCGACATGCGGCGCAGTCGGCTCGCGGGATTCGACGGGAACCGGACGACGGTCGACTGCTTCGCGCGGGTCTTCGCCGAGCTGCGTCAGCGAGAGCTGATCCCGCCGGCCTGAGCGCTCCGCGCACGCCCGTGGGCTTGCGGAGGAGCGGGGCCGGCCGGACCGTGAAGGCATGAGTCTCCAGCTGCTGCTCGCGTTCTGCGGCGTCGCCGTCCTGGCCTACGTGACGCCGGGCCCGGACTGGTTCGTGGTGATGCGCCACGCGGCCACGAGCCGACGCGCGGGCGTCGTGGCGGCCGCCGGGGTCCAGACCGGGCTGGTCGTGCACATGGCCGCCGCGGCCCTCGGAGTCGCGGCCGTGCTCGTGGCCAGCGCCGAGGCCTTCACGGTGCTCAAGCTCCTCGGTGCCGCCTACCTGGTCTACCTCGGGGGACAGGCCCTGCTGCAGTCTCGGTACGTGCGGCAGGAGCACAGCGACGACGCCCCGGTCGCGCAGCTGCCCCTGGTCACCGTCTACCGGCAGGCCGCCGTGGCCAACGTGCTCAACCCCAAGGCGGCGCTGTTCTTCCTGGCGGTCATCCCGCAGTTCGTGGCCGCGAGCGGCAGCGTCGCCGCTCAGGTGCTCGTCCTCGGAGCGATCGACATCGCCATCGGACTGCTCTGGTGGGCGGTCTTCGTCGTCGGGGTCGGTGGCGTCCGCGCGCTGCTCGGTCACGTCCGGGCCCGCACGGTCATCGATCGGGTCGCCGGTGTCTCGCTCGTCGGTCTCGGGGGCGCGCTGGCCCTCGCGGAGCCGCCGCGCCGCTGATCCGCTCAGTGCCGTCCGTAGAGCTGGATCCAGTAGCGCTGGCGATTGTCACCGTTGCTGTAGGCCGCGCCGATACGGTTGAAGCTCGAGTTCAGGATGTTCGCGCGGTGCCCCGAGGACCCCATCCAGGACCGCACCACGGTGGGCGACGTCATCGCGGTCCCCCGGGCGATGTTCTCGCCGATCGAGGTCAGCTTGCAGCGCTTCATCACGGTGCGCAGCGCCGAGCCGGTGCGGTGGTAGAGCCGGTTCGAGTCGGCCATCCGCTTGGCGTGCACCTCGGCATGCTTCTGCAGGCAGGCCTGCCGGGTCATCGTCCTCAGACCGGCGTCACGACGCTCGTCGTTCACCAGGCTCGCCGAGTTCAGCTCGATCCGGTTCATGGTTCCCGAGGCCGTCACGCTCGCCGCGGACAGCAGCAGCACGACTCCGAGCAGCACGATGATGGTCTTGCGCATGGCGTCTCCCTCGCTCATGGAATGTCCCCGACCATAGGCGAGCCGAGGCCGCGGCGCACCTCCCCGGGGCCTTCGGTGGTGATGATCGGCGAGGCCGGGCAGCTCGTGGCCGGCAGGGTGGGGGAAGCCCTGTCGGATGCTGAGGTCACGCGTCGGCGTTCTTGGGAGGGGGAGGCCGCTGGGTGCGGTGGTCGGTGATCTGCCGGGGCGGCGGTGAACCTCCGCCGGCTACAGCGGTGCTCCACCTGCGTGGCTGTTCTGTGGGTGCTGCGATCACAGCACCCCACGTCTCGGCGAGGAGTTTGCGATTCTCATTTCTTGCCGCCGTAGCAATCAGTAATTTTTGCTGTTGATCAGGCTTCACACCTTGGAGCCCTGTTTGATCACACCCCCTGCTTGCGGCGCAGCAATGGTGTCGATGACAGGGGCCAGAGAACGCCCGGGTGGGCGGGTGCAGGTGTGCTTCGCTCAAGGGCCGGCCCCGGCGGGATCCGGCCCGCGACGTTCTCAGGCGTGAGGTCCTTCGCCTGACACGACGTGGTCGGCGTGGTTGAGGCCTTCGCGCACGAGGCGCTCCACGTGACCCCCAGGCAGGGAGTACGTGGCGGTGCGGCCCTGCCGGACAACCTCGACGACACCGGCATGTCGGAGCTTGGCCAGGTGCTGGCTCACGGACGGGCGGGACGCACCCACGGCCGCAACCAGCTCGCCAACCGTCCGGGGTTGCTCCGTCATCAACCACAGGAGCTCGAGCCGCGTCGGTTCCCCGAGCATGGCGAACACCTCGGCAGCGTGCCGCAGCCTCGCCACGTCCGGACGCTGAGGATGGTCGAGGCTGGGTGCATCGACGGAATGACTCCTGCTCACACGACCTCCTCCTCGACGACTGAGCGACCTTCGGCCACATGGCGCCGGATGGATGTGACGATAGCCGCCGAGCCACTCACGAGACTGGCGAGCGAGGCTCGGCGGCCAGAGGACGCGGCCAGGCCGTCGCTGCCGCGACGACGGCGAGCAGGGCGACGCCGGCGAGGACTGCGGCCGAGGTGGGCACCCCCGCGTGCTGACCGACCCAGCCGGCCACGGGGTAGGCGACCAGGTAGCAGGCGTGCGAGAGCGAGAAGTGCGCCGCGAAGGCGGCCGGCCGCTGCCCCGGTTCCACGGCGGTGTTGATGACCTGTCCTGCCGGGGTCAGGACCATCGACCCGGCTGCGCCGAGGAGGAACCACACGCCGAGGATGCCGGCCCACGACGTCGACCCGGTGGTGACGGCGACCGCGGCGGTCAAGGACGCGGTGACCGCGACTCCTCCGGTGAGCATCACCTGACGCTCACTGCGAAGGTCCAACACGCGTGGCAGGGCGAGGGCGACCAGCATCGAGCCGGCACCGAATGCACCCAGGGCCACGGCGACGGAGTCCTCGCCGCGGCCGAGGTCCTGGCGGGTCACCACCACCGTGTTCACCAGGACCGTCGCGGTCGCGCTCGCGGCGGCGAGGTCCAGGGCCAGGAGGGCTCTGAGCTGTGGGCGTGCGGCGAACAGCCTGACGCCCTCAGTCAGCCGCATGCCGAAGGATGACGCCGCGGCGTCCCCCCTCGACACCGTCCTTCCTTGGCCTGAACGCAGGACGAGGACCGCGGACAGCGCGAAGCCGACAGCCGTGCCGACGAAGAGACCGTGGTAGGAAACGACCAGCAGGGCCGCGGCTGCCAGCAGCGGGCTGGCGACGGCCTCGAGGTCGTAGGCCAGGCGCGAGTAGGAGAGGGCCCGGGTGTAGTCCTCGCGTCGAGGCAGCACCGCGGGCAGCAGCGCCTGGTAGGCAGGCGTGAAGGCCGCCGACGCTGCCTGCAGGACGAAGATCAGCACGTAGACCTGCCACACCTCATCGACCCATGGCAGCGTCGCCGCCACCGCCAGGCGGACCACGTCGGCACTCACTAGCACCACCCGTGGAGGCAGGCCGGAGGTCAGAGCGGCCACGGCGGGCGCGACGGCGACGTAGGCCACCATCTTGATGGTCAGGGCCGTCGCCACGACTGCTCCGGCCGAGCCGGGCGCGACGTCGTAGGCCAGCAGCGACAGCGCCACCGTGAGGAGGCCGGTCCCGAGCAGTGCCACCACCTGGGCGAGGAACAACCGCCGGTAGGCGTCCTCGTGGAGCAGTCGGCGGCGGTCGGTCACTCCGTCACTATAAGTGCACAGTTGCGCACATGATTGCGAGGTGCCGTGCGCTGAGCCGCTCTTGTCACATCGCCGCGCGACTGAGCCTCACCTGCTGCGCTAGCGAATGGGATCGCCGGCGCCAGGCGCACCGATTGGTTGACGTATACCCCATGGGGGTATATATTCGAACGTCCAGAGATACCCCCTGGGGGTATAAGAGCGAGACCGAAGGTGGGCAGCGACGTGAACAGCCACGAGCATTCCGTGCAGGAGAGCCAGACGGGGCGAGACGACCAGGGGTCTGGTCACGAGCACGGTGGTCACGAGCACGGTGGCCACGGTGACCACGTGGCGCAGTTCCGGCGACTGTTCTGGGGCTCGCTCGTCCTGGCAGTGCCGACGGTGCTGCTCTCCGGCATGTTCGCCGACCTCATCGGCTACGAGCTGCCCGACATCGCTGCCCTCGAATGGATGTCGCCGGTGCTGGGCACGGTCCTCTACGGCTGGTTCGGTCGGCCCTTCCTGACCGGCGCCGCTTCAGAGGTCCGCTCCCGGCAGCCGGGAATGATGCTGCTGATCGCGTTGGCGCTGACGGTGGCCTTCGTGGCGTCGTGGGGCTCCACCCTCGGCGTGCTCGCCCACGGCCTGGACTTCTGGTGGGAGCTGGCGCTCCTGGTCGTGATCATGCTGCTGGGTCACTGGATCGAGATGCGGTCCCTGGCCCGCACCACCTCGGCCCTGGACTCGCTGGCCGCGCTGCTGCCGGACGAGGCCGAGCGGGTCGAGGGCGACCAGGTAGTCGTCGTCGCCCCGTCCAGCCTGCAGGTGGGGGACGTCGTCGTGGTCCGGCCCGGTGGCAGCGTCCCGGCAGACGGTCGCGTGGTCGAGGGGTCGGCCTCGATGGACGAGGCGATGATCACCGGCGAGTCCGTCGCCGTCCGCCGCGGCCCGGGTGACGCCGTGGTCGCCGGCACCGTCGCCACCGACTCCGGGCTTCGGGTGGAGGTCACCGCCACGGGCGATGAGACGACGCTGGCCGGCATCGGGAAGCTGGTCGCCGCCGCGCAGGCCTCGGGCTCCCGTGCCCAGCGGCTCGCGGACACCGCCGCCGGGTGGCTGTTCTGGTACGCCCTCGGCTCCGCCGCCGTCACCTTCACCGTGTGGGCCCTGCTGGGTCAGCCCGACAACGGCGTCGTGCGCACCATCACGGTGCTGGTCATCGCCTGCCCCCACGCCCTCGGTCTGGCGATCCCGCTGGTCATCTCCATCTCCACCGAGCGCGCCGCCCGTGGCGGCGTGCTGGTCAAGGACCGGCTCGCGATGGAGTCGATGCGCACCGTGGACACAGTCCTCTTCGACAAGACCGGCACCCTGACCAAGGGAGAGCCGACCGTCACCGCCGTCGCACCCGCTGAGCACACCTCCCTGGACGAAGACGGGCTGCTGACGTTGGCCGCCGCCGCCGAGGCCGACTCCGAGCACCCGCTCGCCAGAGCGATCGTCCGTGCCGCATCCGACCGGGGCCTCCACGTGCCGGCAGTGCGCGACTTCGCATCCGCCCCTGCGATCGGCGTCTCGGCCACGGTCGATGGGCACACCGTCCGCGTCGGTGGGCCCGCCCTGCTCGAGGACGTCGCCGGCGCCGAGCTCGAGGTTGCAGACGCGTGGCGTGACCAGGGCGCGATCATCCTGCACGTCATCCGCGACGGGGCCGTCGTCGGTGCGCTGCGGCTGGCCGACGCGGTGCGCGAGGAGTCCCGCGCCGCGGTGCGCGCGCTGCACGAGCGCGGCGTCGAGGTCGTCATGATCACCGGCGACGCCGAGGCCGTGGCCAACACCGTAGGCGCCAAGCTCGGCATCGACCGCGTCTACGCCGGGGTCCGTCCCGAGGACAAGTCCGCCAAGGTCGCCGAGCTGCAGGCCGAAGGACGCAAGGTCGCCATGGTCGGCGACGGCGTCAACGACGCCCCCGCCCTCGCGCAGGCCGACGTCGGCATCGCCGTCGGCGCCGGCACCGACGTCGCCATCGCCTCGGCCGGCATCATCCTGGCCTCCGACGACCCCCGCTCGGTGCTCTCGGTGATCGACCTCTCGCGGGCGACCTACCGCAAGAGCGTGCAGAACCTCGCGTGGGGCGCCGGCTACAACCTCGCCGCCGTGCCGCTCGCCGCCGGCGTGCTCGCCCCGATCGGGTTCGTGCTGCCGATGTCCGTGGGCGCGGTGCTGATGTCGGTCTCCACGATCGTCGTCGCCCTCAACGCCCAGCTGCTGCGGCGCCTCGACCTCTCACCGGCTGCCGCCGCCCCGCTCGGCGGCACCCCGGACGCCGCTAGTTCACCAGCCCCCTCCAGGGAGAAGTCATGAACACCACCGATCCGACTGGCGCGACCAGCGACCCCGTCAGCGCGCCGCCCGAGACTCCGGACCCCTGACCACCACCTGACCAGGCTACTCGTCGCGGCACCCGTCGCGCACCATCGGAAGGAACACCCCATGTGCACTGCTTGCAGCTGCTCCACCACCGACACCACGGAGGCCAGCACCGGGACCACCGGCGAGGGCCACCGCCGTGAGCTCGTCGTGAAGCGGCATGACCTGTGGCCACTGCGTGAGCTCGGTGAGCGAGGAGCTCCAGGAGATCGACGGGGTGCGCGAGGTCGACGTCGATCTGGCGACCGGCGCGGTCACCGTCCACTCCGATGAGCCCGTCCCGGCGGATGCCCTGGAGGCGGCTGTGCGTGAGGCCGGCTACCAGCTCGCATGAGCGAAGTGCATCCCGAACACCTCCGAGAGCGTCACGACCGGGGGGCGGAGCAAGAGTCGTCGACGGCCGTTGCCGGATGACCCCGGTAGGCTCTTGAGCATGAGCGCGCGCCGTCCACACCGGCTGTCGTCAGTGGGGTCCCGCCTGCTTCTGGCGACGCTGGCGCCTGCACTCATCCTGGGCATCGTCGCCATGCACAGCCTGATGGTCACTTCCCACACTGCACCGACGTCGGCGGCTCACGCTGCCACCGCCAGCGCACCGACTGTCGGCGACTCCGACGTCGGTGCGGGTCACCACGACCCGGGCGCCGTCCACGACTCAGAGGGTGGTGGGCTCGCGTCGATGGCCCAGGACTGTGGCCCGCTGCTCGCAGCCTGCTTGGCGCTGCTGCTCTCCGTCGCCGGACTCATGCGCAGCCGGCGGGGACGTTCGTGGCGCGTCCTCTGGCAACGCGCCCGCGCCACACGCCTCCGGATCGGATCAGCGCGGCCACCACGTGACCTACTGACACCACTGCAACGCACTGCTGTTCTCCGCTGCTGAGGGCAGGCCCACCCCGCGACGCGGGCACGCCTCCATCCATCAGCACACATCCTCAGGAGAACACCTATGCGCACACGCATGCTTGCAGTGACCCTCATCGCTGCCGCTGCCGTCCTGGCCGCTTGCTCGAACGACGACGGCGATGGCTCGTCGGCGGACCACAACGACGCTGACATCACCTTCGCCCAGGAGATGATCCCCCACCACCAGCAGGCCACCGAGATGGCGGCCCTGGCGCCCGCTCGGGCGGAGAGCTCCGAGGTCCTCGACCTGGCTGAGCAGATCTCGGCAGCGCAGGAGCCCGAGATCGCGACCATGACGAGCTGGTTGGAGTCGTGGGGTGAGGAGGCACCCGAAGGCATGGGCTCCATGTCCGACATGGACTCGATGCCGGGCATGATGTCCGAGGACGAGATGGCAGACCTCGAGGATGCCCAGGGTCCCGACTTCGACCGGCTGTTCCTGACCATGATGATCGAGCACCACGAAGGTGCCATCGAGATGGCCGCAGCCGAGCAGGAGAACGGCGAGAACCCAGACGCCGTCGCCCTCGCCGAGACGATCGAGGCAGACCAGACGGCCGAGATCGCGACCATGCGCGAGCTGCTCGGATCCTGACCGACCACCGCTCCCGGCCGCATGAGCGGCCGGGGGTGGATCGGGCGACCATCATGCGCACCTCGACACCCTCCGTTCGCAGCATCCTGACCGCTGCGCTCCTCATCCTGCTGCTCGGCGCCTGCGCCGAGCCCCAAGCCGACGACGCCCCACCGGCGGTGCTCGGCCACGTCCATGGCCTCGGCCTCAATCCCGGCGACGAGCGCCTCCACGTCGCCACGCACAACGGACTGTTCGTCCTCGAAGGCCGTGAGCTCCGCCATGTCGGCGAGAACACCCATGACCTGATGGGCTTCGGCGTGGTCGGGGAGGACCGCTTCGTCGCCAGCGGCCACCCCGTAGGCGGATCGCTACCCGAACCGATGGGCCTGGTCCAGAGCACCGATGCCGGCGCGACGTGGCAACAGGTCAGCCTAGGCGGAGAGGCCGACCTGCACAGCCTCGACGTCGACGGTGACACCATCGCCGCCCACGACTCCGTCGGCGGCAGGATCCTCATCTCCGCCGACGGCGGGCAGACCTTCGACACGCTGGCGGAGATGGATGCCCTCGACGTGATCCTCCTCGACAGCAAGACGGTCCTGGTTGCCGGCGTCGACGGGGTCCTCACACGCCTGGACGCGAATGGCAGCAAAAGCCTCTCCGAGGCACCGGGACTGGTGAACGTCGACCGAGCCGCGCTCGGCTACGTCGGTGTCGGACCCGACGGACAGGTGTGGACCTCGACTGACGGTGTCGCTCGAACTTGGACGACGCGTGGCCGCCTCGACGGCACGCCAGCAGCGCTGGAGACGGGCGAGGGCCGCTGGTACGCGGCGACCTCCACCGGCATCCACGCCAGCGACGACCAGGGGGTGTCGTGGGAGAAGGTGTCGTGAGTGGCCGAGGGCGTCACCGTGACCCCGCCCGCGGCCGAGGTGCGCGGTGGGCTGCGACGGCCCTCTTGGCCTTCGTCTGTGCCCTCGCCGTGGCATCGGTGTAGCCGTCAGATGACGCACCCGGGTCCGACGCCACGGCCGTGAGCACGGGCCCGCCGAAGACCAGCGGTGCCGACGACCGACGGCCTCGTGTTGCGACCTCCGCCCGCCGCCGTCCGCGGAGCCCACCGCAGTTCCGACGGCTGGGTCGGGGACCTTCGCCTCGGCTTCCGGGGAGACGGAGCGCGTGGGGGAGGGCGGTCGTCTGGTGGACTATCGCGTCGAAGTCGAGGGGGGGCTCGGCATCGACGAGAACGACTTCGCCAGCGCCGTCGACGCGACGCTCTCGGAGCGGCGAGGGTGGACCGCGGGAGGGGCCTTCTCGTTCCGGCGCACCGGCGATGCCCCGTTGCGGGTGGTCTTGGCGAGTCCGGCGACCACGGATCTCCTCTGCGCGCCTCTGCAGACCCGGGGGGAGGTCTCGTGCCGCAACGGCAACGACGTCGTCATCAACGCCCTTCGATGGACCAGCGGTGTTCCGCACTACGACGACCTCGCCGAGTACCGCGACTACGTCATCAACCACAAGGTCGGACACGCCCTGGGATTCGGTCACGAGTCCTGCCCGGCACCCGGTCGCCCCGCGCCCGTCATGCTCCAGCAGACGCTCGGTCTCCAGGGGTGCGAACCGAACCCCTGGCCCTGACCTCCGTCTGCGCGCACAAGCCGCGCTCTCATGCGCCAGACAGTCGTCGTGTGGAACGAGGGGGCGGCGCCTAGCCTTTGTCGTGGCCCACTCTCATCCCCTGCGATGAACCCGAGATGGAGCTCGACGGACAGGACCCCTGCATCGTGACCATGGCCAACAACGTCCCGGGGTGGATGACGCCCGTCGCGTGGATCTTCATCGGCAGCGCTCTGATCTCCGCGGTTCTCATCGCCCTCGACATCTACGGGCGCGGCAGACGGCACGAGACGGTTGCCTCAGAGCTCGTCTGGATCTCCTCGGCCCTGTACCTGGGACCCTTCGCGCTCCCGCTCTACGCGCGTCACGGACGGCAGCGAGATGGCTGGCTCGGACATGGGGCACCGACCGGTGGCGCGCAGGCGTCGCCCACGTTGCAGGGCCTGCCGGGTGGCGCGGCCTCGGCCCTGGCTCACGTGGTTGGGGTTCCGCTCGTCCTGGCCTCCGGGCTCACCATCGCCGGGATCGATCTCTGGGTCATGATCCTGGTCATCGGGGCACTGGCGATCCTCATCCTCTTCGGGTTCGAGCGGTCGGCCGCGAGCTCTCGAGGACGTCGCATGGGCATCGGAGCCGCTGCAGGAGCCGCCGTGCTCACCGTCCTGGCCTTCGATGTCGGCATGGGCGGCTGGATGGTCTTGCTCCACTACAACGAGTACATGCCCCCCGCCTCCGAAGGCACCTTCTGGTTCCTGATGCAGGTCGGCGTCATCCTCGGCCTGGTGACCGGCTACCCGGTGGTCTCCTGGCTCGCGCGGCGCAATCGCGCAGCGACGATGGCGTGAAGCAGGGCCCACCGCCGTCACGAGGCGGAAGACCACGACCTCCTGTCTCAGGGAGCCTCGCAGAGACGTGTCGACAGAAGCACACGGGTCTGAATCGAGAAACCCCGCCCAGGACGAGTCCTGGGCGGGGTTTCGAGAACTGGAGGGGTTCAGTATCGAGAACTCCTCTCGGCGGAGGATAGGGGATTCGAACCCCTGAGAGCTTTCACTCAACCCGCTTTCCAAGCGAGCGCACTAGGCCACTATGCGAATCCTCCGCCGACGAGCGTACCTGCCGGTCCCCGCTTGGGTTCAGCCGGGATCCCTCCGTATGATGGGCGCAGCCCCTCGCGCGGCGACACATCACCCAACTCCCCCAGGGCCGGAAGGCAGCAAGGGTCAGTGACCTCTGTCGGGTGCGCGAGGGGTCTTTTCGTGCTCGGGTGAGCTGGCCCCGTCGTTGAGCGGTGAGTTCTCCACCGTCTCAGCGCTGGGACGGTGGAGAACTCACCGACCAGGGCCGCGACGGAGTGCCAAGGGTGGAGAAGTCACCGACTGACGCGGGACCGGGCGCTCTGGGCAGAGCCCCGATCACTCGCCGATGGGGTCGACGACCCCGTGGTCCCCGATCGAGGCAGCCAGCGTGCGCAGGTGGTCGCTGCCCGCGCCGAGCGTGTGCTCGATGGCGGTCAGGCGGCTCACGTAGTGGCCGACCGAGTACTCCGCCGTCATGCCGATGCCGCCGTGCAGCTGGATGGTCTCCTGGCCGATGTGGCGAGCCGCGCGGCTGACCTGCAGCTTGGCGCGCGACGCCGCCTCGCGGGCCCGTGACGGTTCGTCAGCGAGAACGATCGTCGCCCAGGTGACGGTGCTGCGGACCAGCTCCATCGACACGTACAGGTCGGCGGCGCGGAACGTCAGGGACTGGAAGGTGCTGAGTGGGACGCCGAACTGCTTGCGGGTCTTGAGGTACTCCACCGTCGCGCGCAGGGCGAAGTCCATCGCGCCGAGGGCCTCGTGGCCGTACGCCACCTGTGCCCGAGCCACGGCATCGGCGATCGCGTCGGTCGCGTCGACGGCCTCGCCCAACGGGACGCCGGCCGTGCCGTCGAGGGCGACGCGGGCCGCACGGCTGCCGTCGTGGGTGCGGTAGCCGGTGCGCTGCGCGTCGTCCCCGTCGACGAGGAAGACCCCACGGCCACCGTCGGGCAGGTCGGCGGTCACAAGCAGGACGTCGGCGCGGGCGCCGTGCAGGACGGGCTCCTTGACGCCGCTGAGCGTCCAGCCGTCGCCTGACTCAGCCGCGGTGACCGGATCGCCGAGCTCGGTGTCGGCGAAGGCCAGCACGAGCGCGCCCTCCGCGAGCCGGCCGATCAGGTCCTGGCGCTGCTCGGACGTGCCCAGGGCGGCGACGAGGCCACCGGCCAGCACGACGGACTCGACGTACGGCTCGGGGGCCAGCGTCCGGCCGACCTCCTCGGCCACGATCGAGACCTCCACGGGACCGGCGCCGAAGCCACCGTCCTCCTCGGCGAAGGGCAGGCCCAGGGCGCCGAGCTCGGCGAGCCGGCCCCACACCTTCTCGGAGAAGCCGGGGTCGTCCTTGATGACGTCGCGGCGGGTCTCTGTCGATTCATAGCTCGAGGTCAGCAGGCCGCGGACGGCGTCGCGCAGTGCCTTCTGCTCGGAGTCGAGGGTGAAGTCCATGGCAGCCTCACAGTCCCAGGATGGTCTTGGCGATGATCTGACGCTGCACCTCGTTGGAGCCGCCGTAGATCGACGCCTTCCGGAGGTTCAGGTACTGCGGGGTGCTGACGCGGGCCCAGTCGGGCACGTCGGAGCCCTCGGCGGCCCCCGAGGCGAGCGAGGCCGGACCCGCGAGGTCGACGTACAGCTCGCTGACCTCCTGCTGCAGCTCGGTGCCGCGCAGCTTCAGGACCGACGACGCCGGGTGCGGCTTGCCGTCGGCGGAGTCCGCCACGACGCGCAGCGCCGTGAGCTCCAGGGCCAGCAGCTCGTTCTCCAGCTCGGCGACTCGGGCGGCGAGCAGGGGGTCCTCGGCGAGCCGGTCGCCGGCGTGCTCCTTGGCCTGGGCCAGGACGCGCTTGGTGGAGCCGACCGGGGCGACGCCGACGCGCTCGTTGCCCAGCAGGAACTTGGCGTAGTCCCAGCCCTTGTTCTCCTCGCCGACGAGGTTCTCGGCCGGGACGCGGACGTCCTCGAAGAAGACCTCGTTGACCTCGACCCCGCCGTCGATGAGCTCGATCGGTCGGACCGTGAGCCCCGGGGAGGTCATGTCGATGAGCAGCATCGAGATCCCGGCCTGCTTCTTGACGCCCGGATCGGTGCGCACGAGCGTGAAGATCCAGTCGCCGTACTGGCCGAGCGTCGTCCAGGTCTTCTGCCCGTTGACGACGTAGGTCTCGCCGTCGCGGACTGCGGTGGTGCGCAGCGAGGCGAGGTCCGAGCCGGCGTCCGGCTCCGAGAAGCCCTGCGACCACCAGATGTCGAGGTTCGCCGTCGCGGGCAGGAACTTCTCCTTCATCTCCTGCGAGCCGAACTGGGCGATCACCGGGCCGATCATGCTGGCGTTGAACGCGAGCGGCAGCGGCACCGAGGCCAGCTGCATCTCCTCGTGCCAGATGTGGCGCTGCAGCGGCGTCCAGTCCTTGCCGCCCCACTCCACGGGCCAGCCGGGAACCGCGAGGCCCGCGGCGTTGAGCGCCTGCTGCGCCTGCACGATCTGCTCCTTGGAGAGCTCTCGACGGGCAGCGACGGTGTCACGGATCTCTTGCGGGACCTCGGTGGTGAAGAACGTGCGCATCTCCTCGCGAAATGCGGCGTCCTCCTCCGAGAGACGGAGCTTCATGGTCTACCTCCGGTGGGACTAAGCGCCTGCTTAGTCCGCAGCGTATCCCGTGCGGGCACTGCTGGCCACAGCGGCGAGGTCGGATCAGCGTCGTGAACGGGCTCGCAGGGGCCCCACGAGGCGCGGTCCCGCGAGTCGCTGCTCCAGACGCCGGGCCTCGCGGCCGAGCGGCTGGGCGACGTACTCGCCGAGCAGCACGCCGGCCGACAGCGCGATCGCCACACCGCCGGCGGTGATCATCGGCAGGATGCCGGCGGTGTCCTCGCTCGCGAGCAGCGACAGCGACCGGTAGATCGACAGGCCCGGCAGCAACGGCACGATGCACGAGACCACGAGCACCAGTGGGGGCACCCGGATCGCGCGGGCGACCGCGTAGCTGACGAGTCCGATCGCGATGGCGGCGACGCCGGCCGCCGCGGCGCGACCCACCCCGTTCTGGGTCATGACGAACGACAGTCCCGAGGCGACGCCCGCGATGAGCCCGATCGGGACCACCACACGCAGCGGGGAGTAGGTGGACACGGCGAAGCCGGCGGCCGTGATGACGGATCCCGCGACCACCTCGGGCAGCCTCGACAGGCCTGACGTGCCCGGGTCGAGCAGGAAGTCCACGCCCAGCATGCCGCCGATGCTCAGCCCCAGGCTGACGCCGACGATGACCCCGATGGTGGCGATCATCACCTCCATCACTCGGGCGTTCGCGGTGATGTAGAAGCCCGTGAGGGCGTCCTGGATGGACCCCACGAAGCCGAGGCCGGCCAGCAGCATCACGATCGTCGCGGAGACCACCAGTGAAGGGTCCAGGGGCACGGGCGTGGCGGCGATGCCGACCGCCATCATCGTGGCGAGCAGGGCGCCGCCGATCTGGGAGTAGAACAGGGGGATGCGACGCTTGACCAGCTGTCGCTGCAGCATCTCGATCCCGCTGGCCGCGACGGCCGCGGCGAGCAGGACGATCCAGTCGCCGCCCAGCAGCAACCCGACCCCCGCACCCGTGACTCCCCAGGCCAGGGTCGTGACCCAGCGTGGGTGCGGGCGTCCGGTGGAGGAGATCCGGGCGATCTCGCTCGCCGCGTCGTCGCGGCTGATGCCGTCCACGAGCAGCTCGGAGACCAGCAGGTCCACCTCGGTGATGTCGGCGTGATCGATCTCGCGGTGGTTGACGTGGCGTCGCATCGTGACCGCCGGGTCGTCGACGGAGGTCTGGTGGCTCAGGGAGAGCGTCGTGAAGGTGACGTCGACCAGCGTCTGGCGCAGGCCGAGGTGGTGGCAGACCGACGACATCGTGGCCGAGACGTCCGCCGCCCCGGCGCCGTTGGACATCAGGAGCTCCCCGATCCGCAGGGCGAGATCGAGGGTGCGCTGGGTGTCACGAAGGTCGCTCACCCCCACATTGTGGGGCCTGGACGCAAGCATCCGAAGGGGTGGTCGGGCGCTCGTCGCGAAGCGCGACTCAGTCGTCGATCAGGCCCTGCTTCTCGGCCTCGGTGACGATGCGGCGGACGTTCTCGATCCGGCCGCAGTCGGCGTCGATCTGCCGGTTGCGCTCGGTGGCGAACGCCTCGCCGAGCGAGCCGAGCACCTGCGGCCCGAGCTCCTCGCGCGCGGGGTTCAGGATGGTCAGCTCCTCCTCCACGAGGTGGTGGTTGACCAGCGAGGAGAGCTCCTCCACGGCGTCGGCCCACTTCTGAGTGTCGGTGCTCGCGCACTCCATGACCGCCAGGAGTGCCTCGTTGCCCTCGGCGTGCTCGTGCTCGCCGTGGTCGGCCTCGTCGGCGTCCACGGCGCGGCGCTTCTTCAGCTGTGGGTAGACGTGGGACTCCTCGGCCTCGGCGTGGGCGACGTGGAGGGCGGCGAAGGCCCTGAGCACGGCGTCGCGATCGGCCTCGCTGCTGCGCAGCTGGCGCAGGAGGTCCTCGAAGCGACGGTGGTCGTCGAGGATGAGGTCGATGATGTCGCCGGCGACGGGCCGGCCCAGGTCGATCGTGGTGTCCTGCGGCATGTCGACCACGCTAGGACCGTGTGCCGCAGGCCGCACGTCGGTCCGCTCAGCGCGCAGGGACGGACGATGCGCGGCACAGTGGAGACATGTCACTGGAGAACTACCTGCAGACCCACCTCGCCGGCGCCGAGGGCGGCTCACGCCTGTTCGCCCGCTGCGCGCAGGGCCAGAGCGACCCGACCACGCGCGCCGCGCTGCAGGAGATGTTGGTGGAGGTCGTCGAGGAGCGCGAACGGCTGCGCGTCATGCTGCACGACCTCGGCGCGTCGGAGAACCGCCTGCTCGGCGTCGCGAGCATCGTCGGGGAACGGGTCGGTCGGCTGGTGCCGCACGGCAGCCTCCTGCACCGCACGGCGATGACCGACCTGACCGAGCTCGAGGGCCTGCGGACGGCCGTGAGCGGCAAGCTGTCGGGCTTCGACGGGATGCTCGCCGTCGCGGCCGAGCACGACGGGCTCGACGCCGAGGTGCTCACCCGCCTGCGCGACCAGGCCGTCGGCCAGCTCGACCGGCTCACCGAGCTGCATGCGGAAGCAGCCACGCGGGCCCTGTCCTGATCCCACTGCTCGGCCGGGCCGCAGCGCCCCTGCGATGATCGGACGATGACGACCGACCACCGGCCCGCCCTCGGTGACCTCAGCGCCGCCGCGCTCGTCTTCGGCTCGTCGGCCGCGGTCCTGGTGGTGGAGCTCGTCGCCCTGCGGCTGCTCGCCCCCTACCTCGGCCTGACGCTCGAGACGAGCACCACCGTCATCGGCATCGCCCTCGCGGCGATCGCCCTCGGCTCGTGGGCCGGCGGGCAGGCAGCGGACCGCATCGACCCGCGTCGCGCCATCGGCCCGCTGCTGGCGGTCTCCGGCGTCGCCACGGCGGCGACGCCGTTCGTGGTCCGCAGCGCAGGGAGCGTCGACGCGCAAGGCGGTCTCCTGCTCCTCGTGGCCGCGGTGATGATCCTCGTCCCCGGTGCACTGCTCTCGGCCGTGACCCCGATGGTCACCAAGCTGGTGCTGACCGACCTCGGCCAGACCGGGACGATCGTCGGCCGCCTGTCCGGCATCGGCACCGTCGGGGCCATCGTCGGCACGGTGGTCACCGGCTTCGTGCTGATCTCGGTCGTGCGGGTCAGCACGATCCTGGTGGGGCTGGGCATCGCGCTCGTCGCGGCGGCGGTCGTCGTCGAGGTGCGGGTCCGTGGCTGGCGCTTCGGGATCCTGCCGGGCGTGCTCGTCCTCGGTGGGGGGCTCACGGCGGCCGTCGCGCCGGGTGGCTGCGACGTCGAGACCACGTACCACTGCGCCTCGGTGGTGCCGGACCCCGATCGGCCCGAGGGCCGGACGCTCGTGCTGGACGGTCTGCGGCACTCCTACGTCGACCTCGCCGACCCCACCACGCTGGAGTTCGAGTACGTCCGTGCGATCGCGGCCACCATCGACGTGCGCCACCCCGGCGAGGAGGCCGTCGACGCCTACCACCTCGGCGGAGGCGGCCTCACCCTGCCGCGCTACCTGCGGGACCAGCGGCCCGGGAGCACCAGCGTGGTCTCCGAGATCGACGCCGGCGTGCTGCAGGTCGACCGCGACGCGCTGGGGCTGCGGACCGGGGATGACCTCGAGGTGCGGGTCGAGGACGGTCGGCTGGGG
Organism: Aeromicrobium sp. CF4.19; assembly: GCF_051262555.1. Lineage (NCBI taxonomy): Bacteria > Bacillati > Actinomycetota > Actinomycetes > Propionibacteriales > Nocardioidaceae > Aeromicrobium > Aeromicrobium sp. CF4.19. The sequence goes on along the minus strand of NZ_JBIMEU010000003.1, from coordinate 263,886 downwards.
CTGGACAGGCTCCCGGACGGCGAGCGGGACGTGGTGGTCGGCGACGCCTTCGGTGGGGTCAGCGTCCCGTGGCACCTCACGACGCGTGAGGCGCTCGAGCAGGTGCACCGCGTGCTGCGGCCCGGGGGCACCTACGTCGCGAACCTCATCGACTACGGCGACCTCGGCTTCGCTCGCGCCCAGCTGCGCACGATGGTGACCGTCTTCGACCACGTGGCGCTGCTCGGGACGACGCAGACGCACGAGCGTGCCGACGGCGCCGGCGGCAACCTCGTCGCCGTCGCGTCCGACGAGCCGCTCGATGCCGCTGCCCTCGGCGCTGCCCTGCAGGACCGGGAGGTCGCCTGGGAGGCACGCTCCGGCGAGTCCCTGCAGGCGTGGATGGGTGACGCGGACGTCCTCACCGACGACCACGCCCCGGTCGACCAGCTCCTCACGCCCTCGCCGCCGCGCTACTGACGTCCGGGGTGCGCGCTCACCGAGGCCGTGGCACGGTCGAAGGGACAGCATCGGACGACCCGAGGAGCACGATCATGACCATCGCGCCCGACGAACCGACCATCGAGCCGAGCATCGTCCCGGACGACCCCAACGACGTCCCCGAGGTCCCGGGAAGCCCGAGCATCCCCGAGCCCGAGACCGAGCCGGAACCAGCATGAGTGGGTTCGAGCCGCAGGAGCAGCAGCCGCCCGGCTCGACCGACGCCATGCGCCCGCGGCCCGACCACGGCGAGGACAGCTACGTCGGCCACGACCGGCTCGCCGGGATGCGCACCCTGGTCACCGGTGGCGACTCCGGCATCGGCCGGGCCGTGGCCATCGCCTACGCCCGAGAGGGTGCCGACGTCGCGTTCACGTACCAGGCCGAGGAGAGCGCGGACGCCGACGAGACCGTCGCGCTCGTCGAGCAGGCGGGGCGCCGGGCGATCGCCATGGAGGTGGACCTGCGGGAGCGGTCGGAGTGCGACCGCGTCGTGGCCGAGACGGTCCAGACCTTGGGCGGACTCGACGTCCTCGTGAACAACGCGGGCTACCAGATGGCGCGGGAGGCCGGCATCGAGCAGCTGACGGACGAGAACATCGACCGCACGCTCAAGACCAACCTGTACGCGACGATCTGGATGACGCGCGCGGCCGTGCCGCACCTGCGGGAGCGGCCCGGGTCGATCATCAACAACACGTCCATCCAGGCCTTCGAGCCGTCGGTCGCCCTGTTGGACTATGCCGCCACCAAGGCGGCGCTGAACAACCTCACCGTCAACCTGGCCGCCGAGCTCGGCGCGGACGGCATCCGTGTCAACGCCGTCGCTCCCGGGCCGATCTGGACCCCGTTGCAGCCCGCGACCCAGGAGGGGGACCACCTGGCCGGCTTCGGCGAGGACACCCCGTTGGGCCGCGCCGGCCAGCCGTCCGAGGTCGCGCCGGCGTTCGTCTTCCTGGCGAGCGACGCCGAGGCCGGCTACGTGTCCGGGACGGTGCTCGGGGTCACCGGTGGAAAGCCCATCTTCTGAGGAGGACCAGATGCCTGCAGGAAAGAACGATGCCGACGACGACCCGTCGCTGAAGAAGCCGGACATGTACGAGTCGTTGCGTGAGGACGGCGCGTCGAAGGAGAAGGCCGCGCGCATCTCCAACGCTGCCGCCCGTGATGGCGAGAGGACGGTGGGGAGCCGTGGCGGCGAGTCCGGGTCCTACGAGGACTGGACGGTCGAGGAGCTGAAGGACCGGGCCAAGGAGCTGGACCTGCAGGGGTACTCGGACGCGACCAAGGACGAGCTCATCGAGATGCTGCGCAACCACTGACGGTCCCCCTGGGCGGTGGGTCGCTCGTGCTACCCGCTGCCCGGCGGTGGACAGGTCGCGGAATGACCCGTCGTTCCACGAGTCATCCACCGCCGATGGCCCAGTAGGACTAGCCACTCACCGCCCACGCTCGGGGAGGAGCCGGGCGATGGTCGCAGGTGGGTGGCGAGGTCCTCAGGATGGCCGCGTGGACGGGGTGCCGACCGCTATCCTCTGCCCGTGGGCGACTGGCAGGCCGATGTCCTCGGCGACGGGTACGAGCAGCAGACGATCGACCTCGGTGACGACCCCGACGACGAGGGCGAGATCGTTGCGACGATCGTGCGCCGCGCGTGGACGGGCGCGAAGGCGCCGGAGCGGGCCGTGCTGTACGTCCATGGGTTCAGCGACTACTTCTTCCAGCGTGAGCTGGCCGAGTTCTACGCCGACCGTGGCTTCGCCTTCTATGCCCTCGACCTGCGCAAGTGCGGGAGGTCGCGCCGCGCGGACCAGACGGCGCACTACGTCTCCGACCTCGCCCTCTACGACGCTGAGCTCGACCGGGCCCTCGCGATCGTCCGGCAGGAGTGCGACGACGCCCCCGTCCTGCTGTCGGCCCACTCCACGGGCGGCTTGGTGCTGCCGCTGTGGCTGCACCGGATGAACGAGCAGGACGGCGGCTCGCAGGGAGCAGGAGTGTCCGGCCTGGTGCTGAACAGCCCGTGGTTCGACCTGCAGGGCCAGGCGTGGATGCGCAGCGTCGGCACGCAGGTGATCGGAGCCGTCGCCCGGGTCCGGCCCCTGCGGGTCCTCGACCTCCCGCCCACCGACGCCTACGGCACCAGCCTGTCCGCGACCGGGCGTGGCGAGTGGGAGTACGAGCTGGACTGGAAGCCGCTCGCGGGGTTCCCCGTCACGCTCGGCTGGCTCACGGCGGTGCGCGCCGGCCACGCGCGCCTGCACCGGGGCCTGGACATCGGCGTCCCCTCGCTGGTCCTGCGCTCGGACAAGTCCCACCTGTCCCGCACCTGGAAGGACCGTACCGACGTCTCCGACGCCGTTCTCGACGTCAAGCAGATCGCCCGCTGGTCGGGGTGCCTGGGCGACGCCGTGTGGTCGATCCCGATCCCCGACGCCCGGCACGACGTCTTCCTCTCGCTCGATGGGCCCCGGAAGCTCGCCTACGAGACCGTCGACGCCTGGCTGCGCTTCCACGACCTGACCGGTTGACGCGGACCACGACGTCCCTAGGTTGGGCTCGTGCACTCCCTCCACCTCGCCCGGGTCACTCCGGCAGCCGGCGCGGCCGCGCTCGTCCGCGCTCCGGCGAGCCGGGTCGACGGCCTGCGCCACGCCGAGTGCCTGGCCGGCATGCGCCTGGGCGCACCGGTCGTCTCTCCGGGGCGTCTGCAGCTGGGACACCTGGCGGTGTTCTGCGCGTGGGACGACGAGGCGGCGCTCGATGCCTTCCTGGCTCGCGACCCGCTCGGCCGCCAGCTCTCCGGAGGGTGGCACGTCCGGCTGGCGTTCCAGCGTCGTTGGGGCCGGGTGAACGAGCTGGGCGACCTGCCGGAGGTGGCCGAGCGATCCGACCCCGAGGCGCCCGCCGTGGCCTTCACCCTCGCGCGGCTGCGGTGGCGCGAGGTGCCCCGCTTCATCCGGTGGGGCCGGCCCGTGGAGCGGCTCGTGCGCGACGACCCGGCCACGACGCTCGCCCTGGCCGGGATGCGCCCGCCGCACACGGTGGCGACGATGTCGATCTGGCGGACGACGCAGAACATGACCGACATGGTCTTCGGGCGCAGCGGTGCCGACGCTCCGCGGCGCCACGCGGACGCGATGGCCGAGCGAGACCGCCGCGACTTCCACCACGAGTTCACGACCCTGCGGTTCCGGCCGGTCGCCGAGCACGGCAGCTGGGAGGGGCGCACGGGCATCGTCCCCCGCTGACGACCGCCGGCTCGCCGTCGCCGGACTGCGGGCGCACCCCTGCGGTGCCACGCTGGGACCGTGTCCGAGCCGCTGCCGATGTTCCCGCTCGGGACGGTGCTGTTCCCGGCCATGCCACTGGCCCTGCGGATCTTCGAGCCGCGCTACGTCGCGATGCTCACGGAGGTCCTGCAGGGTGACGTGCCCGAGCTCGGCGTCGTGCTCATCGAGCGTGGCCTGGAGTCCGGCGGCGGCGACCAGCGGTTCAGCACGGGCACCATGGCTCGGGTGGTGCAGGTGGAGCCCCAGGACGGGGTCATCGGCCTCGTGGCGGTCGGGACGCGGCGCGTGGAGGTGACGCGGTGGCTTCCTGAGGACCCCTACCCGCGGGCGGAGGTGGAGGACCTCGAGCTGCTCGCCTGGGACGACTCGCTGGAGGGGCTGCTCACCGAGACGGAGGCCGTCGTCCGCGCAGAGGTCGCGGCGCGGGGGGATGGTCCCGGGGCCTGGCCGGCGGACGTCGAGCTCTCGGCCGAGACGGTCGCCTCGGCGTGGCAGCTGGCGGCCATGGCGCCGTTGGGCCCGCTCGACCAGCTCGGCCTGCTTCGCTCCGCCAGCCTGGAGGAGCTCCTGACGTCGGTGCTGCGGGCCACGACCGAGGCGGCCGAGGTCCGACAGGCCTGGGGCACGGGCCGCGACGGCCTCTGAGAAGGGCGCAGCGTTCCAGGTCCGACCCTCACGAACTTGCGAGAAAAGCCCCCAACGGCGCCACATTCGGCGAGTATGTGAACGGCGGTCCTGGACACTATCGATGCCCAGGACCGCCGCCTCTGCCCCGTCAACGGGAGTAGACGAGGCAGAGCCACGATCAGCGCCGAGGGTGCAACAGAAGGCGCTGCCGTGCTCAGTGGGAGAGTCTGCCAGATTGTGGCACGTGCTGCAGGCGGCCCCAGGCAGCGTCGGTCCTCTCGGCGGACTCCTGGGTCGTGCAGCCATGTGGGACCTCGCGCATCCGTGTGGTCGAGCGGCGCCGATGGGCCTTGTCCCTCCCGGTCGATAGTCTCTGGGTGTGGATGCCCCCCTCGCGCTGTACCGCCGATACCGGCCGGAGACCTTCACCGAGGTCATCGGGCAGGACCACGTCACCGAGCCCCTGCGCCACGCGCTCGGGGGCAACAAGGTGCACCACGCCTATCTCTTCTCCGGCCCGCGCGGCTGCGGCAAGACCACCAGCGCTCGCATCCTGGCCCGCACCCTCAACTGCGAGCAGGCCCCCGTGGCCGACCCGTGCGGTCAGTGCCAGAGCTGTCGCGACCTCGCTCGCGGGGGCCCGGGCAGCGTCGACGTCATCGAGATCGACGCCGCCAGCCACGGCGGCGTCGACGACGCCCGAGACCTGCGGGAGCGGGCGTTCTTCGCCCCGGTCAGCAGCCGCTACAAGGTGTACATCATCGACGAGGCCCACATGGTCTCCCCGCAGGGCTTCAACGCGCTGCTCAAGCTCGTCGAGGAGCCGCCGCCGCACCTGAAGTTCATCTTCGCCACGACCGAGCCGGACAAGGTCATCGGGACCATCCGGTCGCGGACGCACCACTACCCGTTCCGCCTCGTCCCGCCCAAGACCCTGGGCGACTACCTGCTGCAGCTGTGCGAGGCGGAGGGCGTGCAGCTCGAGCCGACGGCCCTCCCGCTCGTGGTGCGCGCCGGCGCCGGGTCGGTGCGGGACACCCTCAGCGTCCTGGACCAGCTGCTCGGCGGCGCCGGACCGTCCGGAGTCACCTACGAGCTCGCCGTCCAGCTGCTGGGATACACCCCCGACAGCCTGCTCGACGAGGCCATCGACGCCTTCGCGGCGTCCGACGGCTCCACCGTCTTCCACGTCGTGGACAAGGTCATCGAGTCCGGGCAGGACCCGCGGCGCTTCGCCGAGGACCTCCTGCAGCGCCTGCGCGACCTCGTCGTCCTCACGGCGGTCCCCGACGCCCTGACCACGGGTCTGCTGGAGGTGCCCGGTGACCGGGCCGAGCGGCTCCAGCAGCAGGCCTCCGGCTTCGGTCCCTCCGAGCTGACCCGCGCCGCGGACCTCGTCAACGACGCCCTGATGGAGTTCCGCGGCGCCACGGCGCCCCGGCTGCTGCTGGAGCTCATGTGCGCGAGGATCCTCGTGCCCTCGGCCGATCACAGCGCGCGTGGCTTCGCCTCCCGGTTGGACCGCATCGAACGCCGGCTCTCCATGGGCGGGCCGGCCCCCGCGGCTCCGGAGCCGGCGGCGGGGTCGGCCGAGCCGGAGCGATCGGCACAGCCGCCCATCGACGCACCGGTGGTCGCCCAGCCTGCTGCCGAGCCGGACCCCGGTCCTCCCTGGGAGACCGAGCCTGCGACTGGACGCGCCCCGGCTCGCCCCCATGCCGAGCCGGCCGCCCCGCAGCCAGAGGCCCCGCCCGTCGAGTCGCCCGCGTTCGTGCCCCCCGAGGCCTCGGAGCCTGAGCACGCCGACCCTGCCCCCAGCGCCCCCGGGCAGACGTTCGCCGAGCCCGGGTCGGCCCAGGAGGAGGACCGGCCTCGCGCCACCACTCCCGATGCCACCGCGGCGACGCAGGCGCCTCCTGCCGCTGGGACACCGGCAGCCGAGGCACCGGCGGCCGACCCCGGAGCCCTCGGCATCGCCGACGTGCGACGACTGTGGCCGCAGGTGCTCGACGTCGTGAAGGACCTGCGTCGGTTCACGTGGATCATGCTGAGCCAGAACGCCCAGGTCGTCGGTCTGGAGAACGGCACGCTGACGATCGCCCTCGTCAACGCCGGCGCCCGGGACTCCTTCGTCGGTAGTGGGTCAGCCGACTACGTGCAGAAGGCGCTGCACGAGGTCCTCGGTGTCACCTGGCGCATCGACGCGATCGTCGACCCCTCCGTCGACCCGCGCGGGTCGGTGGCGCAGCAGGAGTCTGCCGCGCGTCCCCCCGCCGCCACCAGGACCGAGTCCGGCGGGCCGGCCCAGCAGGGCACGACGGCGGCCGCGCCGGAGTCCCCCGAGCCCTCTCGGGGGGTCAACGCCCCCGATGCCGTCAGGGAAGCCATGACGGGCCCGGCGCCGGACCGGGTCGACCCCGATGCCGCCGTGGACCTCGACGACCCGGTCGTCGATGCCGGCGCCGATCCCGAGCAGCTGCTCAGCCGCGAGCTCGGGGCGCGCGTGATCGATGAGATCGACCACGACTGACGTCCGCCGCCGGCGGCTGGACCTCGATGCCGCGCCGCTCGACGTCCTGCGCCGGTTCCGGGGCAGGAACCGTCTCGTCGGCCTGGTCGGTGCCTGGCACCACGGGGAGGCGCTGATCGCCTTCGATCCCGTGGCAGTGGCCGATGACCCGTTCGACCTGCCGGTCCCCGCCACGGCGGACCACGGCTTCGGGGGTGGGTGGATCGGCGTCTGGAGCCACCGCCTGGGGCGGCGGCTCGAGCAGGTCCCCGAACCCGCTGTCCGTCCCGTCCCGCAGCCGGACCACCGCATCGCCTTCTACGACCGCGTCGTGCGGCGAACCGGCGGCGTGTGGTGGTTGGAGACGCTGTGCCGCGATGGTCTGGGTCGTGACGACGACGAGGACGTGCTCGCGGCGCTTGCCGCATCGGGGGATCCACAGCCGCACGCCGTGGGCACGTTCGAGATGACGCCCGGGCCAGAAGGCCACCGCGCCGCGGTGGGTCGCGCCTTGGAGCACGTCGCGGCCGGGGACATCTTTCAGGTCAACCTCTGCGCGCGGCTCGAGGCGCCCTTCATGGGGGACCCGTTGGACCTGTTCTGCGCCGGCGTCGAGGCGCTGTCGCCCGCCTACGCGGCCTTCGTCGACGCCCCCGAGGGCGCGGTGGCGAGCCTGTCGCCGGAGCTGTTCCTGCGGCGCACCGGCACCGAGGTGCTGACGTCGCCCATCAAGGGCACGGCACCGTTGTCGAGCGACCCCGGCGAGCTCGTCGCCTCGGCCAAGGATCGCGCCGAGAACGTCATGATCGTCGACCTGATGCGCAACGACCTCGGCCGCGTCTGCGCCCCCGGCAGCGTGCGGGTCCCCTCGCTCGCGCGGCTCGAGAGACATGCCGTGTGGCACCTCGTCTCCGACGTCGTCGGCCACCTGGAGCCCGGCGTCCGCGACGGGGACCTGCTGGCCGCCACCTTCCCGCCGGGATCGGTCACCGGTGCACCCAAGGTGCGGGCGATGCAGGTCGCGGCGGACCTGGAGCCGACGGCCCGCGAGACCTACACCGGGGCGATCGGGCACGCGAGCGTGGGCGCGGGGCTCGAGCTCAACGTCGCGATCCGGACCTTCGAGGTCGCGCAGGGCCGGGTGTGGCTCGGGGTCGGCGGGGGCATCGTGGCCGACTCGTCGCCGCAGGCCGAGTACGTCGAGTGCCTGGTGAAGGCCCGGCCGCTCATCGACGCCGTCGGTGGGACGCTTGCTGGGGACGTCGAGCCCACGGCCTCCGTCGAGACGGAGCAGGCCGCCGTCGCGGTGGCGACGGCGAGTCACGTCGACGTCGCCCTGGGCATCTACGACACGCTGCTGGTACGACACGGGCGTCCGATCGACGTCGAGGCGCACGTGGCCAGGCTCGACGCGAGCGTCCGCGCCATCTATGGCGAGACGGTGCGCGCCGGCCTGGAGGATGCGCTGTTTCGCCGCGCCGCCGCGCTGCGTGGGCTCCACCGCCTTCGCATCGACGCCGTGCCGGGACCGGACGGCGTGCGCATCTCCATCCGCACGAGCCCCCTGGGCCAGACGCCGCAGTCCTGGGCGCTCGCACCAGTGGTGGTGCCGGGCGGCCAGGGCCCGCACAAGTGGGTCGATCGTCGCGCGATGGAGCGCGAGGACGGTCGCGACGTGCTGGTCATCGATGTCGACGGGACGGTGCTGGAGACCGGGCGGGCGAACGTCTTCGTCGTTCACGACGACGGGGTGCACACTCCTGCGCTGGACGGGCGCATCCTGCCCGGCACCGGACGGACTGCCGTCGTCGATCGCCTGTTGGCCGAGGGTGTTCCAGTGCTGCAGCACCGGCTCACGCTCTCCGACCTCGTCGATGCGTCGGAGGTCTTCGCCGTCAACGCACTGCGCGGCGTCGTGCCGGTCAGCTCGATCGACGGCGTCGGCACCTGGCCGGCCCCCGGCCCCCTGACCGCCCGCCTGTCCAGCAGAGCCTTTGAGTGGGACGTTTCGGCCCAGTTTCGACGCTGTTCGGGGCCAGAACGTCACACTCAGCGGGCGGGGGCGCGGGTGCTCTTCGTGGACAACTACGACTCCTTCGTCTTCAACCTCGTGCAGTACGTCCGCGAGCTCGGGGCGACGGCGCAGGTGCTGCGCAACGACGAGATCGACGCCGACGCCCTCGTGGCCCTGTGCGCCGACGAGGCCGTCAGCCATGTCGTGCTCTCACCGGGCCCGGGCACCCCGGCCGACGCCGGGGTGTGCGTGGAGGCGGTCCGACGGCTCGGCCCCACTACGCCGCTGCTGGGCGTGTGCCTGGGCCACCAGGCCATCGCGGAGGCCTACGGGGCCGCGGTGGTCCGAGCCGACGACGTCGTCCACGGCAAGCCGTCACTGGTCCACCACGACGGGCTCGGTGTGCACACCGGCCTGCCCAGCCCCCTGGTCGTGGGCCGCTACCACTCGCTCGTCGTCGACGAGGCCACGCTGCCACCGGAGCTCGTCGTCACCAGCCGGACCGCCGGTGGGGTCGTGATGGGCCTGCGACACACCACCCACCCGGTCGAGGGCGTCCAGTGGCACCCCGAGTCGATCCTCGCCAGCCGGGGTCACGACGTCCTCGCGACCTTCCTCGGCACCGATCACTGGACATAGCGAGCGACCACTCGCTATGTTGGGCACCTCTGTGAGAGAGGTCACGCCCATGGATGCTCCGGACGATCTGGACCTGGTGGTGCGAGGCGGCACCTGCTTCGACGGCACGGGTGCGCCGGGCGTGCGCGCCGACGTGGGAGTGCGTGACGGGCACGTCGTGGCCGTCGCCCCCGACCTGCCGATCGGCCCCGGCTGCCGCGTCGTCGAGGCGGAGGGCCGCTGGGTCCTCCCGGGGTTCGTCGACGCCCACACGCACTACGACGCCGAGCTGCAGGTGGCACCCGGGCTCGGGGAGTCCGTGCGGCACGGCGTGACCACGGTCCTGGTGGGCAACTGCTCGCTCTCCTCGGTCTACTCCACGCCCCTGGACGTCGCCGACCTGTTCAGCCGGGTCGAGGCGCTGCCCCGCGCCCACGTCCTCGCCGCTCTCGAGGACGCCAAGACGTGGCGGACGCCCGCCGAGTGGGTCGAGGCGCTCGAGCGGATGCCGCTCGGCCCCAACGTCGCCTCGTTCCTCGGCCACTCCGACGTCCGGGCCAGCGTGATGGGCCTGGGCCGGTCGACGGACCCCGGCCAGTCGGCCACGCGCGGGGAGATGGTCGAGATCGAGCGTCGCCTGGAGGAGGCGCTGGACGCCGGCTTCCTGGGCATCTCCACGATGACGAACCCGTGGGACAAGCTCGACGGCGACCGCTACCGCTCGCGCTCCCTGCCCTCGACCTACGCCAGCTGGAAGGAGTTCCGTCGCATCAGCCGAATCCTGCGCCGTCGCGGTCGCGTCCTCCAGGGCGTCCCGAACCTCAACCGCAAGTACGACGTCGCCTTCTACCTCGCCACCTCGACCGGCCTGTTCCGCAAGCCGCTCACCGTCTCCCTGCTCGCGGCCGCCGACACCAAGGCCGAGCCATGGGTCCAGCACATCTTCGCCCCGCTCGCGTGGCTCGCGAACCGGGTCGGCCGTGGCCGCTTCGTGTGGCAGCACCTGCCCACCACCTTCCGGGTCTGGGCTGACGGCATCGACCTCGTCGTCTTCGAGGAGTTCGGCAGCGGTCGGGAGGCGTTGCACCTGCGCGAGGAGATGGGGCGCAACGAGCTGCTCTCCGACGAGGCCTACCGCCGCTGGTTCCGTCGCGACTTCGACAAGCGCTTCTCCCCGCGCGTCTGGCACCGCGACTTCGACGACGCCGAGATCACCGAGTGTCCTGACGCCTCGCTGGTCGGCCGCCACATCGGCGACGTCGCCCGCGAGCGGGGCCTGCACGCCGTCGACTGCTACCTCGACCTCGTCGTCGAGCACGGCACGAAGCTGCGCTGGAAGACGAACATCGCCAACGCGCGGCCCGAGATCCAGGACAAGATGCTCATCCGGCACGGCATCACGATCGGGTTCTCCGACGCCGGGGCGCACCTGCGGAACATGGCGTTCTACAACTTCGGGGTCCGCATGCTCGAGCGCGTGCACCGCTCGCACCGTGAGGGGCGCCCGATCATGAGCATCGAGCACGCCGTGCACAAGCTCACCGGCGAGCTGGGCGACGTCTACGGCATCGATGCCGGGCACCTGCGTGTCGGCGATCGTGCCGACCTCGTCGTCATCGCCCCCACCGGCCTCGACGCCAGCGTCGACGAGTACCACGAGGCCGTGATGCCGGAGTTCGGCGGCATGAGCCGGATGGTCAACCGCAACGACGCCGCGATCACCGCGACGGTCGTCGGCGGCGAGCCGCTGTGGCTCGACGGCGAGCTCGTGGAGCACTCCGGGAGGAAGGTCGGGCCCGGCCGCTTCCTGCGCGCCGGCGAGCCGACCCCGGCCGCTGCGAGGGCCGCGGCGGTGGCACGCTGAGCATCGTGGCGACGTCCGGGACCGAGGTGGGCCGGGTCCGACGGACCCAGGCCCAGCGGCGGGAGGCGACCGTCGCCGCCCTCGTCGATGCCACGGTGACCTGCCTGGCCGAGCGGGGCTACGCCGGCACCACGACGGCCGAGGTGGGACGGCGCGCGGGGGTCTCCGCCGGTGGTCTGTTTCGGCACTTCCCCTCCCGGCTCGACCTCGTGCTCGCCGCCGCCGACACCGTCCGGGCGCGCCAGTTCGACGACTTCCGGGAAGGCCTCCTGGCGGCGACCGAGGTCACGGTGCAGGAGTGTCTCGTGCTGCTGCGTCGCGCGTGCCGGGCCCCGATGAACGCCGCCTGGTACGAGCTGCTGGTCGCCGCCCGGCACGACGCCGATCTCCGCGACGGCCTGGCGCCGCTGGTCGAGCGGTACCACCGGGAGATCGCGGCGATCGGACGTGAGCTGCCCGTCGCCGCGACGGTGCCCGCGGACGAGCTCGACACCCTGCTGATGAGCGTGGTGCACCTGCTCGATGGCGAGGCCGTCACCGCGGGGGTCCTCTCCCACCCCGAGCAGGAGGACCGCCGCCTGGAGCAGCTCGTCCGGTTCATCGGCGGCCTCGAGGCCTGAGGGGCCAGCGCGCCGGGCCTGCGACTGTGCCCCGGTGCCCTAGGCTGAGCGGGTGTACGACGGCGTCATCCAGGACCTCATCGACGAGCTCGGGCAGCTGCCCGGGATCGGTCCCAAGAGCGCCCAGCGGATCGCGTTCCACCTGCTGGACGCCGACCCCGAGGACGTCAGGCGATTCGCGGCCGTGATGGTCGACGTGAAGTCCAAGGTGCACTTCTGCGCGGTCTGCGGCAACGTCACGGTCGACGAGAAGTGCCGCATCTGCGCGGACCCGCGTCGTGACGACACGGTTCTGTGCGTCGTGGAGGAGAGCAAGGACGTCGTCGCGATCGAGCGGACGCGTGAGTTCCGCGGTCGCTACCACGTGCTCGGCGGTGCGATCAGTCCGATCGCCGGCATCGGCCCGGACCAGCTGCGCATCAAGGAGCTGCTCGGCCGCCTGCAGGACGGCACGGTCACCGAGGTCATCATCGCCACCGACCCGAACCTCGAGGGCGAGGCCACGGCCACCTACCTCATCCGCATGCTCAGCAGCCTCGGCCTGCGGGTCAGCAAGCTGGCCAGCGGCCTGCCGGTGGGTGGCGACCTGGAGTACGCCGACGAGCTGACCCTCGGCCGCGCCTTCGAGGGCCGCACCTCCATCGCCGGCTGACGACGGCCACCTCTCCCGACTCGTCGGTCCACGCCCGTCGACGAGCGCTCGGGCGGTGCCGCGACGCGGCCGCGGATACCATCGGGAGATGGAGCTCGAGCTGCGGCACCTGAGGGTCGTCTCGACCATCGCGGAGGCCGGCAGCGTCACCAAGGCGGCTGCCGAGCTGGGCGTCGCGCAGCCCGCCCTCACCGCGCAGCTCAGCCGCATCGAGCGCACCCTCGGCGGACCGCTGTTCGAGCGCGACCATCGCGGCGTCCGTCCCACGGCCCTCGGCGAGCTGGTCATCGGGCGAGCCCGGATGCTGCTGCCCGCCATGTCGGGGCTGATGGACGACGCCACGAGGCTCAGTGACACCGAGCGAGGCCGGGACGCACCCGAGCACCTGTCCATCGGCGCCTCGACGTCCTCGATCCTCGCCCCCCTGATCCAGCGGCTCTCCCAGTGGCGTGAGGAGCTGAAGGTCTCCACGATGGCCTCCTGGTCGGCCGACGAGGTCACCGGCCAGCTCGCCGACGGCCGGCTGGACTTCGGTGTCATCGGTGTCTGCGCAGGGGCGGGCACGCCGAGCGAGGCGGGCCTGACGTGGCGAACGTTCTCCGTCGACCCGGTCTTCGTCCTGCTCCCGCAGGGGCATCCGCTCGCCGATCGTGACGAGGTCTCCCTGCGCGAGCTCGGCGACGCCGAGTGGGCGGCCACGCCCGGCGACGGCTGCTTCCAGGAGTGCTTCGCAGCCGCGTGCGCCCGCGAAGGATTCACGCCCCGCAGCCTGTACGTCGCCGACGCTGCGAGCTGCGTCGACCTGGTGGGCTCCGGCACCGCCGTCGCGCTCTGCCAGGCCAACCGGGTGCTGCCGGGTCTGGTGACGGTCCCGCTCGCCGGGGTCCCGCTGCGGTGGAACCACGTGATCGGCTGGCGGTCGGACTCCGCGGCCGCCGAGCACGCCGGTGCGGTGCTCGGCACGGTGAAGCGCGCCCACCGCGACCTCGTCGAGCGCAGCTCGGTGTACTCCGCGTGGTTGCCGCGCCATCGCGGCTTCGGCGTCCAGCAGGATCCGGGCATCACCCCCGCGGTATGACCGTTCCGGTATGCCCGTCGCCGCTCCCCGACGCAGTAGCGTCGGGCCAACCCCTCGGGGGGGCTGCGGGGGTGAACCCACCCCCGGAACAGTGCGGGAGACGGCGCCGGTCCCGATCGTGACGTCGTCCTCGCGGGTTGGTGCCAGCTCGGTGAACCCCAGCCGGCACCACGACGAAGGAGATCACAGTGGCCACACGAAAGCTCAACGTCTTTGGGTCGGTGGCGGCGGTTGCCGTCATCGCCACCCTCGCCGGCCAGCAGGCCAGCGCAGCGCCGGCACCGGACGCCACGCCACCTGCGGACAGCATGCACACCGCGATGCAACGCGACCTCGGGCTGTCCTCGTCCGAGGCCAAGGACCGCGTCGCCGACGAGAAGCAGGCCGCGGCAGCCGATGAGTCACTGCGGTCCGCGCTCGGCGCCGACCACGCCGGGTCCTGGTACGACGAGAAGGCCGGCACGCTCGTGGTCGCGGTGACCGATCGCGCCGCAGCCGAGCAGGTCCGGGCCGAGGGCGCCGAGGCCCAGCAGGTCGAGCGCTCCGACGACGACCTGGAGGGCTACGTCGAGAAGCTCGACGCCGCCAAGGCCGAGGCGCCGGACAGCGTCGCGAGCTGGTTCGCGGACGTCGAGTCCAGCTCGGTGGTCGTCTCCACGCGAGGCGAGGCGGCAGCAGAGGACTTCGTGGCCGATGCGGGCGTGCCGGCCGAGGCCGTCACGATCGAGCGCTCCGCCGAGATGCCGCAGCCGCTCGCCCAGGGCGGCGACGCCTACTACATCGGCGGTGGCCGCTGCTCGATCGGCTTCGCGGTCAACGGTGGGTTCATCACTGCCGGGCACTGCGGCACGACGGGCACCAGCACGACGTCCCCGTCGGGCCGCTTCGCCGGCTCGAGCTTCCCCGGCAACGACTACGCCTACGTCACGACGTCGGCCTCCATCACCGGGTCGGTCAACAACTACTCCGGTGGCAGCGTCGCCGTCCGCGGCTCCAGTGACGCCCCGATCGGGTCGTCGATCTGCCGCTCCGGATCCACCACCGGCTGGCAGTGCGGGACGATCCAGGCCCGCGGTGCCACGGTCAACTACGCCGAGGGGTCCGTCACCGGCCTGATCCGCACGAGCGCGTGCGCCGAGCCGGGAGACTCGGGCGGCTCGGCCCTCTCGGGCAACCAAGCCCAGGGCGTCACCTCCGGGGGCTCCGGCAATTGCAGCGTCGGCGGCACGACGTACTTCCAGCCGGTCAACGAGATCCTCAGTGCCTACGGGCTCACGCTGAAGACCTCCTGACAAGGCACTGCCCGCCCACGTGGCGCGGACCCGATGGCGCGAGCCGTGGGGTCCGCGCCACGTGCCGTTGCCCAGGTGGCGTGATCTCGAGGTCCCACGACGGGAACGACGGTCGAGGCCGCCGGAACGGGGCCGGTACGATGTCCGGGTGGCCGGCCAACGATGCCCGAGCCACCGCCTCAATCCTCCCGCACCACCAAGGACATCGTCGTGGGCATTGTCGTCCAGAAGTACGGGGGCTCCTCCGTCGCCGACGCCACGAGCGTCAAGCGGGTCGCCCAGCGCATCGTCGCGACCAAGAAGGCCGGCCACGACGTCGTCGTGGTCGTCTCGGCCATGGGCGACACCACCGACGAGCTGATCGACCTCGCCAACGAGATCTCTCCGCTGCCGCCGGCTCGCGAGCTCGACATGCTGCTCACCGCCGGCGAACGGATCAGCATGGCCGTGCTCGCGATGGCGATCGGCAACCTCGGCCAGGAGGCCCGCTCCTTCACCGGCTCGCAGGCCGGCGTCATCACCGACTCAGAGCACGGGCGGGCCAAGATCATCGACGTCACGCCGGGACGGATCGAGAAGGCTCTCCAGGAGGGCGCGGTGGCGATCGTCGCCGGCTTCCAGGGCGTCTCCCAGACCACCAAGGACATCACGACGCTCGGTCGCGGCGGCTCCGACACCACGGCCGTGGCCCTCGCGGCCGCGCTGCACGCCGACGTCTGCGAGATCTACACCGACGTCGACGGCATCTTCACCGCCGACCCCCGCATCGTCTCCAACGCCCGCCAGATCCCGCGCATCTCCTATGAGGAGACGCTGGAGATGGCGGCCAACGGAGCCAAGATCCTGCACCTGCGGTGCGTCGAGTACGCCCGTCGCAACGCCATGCCCATCCACGTCCGCTCGTCGTTCTCGGACAAGACGGGCACCTGGGTCGTCTCCTCGGAGGCCGCCCGGACGGTCGGCACCAAGCCGGCCAGGGATGCAGGACCAGGCTCGAACAGTGAGGAAACCTCGATGGAGCAAGCCATCATCTCCGGAGTCGCGCACGATCGCAGCGAGGCCAAGATCACCGTGGTCGGCGTGCCCGACAAGGTGGGCGAGGCGGCCTCGATCCTGCGTGCGCTGGGCGACGCGCAGATCAACATCGACATGATCGTGCAGAACGTCTCGGCGGCCACCACGGCGCTCACCGACATCTCCTTCACGCTGCCGCGGGCCGACGGCCAGACCGCCATGACGGCGCTGGCGCGGCTCAAGGACAGCGTGGGCTTCGAGCGGCTGCAGTACGACGACAGCGTGGGCAAGGTGTCCATCGTCGGCGCCGGCATGCGCTCCTCACCGGGCATCACCGCGACGTTCTTCGAGTCCCTGGCCGCGGCGGGCGTCAACATCGAGATGATCTCCACCTCCGAGATCCGGATCTCCGTCGTCGTGGCCGAGAGCCAGGTCGACGCAGCGGTGAACGCCGCCCACGCGGCGTTCGACCTCGGCACTGACGAGGTCCAGGCCGTCGTCTACGGCGGGACCGGACGATGACCAGCATCGGCATCGTCGGCGCAACCGGCCAGGTCGGGGCCGCTATGCGGTCCATCCTGGTGGAGCGGAGCTTCCCGGCGGACGAGGTGAGGCTGTTCGCCTCGGCCCGCTCGGCCGGCCGGACCGTGCCCTTCGGCGACCGGGAGATCCTCATCGAGGACGCCACGACCGCCGACCCGACGGGCCTGGACATCGCCCTGTTCTCGGCCGGAGCCTCCACCTCCCGCGCCCTGGCGCAGAAGTTCGTCGACGCCGGCGTCACCGTCATCGACAACTCCTCGGCCTTCCGCAAGGACCCGTCCATCCCGCTCGTGGTGAGCGAGGTGAACCCCGAGGCCATCCCAGCAGGCGACGGCCCGGGTGGCCGCGGCATCATCGCCAACCCCAACTGCACCACGATGGCCGCCATGCCCGTGCTCAAGCCGCTGCACGACGAGGCCGGGCTGGTCCGCCTGGTGGTCAGCACCTACCAGGCGGTCTCCGGGTCGGGCCTCGCCGGCGTCCGCGAGCTGCACGGGCAGGCCCTGGCGGTCGTCGACAGGGCCGACGAGCTGACCCATGACGGCTCCGCCGTCGAGTTCCCCGAGCCGCAGGCGTACGTCGCACCGATCGCCTTCAACGTGCTGCCGATGGCCGGCAGCGTCGTGGACGACGGCAGCGACGAGACCGACGAGGAGCAGAAGCTCCGCAACGAGTCTCGCAAGATCCTCGGCCTTCCCGACCTCCGGGTCGCCGGGACGTGTGTGCGTGTGCCCGTCTTCACCGGCCACTCGCTGTCGATCCACGCCGAGTTCGAGCGTGACCTCTCACCCGAGCGTGCCCGCGAGGTGCTGGCCGACGCCGTGGGCGTCCAGCTGGCCGACGTCCCGACGCCCCTGCAGGCCGCGGGTGCCGATCCGAGCCTGGTCGGTCGGATCCGGGCCGACCAGAGCGCTCCGGAGGGCAAGGGCCTGGTGCTCTTCGTGACCGGGGACAACCTGCGCAAGGGCGCGGCGCTGAACACCGTCCAGATCGCCGAGCTGCTGGTCTGACGTGCCGGTCGTGGTCCGCCGGCGCGACGACGAGGACGCCGGAGCACTGCTGGCAGCGCTGCAGCCGGTGCACGTGCAGGACGGCTACCCCCTGCACGACGTGCACCTGACGCCTGCCTGGCTGTACGACGGCCTGGACGAGGCATGGGTGGCCGAGCTCGACCACCGCCTCGTGGGTCATGTCGCCCTGGCTCCGGCTGAGGGCTGCTGGCACCTGACCCGCTTCTTCGTGGCGGTCGATGCCCGGGGAACCGGTGCGGGGTCGGCGCTGCTGGCCACCGTCGAGGCCTGGGCCGACGAGCGCGACGTCGAGCTCGCGCTCGACGTCGTGGAGCACAACAGTGATGCCCAGGCGCTCTATGAGCACCGGGGGTGGGAGCGCACCGGCACGGTGACGGCGACCTGGGTGAGTGAGCAGGGCCCGTGGCCACAGGCCTACACCTACCGCCGTCACGTCCGGACCCCCTGAGACCGGCGGGACGTCTCAGGGTCTGCCGAGGGTTCTCACCGACGCGCCGTCTGGTCACCGATCCCTAGCGTCGAGGCATGACACGGGGGACAAGACGGGGACGATGGCTCGCGCCCGTCGTCGTGACGATGCTGCTGGCCGGCACGGGGGCCGCGGCGGCGACCACGCAGGACGAGACGGTCGACTACCTGGCCGAGGTCAGGTCGAGCCTGGCCGTGCCGGGAACGGCGGTCGCCGTCCTCGAGGACGGCGAGCTGCTGCTCGAGGACGTCGAGGGTGCCGACGGCGACGGTCGACCGCTGACTCGGGACACCCCCTTCGTCATCGGTTCCGTGGCCAAGTCGATGACCGCGGCCCTCGTGCTGCAGAGGGTCGAGGCGGGGGACATCGACCTGGACGACCCGATCGGCGACCACCTGCCCTGGCTCGAGCAGGGGGAGCCCACCGTGGAACAGCTGCTGACCCACACCAGTGGCTACGCGACGACCGACGGACTCGCGGTGTCGGAGCGCTCCGACGACGAGCCCGGCGCGGTGCGCCGGGCGGCACAGGATCTCTCGTACTCCGGAACCCGGGGCCAGTACGCCTACAGCTCGGCGAACTACCTGGTGCTGGGGTCCCTCGTGGAGGCGCTCGCGGGGCGGCCGTTCGGCGAGGTCCTCCGGAGCGACCTGCTGGAGCCGCTCGGCATGGATCGGACCTCCGGCCTGGCCGAGGGCGGGGCGAGCCTGCCGCCGGGGCACCAGTGGTGGTTCGGGCGGCCGCGCTCCCACGAGGTCGGGACCGACGAGTCCGGCGCGCCGTACGGCTACGTCGTCTCGACCCTCGCGGACCTGGAGACTTATGCGGCGGCCCAGGCGGGTGGACGACCCGACCTGCTGGATCCCGCGATGCTGGAGATGCTGCACCGCCCGCGGGTCCGCTCCAGTGACGACCACTACGGCTTCGGCTGGCGGATCTCCGGCGAGGGCGAGGAGCAGCTGGTCCACCACACCGGCGCGACCCCAGGCTTCTTCGCGCACGTCATGGTCCGCCCTGCAGACGGCCGGTCCGTCGTCGTGCTGGCCGACGCCTACGGCGAGGACCGCGCCGCGGCGCTCGCGTCCATCGCTGAGGACGTGCTGACCATCGGCGACGGTGGACGGGCGACGCCGGGCGGGGTGGATCCCTTCCTCGGTGGCGCGCCGTGGGTGCTCGTGGCCCTTGGGCTCGCCGGCCTGGTCGCGGCAGTCGCTGCATGGCGCGCGGCTCGGCGCCGGTGGGTCACCGCCGGAGGTGTGGCGTTGCTCGTCGTCGCGTTGGCTCTCGTGCCCACGCTTCTGGGGACGAGCGTCCCGACCCTCATGACGTGGGCCCCGGACGTGGCCCTCTCGCTCGCCACGGCGGTGGCGGCCTGGGTGACGGTCGGACTGCTCCTGCTCGTGCCACGGCGCCGACCGCCCGGCGTCAGCGCACCAGGTCGGTGAAGACGTCCAGGGCGGACGGATCGGTCAGCGCGCCCCGTGTGGCGGCCTGCTCCGCCGGGACGCCCTGCAGGATCTTCTTGACCGGCACCTCGAGCTTCTTGCCCGACAGGGTGCGCGGCAGCCTGGGCACGACGTGCAGCTCGTCCGGGACGTGACGCGGCGAGAGCCGGGTCCGCAGCTCGCGGGCGACGGTGGCGCGCAGCGCGTCGACATCGGTGTGCTCGTCGGCCAGCACGATGAACAGCAGCAGCGTGCCGGCCCCTGTCCCGTCGGCAGAGCCCCCCGAGCCATCCTGCACAGCGTCCTCCAGGTGGACCACGAGGCTGTCCTGCACCTCCGCCAGGCTCTCGACGACGGCGTAGAACTCGCTCGTGCCCAGCCGTACCCCGCCGCGGTTCAGGGTGGCGTCGCTGCGCCCGGTGATGGTGCTGGTCCCGTGCTCGGTGATCGTGATCCAGTCGCCGTGACGCCAGACGCCCTCGATGTCCTCGAAGTACGCCGCGCGGTAGCGGCTGCCGTCGGTGTCGCCCCAGAAGCCGACCGGCATCGAGGGCATGGGCCGGGTGATGACTAGCTCCCCGAGGGAGCCCACGACGGGACGGCCCTGCTCGTCGAAGGCGTCCACGGCCGAGCCGAGCGTCCGGCAGGAGATCTCGCCCGCGTACACGGGCACGGTGGGGGCGGCGCCGACGAAGGCGGCGCACACGTCGGTGCCGCCGGAGACCGACTGCAGGTGGACGTCGCCGACGGTGTCGTAGACCCAGCGGAAGCCCTCCGCGGGCAGTGGAGCGCCCGTCGAGCCGACGCCGCGCAGCCGCGACAGGTCGGCGAGCTCGCGCGGGACGATGCCTTCCTTGCGGCACTGCAGCAGGAACGGTGCGCTGGTCCCGAAGTAGGTGACGTCGAGGTCCGCGACGTCGCGCCACAGGGCACCGAGGTCGGGGTGGGCCGGGTTGCCGTCCCACAGGACGACGGTGGAGCCCACGAGCAGCCCGGAGACCAGCAGGTTCCACATCATCCAGCCGGTGGTGGAGAACCACAGGAAGACGTCGTCGGGTCCGAAGTCGTGGTGCAGACCGAGCGACTTCAGGTGCTCGACGGTGATGCCGCCGTGGCCGTGCACGATGGGCTTGGGCAGGCCGGTGGTGCCTGAGGAGTACAGGACGTAGAGCGGGTGGGCGAACGGGAGGCGCTCGAACTCCAGCGGCCCGGACTCGGCCAGCAGGTCCGCCCAGGTCACCGCGCCGTCGGGCGGTGGCGCCTCGGGGTCGAGGTACGGCAGCCAGACGAGCGTGCGGACGCTGGGCAGCGCCTGCACGATCCGCGCCACCTCCTCGTGGCGCGAGACGGACTTGGTGCCGTAGCGATAGCCGTCGACCGCGAGCACGAGGACGGGCTCGGTCTGCTGCCAGCGGTCGACGACGCTCTGGACGCCGAACTCCGGTGCGCACGAGCTGAAGATCGCTCCGAGGCTGGCGGAGGCGAGCAGGAGCACCAGGGTCTCGGGGACGTTGGGGGAGTAGGCCGCCACACGGTCGCCCCGCTGCACGCCGTGGCGCACCAGGCCCGCGCGGGCCCGCGCCACGGCGTCGCGCAGCCCGGCGGCCGTGAGGTGGACGTCGTCACGAGACTGGGAGCGGGCGCGCACGACCACGTCGTCGTCGGCGCGCCCCGGCAGCCGCAGCATGGCCTCGGCGTAGTTGAGCCGGGCGTTCGGGAACCAGACCGCACCGGGCATGGAGACGTCGGCCAGGGCAGGTGAAGCCTCCCCGTCGTGCGGGACGTCGAAGTAGCGCCAGAGCGAGCCCCAGAAGGCGTCGAGGTTCTCGATGGACCAGCGCCAGAGCTCCTCATAGGTCCCGTGCGTCGGTGCGCCCGCGGGGGCGGCGTGCTCGGCGAAGTCCAGCAGCCGCGGACGTGCGTCGGGGGCCGGGCGCCACAGGACGTCCGTCACCCCACCTCTCCCGGGTCGTGGGCGGCGAGGTCCGTGAGCAGGTGGGCCACCGCGAAGCAACCGGCCCCGAGAGCAGGCACGAGCAGCCAGGCCCAGGCGCCGGACGCGAGGTCGATGAAGAGCAGCAGGACGACGATCAGGAGCAGGATCACGGCGAGGACCGAGACCGTGCCAGGGTTCTCGACGCCCAAGGCACCCAGCAGCCGCGCGCCGGCCCAGACGGCGAGGACGGCCAGGACGACGACCACCAGCCCGCCCCACAGTCCGCCCCCGGACGTGGTGCCACGCAGCTCGGTGAAGACCAGGCCGGAGATCCACCCGACGACGACGGCGACCAGCCCGAGGAGCAGGCCGACGACGATGGTCGAGCGCACCGGTGGTTGGGGTGGCAGCCGGTAGGTGCGGGCGTCCCAGTAGCGATCGGCCACGAAGTTCTTGCTGCCGGACGTGGCACGCTGCACGAGACCCAGGCTGCCGCCTGCGGCCTGGCCGGCGCGCTGGCCCCACTGCTGGCTGCGCTGGCGGACGGCGCCGAGGTCGACGGCGGGACGGCGAGAGGTTCCGGGCGTCGCGGGCGACTCGGTCCCGGGGGCGCGGGTGGTC
Source organism: Aeromicrobium sp. CF4.19 (assembly GCF_051262555.1). Taxonomy (NCBI): domain Bacteria; kingdom Bacillati; phylum Actinomycetota; class Actinomycetes; order Propionibacteriales; family Nocardioidaceae; genus Aeromicrobium; species Aeromicrobium sp. CF4.19. The sequence goes on along the minus strand of NZ_JBIMEU010000003.1, from coordinate 241,780 downwards.
GGGGGACCCGGACGCTGGGAGGTGCGAGAGGCCGACGACGACGGTCGTGCGGGGCGCACCACCGTGCGCTTGACGACCTTCTTGACGACGCGCGGCTGCCCCGGCACCGGTGCCTGGGGATCCTCGTCGTTCACTGCCCCAGTGTGTCACAGCACACGAGGCTCGGCGGCCGGTCCGCAGGACGGGCGAGCGGCTCCCGGGGCGACCCGTTCGCGACCGAGCCGGGCGGTGATGGGTCCCGAGTGCCAAGAAGTCGTGAACAAGATCGGCCGAACCTGACCGTGCAGTGAGTCTTTCGGTGCAGGGGTTGTGTGAGGTTCTCACCGACGCAGTGTGGGTGGTGGCGCGAACCAAGGCGCCTCGTCCCGCTCGCGGGACGGTCTGACCGACATCGTCTACGAGAGGTCACCATCATGAACACGAACATCCGTCGTTCCCTCAGCATCACCGCCGTCACCGGCGCACTCGTCCTGGGTGGCGGCGCTGCCGCCATGGCCGATTCCGACTCCCAGTCCTCGAAGGGCACCGATCGCTCCTCCGACTTCTCTGCCGGGGCTCCCTTGTCCTTCGGCGAGAGCTCCTTCGGCTCCGCGAGCGAGAGCACCGAGCGCGTCGCCCAGCAGCTCGAGCGGTCCGTCGACGAGAACCGCGGAGACGACGGTTCGAGCTCCTCGGAGTCGAGCTCCTCGGAGTCGAGCTCCTCGGAGTCCGCGTCCGAGCGTGAGGACCAGCGCGCCCAGGAGTTCTCCTTCGGCGGGGCGTCCATCGACCCGACCCTGTCGGTCCTGAACCAGCTGGAGTCGGTCCAGCAGGGCCAGTCCAGCCAGGATGACGGTGACCGCGAGTCGTCGCAGAGCGAGAGCAGCAGTGCTCGCAACGGCGTCGACGCCGGTGCACCGATCGAGGTGGGTGGCCTGTCGTTCTCCTCGGAGTCGCAGTCCGCCGAGCGCGAGGCCGCACAGGCCGAGCGTGAGCAGACCGACCAGCGCCACGACGCGAACCGCGACGAGCAGAGCCGCACGGAGAGCTCCAGCAGCAGCTCCGCCCAGGAGCGGGACGACAGCTCGAGCTCCTCGGGCACCCTTGGTGGCCTCGAGGCGGACCCGAACGTGTCCTCGGAGAACAACGAGGAGAAGAAGTCCGAGAGCCAGCAGAGCGAGCGCGACGACGACAACGACAACGACGATGACGCCCTCGGCGGCCTCGTCGACGGCCTCCTCGGCGGCGGTCGCTGATCGTCCTGCGGAGACGCTGACCGGTCGCGAAGGCCGGCCACGGGATGCAGGAAGCTCCCGAACCCTGGAGGGTTCGGGAGCTTCCTCGTGTCCGAAGGACACCGCGTCGGGGTGACAGGATTTGAACCTGCGGCCTCGTCGTCCCGAACGACGCGCGCTACCAAGCTGCGCCACACCCCGGAATGTCCACCCTCAGGCGGACAACCCTGCTGAGTCTATCCCAGTGAGGGTGAGCAGGGTGGCCTCGGGGCGGCAGGCGAAGCGCACCGGTGCGTACGGCGAGGTGCCCAGGCCGGCTGAGACGTGCATCCACGACGGCTCGTGACCCTCCACCCGGTGGGTGTGCAGGCCGCGGGCACGCTTGCGGTCAAGGTCGCAGTTGGTGACGAGGGCGCCGAAGCCGGGCACGCGGAGCTGCCCACCGTGGGTGTGGCCGGCGAGGATCAGCGGGTAGCCGAGGCTGTTCCACTGATCGAGCACGCGCAGGTACGGGGCGTGGGCGACACCGATCGCGAGGTCGGCGTCGACATCGGCTGGCGCGGTGTCCAGGACGTCACGCTCCAGGTGGGGGTCGTCGACCCCGACGAAGGACAGTCGACGACCGTCGACGGTCAGCTCGCCGTGGCGGTTGTTGAGATCGACCCACCCCCGCTCGGTGAACGCGGCCCGCAGTGCGTCGAAGGGCAGCGTCGCGGGCCGCCGCCAGTCACCCTCGGTGGCGGTGCCGGTGCCGCCGGTCAGGTACTTCGCCGGATTCTTGCGCACCGGTGCGAAGTAGTCGTTCGAGCCGAACACGAACACGCCCGGGACGTCCAGGAGGTCGCCGTAGGCCGCGAGGATTGCCGGCGCCGCCTCGAGGTGCGCGAAGTTGTCGCCGGTGTTGACGACGAGATCCGGCTCCAAGGCAGCGAGTCCTCGCAGCCAGTCCTGCTTGCGGTGCTGGGACGGGCGCATGTGCGCGTCGGACAGGTGCAGGACCTTCAGCTGGCGCGACCCGGGCGGCAGCACGGGGACGGTCGCGCGCCGCAGGGCGAACCAGCGGGTCTCCAGGACGGAGTAGCCCAGCCCGGCGGCCCCGGCCGCGACCAGCCCGAGCGGCACGGCAGTGATCGGCTTCATCGCTCCAGCCTAGGGCGCGACCCGGGGTCTGTCCGCACGGCGTCGTCGTGCCGGCGGGAGTGAGACGATGGCCCCATGTCTGAGCTCAAGGACCGACTCCGCGCCGACCTCACGGCCTCCATGAAGGCGCGTGACGCGCTGCGATCGTCCACCCTGCGCATGGTGCTGGCGGCGATCACGAACGCGGAGGTCGCCGGCAAGCAGGCCAAGGAGCTCACCGACGACGACGTGCTGACCGTCCTGACGTCTGAGTCCAAGAAGCGACGGGAGTCCGCCGAGGCCTTCTCCTCCGCGGGTCGCGACGAGCTCGCGGCCAAGGAACGTGAAGAGGCCGAGATCCTCGCGGAGTACCTTCCCGAGCAGCTCGACGCCGACGAGGTGGCGCAGATCGTGCGGGAGGCCATCGAGTCCGCCGGCGCCGGCGGGGAGGGCATGAAGGCGATGGGCAAGGTCATGGGGGCGGTCCAGCCCAGGACCAAGGGTCGTGCCGACGGCGGCGTCGTGGCGGCCGAGGTGAAGCGTCAGCTCGGAGCCTGACGCCCTGCCTCAGTCGTCATCGTCGTCGCCACCACCACCGGGGTCATCGTTCCCGCCGGCGGTGTTCGGCTGTGCCTGGGGGCGCGCGGGCGCCTGCTGGGGCGGGGCGGCGAAGCGACGACCGTCGAGGTAGTTCTGGATCGTGCCCATGGCGTCCTTCCACATCGGGCCGGACAGCGAGCTGCCTCCCGCCTGGGAGAAGCTGATTCCTTGGCCGCGCAGTGTCACACCCACGAGTCCCTGCGGCTCGCCCTGGCGGTTGGCGCCGGCGATCATCGACGCTGCTGCGAGCTCAGGAGTGTACCCGACGTACCAGACGGCCTGGCTGGAGTTGGTCGTGCCGGTCTTGCCTGCGGAGTCGACGTCGAGGCCGGTGCCATTGCTGAACCCGAAGCCCCCGGGCTGCTGCAGGCCCCGCAGGATGTCGTTGACCTGGGCGGCCTGCTCCTTGTTCATGACCCGCTCGCACTCGGTGGGGTACTCCTTGACCACCTCGCCGTTGGTGTCGAGGATCTCCGCGACGGGCCGCGGCTCGCAGTACTCGCCGCCGGAGGCCGCCGTGGCGTATGCCGCGGCCATGTCCAGCGTGCTGACGGACGTGACGCCCAGGGTGAACGGACCGACCTTGTCATTGTCGGGCACCTGGATGCCCATCGCCTCAGCGGCCCGCACCGTGTTGCACAGCCCGGCGTCGCGCTCGAGCTGGGCGAAGTAGGTGTTCACCGACTGGCGCAGGCCCGTGTACATGTTGAAGTTGCCGGCGCCGGTGGAGTTCTTGACGTCCCACGACGAGGTGCCCAGGCCCTCGCACGTGAAGAAGGTGCCCGCAGGAACCGTCATCGTCTGCGGTGAGTTGTAGGACTTGTTCACCGGGATGCCCTCCTTGAGAGCAGCCACCGTAGTGAAGATCTTGAACGTCGAGCCGGCCTGGAAGCCACCGGACTCGCCATAGCGGCCGGGGACCGAGAAGTTCAGGAAGGTCTCACCGGCGCCCTTGTCGGTGCCCATCGGGCGGGACTGGGCGACACCGCGCACGTTGCCCGTGCCCGGCTCGACGAGGGCCAGCGAGCCGATTGCGCCGTCCTTGGCGCCGACGCGCTTTCGCACGGCACCGTTGATCGACTCCTGCATCCGGACGTCGATCGTGGACTGGATGGTGAGCCCGCCCCGCTCGAGGCGGGCGCGACGCTCCTCGACGTCGTCGCCGAGTGCCTCTTCCTCCAGCAGGTAACGGCGGATGTAGTCGCAGGAGAAGGCGGCGACGGACTCCACGCAGCCGTTGGGGAAGCTGGTGATCTCCAGCTGCAGCTTCTCGGCCAGGAGGGCGTCGGCCGTCTCCTGATCGATCTTGCCCTGACCCGCCATGACGTTGACGACGGTGTTGCGGCGCTGCAGAGCGCGCTCGGGGAAGACCCGCGGGTTGAACTCGTCGGGGTTCTGGACCAGTCCGGCGAGTGATGCGGACTCTCGGATGTTGAGCTCGTCGGGGCTCTTGGAGAAGTAGTGGTTGGCGGCAGCGGAGATGCCGTACGCGCCGTCGCCGAAGTAGGCGATGTTCAGGTACCGCTCGAGGATCTCGTCCTTGGTGAGCTTCTCCTCGACGTTGATCGCGAGCTTGAGCTCGCGGATCTTGCGTGCGACCGACGTCTCGGTCGCGGCGCGCATCTGCTCCTCGGTGGTGGCCTGCTGCACGAGCGTCAGCTTCACCAGCTGCTGGGTGAGCGTGGAGCCACCCTGGGTCTGCCCAGCCGCGGCGTTGTTGACCAGGGCGCGCATCGTGCCCTCGAGGTCGAGCGCGCCGTGCTCGTAGAACCGGTTGTCCTCGATGGAGATGAGGGCGTCCTTGACGTTGTCGGAGATGTCCTCCAGGGGCACGTCCTGACGGTTCTCCTGATAGAAGTACGCCAGGAGGCTGCCGTCGGTGGCGAGGAGCCGGGTCGTCTGCGGGTTCGGCTGTTCGGCGAGATCGAGCGGGAGCTCCACCGCGTCGCGGCTGACGTCGCTCGCGGTGGCGGCGACGAACGCCGTGCCGGGCACGACAGCGACTGCCGCGAGCACCCCCATGCCGGCGGCGAGCACGACCATCGCCCCGATCACCGAGGTCCGGGAGCCATGCTTCGGCTCCTTCTGGGCGAGGCGGCGCGCTGAGGAGGTGAAGGCGTCCCACGACATGGACCAAGAGTACGGGCACATCCTGAGGAGTGCTGCCGGCGTGGGCCCTCGACGTGCCGTGGCGAACCAGGCGGGTGACCCGATGTGACTAGTCGGAAGTGGCACCGACGGAGTCTGCCGGTGCGCATCCGCGGACCCTACCGTTGACATGTCAACGATGTACCTCCGGTCACTCGACCGGGATCTCGGGAGGTTCGATCATGGTGTGGAACGAGAACTGGGCCGCTGAGGCCTCATGTCGCGGCAAGTCCGACGCACTCTTCGTCAAGGGCGCGGAGCAGAACCGGGCCAAGCAGATGTGCGGCGGCTGCTCCGTCCGCGCCGAGTGCCTGGCCGAGGCCCTCGACAACCGCATCGAGTGGGGCGTCTGGGGTGGCATGACCGAGCGCGAACGTCGCGCCCTGCTGCGTCGCCGCCCGAACGTGCCCACCTGGCGCACGGTCCTGCAGTCCGCCTGACCCCCGACGTCGGTCTCATCGCCCGGTGAGCAGGTCCCCGATCCGGCGCAGGCCGTCGAGGTCGTGGACGTCGCTGCTGAGTGCCGCGACCGCGACGCTGCCGACGCCCGGATGGGCCGCGGCGAAGGTGCGTCGCAGCGCGCTCTCGCGGGCCGACACCCGCGCCCGCTCGGCGTGCACGTCCAGCAGCTCGGCGGTCGCCTCGGCGGCGGGGTCGTCGGTGCGCCGCAGGCGCCGGGCTCCGGACTCGGCGTCGGCCGCCGTGAGGCCCTCGGGGGTGGACTCGTGGACCCGGTTGACCACCAGGCCGGCCAGCGGCATCGACTCTCCTGCGAGCCGCTCGGTGAAGTAGGCCGCCTCACGCATCGCGTCGGGCTCGGGCGCGGCGACCACCACGAAGGCGTTGCCGCCCGCCTGCAGCAGCGCGTATGTGGCCTCGGCCCGTTGTCTGAAACCGCCGAAGAGCGTGTCGAAGGCGGCGACGAAGGTCTGCACGTCGGTGAGGACCTGCGCCCCCAGCACCTTGTTGAGGGCGCTCGTGACGACGCCGAACCCGGCACTGAGCAGGCGGGCGGGCCCCTTCGCCGGGGCCAGCAGCAGCTTGATGAAGCGGCCGTCGAGAAGCGAGGAGAGCCGTTCCGGCGCGTCCAGGAAGTCCAGCGCCGAGCGAGACGGCGGGGTGTCGACGACGATGAGGTCCCACCGGCGCCGGTCGGCGACGGACTCGGCGTGCAGCTGTCCGAGCTTCTCCATCGCCATGTACTCCTGGGTGCCCGCGAAGGAGCTCGACAGCGCGATGTAGAAGGGGTTGGCCAGGACCTGGCGGGCCTTCTCGGGCGAGGCGTGCGCCTCGACGACCTCGTCAAAGGTCCGCTTCATGTCAAGCATCATGGCGTCGAGCGAGCCGCCGGCAGACGTGTCGACGTCCTCGACCGGGCGGGGGGTGTTGTCCAGCTCGGACAGGCCCATCGCCTGGGCCAGGCGCCGGGCGGGGTCGATCGTCAGGACGCAGACGTTGCGGCCCTGCTCGGCGGCGCGCAGGGCCAGCGCTGCCGAGGTGGTGGTCTTGCCGACGCCACCGGAGCCGCAGCACACGATGATCTGCGTCCCCGGGTCGGCGAGCAGGGCGTCGACGTCGAACGTGGCGCCTCTCGCGGCTGCACCACGGTTGCGTGCCCCGCTGCGCGGTCGGCGGCCGCTCGGGCTGGTGCTCGGGCGCCCGGTCATCGAGCCGGCTCCACGAGCACCTCGTCGCGCAGGCGCTGCGCGAGGTCGAACAGGGCGCCGAGGTCGATCCCGTCCGGGAGGTAGGGAAGCTCGGCCGTGGGGCGGTCCGCCGCCTCGATCGCCTCACGCTGCGCGGCCTGCAGCTCTTGGCGCTCCACGGTGGCGAGCCCGCTCTCGAGGAGAGCGTCGGCCGCCGCGGGGTCCAGGGCCGCGGAACCCAGGGAACGTGCGACGTCGGCCGTGACGAGGGCGCCGGACTCCAGCGCCGAGCGGGTGCCGGCCGAGAGCAGCTGCGACCGCACCAGGTTGAGGATGACGTGACCGACGGGAAGGTCGGCCGCGATGAGGTCGGCGACGCCGTCGAGGGTCTCCTGCACGGGCATCTCCTCCAGGACCGAGACGAGGTGCACCCGCGTGGTCCCGGAGCGCAGCATGCTCATGATCGAGTCCGCCTGTCGACGGATGGGGCCGGCCTTGGCGAGCCCGGCCACCTCGGCGTTCACGTTCAGGAACCGGGTGATCCGACCGGTGGGCGGGGCATCCATGACGATGGCGTCGTACGCGCCCTCGCCGGTGCGGGCGGCCGCCTCGTAGACCTTGCCGGTGAGCAGCACGTCGCGCACGCCCGGGGCGATCGTGGTGGCGAAGTCGATGATGCCGAAGCGGTCCAGAGCTCTGCCCGCGCGGCCGAGCCGGTAGAACATCTGCAGGTACTCCAGCAGGGCCGACTCCGGATCGATGGCGAGTGCGTAGACCTCGCCTCCGTCCAGACCGACGCTGACCCGTCGCTCCTCGTACGGAAGGGGGGCGACGTCGAAGAGCTGTGCGAGGCCTTGGCGTCCCTCGACCTCGCAGAGCAGCACGCGCCGGCCGCCCTCGGCGAGTGCGATGGCGAGGGCCGCCGCCACGGTGGTCTTTCCGGTGCCGCCCTTGCCGCTGACGATGTGCAGGGGCGGGTTCTCGCTCATCCCACGAGCCTAGCGAGACCCGCGCCGTCCCGCCCGGCGCTGGTTTACCACGGTCCCTCGGTGAACTGTCACAGAACAGTGCGTGCTTGCCGAGGGACCGTGGTAAACCGCCGGCCCCGGGGAGCGGGGCGGTGGCCTAGAGTCGACCCATGCAGCAATGGGAGTACCTCACCGCGCCCGTGCTCGTCCACGCGACGAAGCAGATCCTCGACAACTTCGGTTCCGACGGCTGGGAGCTCGTGCAGATCGTGCCGGGCATGAACCCGGAGAACCTCGTCGCCTACTTCAAGCGGCCGGTCTCGGCATGACCGTCGAGGCACGTCTGGCGGAGCTGGGCCTCACCGTGCCCGACGTCGCCGCACCCGTCGCCGACTACGTCCCCGCGGTCCGGTCGGGGCAGCACGTCTTCACCGCCGGCCAGCTCCCCCTGCGTGAGGGAGAGCTGCTGGTGGCCGGCAAGGTCGGGGGCGAGGTCTCCGCAGAGGAGGCCCAGGACTGCGCCCGCCAGTGCGCCCTCAACGCCATCGCCGCGATCGGGTCGGTTGCGGACCTCTCCGACGTCGTGCGCGTGGTCAAGGCCACCGTGTTCGTCGCCAGCACGCCTGACTTCACCGGGCAGCCGGCGGTCGCCAACGGAGCCAGCGAGCTGCTCGGGCGGGCCTTCGGCGAGGCCGGCAAGCATGCGCGCAGCGCCGTCGGCGTTCCGGTCCTTCCCCTCGACGCGCCCGTCGAGGTCGAGCTCGTCGTCGAGCTGGCCTGATGCGCATCCCGGTCCCCGCGGCGCTCGCCGAGCGTGCGGCGGCCGGGGACGGCACGGCCTCGCCGACCCGCGACGCCGCCACCATCGCCCTGCTGCGCCCCGGACGCACCTCTCCGGAGACCTACCTCCTGAGACGTCAGCCCACGATGGCCTTCGCCCCCGGGCAGTACGTCTTCCCCGGCGGGAAGGTGCAGGAGTCCGACCACGACGACGTCCCGTGGGTCGGCCGGCCCGAGACGTGGTGGGCGGAGCGCTTCGGGTGCGAGCCCGCCGTCGCCAGGTCCCTCGTGGTGGCCGCCGTGCGTGAGACCTTCGAGGAGTCCGGCATCCTGCTGGCCGGCCCGGGCCCTGACGAGGTCGTGGCGGATGCCTCCGCGGACTGGGCGCAGCAGGCCAGGCTCGACCTCGAGGCGGGCCGCACGGGCCTGGCGGACCTGCTGGGCTCGCGCGGCCTCGTGCTGCGCGCCGACCTCCTCGGCGCCTGGGCGCACTGGATCACCCCGGCCTTCGAGCCCCGTCGCTACGACACCCGGTTCCTGGTCGCTGCCGTGCCGCCCGGCCAGGTCGTCGGCTCACTGCCCGACGAGGCCGACCACGCCGCGTGGCTGCCCCTGGACGACGTGCTCCGTTCGGTCAGCGAGGGCGGATCCGCGATGCTGCCGCCGACCTGGATCACCTGTCGCGAGCTGGCCGAGGTCGACGTCGACGCACTGCTGGAGGTGGCCGCGCGACGCGCCATCACCCCGATCGAGCCGCGGCTCGTGGAGGTCGACGGCGAGCTGTTCCTGGAGAACCCCGTCGAGGAGGAGCCGGTGTGAGCCAGAGCGTGAGCGAGCGGGCCGTTCTCGTCCGAGCCGAGAACCCCGGGATCATGACCCTCGACGGCACCAACACCTGGATCCTTCGCGAGCCGGGCGCCGGCCGCACCATCGTCGTCGACCCGGGCCCGGCGCACGCGGATCACCTCCGCGTCGTGCAGGCCGCCGCGCAGGACGTGGCGCTGGTGCTCTTCACCCACCGGCACGCCGACCACACCGAGTCGATCGATGAGTTCACCGAGCTCGTCGGAGCACCCGCCCGGGCCACCGACCCGGAGTTCTGCCGCGACGCCGAGCCGCTCGTCGACGGCGAGGTGCTCGACGTCGACGGGCTGCGACTGGAGGTCGTGGCGACGCCGGGACACACCAGTGACTCCACGTGCTTCCGCCTGGTGGACGAGCCCGTCCTGCTCAGCGGGGACACGATCCTCGGCCGCGGCACGACGGTCGTCGCGCATCCCGACGGCGTGCTCGGGGCCTACCTCGACTCCTTGGCCCGGGTGCGTGAGCTCGTCGAGGAGGGCGTGGTCGCTCGGATCCTGCCCGGACACGGGCCGGTGATCCAGCAGGCGCTCGCCGTCGTGGACCACTACATCGACCACCGGCACGAGCGTCTCGATCAGGTGCGCGCGGCGCTCTCGGCGGGTGACCGGAGCGCCGAGGACGTGGTCCGCCGGGTCTACGCCGACGTCGACCCCGTGCTGTGGCCGGCGGCAGAGCTGAGCGTCAAGGCCCAGCTGGACCACCTGCAGGGCTAGCCAGCAGGACGGTCAGCGAGCGCGGCGCTGCAGGCGCTCGAGGTCCAGGACCACGACGCTGCGCGGCTCCAGACGCAGCCAGCCCCGGGAGGCGAAGTCGGCCAGCGCCTTGTTGACCGTCTCGCGGGAGGCGCCGACCAGCTGGGCGAGCTCCTCCTGGGTGAGGTCGTGGTTGACGTGCACGCCGTCGTCGGCCTTGCGCCCGAAGCGGGAGGCGAGGTCGAGCAGGGCCTTGGCGACGCGGCCGGGGACGTCGGAGAACACGAGGTCACCCACGACCTCGTTGGTGCGGCGCAGGCGACCGGCGAGCTGGTTGAGCAGAGCGTGGGCCACGTCCGGGTGGGCGTTGATCACCGGGCTGAGCGCATCGTGGCCCAAGCCCTTGATGTCCACATCGGTGACCGCCGTGGCGGTGGCCGAGCGCGGACCGGGATCGAAGAAGGAGAGCTCGCCGAACATCTGGCCGGGCCCGAGGATCGCGAGGAGGTTCTCGCGGCCGTCGGGGGAGGTGCGACCGAGCTTGATCTTGCCCTCGATGACGACGTAGAGCTGGTTGCCGTCGTCGCCCTCGTTGAAGAGCACCTCGCCGCGGCGCAGGGTCGCGGTGGACATCGACGCGTCGAGCGCGCCAGCAGCAGCGTCGTCGAGTCCGGAGAAGAGCGGGGCTCGGCGCAGCACGTCGTCGTCGTTCACAGGTATCCTTCGAGGGTTGTCAGATCGCTCACAGTCTGTCCTACCGCACGCAAGAATTCCACACGCCGGGCCGCCTGTCGCACCGCCACGTACTCTGGCCCGGTGTCGAGTCCAGTCCCGAGCGCACCGGCGGACCGCCCCGACCGGTCCCGGACGGCCCTCGTGCGGCGCGCCAGGAAGATCAACCGGGTGCTGGCCCAGACCTACCCCGAGGCCGGTTGCGAGCTGGACTTCCAGGATCCGTTCGAGCTGCTCGTGGCCACCGTTCTGTCCGCCCAGACCACCGACCGGCGCGTCAACGCGGCCACCCCGACGCTCTTCGGTCGGTGGCCGGACGCCGGCGCTCTCGCGGGCGCCGACCGGGCCGAGGTCGAGGAGGTCATCCGCTCCACCGGCTTCTACCGCGCCAAGACCGACAGCATCCTGCGGCTCTCGGCCGCACTCGTCGCCGACCACGACGGGCAGGTGCCGCGTCGCCTCGCCGACCTCGTGAAGCTCCCCGGAGTGGGCCGCAAGACCGCCAACGTCGTGCTTGGCAACGCCTTCGACGTCCCCGGCCTCACGGTGGACACGCACTTCGCCCGGCTCGTCCGCCGCTTCGGCTGGATCGACGCCGACTCCCTGAAGGACCCCGTGCGCACCGAGCACGCCGTCGGGGAGCTCTTCGAGCGGCGGGATTGGACGATGCTGAGCCACCGGCTGATCTGGCACGGTCGGCGTCGCTGCCACGCTCGTCGCCCGGCGTGCGGGGCGTGCCCGGTGGCGCACTGGTGCCCGGCGTTCGGCGAGGGACCCACCGACCCTGAGGTCGCCGAGGCCCTCGTGACGACGCAGGGGCGCGCGTGAGGCGGGCCGCCACGGCGCTGGCGGCGGCCCTGCTGCTGGTGGGCTGCGGAGCACCGTCCGGCGGCGGCACGCCGACGTTCGGCGGGGGTGATGCGTCCGAGCGCGACGCCGACCTCGCCGCTCTCGCCGCACAGGCGGAGGACGTCGGCCTGCGTGCGTGCCCGGCCGGAGAGCCGTCGGGCGGCGCGGCCGACGACGCCCTGCCGTCGGTGCCGCTGGCCTGCCTGCGCACCGGCGAGCGCACGGACCTCGCCTCGATCGAGGGTCCGGCGGTCATCAACCTGTGGGCCAGCTGGTGCAAGCCGTGCCGCGAGGAGCTGCCGCTGCTGGCCCGGCTCGACGAGGAGCTCGGGGACGAGGTGCAGGTCGTCGGCATCGACGTCGCCGACGGCGACCCGGAGGCCGCCCTGGAGCTGGCCGAGCGCAGCGGCGTCCGTTACCCGCAGCTGTTCGACCCCGACCAGCTCACCAAGGGCCCGCTGCGGGTCGCGGGACTGCCGCAGACGGTCTTCGTGGACGAGGAGGGGACCATGGTCGCGACGGAGCGCGTGCCCTACCGTTCCTATGCCGACCTCACCGCCGCGGTGGAACGACACCTGGGAGCACGACCATGACCAGCACGACCTTGCCGGAGTGGCTGCAGCCACTGGCCGAGCTCGCGTCGTCCGTCGAGGCCGAGCAGCTGGCTCCGCGGTTCCCCCACCCACCGCAGGACGCACGGCCCGCCGCCGTGCTGATCTGCTTCGCCGACGGCCCGCGTGGCCCCGAGCTCCTGCTCACCGAGCGAGCCGTCACGCTGCGCAACCACGCCGGCCAGATCTCTTTTCCCGGCGGGGCCAGCGCCCCCGAGGACGTCGACGCCGTCGCCACCGCCCTGCGGGAGGCGGAGGAGGAGGTGGGTCTCGAGCCGTCCGACGTCGAGGTGTTCGGCGTGCTGCCACGGCTCTGGCTGCCACCCAGCAACTTCGCCGTCACCCCCGTGCTGGGCTACTGGGGACAGCCGCGATCGCTCGAGCCGCGCTCGCCGGCCGAGGTCCGCACCGTCATCCACCACCCGATCAGCGACCTCGTCGACCCCGGCCGCCGGTTCAGCGTCGTGCACCCGTCGGGCTGGCGCGGGCCGGCGTTCGAGATCGGCACCGAGGTGCCCCTGTGGGGCTTCACCGCCGGTGTGGTGGCGCGCCTGTTCGACCGCGTCGGCTGGGCGCAGCCGTGGGACGAGACCCTCACCCGTGACCTCCCGGAGCTCACATGAGCTCTCTTGACATCATCCTGCTGCTGATCCTCGGCGCGTACGCCGTCTCCGGCTACGTCCAGGGGTTCGTGGTCAACCTCATCGCGACCATCGGACTCGCGGTCGGTGGTGTGGCCGCGATCTTCTTCGTGCCACGCCTGCTCGACTCGCGTGAGGAGTCCTCCCTGCAGGTCTCCCTGCTCGCGCTCGCCCTGGTCATCGGCGCGGCCGCGATCGGCCAAGCCGTGGGCACCTACATCGGGACGGACCTGCGGGGCGGGCTGCGGTCCGGCCCTGCGCGGGCGGTCGACGCGGTGGGCGGTGGCGCGTTGAGCATCGTGGCGGTCCTGGTGGCCTCCTGGGCGCTGGGCTACTCCGTCAGCGGGACCTCGATCCCCTACCTGTCCACGGCGGCCCGGGACTCGGCCATCCTCGGCAGCGTCGACCAGGTCATGCCCGATCGCGCCTCGTCCACCCTGCGCGCCTTCAACCGGGTGCTGGACGCGAACCTCTTCCCGCGCTACATCGACCCGTTCGACTCCGAGCAGATCGAGGCCGTGGGGCCCCCGGACGACGCGACCCTGCAGGAGCCGGGCGTGCAGGAGGCCTCGCGCAGCGTCGTGAAGATCCTGGGCGCCGCCGAGTGCGGCAAGGGCATCGAGGGGTCCGGCTTCGTCTACGCACCGGGTCGCGTCATGACGAACGCCCACGTGGTGGCCGGCGTCGACGAGCCGTTCGTGGAGATCGACGACCGCCGGGTCTCCGGACGGGTCGTGGTCTTCGACCCGGAGCTGGACCTCGCGGTGGTGGCGACGCAGGACCTCGGGCTCCCGGCGCTGGAGTTCGACGAGTCCGGGGCCCCGGGGCAGACCGCCGCCGTGCTCGGCTATCCGGAGAACGGCCCGTTCGACGCGCGATCAGCCCGCATCCGCGACCAGCTCACCCTGCGCAGCCCCGACATCTACGACCGGGGCGAGGTGCTGCGGGAGACCTTCTCGATCCGAGGACTGGTGCGCTCGGGCAACTCCGGCGGACCGCTCATCTCGCCGGAGGGTGACGTCCTGGGCGTCATCTTCGCCGCCTCGATCTCCGACAGTGCCACCGGTTACGCGGTGACGGCCGAGCAGGCGGCCGAGAACGCCGGCGACGGTCAGCGCGCGACGCAGCCGGTCGACACCGGCGGGTGCACCTGATGAGGACGTTCGGCTCCGCGGTGCTGTGGCTGGTCGCCGTCGTCGCCATCGGCGTGACGCTGCCGACGGCGTGGGTCGCCACCCACGTCGCCGACGAGGACGGCTACGTCTCCTTCACCGCTCCCTTCGCCACCGACACCGAGCTGCAGGACGCCCTCACGACCGGCGTGTCCGACTCCCTGGTGGCGTCGGTCGACCTGCCGATCGGCGAAGGCGTCGTCCGTGAGCTGGTCGCCGTCGCGTTCACCCGCATCCTGGACGACCCGAGCTTCCCCGACGCGTGGCAGGAGACGCAGCGGGCCTCCCACCGAGCGACCTTCGAGGACGGGGCCGAGCCGCGCATCGTGCTGGACGTGGCGCCGCTGGTCGCCCTCGTGGGCGAGTCGCTGGCCGACGACGTGCCCGTCTCCATCGAGACGCCCGAGCAGATCATCGTCCCGGTGACACAGACCGTGGAGCCCGAGACCATCGAGACCGTCCGCGACGCGCCGGGGTCCGCACTCCTGGGCGGAGGTGTCGCGGTGGTCGCGACCCTCGGATCGCTGCTGCTGGCCCGCCGCCGCTCGACCGCGCTCGGCTGGTGGGGCCTGGGGGTCGCCGGGATCGGCGGGACGTTCATGCTGGCGACGAACCGTGCGGTACCGGACCTGCTGTCCGGCCAGCCCACCGACAGCGAGCTCGGCACCACGATGCGGGACCTGCTGGTCGCCCGCGCCACGACGTCCTTCGATGAGTGGCTGCTCGTCGCGGTGGTGGTCGGCGGGGCCGCCACCTTGGTCGGCTTCGGCTCCCGGATCCTGAGCCGCTGAGCCGGCCGAAGGCTCAGTTCCTGGCGTCGAGCCGCTCGGACGGCGCGTGGCCGCGCAGCGCCGGAGGGATCTGCTTGGCGGTCTCCAGCGACTTCCGCGGCGCCCGGACCTTGCGCAGCAGCCGGTAGCCCACGAGCAGGAGCACCCCGGCGAGCAGGACGTAGAGACCGGCGATGATGAGGAAGCTCCACGCGAGGTGCAGTCCCGTCATCGAGACCAGGAACGCCAGCGAGATCGAGACGAAGATGATGACGATCAGGCCGAGGAAGGCCGCCACGACGAACATCGCCAACCCGATCCCGCCGGCCTTGGCGCTCGTCTTGAGCTCGGTCTTGGCGAGGTCGACCTGGTACTGGACGATCGTGTTGAGGTCGCGCGTGATGTCCGCGACGATCCTGCCGATGGTCGGGTCGTCGTGCTGCTGACTCATGTCCGCGACTCTATCCGGTGCCGACAGCGGTGCCTCCCGAGCCGCCGCCGCCCACCAGATTCGTGAGCCGGTGCACCCATTTGCCGTCCAGAAGACGGAGCTGGGTGCACCGGCTCACGAATCTTGGTCAGTCCTCCTGGTTCTTGGTGTCGCTCATCCCGGAGGTGATGAGGTCCATGACCGAGGAGTCGGCGAGCGTCGACGCGTCGCCGACCTCGCGGTTCTCGGCCACGTCGCGCAGCAGGCGCCGCATGATCTTGCCCGAGCGCGTCTTGGGCAGCTCCTGCACGATGAGCACCTTGCGCGGCTTGGCGATCGGACCGATCTCCTTGCCGACGTGGGTGCGCAGCTCCTGGACGACGTCCTCGCCGCCCTGCTCATCGGTACTGGCCCCGGCGCTGTCGCGCAGGATGACGAACGCGCACACGGCCTGGCCGGTGGTGTCGTCCGCAGCACCCACGACCGCCGCCTCGGCGACCTTGGGGTGCGAGACCAGCGCGGACTCGATCTCGGTGGTGGACAGGCGGTGCCCGGAGACGTTCATGACGTCGTCCACGCGGCCGAGGAGCCAGATGTCGCCGTCGGCGTCCTTCTTGGCGCCGTCGCCGGCGAAGTAGTAGCCCTGGGCCTCGAACCGTGCCCAGTAGGTCTCCCTGAACCGCTCGTCGTCGCCCCAGATCGTGCGCAGCATGGCCGGCCACGGCTCGGTGAGCACGAGGTAGCCGCCCTCGCCGTTGCCGACCGGGGTCCCGGCGTCGTCGACGACGTCGGCCGCGATGCCCGGGAACGCCGTCATGGCCGAGCCCGGCTTGGCCGAGGTGACGCCCGGGAGCGGGGTGATCATGTGTGCCCCGGTCTCGGTCTGCCACCAGGTGTCGACGATCGGCGTGGACCCGCCGCCGATGGTGTCGCGGTACCAGACGTAGGCCTCGGGGTTGATCGACTCACCGACGGTGCCGAGGATGCGCAGCGAGGAGAGGTCGTGCCGGGCGGGGATCTCGTCGCCCCACTTCATGCTCGTGCGGATCGCCGTGGGGGCGGTGTAGAACAGGGTCACGCCCTTGTCGGCGATGATCTCCCACCAGCGACCCTTGTCCGGCGTGTCGGGCGTGCCCTCATAGAGCACCTGGGTCGCGCCGGCCGCGGTCGGGCCGTAGGTGATGTAGGAGTGGCCGGTGATCCAGCCGACGTCGGCCGTGCACCAGTAGACGTCGGTCTCCGGCTTGTGGTCGAAGGTCGCCCAGAACGTGTAGGCCGTCTGGACCAGGTACCCGGCACTCGTGTGCAGGATGCCCTTGGGCTTGCCGGTCGTGCCGGAGGTGTACATGACGAACAGCGGGTGCTCGGCATCGAACATCTGGGCCTCGTGCTCGCTCGAGGCGTTGCCGACGGCCTCGTGCCACCAGCTGTCGATCTCGTCGTCCCAGGGGACGTCCTGCTCGGTACGGCGCACGACGAGCACGTTCTCCACGGGGCTGGCGTCACCGAGCTTCGCGACGGCCTCGTCGACGGCCGGCTTCAGGGACGAGGGATTGCCTCGGCGGTAGCCGCCGTCGGCGGTGATGACGAGCTTGGCCTCGCAGTCGTCGACGCGGCTGGCCAGGGCATCGGAGGAGAAGCCGCCGAAGACGACCGTGTGGGGGGCGCCGACACGGGCGCAGGCGAGCATCGCGATGACGGTCTCGGGGATCATCGGCATGTAGATCGCCACCCGGTCCCCGGCCTCGACACCGAGCTCCTCGATGGCGTTGGCAGCCTTGCTGACCTCGTCCTTGAGCTCGGCGTAGGTGATGTCGCGCGTGTCGCCGGGCTCGCCGACGAAGTGCAGGGCGACGCGGTCCCCGTGGCCGGCCTCGACGTGCCGGTCGACGCAGTTGTGGGCGACGTTGAGCTTGCCGCCGACGAACCACTTCGCGAACGGCGGGTCGCTCCAGTCCAGGACCTCCTCGAAGGGCGTTCCCCAGTCCAGCTGGTGGGCGGCGTCCGCCCAGAACCCCAGCCGATCGGCCTCTGCACGCTGGTAGGTCTCGGCGGTGGCGTTGGCGTTCTCGGCCAGCTCGGCCGGTGGGTCGAAGCGGCGGTCCTCGGTGGACAGGTTGCTGATTCCCTCGTCACTCATGGGGTCTCTCCTCGGTGGGGTACGTCTGCATTGTGTCCCAGCGCACAGGCGGGTTCATCTCCGGTGGCGCCGTCGAGGTGACGAACGGTCATGGTGAGTCGATGAGTGGTGGGCGGCGCGAGCTGCGCGGGCGCTCAGAAGCGCCGGTCGACGTCGATCCGCTCGGGTGTGTGCAGCCGCACCATCGTCCGCGAGACGTTGGCGGGGATCGCCGAGCGCGTCGCGAGCGAGACCCCGATCATCAGCGCGAAGCCGATCGGCACGGACCACGCCGCCGGCTGGCCCATCAGGACGCCGAACCAGCCGTCCGGGCGCACGGCGATGGTCAGGATCGGGGCGACGCCGGCGCACAGGCCGCCGCCCACGAGCCCGGCGATGGCCCCCCGCGCGGTGAGTCCGCGCCACCAGATCCCGAGCACCAGCAGCGGGCAGAAGGTGGAGGCGGCGAGGGCGAACGCGAACGTCACGGAGCTGGCCACCGAGATGGGCTCAGCCAGCAGGGCGAGGGTGACCGGCACGAGGACGCACGTCCCGGCGGCGATGCGCAACGCGGAGATCGAGGAGAGTCGGGGGACGAACCGGTGGTCCGACCGCTGGACCCAGCTGCTGAGACCCTGCCCCGCGACCGCCGCGATGGCCATCGTCAGGCCGGACGACGTGGACAGGAACGCCGCGAAGGCACCGGCGGTGAGCAGCGCGGCCATGAGCTCGCCCAGCGTGCCTCCGAGCATCCGTGAGGGCAGCTCGAGCACGACGGTGTCGGCGGCGCCGGCGGCCACGAGGTCGGACGCGTAGATGCGCCCGAGGACGCCGTAGACCGTGGGCAGCAGGTAGAAGGCGCCGAGCAGGCCCAGCACGATGAGGGTCGTGCGGCGCGCGGCGTGGCCGTCCGGGTTGGTGTAGAAGCGCACCACGACGTGCGGCAGTCCCATCGTGCCCAGGAACGTCGCGATCATCACGGAGTAGGTCGTGTACAGGCTGGTGCCGTCGCCCGAGCCGAGCGGCTGGAACCAGTCGCCGTCGGCCACGGGGGCGGGGGAGCCGTCCAGCGTCCAGGCGTGCAGCAGGAAGAAGGCCGGGATGAGCAGGGCGGTCAGCTTGAGCCAGTACTGGAACGCCTGGACGAAGGTGATGCTGCGCATGCCGCCCGAGATCACGTTGACCACCACGATCGTGGCCACGAGCACGACACCCATCCACTGCGGCGCTCCCGTGACGGTGCGCAGCGTGAGCCCGGCGCCCTGGAACTGCGGCAGGAGGTAGAGCCAGCCGACGCCCACGACCAGCAGCGTGCACACCCGCCGCACCTGTCCGGACTGCAGGCGCACCTGGGCGAAGTCCGGGATCGTGTACGCGCCCGAGCGACGCAGGGGCGCGGCCACGAAGACCAGCAGCAGCAGGTACCCGGCTGTCCACCCGATGGGGTACCAGAGCATGTCGGCGCCGAAGGCGAGCACGAGCCCCGCGACGCCCAGGAACGAGGCCGCCGAGAGGTACTCGCCACCGATGGCGGAGCTGTTGAGCATCGGGCTGACGGAGCGGGACGCGACGTAGAAGTCGCTCGTGGTGCGGCTCAGACGCATCCCGAAGGCACCGATCACCAGGGTCGCCACGGCGACGAGGGTGACCGCGACGACCGAGTAGGCCGGGTTCATGCGTCCTCGTGGCCAGAGTCGACGCGCCCGGTGTGGTCGTGCTCAGGGTCGACGAGCGCGGCGAAGTCGGCCTCGACGCGCTCGGCGTGGCGGATGTAGAGCCAGCCCAGCAGCATCAGCCCGGGATAGACGAAGACCCCGAGCACCAGCCACGGCAGCGGGATGCCGAGCAGCTCGAGCGTCGTGAGGTCATCGAGCACCCGGAAGGCGATCGGGAGTGCGCCGACCGTCAGCATCAGCGTCCCGAGCACCGTCAGCGCAGCGCGGAGCTGGGAGCGGATGAGCGAGCGCATGAAGACCTCGCCGACGCCCGTGGACTCATCGATCTCCTGCTCCACGGAGCGGCGGGTGGTCGAGGTGGCCGACGTCCGCGGACTGGTGATGCGGACGCGACCGGTCGGCGGCGGCTGCTGCTCGCTCACAGGGCCCGGTCGCCGATGTGCTCGCGGAGGTTGCGGGTGTTGCGGCGAGCGACCTGCAGCTCCTCGATGCCGTCACCTGCCGGGACCACGACGGTGCAGCGCCCGGAGTGCATCCGGACCTCGACGACGTGCGCCAGGTTGACGACGGTGCTGCGGTGCACCTGCATGAAACCGGCCGGCTCCCACTCGTGGGCCAGGCCGCTCAGGGGCGTGCGGACGAGGTGGCCGTCGCCGCCCTCGACCGTATGCAGACGGACGTAGTCGCCCTGGGCCTCGGCGTAGGTCACCTGCGTCCGCCGCAGGAACCTGGTGATGCCGGCCAGCTCGACGGCGATCGTCTCGTCGTCCTCCGATGGTGGCGGGGGTGCGTCCGTCGCCCGGCGCACGCTCTCTCGCAGGCGGTCCTCACGGATGGGCTTGAGCAGGTAGTCGACGGCGCCGAGCTCGAAGGCGTCGACCGCGTGGTCGTCGTGCGCCGTCACGAACACGACGCGCGGTGGTGTGCGGAACCGGGCGACGAAGCGGGCGATCTCGATGCCGGACAGACCGGGCATCGCGATGTCGAGGAACAGCAGGTCCATGTCGCCGCCGTCGAGGCGCCGCAGGGCCTCCGTGCCGGAGCGGGCGGTCTCGATGTGGGTCACACGATCGTCGCGCCCGAGCAGGAAGACCAGCTCGTCGAGGACCGGCTGCTCGTCGTCGACGACGAGTGCCCGCAGGCCCTCGGTGGTCGGCGACGTCATGGGCTGATCATAGGTCGCAGCCGCCCTCCCCATGGCCGTTGTCGATGATCGCCCGGGGGCGGCTCCCGGCTCAGTCGGCGATGCCGCGGGCGTCCAGCGCCTGACCGGTCTCCCGGGCCTGGGCCACCACCCGGATGACGAAGGGAATGAGATTGGCCCGCGGGTTGCGCTCGAGCCCGCGAGCCTTCGCGGCCTCCCGGGTCTCTCGGGCCAACGTCAGGGTCTCGGGGACGGCGCGCAGCATCAGCGAGAACGCCAGGGCGACCCGCTCGGGCTCCGCCCCCAGCCGCCGCAGCGGCCCGAGGGCGCGGGTCAGGGTCTGCAACATCTCATCGAGCGGGGTGGTCGCGGTGAGCACGAGCGAGGCGAGGACGAGGGCGAGCAGGTCGGCCACCACCTCGATCGCCACCGGCCAGCCCCGTTGCCAGGCCTGGTAGCCGCCCAGCAGCACGGCCACGATCGCGATGCCGCGCAGCGCGGACCAGACCGAGCGCAGGCGGGTCGCCGACCACAGCACCAGGACCAGGGTCAGGGCGAGCAGGGCCATCGCGCTCACCGGCCCGCGCACGAGTACCACCACGAGGCTGAGGACGACGAGGAAGCAGAGCTTCGCCCCCGCCGGCAGGCGGTGCAGCCACGTGTCGGCAGGGTGGTAGAGCCCCAGCAGGGACGGCGCGCTCATGCGACCTGCCGATAGTGCGCCACGGCGTCGGCGGCCTGACCGTCGAAGGCGATGGCGCCGTCATCGACGACGAGCCCGCGGTCGCAGCGGGCAGCGAGGTCGAGGTCGTGGGTCACGAGGACGACCTGCTGATCGAGCCCGAGCAGGAGGTCGCCGATGCGTCGGGTGTTGGCGAGGTCCAGCAGCGTCGTGGGCTCGTCGGCCACCACGACGTCGGGGTCGGTGGCCAGGACACCCGCGACGGCCAGCAGCTGCTTCTGCCCGCCGGAGAGCGTGTGGACGCTGCGGTCGGCGAGCTCGGCCAGGCCGAAGCGCTCCAGCACGGCGAGGGCGGCGCTGCGTCGGGCCGCCTTGGCGCGGTGCTCACGACGCAGGGACAGGGCGACGTCCTCCGCCACGGTGGGCATCACGAGCTGCGCGGCAGGGTTCGTGAACACGAAGCCGACGCGGCGGCGGACCAGTCGGCCGTCCTTCGTGACGTCGAGGCCGTCGACGAGGACACGTCCCGACGTCGGCTCGACGAGCCCGTTGAGCAGGCGGGCGAGTGTTGACTTCCCGGAGCCGTTGGCGCCGATCACGGCGATGCGGGGTTCGGTCAGCGTCAGCGTCGTGGGCCTCAGCACGACGACGTCGCCGTCGGCCGTGGGGGCCGTGACGGCGGCCTCGTCGAGCTGCAGGACGCTCAACGGCGTCGGCGCGGGAGCAGGTCGGGGAACGCGCGGTGCACCGAGGTGGCCACGACGGCCATGAGGACGTTCTTGACGACGTCGCCGATCCAGAAGATCTTGTCGGTGTTCCAGGCCTCCTGCCAGCTCATGTCGGCCCGCAGCACCAGTCCCGCCATGCCGAGGGTGTGGATGAACAGTGCGCTGCTCACGATGCCGGCGAGGAAGACCACCGGCACGCTGGACGCGATGGTGCCGCGGGGCAGGCGCTCGACGAGGAGGCCGCACAGCAGGGCGGCGAGGGCGAACCCGAGGAGGTAGCCGCCGGTGGGGCCGGTGAGGATGCCGAGCCCGGCCTTGCCCCCGGCGAAGACGGGCAGGCCGGCGGCGCCCACGGCGAGGTAGAGCAGCACGGCGAGGAAGCCGCGTCGAGCACCGAGGACCGCGCCGGCGAGCAGCACGCCGAAGGTCTGCAGGGTGATGGGCACGATCCCCGCGCCGACCGAGATCGCCGGCAGGATGGCGCACACGGCGATGAGTGCGGCGAAGGCGGCGATGAGCGCGATGTCGGTGCTGGTGGACCGGGAGCGACGTGACGTGGTGTCAGCGGGGGAGGCGGGGGTGGGGATGGTCATGAGATCCTCGGGACAGGGACCTGAACGGCGTTCAGGTGAACGATGTTCAGGTAGTGTGGCACAACCGGGCCGGACGGTCGAGGTGGGCAGGAGCGTCGTGGCGAACACGCTGGAGGACGTCGTGGCCGGCGCGCTGCGCGTGCTCGACGGCTACGGCCTGGAGTTCTCCTCGATGCGGCGCGTGGCGGCCGAGCTGGGCGTGCAGCCCAGTGCGCTCTACCACCACGTGGCGGACAAGCAGACGCTCCTGGGGCTGATGGCCGCCCGGATCGTCGCCGACGTCGAGGTCGACGAGGACCTGGCCGTCACCGCCCACCGACTGCGCTCGGCGATGCTCGCGATCCGCGACGGCGCGGAGGTCGTGGCGACGGCCTCGGCGTTCCGGCTGGGGGTCTCGGAGCTGGAGGCCGAGCTCGCCGCCCGCTCAGCGCCGGACGTGGCGCGCACGCTGTTCATCTACGTCGTCGGCCACACCCAGGCCACCCAGCTGCACCGCCAGGCGAGCGCCGTCGGCATCGTCGAGCCCGACGAGGATCTCGACGCCTCCTTTGCCCGCGGCCTGGCCATCATCCTGCGTTGATTCGGCCCCACCGGCCTCATGATTCCGATGTCGACATGGGAATCAGGGATCACCAAGAGACGTGCAGGGGACGGCCCTCGTCGTAGCCGGCGGAGCTCTGCAGGCCGACGGTGGCCCGCTCGGCGAACTCGGCCAGCGTGCCGGCGCCGGCGTAGGTGAAGCTCGAGCGCACCCCGGCGACGATCGTGTCGATGAGGTCCTCGACGCCGGGCCGGTCTGGGTCGAGGAACATCCGCGACGTGGAGATGCCCTCCTCGAACAACGCCATCCGGGCCTTCTCGAACCCGGCCGCGTCACGCGTGCGGTTGGCCACGGCACGGGCGCTCGCCATGCCGAAGGACTCCTTGTACTCGCGACCGTCCGCGCCGATGCGCAGGTCACCCGGGCTCTCGTGGGTCCCGGCGAACCACGAGCCGATCATGACGCTGCCGGCTCCGGCGGCCAGCGCGAGGGCGACGTCGCGCGGGTACCGGACGCCACCGTCGGCCCACACGTGCGCGCCGTGCTCGGTGGCCGCGCGGGCACACTCCAGGACGGCGGAGAACTGGGGTCGCCCGACGCCGGTCATCATCCGGGTGGTGCACATGGCACCCGGGCCGACGCCCACCTTGATGATGTCGGCCCCGGCGTCGACGAGGTCGGCGGTCCCCGCCGCGGTGACGACGTTCCCGGCGGCGATCGGGATGCGACGTCCCGACCGCTCGGCGTGGGCGTCGCGGGCGGCGCGCACCACCGGTAGCGCGTCGAGCATCTTGACCTGGTGCCCGTGGGCGGTGTCGACCACGAGGACGTCGATGCCGAGCTCCAGCAGGGCGGTGGCCTTGGCTCCGACATCACCGTTGATGCCCACGGCCGCACCGATGACGAGCCCGCCGGAGGGGTCGACCGCCGGCTCGTAGATGGTGGAGCGCAGCGCCGCCTTGCGGGTCACGACGCCGGCCAGGGCGCCCCCGTCCAGCACGGGCGCGACCGCCACGTGCGAGCTCGCCAGGGCGTTGAAGTACTCCCGGGGGTCGAGCCCGGCCTCGACGGTGAACAGGTCCTCGCTCATGACGTCGCGCACCTGGGTGAAGCGGTCGACCTCGGCGCCGTCGCTCTCGGCGACCACGCCCACCGGCTTGCCGTCCTCGACGACGACCGCAGCACCGTGGGCCCGCTTGGGGATCAGGCTCAGGGTCTCGCCGATCGTCATGGTGGGCGAGACCGTCACCGGGGTCTCATAGACCGGGTGGGCCGCCTTGACGCGGGCGATGGTGTCGGCGACGACGTCGACGGGGATGTCCTGCGGGATGATCGCGATGCCACCACGACGTGCGACGGTCTCGGCCATCCGCCGGCCGGACACCGCCGTCATGTTGGCCACGACGAGCGGCACCGTGGTTCCCGTGCCGTCGCTCGTGGAGAGGTCGACGTCGAAGCGCGAGACGACGTCGGAGCGTCCGGGCGCCATGAAGACGTCGTTGTAGGTGAGGTCGTGCGCCGGGGCGAGGTCGTTGAGGAACTTCACCCCTTGATCGTACGGTCCTCACCCCGCCTGCCGGGCCTCCCGGACGTCGAGCAGGAAGGCGACGCCGCACGCACGGCAGAGCCCGAGGTCGGCGTGCTCGTCGGGCACGTCGATCTCGCCCTCGCACGTGTCGCACGTGAGTACGCCGATCCACGCATGCCGGTCCGGTGCCTCGTGCATGGTCCACCTCCGTCTCCCCACCCACGGTAGGCACCGGGACGGACAGATCACGACATCGGCCACGACCGGCGCGTCCGGGCCGGAACCGATCTCGCCGGCGGTCGCCGGCGGGTAGTCTCCGCACCGTGAACCCGACGTTTCGCAAGCTCGCCCGAGCCGTGGTGCTCACGGGCAACACGCCGCTCGCGAGGGCTCGTGCCCGCCGAGCGTTCGCCACGGCCCCGCGTCCGTTCAAGCTCGAGGTCGGGGGACTCTCCCCTCGCGAGGGCTGGGTGGTCACGAACGTCAACGCGGTGACGCGTCTCTACCTCGACGCCACCTCGACATGGCCCCTGGAGCAGAGCAGCCTCTCGCACGTCTACTCCGACAACGTCATCGAGCACCTCACCCTCGACGCGACGCGACGGATGCTCCGAGAGGCCCACCGGTGCCTCGCCCCCGGGGGGATCATCCGGCTCATCACGCCGGACGTTCGCGCCCACGTCGAGATGTACCTCTCCGGCGCGACGGCGCTCGACGAGGCCGCGGCGCGGCACTACCGCGACCTCGGCCTCGTCGTGGAGCACCCGATCGACGTCCTGCGCATCCCGATCGGGGCGTTCGGCCACCACGAGGGCTACGTCTTCGACCTCGAGACGCTGACCGTGGAGCTGGAGGCGGCAGGCTTCACCGACGTCGTGCGGACCCCGACCGGGCAGAGCGAGCACCCCGAGCTCAGCGGCCTCGACGTCCGCACGAGCGAGGGCGGCGCGCAGCTGTCGGTCGAGGCGCGCCGCTGAGTCGAGGCTCTGCGCTCAGCCCGTGGGCGTCAGGACGAAGACGCCGGAGTGGGCGGAGCTGTCAGCCTGACGCCGCAGCATCACCGTGCGCAGCAGCGCCAGGCCGCCGGGCGTCCTGTCGATCGTGGTCTTGACGGCGTTCTTGGCCCCGGAACGCCCCTTGACCCGCAGCCACTCCCGGCTGAACATCTCATCGGGCAGCCATCGGCGGTGGTGGTGCGCCACCGTGAACCCGGTCTTCTCCGCGTAGCGATCGATCGTCCCCTCGCCCAGGAAGAACAGGTGGTCGCCCAGGTTCCAGTGCAGCATGTCGCCCTGCTGCACGCCCGGGGTGAACTCGCCGGTGGCCATGACCACGATGCCGCCGGGGCGCAGGATGCGGTGCAGCTCGGCGAACGTCCGCGTCGGGCTGATGAGGTGGCTGAAGACGTTGATCAGGCTGACGACGTCGAAGGAGTCGTCGGGGTAGCCGACGTCCTCCAGCGGGACACCGTGGACCGTGGCACCGGTGGCGGTCTCGGTGAGCCTGCGACGGTCGGCGCTGAGCTCGATGCCCTCCACCGTGTAGCCGCCGTCGCGAGCGAGGGTCATGAGCAGGCCACCCCCGCACCCGACGTCGAGCCAGCGACCGGCGTCGCGGTGCCTGCGGGCGAGGTCGACGAAGCCCTGGAACCGTTCTCGCATGATCAGCTCGGAGGAGCTCTGCCTGTCCGCCGGGTTGATCTGCTGGGTGCCCGCATAGTGCCCCTCCTCCATCTCGGTCATCCGGGCCGTCGGAGCAGGGATGTCGTCGACGAACAGCAGGGCGCAGTCCGGGCACTGCCCGAGGTGGACGCCGTTCTCGACGAAGAGGGGGTTCCACGCTCCACCGCCGCAGCAGTCGCAGGACATGTCGTCTCCTTCGGGGGCCACGCGGTGCGCCTGGTCCGGGCCGTGCCCGGCCGAACGCGCCGAACCTATCGCACCATGAGGGCCCGTCGGAGCCGTCCGGGCACTATCGTCGGTGCCCGATGGACGACAACCGTGGGACCTCACCGGGCCGGGTACGCCCCACGACCCTGCTGGTCGAGCCCTCGCCCAGCGGACACCGATTCCAGACCGTGGCGATGGTCGCCGAGGTGCTGGCCCGCACCGACGACGTGGTGGTGCTGACCTCCGCCGGAGCCGTCGAGGACCCCGCCCACGAGACCTTCCTGGCCCACCTGGAGGGGGTCCGGGTGGAGGGCGCGCTGGACGAGGAGTACCCGCCGACGCGGACGATCGTGCGCGAGGTGGCTCGCCGCTCCGCAGTCGGGGAGGCGGACACCGTGGTGGTGCTCGACGCCGACCAGGCCCTGAAGCGGTGGTGGTGGGAGGCGCCTCGGGCCTTCGGGCTGCGCCGCCGCCCCCGCATCGTCTTCATGCTGACGCGCTACCCGGCTCGGCTGGACCTCACCGACGTCGTCGGCTGGCGGCTGCGCATCCCGAAGGCGACGCTGGCCGTCCTGGCGATGCTGTCGGGCTCGCTGCGTCGTGTCGCCGGGTTCGCCGGCCGTGACGACCTCTCGCGCGGGTGGATCGTGAAGCGCACCCGGGACCCCGCGCGGTGCGGCGCGCACTCCCGTGACCGCGCGACGCTGCGCGAGCGCCACGGCCTGCCGGTTGACCGGCGCCTCGTGGGGATCTTCGGCGGGGTGTCGGAGCGCAAGCATCCCGACCTGGTGTGGGACGCGCTCGTGACCTCGGGCCTGGAGGCCGACCTGGTGCTGGGCGGGGGGCTGTCCGAGAGCGTTACGGCCTGGATCGACTCGATCCGGCAGAGCGACCGCAACCGCATCGTGCTGCGTCCGGGCTTCCTGCCCGACCAGGACCTCGACGAGCTCGTCGCCGCCGCCGACGCCGTCGCGCTGGTCATGACCAACAACGGCCCCAGCGGGATCATGGGCAAGGCGCTCGCCGCCGGGGTCCCCGTCGTCACCGCGGGGTCCACCGTCCGGGCGTCGGAGGTGGCCGCCACCGGTGGGGGAGAGTCGGCCGCCATGACCGCGGAGTCGATCGGCACGGCCCTGGACCGCGTGCTCGAGCGCGGTGGGCTGGCCCCCTCGAGGGTGCCCGAGGCCACGGTCGAGGCGTACGTCGCTGCGATGATCGGGCGTGACGGGCGGAACGTCGGGTGACGTCGAGCGTTGTAGGGAGCGTCCCCCGACAGATGAGGTGTCGCCTGTGCGCATCGCCGTCCTGATGACCGGCCTGACGGCCTACCAAGACGCCTGCTTCCGTGAGCTCACGGCGCTGGGTGACGACCTGCTCATGGTCCACCCGGCCTCGATGTCGTTCGCCCCGTTCGACGAGGCGGCGTTCGCCCAGGACGTGCAACGCGTCGTCTGGGACGACGAGATGCCCGCTCCCGGCGAGCTGGTGCCCATCGTCGACGCCTTCGACCCCGACGTCGTGATCATGTGGTCGTGGGACGGCAAGGGCTACCGCGCGGTCATGCGGGCCATGAAGGGCCGCGCCCACCGCGTCCTCTTCACCAGCAACTTCTGGCACGGCAGCGCCAAGCAGTGGGCGAGCCTCGTGGCCGGTCGCCCCTACGTCCTGCCGTTGTTCGACACGGCCTGGGTGCCTGGTGAGCGCTCGGAGCTGTTCGCGCGCCGGATCGGCTTCACGGACTTCATCCGCGGTGCCAACTCCGCCGACACGCCGGTCTTCGAGCGCGGTGCGCGTGACGGTGCCGAGCTGGCGTCGCATCGACGCTTCCTGTTCACCGGCCGGCTCATCTGGCACAAGGCCCCGACCGAGCTCGCCGAGGCCTACCGCCGCTACCGCTCGCTCGTCGACGACCCGTGGGATCTCGACGTCGCCGGTGACGGGCCGTTGCGCACGGACCTCGACGGCCTGGACGGCGTCACGCTGCACGGTTTCGTGCAGCCGTCCGACCTCGCCGGGCTCATGCACCGGGCCTCCGGCTTCCTGCTGCCGTCGCACATCGAGTGGTACGGCGTGGTGGTGCACGAGGCCGCTGTCGCGGGGCTGCCGATCATCTGCTCCGACGGGGTGGGGGCCGCGCCGCACCTGCTGCAGGACGGGTTCAACGGCTGGGCCTTCCCCGCCGGGGACGTGGACGCCCTCGTGGAGGCCATGGTGAGGTTGTCCACGACCGGCGACGCCCGCCTCAAGGCGATGTCCGACGGCAGCCGCGCCCTCGGCAGCCGGATGACCCCGACGCTCTGGGCACAGAACCTGCATGAGCAGCTCGAGGCGCGCCTGGCACGCCGCCGAGCCCGACGTCACGAGGAGGCTGGTCGATGAGCGCCAGGCAACGAGCGGTCCGGGCGGTGGCCACGCGGCTGGGCCGGCGAGGATTCGAGCTGAGGCGCCACCCCGCGCGCCGTCGCCAGTCGCTGCTCGAGGCGCGCGGCGTCGATCTCGTCCTGGACGTCGGCGCGGCTGACGGCGGGTACGCACGCGAGCTGCGCTCCTTCGGCTACCAGGGCGAGATCGTCTCCTTCGAGCCTCGGCGGGAAGCCCACGAGGCGCTGCAGGAGCAGGTCGCCGCCGACCCGGCGTGGTCGGCGCGTCCGGTGGCGCTCGGCGAGCAGCCCGGCGTGGCCACGATCAACGTCGCCTCGAACCGGACCAGCAGCTCCCTGCTCCCGATGCGTGGGGAGCACCTGGCCGCCGCGCCCCAGGTGCAGTACGTCGGCACGGAGTCGATCACCATGTCCACGCTCGACGCGGAGGTGGGCGGGTTGGTCGACGGCCACCGGGCGCCGTTCCTGAAGGTCGACACCCAGGGCTTCGAGCGCAGCGTGCTCGCCGGCGGTCCCGACGTCGTGTCCCGGTGCGTCGGCCTGCAGCTGGAGCTGTCCTTCGTCCCCCTGTACGAGGGTGGGATGCTCGTCGACGAGGCCGTGTCGTGGGCCTACGACCACGGATTCCACCTCGCCGTCGTGGAGCAGGGCTACGCTGCCCCGACCGGAGAGATCCTGCAGATCGACGGTGTCTTCGTGAGAGGAGCGGATCGGTGACGATGTGGGGTGGGCCTCCGCAGACCCGACGCGAACGTTGGCGCGAGGCCGTCGCGCGGCGCGTCCGCATCTGGGTGGACGGGGTCGAGGTCAACCGTCCCGGCGACCCACGACGCCAGATCGAGCGACAGGAGCCG
Source organism: Aeromicrobium sp. CF4.19 (assembly GCF_051262555.1). Lineage (NCBI taxonomy): Bacteria > Bacillati > Actinomycetota > Actinomycetes > Propionibacteriales > Nocardioidaceae > Aeromicrobium > Aeromicrobium sp. CF4.19. The sequence goes on along the minus strand of NZ_JBIMEU010000003.1, from coordinate 212,409 downwards.
ACGTGGGCCCCGATGCGACTGGTGCAGTTCTTCGACACCGACGGCGAGCCCGTGACGGTCGGCCGGTGGAGCGCCATCCACCACAGCGTCACGATCTTCCAGGGCGGCCTGCACCACGTGGACTGGGTGGGCGTGGGCCACTTCGACTACGCAGAGGGCGCCTTGACCGTCCAGCGGGATCGCGTCTTCTCCAGGGGGCCGGTCCGGATCGGCAGTGACGTGTGGATCGCCTACCAGGCGATCGTCATGTCCGGGGTCAGCATCGGCCACGGAGCGGTCGTGGCAGCGCGAGCGGTGGTCTCGCGCGACGTCGAGCCGTACTCGATCGTCGGGGGCAACCCGGCGCGGCACATCCGGTACCGCTTCGACGAGCCGACCCGGGAGGCACTGTTGCGCATCGCGTGGTGGGACTGGCCGCAGGACAAGCTCGCCCGGTTCGGGCACGAGATCAACAGCCCCGACGTCGCCGGCTTCATCGCCCGTCACGACCCGGCTCGTGACACGGAGCAGACCTGAGTCCGACCGATCTCAGTCGAGCGGCCGGGCGTCACTGGGCTCGCGCGTGCCGATGCGCTTGGCCGGGACGCCGAGGACGATGGCTCGCTCCTCGACGTCCTTGACCACGACGGTGTTCGCCCCGACGAGAGCATCTCGTCCGATCGTCACGTCGTCCAGCAGGACCGCGTGGGCCGAGATGATCGCCCCGTCGCCGATGGTGGGGAAGCCGTGCTCGGGACCGCCGGGCTGACGGGCGCCGGCCGTGACGCCCTGAAGGATCGTCACGTCGGCCCCGATGCGGCATCGACGTCCGCCGATCACGATGCCCATCGGGTGCGGCATGTACAGCCCCGGGCCCACGCGCATCCCGGGCACGAGATCCACCGCCCACACGACGTTCGCCACCGAGCGCAGGAGGGAGGGGGTCTTCACGTGGCCGCGAGCGTGCAGACGCTGCTGGGCGCGCAGCAGGATGGTCGCGGCGAGACCCTGGAGCATGACGGCGCGGGTGAGCACCAGGAACCAGGTCGCATCGACGTCCCGATAGCGCCGGAAGTCCGAGAACACCAGCTCCGTGAAGGTCAGGTCGTCACCGAAGTCGGCATCGGTCATCGTCGTGGGGTCTCCTGGTTCACCGGGGGCGGGCATGATCGGGTGCTCAACGTCCGTGGCGTCGTCGGCGGAGGGGCTCGAGCAGGCCGAGCGCCCGGAGCGCCTCCCGGGCGAGGATCCGCGCCATGACCGGCAGCGACACGACGTAGGCCGCGACGAGTCGTCCGACGCGTGCCGGGAGCGGCCGGGCCTCGTACCAGTCGTTGACCACGACCCGCCGCACCCGGGCGTACCCGGCACGGAACAGCGTCCAGGAGATCCGGGGGTCCGGGGCCCCCGAGGCGCTCTCCAGGAGGATGACCTCCGGTCGCCAGCGGCGCAGGTCGAAGCCGGCCAGCACGGCCCGCTCGTGTCCCTCGACGTCGATCGTCACGAAGTCGATCGCCCGTGCTCCGGCCTGCTCCAGAACCGAGTCGAGCGTCGTGGCGGGGACCTCCACCGGCGTCGTGCTGATGCCGCGCTCCTGCAGGATCCGGTGGTAGGTGCGGCTGGCGGAGAGAGTGGAGAAGCCGGCGTGCCCGTCCGCGACCTCAAGCACGACGGTGCCCTCCTGGCCCGGTGCGACCGCGGCGACCCCGGCCACGTGGGACTCGGGTCGGTTCCTGCGGCACGACGCGGCCTGGACCGGGTTGGCCTCGACCAGGACGCCGGTCCATCCGAGGGCCTTCTCGAAGTAGAAGGTGTTGCTCAGCTCGTCGCCGTCGAGCGCCCCGACCTCCACGAAGTACCCGCGGCGCCTGCCCGCGAAGCGGTCGGCGAGGAGCCGGTCCTCACCGTGCTGGGCACGCAGCAACGCCTCATCCACGCAGGGCCCCTCTCGGACGACGCCGGTCCGTCGCCGATGTCTGGCGCGGTCCTTCCACAGACCGGAGGATACCCGCCCCGGAGCCTGCTGGGTGGCACTACGGGGCCTTCGATCCCGGCCCCGACCGGTGCCGGTTCCATGGCCCGCCTAAAAGGTTTCGTGGAAGGATGCCGCCATGAGCGACTCGACATCCTCTCGTGCCGAAGCCGTCCAGTACGACCCTGCCGCCGTCTACGACAAGGTGACCGCAGCCTGGCGGTTGATCCTCGGCGACGAGCTGCACTACGGGGTCTTCGAGCAGGGGGACGAGTCGCTGGAGGCCGGCACCGCCGCGTTGACCCGACACATGATCGGGGCCGCCCGCCTGGGCTCCCCCCAGGGGCCTCCTCCGGGTTCCCGCGTGCTCGACGTCGGCTGCGGGACGGGAGCTCCGGCGCGGCGCCTGGCCACCGAGCACGGCGTCGACGTCGTGGGCATCACGACGAGCCGGGTCGGTGTGCAGACCGCTCGCGCCTTGAGCGCCGAGCAGGGCATCGACGCGGTGTCCTTCGAGCAGCGGGACGGCACGGACAACGCGTTCCCGGACTCCAGCTTCGACGTCGTCTGGGTCATGGAGTCCGCCCACCTGATGCGCGATCGGGAAGCGCTCGTCTCCGAGTGCGCCCGCGTCCTTCGGCCGGGCGGCCGGATGGTGCTGTGCGACATCCTGCGGTGGCGGGAGATCCCCTTCGCCGAGGTCCGAGCGCGCCGCGCCGACTTCGCGATGCTGCGCGAGTGGTTCGGGGACGCCCACTTCGAGAGCCTGGACTACTACGCCGAGACAGCCGAGGCGAACGGCCTCACCGTCGACGTGCGCGAGGACCTCACCCGCGCCACGCTGCCCACCTTCGACCGGTGGCGTGCCAATGCCGCCGAGCACCATGACGAGGTGACCGACCTGCTCGGTGAGGCAGGTCATGAGGCCTTCCTGCGGTCGTGCGACCTGTTGGAGGGACTGTGGCGCGATGGAACATTCGGTTATGGCCTGATCGGGGCGGTCCGGCTCGTGTAGCCTGCTCACCACTCAGACCTGAGATCGCCCGCTCGGAAGCCCGGTCCAGCCCCCAAGGAGCCCACGCCATGACCAGCAGCCCAGCCAGCGTCGAGCAGACCGTCCGCGGCTTCCTGTCCAGCGCCGCGAAGCTCCCCGACGACTTCGACGCCTCGACCCCGCTGTACGCCGACGGCGCCGGCCTGGACTCGCTGGAGACCGCCGAGCTGTCGGCCGTGCTCGAGGACGACTTCGGCACCGACCCGTACTCCGAGGGCCAGATGCCGCAGACGCTGGGCGAGATCATCGCCTTCTACGACGGCGCCGCCGCGCAGGCCTGACGCGTTGATCGAGCTCTTCGAGCGGGTCGCGACGCAGGATCCCGACCGCCCGGCCCTGGTCACCGGTGCGGGCCGGACGTCCTACGCCGAGCTGCGCGACGCCTCGCTGCGAGCGGCCGCCGGGCTCGTGCACCACGGGGTCACCCGCTTCGCCATCCTCGACCACGAGGCTGACGTGTCGTTGCCCCTGCTGGCCGCGGCCGCCCTCGTGGGCGCCGAGGCGTGCCAGTACCCGCCGGTGCCGGCGGAGGCCGTCGGGGAGCTGGCCGAACGCTTCGACCACGACGTCGTGGTCTCCGATCGCACGGACCTCGACGGGCTCGACGTGCAGGTGCTGACCTCGGCCGACGTGCTGCACGGACCGGACGTGTCGAGCCTGCCGGACACGCCGCCGCGCCGTCCGCACATCGTGCTCACCACGGGGACGACCGGGGCCCCGAAGGGCGCCATGCACGACTGGAGCCGGCTGCTCCGCACGACGGAGCACACCCGGTCCGGGGCCGGTCAGCGTTGGTTGCTGGCCTATGGGCTGCACCAGTTCGGCGGTCAGCAGGTGCTCATCCACGTCTTCGCCTCAGGTGCGACGCTGGTCGCGCCCACCCCGCGGCGTCCGCGCGAGGGACTCGCGGCGATGCGCGAGCACGACGTCACGCACGTGAGCGCGACGCCGACGTACTGGCGCTTCGTCCTGGCCGACATGCGCGCTGACGGTCTTCCGGCGCCCTCGCCCCGACAGGTGACGATGGGCGGGGAGGCTGTGCCCGGCCACCTGCTGGGGGCCTTGCGCGAGGCCTTCCCGGAGGCCTCGATCTCGCAGATCTACGGGTCGACGGAGGTGGGGACCACCAGCTCCACCGGCGACGACGCACCCGGTCTTCCGGCGTCGGTGCTGGAGCGCGGGCCGGACGCCCCCGTGCAGCTGAAGGTCCAGGACGGGGAGATGTGGATCAAGTCCCGGATCGGGATGCTGGGCTACTACGGCGATGCGCCCGTCGACGAGGACGGGTGGCGACCGACCGGTGACCTCGTGGAGGTCGTCGGCGACCGGGTGCAGTTCCGTGGCCGATCGTCGGAGATCATCAACGTCGGTGGCGTCAAGGTGCACCCCCTGCCCATCGAGGAGCGCGTGAGCGGCGTCCCCGGCGTCGACATGGCCCGTGTCTACGGCCGACCGAACCCGATGACCGGGGCGATCGTCGCCCTGGAGGTGGTCCCCGCCCCGGGTGCGGACCAGGCAGCGCTCAAGCAGGCCCTGCGCGACGCGTGCGACGACCTGCTGCCCGCCGCCCGGCCGCGCAGCATCACCTTCGTCGACGACATCAGCACGTCCGGCGGGAAGATCCTCAGGAGGCAGGCCCAATGAGCGAGCGCCAGCGAGTGACCAGGGGGCATCTCGTGCGAACACGTTCCTACGGTGGTTGTTCTGAGGACGTGATCGCATGAGCGAGCGCCAGCGAGTGAACGAGAGCAGTGAGCCTCGGGTCGTCGTCGTGACCGGTGGGAGCCGTGGCCTCGGCGCCGGGATCGTGGAGTCCTACCTCGCCTCGGGTGATCTCGTCGCGACCTGCTCGCGATCCTCGACCGCCGAGGTGGAGGCTTGGGTGTCGCAGCACCCCGACCGGTTCCTCTTCCAGCGGGCGGATCTGTCCGTGGCCGACGACGCCAAGGCGTTCGTCGATGCGGTCATCGAGCGATGGGGGCGTGTCGACGTCCTCGTCAACAACGCCGGTGTCGCCCGGGACGGCATCCTCGCGATGGCCACCGACGAGGACATCGACCTCGTCGTCGACCTCAACATCAAGGGCACGCTGTACATGTCGCGGCTGGTGAGCCGGCGCATGCTCGCACGGCGCTCCGGCAGCATCGTGAACATCTCCTCGATCGTGGGCCGGTCCGGCTATCGCGGTCTCGGCGTCTACAGCGCCACCAAGGCGGCGTTGGACGGTCTCACGCGCTCGATGGCGCGCGAGCTCGGCTCCCGGGGGATCACCGTGAACGGCATCGCCCCGGGCTACCTGCGCACGGAGATGAGTCACGGGCTCGACGGCGGTCAGCTGGACCAGATCGTGCGGCGCACCCCCTCCGGCCGCCTGGGCGAGCCCGACGACATCGCTCGTGTCTGCCAGTTCCTCACCGATCCGCGCAACACCTACCTCACCGGTCAGGTGCTCGTGGTCGACGGCGGCCTCACGAGCTGACGCGCCGCCCGCCTCCGGCCACCAGCCAGCCGAGCGCCGAGCAGGCCAGCACGCCGACGGCCGTCAGGGCCACGCCGACCCCGACGAGGCTGCCCACCGCGGCTGCCGTCACGATGCCGGCGAGCATGAGGGGCAGCAACGCCAGCTCAACCCAGGATGCTGCGGCGCCGCGGCCCTGGCCCTGCAGCATGGCGATCATGACCTTGCGCACGGCCATCAGCCCGTCGGCGACGATGAGCCAGCGGGCGCACTCCACCGCTCCGACGAACTCCGTCCCGAACGCCAGACGGATGATCGGCTCGACGAGCACCTGGAGCATCGCGACGGTCGTGACGACGAGACCCACGCTGATCAGCAGCCAGCGCCGGATCACGGCGGCCTGCTTCACGGGCTCGTCGTGATGGAGGGCGACGCGGGGCAGCACGACCACGGCGACGGCGTTGCTCACCAGGCTGCAGAGGTTGGAGACGGCCGTCGCGGCGGAGTAGAGACCGAGCGCCGACAGGCTCATGGCGCCGCCGACCACGACGCGGTCCAGGCCCAGCCCGTCCAGGGGACGGACGCTGCTCAGGTAGCTGCGGCGGGACTCCTGCCACAGCGTGCTCTCGTCCAGCCGATCGGCGACGCGGTGGGTGGGTCGAGCCAGGCACGCGAAGGACAGCACGATCCCGACCAGGCACGACACGAAGTAGGCGACGAGCATGTCCATGACGTCCCACCCCCAGCCTGCCACCCAGGCGACGGAGAGTGCCACGGCGAACAACAGCTGTGGCATCACGCTGACCCAGGCCATGCTCAGGATGCGTCGTTCACCCTGCAGGCCGCCGGCGAGAAGGCGGAAGATCATCGTCTGCAGGGCCATCACGCCGACCGCCCCCGCGAGGACCCACGTCTGCGTCCCGGGGTCACCACCGTCCATGAGCAGGAACAGGGCGGCCACGGCCAGGCTCGGGGGCAGCAGCAGGACGGCTCGCCGTCGCACGATGCCGCGCAGCCCGTCGCGGGCCGCGACCTGACGCTCCGCCAGGTTCTTGGCCAGGGCGATCGGTGGGCTGCCGCCGAACGTCAGCTGACTCGCCAGCAGTCCCAGGGCGAAGACCAGGGCGACGGTGCCTCGGCCCTCGACGCCGAGGGTGCGGGCGATGATGATGCCGGTGACGAGGGTCAGGGCCTGCAGGCCGAAGGTCGCGCCGACGATGAGCAGGAAGGCGAATCGGTCCCTGATCTGACGGGGGGCTGGGGCGCCCGGTCTCCATACCTCCGACACCCTCCGAACCCTACTCATCCCGGGCGCCGCTCACCGGCGACCGCGGGGATCGGCAATCCCCCTCGACCGCCGGCGGCGATGCGTAGGATGCTGCGCGTGGACCTTCCTGCCCCATCGCCCACCTCCCTGAAGCAGCGGGCCGCGCGGATCCTGCCCTCCACGGTGGTCGAGCGGCTCGACCGCGCAGTCTTCGGCCTTCGCCGTGCGCGCGTGCGCGCGGTGCACGGGGCGCTCGGGCGGCTGGGCCTGAACGTGGTGAAAAGGACGGACTACTACTCGACGCTGCCGGTGCTCTCGGAGATCGAGCAGACCCGGGAGCGGTGGGACCGGCCGAGTCCCCTGACGGGCGTGGAGGTCGACGTCCCGGCGATGCGCACCCTTCTCGGTGACCTCGCGGACCGCTGGGAGAAGGAGTTCGCCACCGTGGCCGGCAGCTACGCGGCCAACACCGCCCGCGGCTTCGGCCCCGGCTACCCCGCCTTCGATGCCCGCACGCTCTACTACCTGCTGCGCGAGCACCGTCCGCGCCGCTACCTCGAGGTCGGCTCGGGGCTCTCCACCTACTACGCGTCATTGGCTGCGGCCAGGAACGCGGAGGACGGCGCGCCGCTGTCGATCACCTGCATCGAGCCGTACCCCTTCGACGCCCTCCAGCGCCTGCCCGACTTCGAGCTCGTCCAGGGCTTCGTGCAGGACGTCCCGCTGGAGCGATTCGACCAGCTGGAGGCCGGCGACGTCCTGTTCATCGACTCCTCGCACGCGCTCAAGATCGACAGCGACGTGGCCTACCTGTTCATGGAGGTCGTGCCGCGCGTCAAGCCCGGGGTCCTCGTGCACGTCCACGACGTCCACTTCCCCTACAACACGCCCTACCCGGCCGACACGTGGCTGTTCGGTGAGCGGTGGCCGGTCTACTGGAACGAGGCGATGGTGGTCCAGGCCTTCCTCGCCTTCAACTCGGCGTTCGAGGTGCTGCTCTCCACCCCGCTGCTGCGGCACGATGACGAGTCGGCCTTGCAGGATCGCTTCGACGACTACCGGAGGGTGGACGAGGACCCCAACCCTCCCTCGTCGCTGTGGCTGCGCCGCCGCGGCTGACGTCGTTCGCCCCGCCCTGTTCGCCCCGCCCCGATCGTCCGTCCTGAGGAGAGTCGTCACCGTGGAACGTCCGCCCGTCGCGCAGGAGCTGCCCCTGTCGGACCTGATCAGGTCCGACATCGAGGCCACGACGCACCCGAACTTCCGCCTCTACTCCCCGGCGCACTTCTGGGCCAGGGCGGCGGTCAAGACACTCTTCAGTGCCAACGTCCGCGCCGTGATCGCCTACCGGGTGGCTCACGCGCTGGCCACGAGGGGCCTGCTGCCCATCGCACTGCTCATGCGCTCGCGCACGATCCGGATCTCCGGTGCCGAGCTCAACCCGCTGGCGACGATCGGCCCGGGCCTGTACCTGGCGCACTCGGTGGGCGTGGGGATCGGCGCCAGGGTGGTCATCGGGTCCAACTGCAAGATCCACCTGGGCGTGGTGCTCGGCCCGCAGCCCATGGACCAGACGGAGCCTCGCTACACGGTCATCGGTGACGACGTGTTCATCGGGACGCACGCGGTGGTGGTCGGGGGGGTCACGATCGGTGACGGCGCCGTCATCGGCGCGAACGCATTGGTGGCCCGTGACGTCGCGCCGTACACCGTCGTCTCGGCGGCGCCGGCCCGGGTGGTCGGCACGCGTGAGCCGGGCGAGGCCCCTGCCGGCTGAGGCTCACCCGTCGGTGGCGAGCACGAACACGCCGTCGACCTGCAGGAGGCGGCCGTCGCGGTCGGAGATGCCCGGGTCGAGCTGCTGGATGCGGTAGCCGAGAGCGGCCATGCGCGCCACGAGCTCGTCGAAGAGGGACTGACCGGCATAGAGCTCGACGAACGACAGCTCCAGCTGGACCGCCGCCAGCGTGCCCACGAGGCCGCCGGCACCCCGCAGTACCTCGTCCTCGAAGCCCTGGGTGTCGATCTTGAGCAGGCAGCGCGTCGGGTCGACGCGCTGCTCGGCGACCAGCTCGGCCACCGTCGTGAGCGGGACCCGCTCGCTCGAGACGTAGCCGGACCCCGGGGCGGCCCGCAGATGGGCGTCGGTCATGTCGCGGACCGAGGACGAGAACGAGTTCGCCGCGACGTTGATCGTGATCTCACCCGGCTCGGCACCCACCGCGGTGTTCACGGCGGTCCAGCGGGGGTCCTTCGCCGCGCGCTGACCGAGCTCGGCGTAGGCGCCGCTCAACGGTTCGCAGCTGATGATCCGCCCCGTGAAACCGGCCGAGCGGAGCAGTGCGGCGTACTGTCCCACGTTGGCCCCGACGTCCAGCACGGTGTCGACGTCCCGGGCGTCGAGCGTCGCGGCCAGTCGTCCGGCGAACGACCCACGCCCGATCTCCAGGTCGGCCCGTTGCATCGCCTTGCGCAGGGCGAGCTTGGCCTTCTCGCGGGCACGGTTGGCCATCGTCTGGTCGGTCATCGGTGGGCTCCTTGGTTCGTCATGTCGCCAGCAGCTCCTCGACGGCGCCGAGCACCCGGTCGGCCGGGAGGTCGACGTCGTCCTGCACCCGGTTCATGCGCCGCTGCGGTCGCCCCGGCTCCGCCGGGTCCGCCACGAGGTAGCGGTAGGTGGAGTCCGTGATGTTGGAGGTGATCGCCCAGTAGCCCGGGTCCACGTAGCGGGGGGCGAACAGCTCCAGGACGCGGACGCCCTCCGGTGCGAAGTTGAGGTTCGCCAGGCCTGCCCCGTGGACACCGACGACGACCTCGGCGGCGGCGAAGTGGTCGATCTGCTCCTGCACCGTGACCGCACCGGGATCGAACCGGGTGAAGCCCATCCGCTCCAGCTGTGGGCAGAGGTCCGGCTCGTGGACCAAGCGGCGCGACCTCGGCGCCGACCCGCGCGTGACGTAGAGCCGGCGTGGCCGACCGGTGACGTCGCGTGGGGGCAGGGTCCGCCGCAACCAGTCGGTGATCCAGCGGGGAGCGAGGTTGCGGACGTTGTTCAGGGACGGCACGAGGAGCCGGTCGGTGTCCACGGCCAGGTGCTTCTCCGGCTCGACCAGGTGGAAGCGGTCCAAGCCGACGAGCGAGGCGAGCTGGGCGTCCCAGCGGGTGCGGTGGCTGACGACGACGTGGTCCGGTCGGGCGTCGGGCAGCGCCTCGGTGAGGACGGCCCACCGGGGCAGGGCGTCCATCAGCGAGTGGTAGTAGTTCCGCGTCGAGGCGGGGGAGGCGAGGGACGCCGTCGTCCCCGGCAGGTGGGTGGTCTCCGGCAGGCGACTGCGCAGGTAGATCGGGTGCTCGTGCCAGCCGCGGATCCCGAAGTATGGGCTGGTCTGCAGGTCCAGGATGCCGCCGGGCGTGACCGTGGCCGCGTAGTCGCCGATGAGCCGTCCGTGATCCACGGCGAGGACGAACCGTTCGGGCACCTCGACGCTGCTGGCCTCGTCCCAGACCGTCAGCGGCACGGGTCCACCCTCCGCGGCTGGGCGCTGCAGCGCCTGGGCTGGGGCACCGACGTGGATCCGGACGTGGTCCGGCTCGGCGGCCGTGGTGGCGCGCGAGTCCGGCAGGGCGGTTCGCGGGACGGCCCGATCGCCCCCGACGCCCGTGGACCGGGTGGCCCGGCCCACCGAGCGGGTCGCGGCGCGGTGGACGACCTTGGCGGCGGGCCACAGGGGCTGCAGGGCCGGGGGGAGGCGGGTCATGGGGTCAGGTGGCCCGGGCGAACCAGGCGTTGCCGAGACCGGGCTTGTCCTGCGAGGGCTCGTCGCGGACGAGGTCGAGACCGGTGGCACCGAGGTAGTCGACGAGGTCCTTCAGGGAGCGTCCCTCCACGGGGTGGTACTCCATCACGATCCGCTGCACGCCGGCCCACAGTGCCGGGTCGCTGTCCAGGATGAATCCGTACTCTGCTCCCTCCGCGTCGCTCTTGACCAGGTCGACCCGACCGCCGGCGGCCGCGTGCACCCGGGCGAAGGAGACGCACGGAACCTCCACGACGCTGCCCAGGCCGTTCGGCGCGGTCAGACCGTTGTGTGCGCTCGCCTGGCCGTTGTCGATGAGGCCCAGGGTCCCGTCGCGGTCGGAGACGGCCTCCCGGTGGACGTGGAGGCGCTCCCCGAGCCCGTTGGCGGCGACGTTGCGCTCCAACCAGTCCGCGGTGGAGGGTGAGGCCTCGTAGGCGTGGACCACGGCGTGGGGGAGGGCCGCGCACACGGCCGTGGAGAAGCTGCCGACGTGGGCGCCGATGTCGACCGCCACGGCATCGTCACGCAGCCCGTCCACGAGGTCGCCGATGCGGTAGACGTCATCGGCATGGACCTCGAAGACCGGGAACCGAGCCCCGTCGGCGTTCGGCACGTGCAGGGTCGTGCCCGTGCGCGTGCGAAAGGTCAGGTCGCCGGGCCGGAGCATGCGGGTGACGATCTCGCGGCCGTTCTCGAAGTGGGTGAACGACTGCCGCAGCCGCCTGGCCGTGTAGGCGACGCCGCGAAGTCCCATGGATGCCCCTCCTGGAGTCGACGGACCGTCCGCCGTCACATCATCCAACACCGCCGGTGGGTCGGGGTTACGCCGGCGAGAACTTCGGGATGCGCAGCGTGACCTTGGTGCCCAGGCCGGGGCCGGTCTCCACCACGATGCCGCGCTCGTCGCCGTAGACCGTCCGCAGCCGCTCGTCGACGTTGGCCAGGCCGACGCTCGCGACGTCGCCGGCTCCGGCCAGGGCGGAGCGCACGGTCTCCGGCTCGACGCCGACGCCGTCGTCCTCCACGGAGATGACGCAGTCAGTGCCCTCGTCGAGGGCGAGCACGGTCACGGTGCCGGTGCCGTCCTTGGCCTCCAGGCCGTGGCGGACGGCGTTCTCCACGATCGGCTGCACGGTGAGGAAGGGCAGCCGCACGCTCAGGACCTCCGGTGCCACACGGGTCACCACGCGCAGACGGTCGCCGAAGCGGGCCTTCTCCAGGACCAGGTAGCGCTCGATGGAGCGCAGCTCCTCCGCCAGGGTCGTGAAGTCACCGTGCTGCCGGAAGGAGTACCGCGTGAAGTCCGCGAACTCCAGCAGGAGCTCGCGGGCGCGCTCCGGGTCGGTCCGCACGAACGAGGCGATCGCACCGAGGGAGTTGTAGATGAAGTGCGGCGAGATCTGCGCCCGCAGGGCCCGCAGCTCGGCCTCCATGAGGGCGGTGCGGGACTTGTCGAGCTCGGCGAGCTCGAGCTGGGTCGACATCCACGCGGCCACCTCGGTGGTGGCGCGGACCGTCCCGGCGAACGCCTCGTCGTCGACCACGACGAGTGTGCCGACGACGCGCTCCTCGACCGACAGGGGAGCCACGATGGCCTGCCCGGCCACCTGCGTGGTTCCGCTGGCCAGGACGGCGTCGACCAGCGGCGCGACGTCCCCGACCTCCCCCGGACCGTCCCAGACCAAGGGATCGCCCGTCCCGGTGATCGCGATCGTCGCGGTGCCCAGGAGAGTGCGCACGTGGGGCACGCACCGTGCGGCACTGTCGGGCGAGAGACCACCGCGGAGGGCCGGTGCGGCGAGGGAGGCCGCGTGCAGCGTCTCGTACGTGGCGCGGTCCTCCGCCGAGCCGAGGGAGCGCCTGGTCGGCAGCATCCGGCGTGCGAGCAGCACGCACACCAGGACGAGGACGGCCGCGCCGGCGACGGCGACGACGACCTGGTTCACCGGAAGTCGAGCAGCAACGTGTCCGGCGGTGGCGGCTGCTCGGCGACCTCGCTCTTGTCGACCCGTGCCCGCACGCAGCGGGTGACCTGGCGCAGCCTCAGGTGGCCGGTGTGCCCGGCGTTGGTGCTGAAGAGCTCGTGGACGCGCGCCAGGGTGGAGTCGTCGAGGTCGGTGCGCCCCGTGGCCCTGGCGTACTGCAGCAGGCCGGCGCGGTCGAGCCTCTCCCAGGTGGCGACCTCCTCGACCTCCGGCTCGTGGAACAGGCCCGAGGCGTTCAGCGTGTCGGGCCGACGCGGGGAGGTGGGTCGCTGTCCGACGATCTCGCGGAGCCGGCGCATCCACGGGATGGAGTCGTCATCGGTTCTGGCGATCGTCGACACCAGCCCGTCGTGCCTGAGCACGCGGGCGATCTCGGAGAGCTCGCGCACCGAGCCGTCCAGCCGGGGCGAGACGACGGCGTCGAAGCTGTCGGCGGAGAACGGCAGGGTCTCGTCGCTCGTGCGGACGTAGTTGAGGTCGCGGTTGCGCACGCTGCTGACGTCGGGGCCGGCCACCACCACGTCGTGGCCCTGGTCGCTGAGTCGGTAGGCCAGGGCTCCGTCCCCGAGGTGCAGCACGCAGGCGAGGCGTCCGCCGACCAGCCACTTGGCCGCCCTGGACGCGGGGCTGTCCGCCCCGTCGAGGCGGTCCTCGGCGTCCTGGTCGAAGAAGTGGCTCACTCTAGGCAGGCTACCGGCCCCGCCGATGGGCACCGGTAGCCTGCGGGCGTGTCAGAGCAGCCGGACCCGTTCATCGCCGCGGCCTCGATGGAGGGCGTCCCCTCCGCCTTCGCGGCCACCCGTGACGGCATCGACTCGCTGCTGCGTGACCGTGGGCTTCGTCGTTCCAGCCCGGAGGACACGGCCCGCTCGCTCCTGCTGGGTGCGGCGGCCACGGCGTCACTGGAGGGCAGCGACGTGGACCCCGAGGCCCTCGCGGGCGGAGCCGGTGACGCGACGGCCAGAGCCGGGCTGCGGCTGTCCACCGAGCTGCTGGGCCTGGTCCCCACCTGGAACCGGTCACCGGTCCAGGTGCTGGCGCGGCTGCACGCCCTCGCCGCCGCGGGGTCGGTCGGTGACGGTGACCTCGGCCGGCCGGCCTCGCCGGGGGGCGTGGCCCGACTCACCGAGCTCGCGCGCCTGCTCGCGCTGCCGACGCAGGCGCCGGCCCTGGTGGTCGCGGCGCTCGTCCACGCCGAGATCATCGCTGCGGGAGCGTTCGTCTCGCACAACGGCGTCGTCGCGCGGGCCGCGGAGCGACTCGTCGTCGTCGCGCGGGGGGTCGACCCCGCCTCCGTCACGGTGCCCGAGGCCGGGCACGCGGCCGAGCCCGACGGCTACCGCGCAGCACTCACGGCCTACGGTCGCGGTGACGCGGCCGGGGTGAACCAGTGGCTGGGCTACGCCTCGCAGGCCTTCGCCCGCGGAGCCGAGGCCTCTCCTCTCGCCCGTCGTTGACTCACGTCCTGAGCCAACGCACGGGGTCGCGCACCGTCCAAGGCGCGCTGAGCGTCCCGCTCAGGTGCTCGAGGCCAGGACGGTCTCGAAGCGTGCGGTGATGGTCGGCAGGTGGAACTTCTCCTCGGCGACAGTGCGAGCCCGGGAGCCGATGACCTGGACGGACTCGGGGTCGTGGTGCAGCTTCTCCAGCCACTCCACGGCGCCACGAGCACCGTCGCACGTGGGGACGTCGACGTGCCCGCCCGTGGCCAGGATGTCCGCGGCGGCCGGGTTGTCCTGCGGCATGAGGCCCAGGATGGGACGGCCCGCCGCCATGTAGGACAGCACCTTGCTGGGGATGGAGAACGCGGTGGCGTCCGGCTCGAGCAGGGCCACGAGCACGTCCGCGGACCCGAGGACGTAGGGCAGGTCCGCGGCGGGCTGGAAGGGGAGCACGCGCAGCCCGAGGTCGGGCTCCGCTGCGGCGACGGCCGCCAGGTCGTCGGCCGCCTCGCCCTCGGAGACCACCGTGAGGCACACCGGGACGCCACGGTCGCGGGTCTCTCGCACCGCGTCGACGAGCAGCATCGGGTTGTGCTTGCGGCCGAGCGTCCCGGCGTAGAGCAGCCTCAGGCCGCAGTCCTGGGCGAAGATCTCCTCGGTCCGATGGTTCTCCCGCTCGGTCGGATGGACCTTGTCCAGTGGCGCCCAGTTGGGGATGACCGACACTCGCTCGGTCGGGACGCCCCAGCGACGGTACGTCTCGGTGAACCCGTCCCCGATCGCGACGACGTGGGCCGCGGTGCGGGCGCAGAACCGCTCCATCCGGTCGAAGACGCGGGCGGCGAGGGCGCCGAGCGGGCGGGGCAGCCGTGCGCGGGCCTCGTCGGCCAGGCCCGCGCTGTAGATGTCCTGGTGCCAGAAGATCCACGGGTGCCCGCGCAGCCGTGCCCACACGGCCCAGCGGAAGTGGGAGATCAGCGGAACGTTGGAGGCGATCGTGGCGTCGCTCTCCCCCGTCCGGGTCCGCCGGATCCACTCCCTGCCGTAGCCCACCTCGTACCGCAGCCGGGCCAGCGGCGAGTACTTGAGGAACGGCAGGCTCAGACGCACTCCCGTGAACCGCAGGCTCGGCGCGTCCTCGGGCAACCTCTCCAGGTGCCCCTTGCCGCAGACGTACTGCTCGGCGTGCAGGTGCTCGACCTCGTGTCCCGCGGCCGCGAGGCTGCGGGAGAGCTCGGCCTGGAAGGGGTGACCGGAGAAGTCGTGGACGGCGATCCGCATCGGCTCAGGCGCTGAGCTCGTCGTGGATCCAGGAGTAGGTCCTCTCCAGGCCGTCCTGCAGCGAGATCGACGGCTCCCACCCGTAGATGGACTCGAACATCGTGTTGTCGCTGTTGCGGCCACGCACGCCCTGGGGCGCATCGAGCTTGTACCTGCGCTCGAGGGTGATGCCGGCGATGTCCTCCAGGATCGAGACCATCTGGTTGATGGTCACCAGCTCGGCCGAGCCGAGGTTGACGGGCTCGACGTTGTCGCCGGCCAGGATCTCCTTGGTGCCGCGGACGCAGTCGTCGATGTACATGAAGCTGCGGCTCTGCTCACCGTCGCCCCAGATCTCGATCGTGTGGTCGCCGCTCATCTTCGCCCGGGCGACCTTGCGCGACAGCGCGGCAGGCGCCTTCTCGCGACCACCGTCGTAGGTCCCCTCGGGGCCGTACACGTTGTGGTACCGGGCGACGCGCGTCTCCAGACCGAAGTCCTCGCGGAAGTGGCGGGCCATGCGCTCGCTGAACAGCTTCTCCCAGCCGTAGCCGTCCTCGGGATCCCCGGGATAGGCGTCGGCCTCCTTGAGCGCCGTCACGTTCGGGTCCGTCTGCTTGTCGCCGGCATAGACGCAGGCCGAGCTGCTGTAGAAGAAGCGGCGGGTGCCGGCGTCGCGTGCGGCGACGAGCATGTTGGTGCTCGTGAGCACGGACAGCATGCACTCGGCCTTGTTGTTCTCGATGAAGCCCATGCCGCCCATGTCGGCGGCGAGGTTGTAGATCTCCTCGCTGCCGACCGCCATCTTGTGCGCGTCGGTGGGGTCGGCGCAGTCGGCGACCATGTTCTCCGCGCCGGAGTGCACCTGGTACCAGTCGCCCTCGGGCTTCTTGTCGACCGCGCGGACGGAGCGGCCGGAGCTCAGCAGGTCGGCGACGAGGTGGCCTCCGATGAAGCCTCCCGCGCCCGTCACCAGAATGGTCATCAGATCTCACACCTTCTCGTCGTCTTCGGGGTGGCCGACCCGAGAGCTGTTCGGGGACGGTGTGCCGGATCTAACGAGCGTGATCGGACAAAGTTTCGCGCTGATGCCCGTCGATGACCTTCTCGAGGCGATTCCCGGCGGGACCTCCGTGAGTTCGCCGGGGTCGCAGCCAAATCGCTCGACCTCGCATAGACTCGCCCCCGACCGTGCGGCGTCCGACGGTCCGTCTTGGAGGAATTCTCGTGGATCTGCGGCAGTTCTTGGGCATCTTGCGTGCGCGGTGGAAGTTCGGGCTCGCGACGATCGTGCTCGGCAGCGTCGCCACCGCCCTGTACCTCTTCCTCGCTGCGCCGCAGTACGGGTCCGACGTCAAGCTGTTCGTGTCGTCGCCGACCGGAGGCAACGCCGACTACGCCGCCGCCTTCATCGTGACGCAGCGCGTGGAGTCCTACGCCGACCTCGCGACCGACCCTGCCACGATGCAGCGGGTCGTCGACCGCCTCGAGCTCGACGAGAGCTATGAGGACCTGCAGGACAAGGTCGAGGCCGTGGTCATCCCGTCCACCCAGACCGTCCAGGTGGAGGTCCGCTCTGACACGCCCGAGGGCGCCCAGCAGATCGCCGAGGCAGCCGGCGAGGAGCTCGTTGCGCTCGTGGAACGGCTGGAGGCGCCGGCCGGTGACGCATCGGACCCGGCCCTCGCGGCCCGGATCGCGAGCCCGGCCAGCATCAGCGACAGTCGCGTCTCGCCCAACATCCCGCTCGTGCTGGGCATCGGCATCCTGCTCAGCATCTTCCTCGCGGTGGCCGGATCGGTCCTGCGGGACCTGCTCGATCGCACCGTCAAGACCCGTCAGGACGTCGAGAAGGTCACCGGCACCGCGGTTCTCTCCACGCTGCCCTACGAGCCGGGCGTGAAGAAGGAGCCGTTGATCACCGACCGGTCCGGGTCGCTGGCCGAGGCGCTCCGGGTGCTGCGCACCAACCTGCAGTTCGCCAACCTCGACGCCAACCGGCAGACGTTGCTCGTCTCCAGTGCCGTTCCCGACGAGGGCAAGACGCTCGTCGCCACCAACCTGGCCATCTCCATGGCGCAGTCCGGCAAGTCGGTCCTGCTGATCGATGCCGACATGCGCAACCCCAACGTGGCCGGGCTGCTCGGGCTGGAGAACTCCGTCGGCCTCGTCACGGTGCTCGTCGGGCGCTCCACCCTCCACGGCGCCATCCAGGAGCACTCCAGCGGCGTGAGCTTCATCGGCACCGGCCCCACCCCGCCCAACCCGGCTGAGGTCCTGGAGACGCAGGCTATGCGCGACTTCCTGGCCTCGGTCCGGCGGGAGTTCGACACGGTCATCATCGACGCGCCGCCGATGCTGCCGGTGGCCGATGCCTCCATCCTCATGGCGGAGGTCGACGGCGCCCTGCTGCTGGTCCGGCACGGCTCCACGACCCGCGAGCAGCTGCGCCTGGCCGTCGCACGCATCGAGACCATCGGTGGACGCCTGTTCGGCACGATCCTCAACCGCACCCCGCGACGTTCCACCGGTAGCTACGGCGACGCCTACGGGTACGGATACGGATACGGGTACGGCACGCTCCCCGAGGCCGACCCGTCGGAGCCCAGGCGAACGGCGCGCCTCGCCGGTCGCGGGCAGCGCCGCGCGGTGCGGTAGGTCGGTCGTGTCCCCCCTCGGTCAGGCTGGCTCGACCGATCGCCGGTCCCGGCTCACCCGTGATCTCGTCGCGGCTCGCAACGACGTGGTGCGGCGCTTCGTGGCCGCGGTGCCCGCCGCCCTCGTCATCGCCGTGCTGTACGTCTGGATCCCGCTCGCGACCGGGTCGCTCTTCGCCGCCCTGGCCGGCCTCGCCCTCATCGTCGGCGTGACCCTCGTCCTCGTGCTCGGGCTCGAGCGTTGTGCCACCCTCATGCTGGCTCTCGCCTTCTTCTCCGCGCCGATGAACTCCGTCCGCCCGGTGCCCGGGGCAGGGTTCGCCACCGCCTCCGACCTGCTCCTGCTCGTCGGGATCCTCCTGCTGGTCCCCGGCTTGGTGTCGCGACCACTGAAGGGTCAGGCCTTCTTCCTCGTGGGTGCCGGTGGCGTCTTCGCGATGAGCCTCGTCGCATCGATGCTGACGTCGGAGACCTTCGTGAGCCTGAACATCATCGCGCGCCTCGTGGTGGGAGCCCTGGCGCTGCCGATGGTCTTCGCCGTGTGGCGACCCCGTCGGCAGGTCGTCGTGCTGCTCGCGACGGCGTACGTCCTGGGCAACATCGCCAACGTGGGCTACGGCCTGGCCCGTGGCACCGTCACGTCCGAGGGCAGGCACCTCGGGTTGTCCATGCACGTCAACATCCTGGGCTTCTGCGCGATGCTCGCCCTGGCGCTGATCCCCTTCCTCCTGCGCGAGCTGCCGCGCCGGTGGCACTGGGCCGTCCTCGTGGCAGGCGGGGTGTGTGCCTACGGCGTGTGGGTGAGCGGCAGCCGGGCCGCCCTCGTGGTGGCGGTCGCCGTCGGCGTGCTGTACCCGGTCGTCGCGCGGTCCATCCCGGCAGCACTCGCGTTGTTCGGCGCCGGCATCGCCGGGATCTGGTTCGTGGGCAATGCCCTGACGTCGGGTGAGGCCGAGACCAACACGATCGGGCGCATCCTGGGTGCTGGAACGGCGTCAGCCTCGGACCAGCAGCGCGAGCTCGAGGCTCAGGGGGCGGTGGAGCAGTTCCTCGCCCACCCGGTCTTCGGCGGTGGCTTCACCGTGGAGATCCTCGACGCACACAACATCTACCTGCAGGTCGCGGCAGCAGGGGGGCTGGCGGTGCTCGGCTTCTACCTCGTGCTCCTCGGTGCCGTCGTCATGCAGAGCCTGCGCCTGCCGCCTCGCTACCACGTGCTGGTCCTGCCGGCCGTCGCCTACATCCTCATCGGTCCCCTCACCCCGCTGCTGTGGGATCGCTACATCTGGTGCGTCCTGGCCCTGCCGTTCCTGCTGGCCGCCCCGTCCGAGACCGATGACGTGTCCGAGGCCCCACGAGAGAAGCTGGTGACCCGATGAGCCTGCTGCGACGATCCCGCTTCGCCGCCCGCCGCACGCGCCAGACGCTGGCGACCTTCGACAACGGCCGTGCCGTGCTGCGCGCGATCGTCGGACGCGACGAGGAGCTGGACTACCGCGTCGGTGGGTTGATCGTCACCGGACCGAACGCGCCGGGTGCACGGGTGCCGGTGTACGAGGTCTTCGCCGAGGACGAGTACTCCATGACGTGGTTCGGACAGGGCCTGGGTGACACACCCGTGCTCGTCGACATCGGCGCGCACATCGGCTGCTTCTCCCTCGACTTCGCGACGCGGCACGAGGGTGCGCGGGTGCACTGCTACGAGCCCACGCCGTCCACCGGCCGGTACCTGAGCCGCAACGTCGAGCAGAACGGCCTGGCCGACTGCGTGACGGTGCACCACCAAGCCGTCGCCGCCGCCTCCGGGGTCCTCGTCATGGCCGACAACGGTGCCGGCAGCGGCCACAACGGCGTGCTGCACCTCGGCGAGGAGGGCGCGGTCAGCATCGAGGTGCCCAGCGTCAGCCTGGAGCACGTGCTGCGCGAGGCCGGCGGTGAGGTCGACGTCCTCAAGATGGATGCCGAGGGCGCCGAGTACGACATCGTGCTGAACGCGTCGCCGGACGTGTGGGCGGGGGTGCGCCGCGTCGTCATGGAGTACCACGCGCTGCCCGGTCACGACTTCGAGGAGCTGAGGGCCCGCCTGGAGCAGTCCGGCCTGCACCTGGTGCGTCGCGACCGCTACAACGACGGGCTCGGGCTGGCCTGGTTCACGCGGGACGAGCTCGCGCAGGGCTGAGGGGGCGGCCCCTCGCCGTGCCCGTGCCGGACGGCCGGCACGCAGGACGACGGCGCCGCTGCGAGAGCGACGCCGCCTGGGTCCAGCGTTTCGGCTACCGAGCGTGCCTTCGTCAAATCATCGCCCCGGGGCCGCTGTCCCTGAGTGGTGCGGTTGTCCCGAGTGCGACTGCCCTTTGGGACGGGAGATCGCCGCGTGGGTGCCGTGGTGCTGGGCCGGCTGTGAAGTTGTGTCCTCAGTGTGGCCCCGGGAATCCCCGGGCGACACCCCTACCCCCTCGTAATGTTCTGTGACCCAGTTCACAAGGCGCCGTGGCCGCCGAGCATCAGGCGACGGCGGCACGCAGACGCTCGAACGGGCCTGCCGGCCGGCGACGTCGACGCACCGCGAGGGTCACCGCGACCCCGGTCGCGACCGCCACGACGGTGACGGCGGCCAGACCCGTCCGGGCACCGAGGCCGAGCCGGCGACGCAGACCCACTGGACGCTCGAAGCGCAGGATCGGCCAGTCACGCTCCTCCGCGATGGTGCGCAGGGCCCGGTCGGGGTTGACGCAGAACGGGTGACCGACGGTCTCGAGCATCGGCACGTCGGTCTCGGAGTCGGAGTAGGCGAAGCTCGCGGTGAGGTCGATGCCACGCTCCCGGGCGAGGCGCTCCATGGCGGTGGCCTTGTGCGGTCCGTAGGCGTAGAAGGCCACCTCGCCGGTGTAGCGGCCGTCGTCGTCCTCCACGAGGGTGGTGGCGATGACGTCGTCGATCCCGAGCAGCTCGCCGATGGGCTCGACGACCTCCGAGCCCGACGCGGAGACGATGACGACGTCGCGCCCGGCCGCCCGGTGGTGCTCGATGAGGTCCACGGCCTCGGCGTAGACGATCGGGTCGACGATCTCGTGCAGGGTCTCGCGGACGGAGCGGCGCACGACCTCGACGTCCCACCCGGCGATCATCGTCGTGAGGTAGGTGCGCATCTGCTCGAGCCGGTCGTGGTCGGCCCCACGGGCGCCGAAGACCAGATTGGCGTAGGCGCTGCGCAGGACGGCGCGGCGGCTCAGCAGGCCTCCCTCGAAGAACGCCTTGCTGAAGGCGAGCGTGCTCGATCGCGCGATGATCGTCTTGTCCAGGTCGAAGAAGGCCGCGGAGCGGGGGCCGGGTCGCGCGTCGGGAGGCACGTGATCAGGATAGGTGCGTGCGGGGACGCCCACCGGCTGCCCGGGGCCATCCACAGGGCGAGGCGTCCCGTCCCGGTCGTCCACAGGCGTCGGCGCCCACCCTGTGCAGGCCGTCGCTGCGGCGACATCGTGGGCTCATGGACGCCGTGCCCCTGGTCGCGACCGCCGACGCGCAGATCCTCGAGGACGCCCTGCGCTGGTGCGCCGCGCTCGGGACGACGCCGCACACCGCGGCCGACGTCATCGGCGCGCGACGGTCCTGGCGCAGTGCTGCGCTGGTCGTCGTCGGTGCCGATCTCGCACCTGAGCTGGCCGCCGCCGGGCTGGCCCGGCGCGACCACGTGCTCGTCGTCGACGACGGCCGCCCGGGCGAGCGCGTCTGGGCGGCGGCCGTGGCCCTCGGTGCGGTGGAGGTCGTCTCCAGCGCTGACGAGACCGTCGCGCTGGAGGCCCTCGCGCGGTCGGTGGACGGTCGTGGTGAGGGATGCCTGGTCACCGTCATCAGTGCGGTCGGCGGCGCCGGCGGGTCCGTCTTCACGGCGGCGCTGGGAGCACGGGCCGTGCGGCGGGGTCTGGACGCGGCGGTGCTCGACCTCGACCCCCTCGGCGGCGGTCTGGACCTCGTGCTGGGGGCCGAGGAGGCCGACGGTGCACGATGGCAGGGCCTCGCCGGTGCGGACGGCACACTCTCGGCCGGGTCGCTGGCCCAGGTCCTCCCCCGTCACGACGGCTTGGCCGCGCTGACCTGGTCCCGGGACGAGCCGGTCACGGAGCCGACGGCACTGACTGCGGTGCTCGGAGCCGCCACCCGCGGCTTCGACGTGGTCGTCGCAGACGCCCCGCGTCACGGTGGCAGCGCCACCGCCGAGGTGGTCGGGCGGTCGGTCTGCAGCGTCGTGCTCGTCCCCGAGGAGACCAGGGCCCTCGGTGCGGCGCGGGCCCTGCTGGAGACCCTCGGCGGACTGACCACGTCCATCGCCGTGCTGTGCGTGGCACGGTCGGGCGGGCCCGGGCCCGCCCTGGTGGAACGTACGCTCGCCCGCCCCGTCCTGGGCCGTCTGCGCCCGGACCGGCGGCTTCGCGCATCGGTCGAGCAGGGGTTCGGGCCGCGCACGTCGCGGTCCCTCGCCAGGTCGACCGACGCCGTGCTCGACCTGCTCGGGCTGGCGGCGCCATGAGCGAGACGACGGCCACGGACCCCGGGCTCATGGACCGGGTGCGTCGACGCCTCGCTGCCGACACCACCGAACCGACGCCCCAGACGGTCGCCGCGGCGTTGCGGGCCGAGGCCGGCCTGCACGGCAGCGCCACCGTCCTCGCGATCGTCGACGCACTGCGTGGTGAGACGCGCGGGGCCGGTGCCCTCGAGCCCCTGCTCGGTACCGAGGGCGTGACGGACGTGCTCGTCAACGGTGCCGGGGCGGTCCACCTCGACCGCGGCAACGGTCTGGAGCAGGTCGACGTCGTCCTCGGTGACGAGGCGGCCGTTCGTCGCCTGGCCCAGCGCCTCGCCGCCCGTGCAGGGAGGAGGCTGGACGACGCGAGCCCGTGGGTGGACGCTCGGCTGCCCGACGGCACCCGGCTGCACGCCGTGCTGGCCCCGTTGGCGAGGCCGGGGACGCTCATCTCGCTGCGCGTGCCCGCACGGCGCTCCTTCGACCTCGACGCGCTGGAGCGCGTCGGCACCCTCTCGGGTGACGCCCGACAGTGGGTCGAGCGGCTGCTGGCCGCGAGGGCGGCCTTCGTCATCACCGGTGGCACGGGGTCGGGCAAGACCACGCTGCTCTCGGCGATGCTCGCCGCGGTCGGCCCGCAGGAGCGGATCGTGGTCGTCGAGGACGCCACGGAGCTGCGTCCGGCGCACCCTCACGTCGTCGGGCTCGAGGCGCGTCCGGCCAACATCGAGGGGTCCGGCCTGGTCACCGTCCGGGACCTGGTGCGCCAGGCGCTGCGGATGCGGCCCGATCGGCTCGTCGTGGGCGAGGTCCGTGGGGCCGAGGTCGTCGACCTGCTCGCAGCGCTCAACACGGGTCACGAGGGCGGCTGCGGCACCCTGCACGCGAACTCCGCTGCCGATGTCCCGGCCCGGTTCGAGGCCCTCGGGGTGGCCGCCGGGCTCACCCGGGAGGCCGTGCACAGTCAGCTCGCCGCCAGCGTGGACGTCGTGCTGCACCTCGGTCGACATCCGGGAGGGACCCGACGACTCGAGGAGATCGCGGTGCTCGAGACGACCGCGGACGGGCTCGTGACCGTCGTTCCCGGACTCCGGCTCGATCACGGTGCCCTGGTCCCCGGCCCGGGGCACGAGCGGCTGCGCGCCATCTGTGCGCGGGCGTCGTGAACGCGTGGGGCGCCCTCGCGGCGTCGTGCGCCATGGTCGCCGTGCTGTCCTGGCGTCCCCCGGCGGCCTGGTCGGTCGCCACCCGGCTGCGCCTGCCGGGCCGGGGCCGAGGGCGCAGGCTCCCGTCGAGTCGCGCAGCCCAGCTCGCCGCCCTGGTGCCGGTGACGATCCTCGTCCTGGCCATCGATGCGACGGCGCCCGCCCTGGCGGCCGTGACCGTGGCGGGCGTCGCCCTCTTCGTCCTGCAGCAGGTCCGGGCACAGCGTCAGCGCGCGCGTCGTGAGGCGACGCGTGTGGAGGTGTGCGGAGCGTTGGACCTGCTGGCGGCAGAGCTGCGGGGCGGCATCCTGGCGAGCCACGCCCTGCTCTCCGCGGCGACCGCCACCGACTCCCTGCGGCCGGTGCGTCGCGCGGCGGCCGAGGGGGGCGACGTGCCCTCGGCGCTGCGGGCGGCGGCAACCCAGCCCGGCGCCGCCGCGTGGGCCGCACTCGCTGCGGGATGGGCCGTCGCGGAACGGGCGGGTGCTCCCATGGCCGACGTCGTCGAGCAGATCGCGGACACCGTGCGGGACGACCTCGACCTCGTCCGCGAGGTGGCGACCGAGGCCGCCCCTGCACGGGCCACCGGACGGCTCATGGCGATGCTCCCCGTCCTGGGCCTCGGGCTCGGCGCCGGCATGGGTGCCGACCCGGTGCACCTGCTGACCCGGACCGTCCCGGGAGCCCTGTGCCTGGCCGCCGGGGCGGCGATGGCGTGCCTGGGGACCTGGTGGGTCGAACGCATCGTCGCCGGGGCACAGGCTCCACCGTGAGCGCGATCCTGGCCGGGATCACCGTCTGGCTGCTCGTGCCCCCGACCTCCGCGCGTCGGACCCGTGTCGTCCTCGACCGCACGCCCCCTCGGCGTCGGCCGGGCCCGGTGGGACTCGTCACGATCACGGTGCCGGTGCTCTGCCTGGTCGTGCTCGGCCTGTGGCTCGGCCTGCTGGTGGCCGCCGCCCTCACGCCCGTGGTGCGAACGACCGTGGCCGGGCTGGAGACGGCCGCGCGGCGCCGCCAGGACGAGGCCATGGTGAGCCGGCTGCCCGCTGCGCTGGACCTCGTGGTGGCCGCCCTGGACGCGGGCAGGCCGCCGGTGGCGGCGCTCGCTCTCGTCGCCGACGTCGTGGAGGACCCGCTGGCCCGCGAGCTCCGTCTCGTGACGGCCCGGCTCGAGTCGGGAGGTGAGCCACGCGCGGTCTGGGCGCTGCTGGCCGAGCACCGGGTGCTCGGACCGGTCGGGCGCGCCTTCGGACGGGCCGAGGTCTCGGGCATGCCGGTCGCGCGGGTCGTGGCCTCGGTGGCCGTGGAGGCGCGCCGTACACGCCGTTCCACGGCGAGAGAGCGCAGCCGTCGCGTGGGCGTGCGGACCGCGGCCCCGCTCGGTGCCTGCTTCCTGCCGGCGTTCTTCCTGGTGGGCGTCGTGCCGACCATCATCGGCGTCGTCTCGGGCCTGGAGCTCTTCTGAGGGTCCTCCACAGGCTGGCACCCGGCGCCCGTGTGTCCACAGCCCTGGCGCGTTGTTGACCGGGTGACGCTCGCCGACGCGATCTTCCGGTGTCAGTTTCGATTCGAGAGGACCACCCATGAAGAAGTTCCTGCGTCCGCGCTCCGAGCGCGGCATGACCACGGCCGAGTACACCGTCGGCACGCTCGGTGCCTGCACCGTCGGCGGCGTGCTGGTCAAGATCGGCCAGTCCGACTGGTTCGGCGACCTCGTGCGGGACGTGCTCGGCAACATCCCGTCGCTGCTGCCGTTCTGAGGGGTGTGCGGGCCGGCCCTTCCCGGCCGGCCCGCCGACCGGGAAGGAGAGCCCATGAGCAAGTCCCACCCCCACCCTCCTCGCGCCGCACTGCGTGCGGCGGCCCGTCGTGGCGAGGAAGGCATGACCACGGCGGAGTACACCGTCGGCACGCTCGGTGCCTGCACCCTCGCGGGTGTGCTCGCGCATCTCGGTGCGGACGACTGGTTCCTCGACATCGTGCGGGACATCATCCTGCGAGCCCTGGACCCGACGGCGTTCCTGGACCTGCTGGGCTCGCCCCGGCCGTACTTCAGGTACACACCATGAGGCGCGAGCGAGGGATGGTCACGGCCGAGCTCGCCACCATCGCACCGTTCGGTGTCGCCCTCGCGCTGCTGCTGCTGTGGATCGTGTCCCTCGGGGTCACCCAGGTGCGCCTGGTCGACGCGTCCCGGGAGGCCGCGCGTCTCGTGGCGCGGGGAGAGACGGTCGAGTCGGCCACCGCGACCGCACGTCGCCTCGCGCCTGCAGGCGCCGCGGTCGTGGTCGAGCGGAAGGACGGTCTCGTGGAGGTGAGGATCGAGGCCTCGTCGCGGCTCCCGCTGCCGGGTCTGCGCGAGGTGGGATCGCACCGGCTGTCGTCCGCCGCGGTGGCCGCGGACGAGGCACCGTGAGGATCGCGTCCGCGCAGCGCGGGGCGGTCTCCGTGCACGGCATCTGGGTCGTCGTGGGCCTGGCCGTCGTCGCGCTGCTCCTCGTGCAGGTCGTGGCGCTGGTCCAGCTGCGGCACCGGGCGGCGTCCGCGGCGGACCTCGCGGCCCTCGCCGCCAGTCGGGCCAGCGTCGGCGGTGACGACGGCTGCGCCGCGGCCGAGGTCATCGCCCGTCGCAACCACGCGAGGCTGCAGACGTGCCGCATGGATCTCGACGTCGCCACCGTCACCACACGTCTGGAGTCCACCCCCTGGTGGGGCGGGCAATGGATCACGACCCAGGACGCCCGCGCGACCCCGACGTCCTACGTCCTGCCGTGACCGGAGGCCGAGCGATCCACCCCACGGCCTAGCATGACCCCATGGACCGCTGGCCCGGGTGGATCTACCAGGCGGGGGACGAGCCCGACTACCGGTTCACCCTCGCCAACGAGCGCACGCTCCTGGCCTGGACCCGTACGGCGCTCGCGATGCTCGCTGCCGGGGTCGCCGTGGATGCCGTCGACCTGGGGCTCTCGCCCACCGTCCAGCTCGTGCTGGGGATCCTGCTGGTCAGCCTCGCGCTGGTGATCTCCGTCGCCGCCTGGTTCCGCTGGGCGCGCACGGAGCGGCGCATGCGGTTGTCGCAGTCGCTCCCCGGAGGTGGTCTGGGTGTCGTCGTGGCCCTGGTCGTCGCGATCATGGCCGTGGTCGTGCTGGTCGGGCGATGACACCGGTCCCTCCCGGCCTGCAGCGAGAGCGGACCGCCTTGTCGTGGCAGCGCACGGCGCTCGCCCTGATGGCCGGCAGCCTGCTGGTCGTCCGGCTCTCCTACGAAGTGCTGGGGGCGTGGGCCCTCGTCGGCGCGGCCTTCGCCTTCGGCCTGGCCGCCTGGGTCCTGGTGGAGGGCAGGAGGACCTATCTCGACCGCACGGGCCTGCGTCCTCGTCGCCGCTCTCGTGCCGCGGGCCACACCGCCGCCCTGGCGACCGCCGTCGCCGTCCTGTGCCTGCTGGAGCTCGTCGCGCTGGTGGTGGCCGCCTCCTGAGACCGCTCAGCCGGCCCGTCTCTCCCGGGCGGGCGCGCCGGCCAGCAGGGCGTCGAGGAGTCGAACGGCTCCGGCCTTGTCGAGCGGCTCGTTGCCGTTGCCGCACTTGGGGGAGTACACGCACGAGGGGCAGCCATTGACGCATTCACAGGCCGCGATGGCCTCACGCGTCACCTGCAGCCACCGGGCTGCGACGTCGAACCCGCGCTCGGCGAAACCCGCGCCGCCCGGGTAGCCGTCGTAGACGAAGACCGTCAGCGTGCCGGTGTCCGCGTGCATCGCCGTGGACACGCCGCCGATGTCCCAGCGGTCGCACGTGGCCAGCAGTGGCAGCAGCCCGATGGCGGCGTGCTCGGCCGCGTGGGCGGCCCCGCCGAGATCGCCGTCCCCGAGGGCGTCGGCCACGGCACCGAGCCGCAACGTCCACCAGACGGCCCGCGTCCGCAGCGTCCGCTCCGGCAGGTCGAGCGGCTCCTCCGACAGGAGCGTCCCGGTTCGCGTCCGGCGAGAGAAGGAGACCACCTGGGTCGTGACGTCGACGGTGCCCGTGGTGATGGCCGCGTCGCCCCAGTCGTGCCTGCGCTCGTCGTCGATGATCGAGATCTCGGTGGTGGACCGGGCAGCCGTGGTGTGCTCCGGGTCCCCGACGTGCACGACGGCCACCCCCTCGTCGACGTCGTACTCGTCCACGACGTGCACCTCGCCCTGGTGGACGTAGACGGCCCCCTCGTGCACGGCGGAGTCGGCCGTGCCGGCGTCCACGGTGCCGATGAGCCGGCCGGTGTCGGCGTCGACGATCTGCACCGGGGAGCCCCCGGCCGAGCGGAGGTCGGCCAGGTCGCTGGCCCGGTCGCGACGGGTCCAGAACCATCCTGCGGACCGACGTCGCAGCCAGCCGGCCTGCTCCAGCGCGTCCACGCCCTCGCGTGCCCGCGGGCCGAAACGCTCGAGGTCGCTCTCGCGCAGCGGAAGCTCCTGCGCGGCGGCGGCCAGGTGGGGGCCCAGGACGTACGGGTTGTCGGGATCGAAGACCGTGGCCTCCACGGGGGCGCCCAGCAGCGCCTCGGGATGGTGCACGAGATAGGTGTCGAGCGGGTCGTCCCTGGCGATCAGCACGCCGAGCGCTTCACGACCGGAGCGACCGGCGCGGCCCAGCTGCTGGTGGAGCGCGGCGCGGGTGCCGGGGAAGCCGACCGTCAGGACGGCGTCGAGGCCGGAGACGTCGATCCCGAGCTCCAGTGCGTTGGTCGTGGCCAGGCCGAGCAGGTCTCCGGAGCGGAGGCGCTCCTCCAGTGCGCGGCGCTCCTCCGGCAGGTAGCCGCCGCGGTACGTCGCCACGCGGCCGCGCAGCTCGGGGTCCACCTCGCCGAGCAGCTCCTGGGCGATGGTGGCCACCTGCTCGGCCCCGCGCCGCGACCGCACGAAGGTGAGCGTCCGGGTCCGACCCACGACCAGGTCGGTCAGCACCTGCGCGGCCTCGGTCGTGGCCGAGCGGCGGACGGGGGGCTGGGAGGCGTGTGCGGCACCGATGAGGGGCGGCTCCCACAGCGCGATGGTCCGGCGCGCCCGCGGGGACCCGTCCTCCTCCACGGCGACCACGTCACGCCCGACGAGCCGTCGAGCGAAGTCCCCGGGCTGCGCGATCGTCGCCGACGACAGGACCACCTGGGGGCTGCTGCCGTGGTGCTCGCACAGTCGCAGCAACCGGCGCAGGACGTGCGCGACGTGGGCACCGAAGACGCCCCGGTAGTGGTGGCACTCGTCCACCACCACGTAGCGCAGCCCCCGCAGCAGCCGACTCCAGCGCTCGTGCCCCGGCAGCAGGGAGTGGTGCAGCGTGTCCGGGTTGGTGAGGACGTAGTCGGCGTGGTCACGTGCCCAGACCCGCTCCTCGCGGGAGTTGTCACCGTCGACCGTCGCAGCCCTGACCAGCTCCCGGGCGGGGTGCAGACGCCTGAGCTGGTCGGCAGCCAGCGCCTTGGTCGGTGCGAGGTAGAGGACCGTCGGGGTACGGTGCCCGTGCAGCGCGGCCCCGGACCGCCCCCGGGCCAGCGCGTCCAGCGCCGGGACCTGGAAGACCAGGGACTTGCCCGAGGCGGTCCCGGTGGCCACCACGACGTCGCGCCCCGCTCGCAGGTGCTCCAGCGCCTCGCCCTGGTGGGACCACAGCTGCTCGGCGCCCTCGGCGACGAGCACGTCACGGACCCGCGGCTCCACCCACGTGGGCCAGGGCACGTGCCGGGCCGGCTGCGCCGGGCGGTGCTCGACGTGCGTGAGCCGGTCCGCGTGGTGCGTCAGCAGCTCGACCGGGTCCACCGGGCGAAGTGTGGCAGACGTGGTGGTCTGGCGTCGCTGCGGAGTCACGGCCCGTGGACAGGCTTCGTCCGGCTCCAACGATGAACCTGGCGAGCGCGCTGAGCTGGTTGAGGTCGACGATGCGAGCGACAGCCGTTCACGTCCGGGCCGGGCTGGTCGCCGGATGCAGGACACCCGAGCCGACGACCAGCAAGGCCCCACCGTTCCGAGGCAGTACGCCTCCGGACATCGGACCCGTCAGGAAATCTGGCCCGACGGACGGGCGGGCACCGGCGCCCCGAGCTCCCGCTGTGCCGCGGCCCGATCCTCTCCCCCGACCCATGCGGCGGTTGCGGCGATGAGTGAGACGCCGAGGACAAGGAACGCGACGCCGACGCTGCCGAAGCGTTCAGCGAGCAGTGTTCCTACCGCAGGGGTGAACGCCCCTCCCACGAGCGTTGCGATGCCGATCGACAGTGACGTCCCGGTGTAGCGGATCTGGACATCGAACAGCTCGGCAAAGAACGCGCCTTGGACACCGACGTAGAGGAACAGGAACCCTCCGAGCAGCAGGATGCCCAAGAAGAGTGAGACCGGGGTCGCCCGATCGATGAGCGCGAAGGCTGGGAACGCGACGACCCCGGTGGTGAGGGTGCCGATCACGTAGATCGATCGCCGCCCGAATCGGTCAGACAGCGCGCCGCCGCCGAGACAGATGGCGAAGAAGAACGGCTGGGTCGCCAGGATCACGAACAACACTGTCGTGCGTGGCATGGCCAGGGTGCCGGTCGCGTACGCGATCAAGAAGGTCGTGACCACGTAGTAGACGACCGTGACGCCGAGGTACATGCCGATCCCGCGCATGGCCTGGAACCGCGCGTCGCGGAAGAACACCGTGATCGGCATCTTCTCCCGGGCGCTCTGCTCGCGCATGCGCTCGAACTCCGGGGTCTCGTGCGTCTTCAACCGGATGAACATCCCCACCCCCACCAAGACGCCTGTCAGCAGGAACGGCACCCGCCACCCCCAGTGGGTGAACTGCTCGTCCGACACCGCGGCGCTCATGATGAGAAAGGCTCCGGTCGACATGGCCAGACCGATCGGCGACGCACTCTGTGGCCAGCTTCCGAAGAAGCCCCGACGTCCTGGCGGCGCGTGTTCCACGCACATCAGTTGTGCGCCAGGGAGCTCACCGCCGACTCCAAAACCTTGGGCGAGTCGGAGTACGACGAGCATCACCGGCGCCCAGACGCCGATGGCGCTGTAGGGCGGCAGAAGGCCGATGAGGAACGTCGCGACACCCATGACCAACAGCGTGATGACCAACATGGTCTTGCGGCCGATGCGGTCGCCGTAGTGTCCGGCGACGGCAGCGCCGAGCGGGCGAGCCAGGAATCCGGCACCGAAGGCAGCGAAGGCCGCCAACGTTCCCGCCGCAGGGCTGAAAGCAGGAAAGAAGAGTGCCGGAAAGACCGTCGCCGCGGCCGTGCCGAAGATGAAGTAGTCGTAGTACTCGATCGCCGTGCCGATGGTGCTAGCGGTAGCAACCCGACGTGTGTCCTTCTTGGTCCGTTGTATCGGAGCTGCCGTTTCGCCACTGTGTGGGGATCGGACTGTCTCGCGTTCTGAGTCCACGCTAAGCACCTCGTTGGTAGTGGCGGGCCGGAGCGGTGTCCCAGTGAGCGTCCGACGATCTCAGTGGACGACAGGGGATGGGTTCCGGGCTGCTACATCGTGGGGCTGTGAGGTGGCCCACATCCAATCGAATCTGCCTAGGGCCCCCATAGCCGGTCCTTATAGCGTGTGGGTCCGGGGACCTCGACCGACCGTCACAGGCCCGACAAGACCGTTCGAACGAACGCTTGAGCGGCGTAGGAGAGATGGTGCTCGGAGTAGTAGAGGTAGTAGTGCCGGTTGATCGGCGGATCCGGATGCTTGACGACTGACCCGGCTGCTCGCAGGGTGCCTGCCGTCTCGGCAGGCAGGATCGCGGCACCGGCGCCGGCCGCGACCAGGCTGGGCAGTGCGTCCATGAACGGTGACTCCACCGAGACGTGGAGCGGGGCGCCGATCTGCTCGAACGCAGCAAGCAGGAGCCGCCTCATGGAAGTGTTCGGAGGGGCCACGGCGAACGGGAGGTGCGCGATCTGGTCGAGTCGAACGGTCGGGCCCTCACCGACAGGCATGCCCGGCGGGAGAGCAACGACCATCTCTTGTGCACCACCCTCCACGCACCGCACCCGGTCGGCACCTGGGGCGCCGTCGAACGTGACGAGGAGCTCGACGCCGTGGCGGTCGAAGAACGTCTCGACGCTCTCGTCGCCGTAGTAGGCGAGCAGGCGCACCATCACGTGCGGGTAGCGCGCTCGGAAACGGGCGACCCAGGGAGAGACGGGAGTTGACGCCAACGCGGGCGTCACGGCAAGGGTCAGCTCACCGCGAGGGACATCCATGCTTCCTTCGATCGCAGCGATGGCCCGGACCGAGGACTCGATCAGGCTCCGAGCCGGTTGGACCAAGGTCTCGCCGGCAGAGGTCAACGTCATGCCGCGGGTCGAGCGGACGAACAACTGGGCTCGCAGCTCCCGCTCGAGTGCCACGATCGACTGCGACAGCGCAGGCTGGGTCACGTGCAGCGTTGCCGCCGCTCGCCCTGTTGTCCCGTGGTCCACGATGGCCAGAAAATGGCGAGCCTGTCGAACTTCCATGGAGTCTTCCTCCGTCGCTGGGGCGATCGAGTGCGGAGTGCCGCTGCTCGGTCGCTGTGGATGGCTCGATGCTGGCCGGGTTCGGCCGAGGCGGCAACACCGGGAGAAGACGCTTGCGCCGCGGGGGAGGGAGGGCGCCGGAAGATCGCGCCCGGCGGGTCCGACGTCCGAGCCTCCGCGACGCCGCGCCTGGATGCTGGCGACGCGCACGGAGCCGCTGGTCACGGTCGTGCTGGCCTCGTGGACTTGACGTTGACGACTGGACGGCGGAGCAGACCGCATGCTGCCACGTCATCAGTGCCCCACGGCGTCGAACCATCTCGAGGATAAGTGCCGCCTATGAGGGACAGAAGAAATGGGAGTTAGACGGCCCGGATCCGGCCGCCTAGGTTCGATTCGGCCGGCGAAAGTCGGCCACATCACTCGGTTGAGGCATCCAAGATGGAGGAGAGCAGTGATGACGAGTCTGGCTGACAAGACCGTGGTGCTCACCGGCGGGGCCGGCGGCCTGGGGAGGTGTGTGACCGCCGTGCTCGCCGCTCATGATGCCCGGGTCGTGGTCACCGATGTCATTGAGCCTGTCGACGAGCTGCCGCCGGGTGCGGAGTTCCACCGGCTCGACGTCACCTCCCCCCAGGAGTGGGGCGTGCTCGCCCGGACACTTCAGGACCGGCACGGGCCGGTCCATGGACTGGTGAACAACGCCGGGATCCTTCGGTCCCGGGGTCAGTCAGGGCGTCTGCAGCATGTGAGCCTTGAGGACTGGAACGCGTTGCTGGCCGTCAACGCGACGGGGCCGATGCTGGGAATTCAGGCGCTCGCCCCGCTGATGACCGAGGGCGGGTCGATCGTCAACATCGGCTCGGTCGCCGGTGCAGGGGCACACCTGGCCGCCGGCTACGGAGTGAGCAAGTGGGCACTGCGGGGACTGTCGCGCATCGCCAGCATGGAGCTGGGGAGCGCTGGAATCCGCGTCAACAGCATCATGCCCGGCTACATCGAGACGCCCATGCAGACCCGGACGCCGGAACATTTCATCGACGCCTGGGTCAGCATCGTGCCGATGGGCAGGGTCGGGACTCCCGATGACGTCGCACCGCTGGTGAGCTTCTTGCTGTCCGATGAGTCCGCTTGGCTTTCCGGAGCGGACATCCCGGTCGATGGCGGAACCTTGGCGCACGTGGGTCTCAAGGTGATCTCCGACGCGATGGGTGCGGAGGACGGTGGGGCGTGATGAGACCGCGCAGTCATGATGTCCCGCCATCAGCTCGTATACCGACGAGGAGAACCACCATGTCGACCACTACCGAGTCGACCGCATTGAGTCGCGAGAAGCTCATCTCAGTCCTCGAACATGGCGAGCTGCCGTCCGAGCTCCTGACTCTCGCCGAGCTCACCGGTGACCCCGACGTCCGACTGTGGTCGCGCTACGTCACCGGCCCGGCGCCCTGGGAGCACAACTTCCCGGACGAGGTCGCCCGGGGGATCCGGGAGCGCCTTGCCGATGCCCTCCTCGCCCACGACGGCGCAGCTGCTTCGGAGGACGTCGTGCGCGAGCTGGTCTCGATGGCCGCGGGCCCCTCGACCCCTTCAGGCCACGAAGACCTTCTGCTCAAGGAGATGGCCCTGTCCACCGAGGACGAGGTCCTCTGGTCCACTGGCCGGCCCCCCGAAGCTGGGGACTTCCACGTGGTGATCATCGGTGGCGGAAGCTCGGGCATCACGGCCGCTCGCCGGCTTCGACGGCTCGGCATCCCCTTCACCATCCTCGAGAGCGCGCCTGCGTTCGGCGGCACCTGGCTGCACAACTCCTACCCCGGTTGTGGTGTCGACATCGCAAGCCACTACTACTCGTTCTCGTTCGCTCCCAACCCGCACTGGAGCAAGTTCTACGCGAAGCAGCCCGAGATTCTCGCTTATCTTCAAGAGGCCGCTCGTGACAGTGGCATCACGGAGAACACCCGGTTCGGTTCGCGGGTTTCCTCCGCCACGTACGACCAGGGTGCCCAGGGGTGGGTCGTCTGCGGAACTGATGCTTCGGGCGAATCGTTCAAGGTCGTCGGTGACGTGGTCATCAGTGCGGCCGGTCTGCTCGGAGTGCCACACGTCCCCGACTACCCAGGCATCGAGCGTTTCACCGGCGAGGTCGTGCACGCTGCGCAGTGGCGCGACGACATCGATCTCGACGGCCGACGCGTCGCTCTGGTCGGCACCGGGGCGAGCGCGAACCAGATCGGGCCGGCGATAGCCGCGGATGTCGAGCAGCTGACCATCTACCAGCGGACGGCGCACTGGATCACTGGGGTGGACAACTATCTGACCTCGGTCAGCGAGGGCGAGCATTGGCTTCTGGAGAACGTCCCCGCCTATGCCCGCTGGTTCCGGGCTCGGACCCTGCTCTCGCAGAACGACGTCAACCGACAAGCCCAGCTCGTCGATCCTGAGTGGACAGGTGAGCACGACACGATCAGCGCCGAGAATGAGCAAGCTCGGGCCGAGTTGACCGCGTACATCCGCGCCGAGCTCGGAGACCGCCAGGACCTGGTGTCGGCAGTCGTCCCCGACTATCCGCCGTTCTCCAAGCGGATGCTGCGTGACAACGGTTGGTATCGCATGCTGCGTCGGCCGAACGTCGAGCTGGTGCCAGGCGCAAGGGAGCTGGCCTTCGACGGAGGAGACGTGGTTGGTCCGGACGGCGTGCGCCGGCCCACAGACGTGTGCGTGTTGGCGACCGGATTCCAGGCGAGCAGGATGCTGGCGTCCTATGAAGTGACCGGCCGCGGCGGTCAGACGATCCGGGACTCCTGGGGCGAGGACGACCCCCGGGCGCACCTGGGAATGACGGTCCCGGACTTTCCGAACTTCTTCGTGATGTACGGCCCGAACACGAATATCGCCACAGGCGGCAGTCTCATCTTTCAGGCCGAGACATGGTCGCGCTACATCGTCGAGGCCATCAAGACGATGATCGAGCGCCAGTGGTCCGAGCTGGAGGTTCGACCGGAGGCAATGGAACGGTACAACCGCAGTCTCGACGAACGGCTCGCAGGAATGGTGTGGAGCGTGACCTCCGCGGGGACGTGGTATCGCAACCGCCACGGTCGGGTGACCACGAACATGCCGTGGACGACCCTCGAGTACTGGGAGATGACGCGGCGGGTGGATCTTGATGACTATGTCGTCACGCATCGCGACCGTGATCCCGATGCAGCGAGATCCCCGACGTAGCACGTTGGTCGCAGAGCGGCGGCGTCGCGGGGTCCTTCCCGTGGCGGGAGTCGCTGCCGCCTCCCGGCTCCACAGGGCGGGGGTGCGTGCATCGTGGTCAGGTCATGCCGATGCGGAGGCGGACTCTCCGACGGCGTGATTGGATGTGCGCGGGAGGAAGGACACCGATGGATCTGTCGCTGAAGACACGCACCGAGGGACCGTTCGAGATCATCGAGGTCGGCGGTGAGATCGACGTGATGACCGCTCCGCGCCTGCGCGAGGCCGTGATCGAGGCCGTGGACCGGGGTCGCCTGCGGCTGATCATCGACGTCGAGCAGGTCGACTTCCTCGACTCCACCGGTCTCGGGGTCCTCGTGGGTGCCCTCAAGCGCGTCCGTGCCGACGGCGGGTCGCTGGACATCGTGTGCACGCACGAGCGCATCCTGAAGATCTTCGACATCACCGGTCTGGACAAGGTCTTCGGGCTGCACGGGAGCGTCGAGCAGGCCTGCGCCGAGAGCGCGTGATCGACGCCACGCCGGACACGGTGTAGCGCGCGTCACACCGTTCGTGGTTGCCTAGGCTCCGGTACGTCCCTGAGCACTGGAGGATTGGCATGTCCGACGCGACACTGGTTGCGGCAGCAGCGGCGGAGGACCTGGGTCTCTCCACCGCCAACACCACCTACGTGGCACTCGTCGCGGGAGTGGGTGTCCTCGCCCTCGTCTTCGCGGTGCTGTTCCGCTCCCAGGTCCTGGCGGCCGACGAGGGCACGGCGAAGATGCAGGAGATCGGCCTGGCCGTGCAGGAGGGCGCCTCGGCCTACCTGACCCGGCAGTTCAAGACCCTGGCCGTCTTCGTCGTCCTGGCCTTCGGACTGCTGTTCCTGCTGCCCGGCGACCTCGACATCAAGATCGGTCGCTCGGTGGCCTTCCTCTTCGGGGCACTCTTCTCGGCCCTGATTGGCTACTTCGGCATGTGGCTCGCCGTGCGGGCCAACGTGCGCGTGGCCGCCGCCGCCCAGAACGAGGGGCGCGAGTCCGCGATGCGCATCGCCTTCCGCACCGGCGGGACGGTCGGCATGTCCACGGTGGGCCTCGGCCTGCTGGGCGCGGCGGCCGTCGTCCTCATCTACAAGGGAGAGGCGCCCACCGTCCTGGAGGGCTTCGGCTTCGGGGCCGCGCTGCTCGCGATGTTCATGCGCGTCGGTGGCGGCATCTTCACCAAGGCCGCCGACGTCGGCGCCGACCTCGTCGGCAAGGTCGAGAACAACATCCCCGAGGACGACCCGCGCAACGCCGCCACGATCGCCGACAACGTCGGTGACAACGTGGGCGACTGCGCCGGCATGGCGGCCGACCTGTTCGAGTCCTACGCCGTGACGCTGGTCGCGGCGCTCATCCTGGGCTCGGTCGCCTTCGGCGAGCAGGGCCTGGTCTTCCCGCTGGTGATCCCCGCGATCGGTGCGATCACCGCCATCTTCGGCGTCTTCCTGACCCGCGGGAAGGTCGGCGAGAGCGGTCTGACGACGATCAACCGCTCCTTCTACATCACGGCCTTCGTCGGGGCAGTCGCCTCATCGCTGTTCGCGTGGTTCTACCTGCCCTCCAGCTTCAGCGCCCTCGAGGGCGTCGGCGGCGAGCCGGAGACGCAGGAGGACGCGCTGCTCGTGCAGTTCTTCCAGACCGAGAACCTCGCCGAGTTCGACGGCGACCCGCGCCTCATCGCGATGATCGCCGTGCTCATCGGCATCGTCCTGGCCGCGGTGATCCTGGCCCTGACGGGATACTTCACCGGCACCGAGACGCGTCCGGTCAAGGACGTCGGCAAGACCTCGCTGACGGGGCCGGCCACCGTGATCCTCTCCGGCCTGTCCGTCGGCTTCGAGTCCGCGGTCTACACCGCGCTGGTCATCGGCGCGGCGGTCTACGGGGCGTTCCTGCTGGGCGGGGGCTCGATCACGATCGCCCTGTTCGCCGTGGCGCTCGCCGGCTGCGGCCTGCTGACGACGGTCGGCGTGATCGTCGCGATGGACACCTTCGGCCCGGTGAGCGACAACGCGCAGGGCATCGCCGAGATGTCCGGCGACATCGATGCGGAGAGCGCGCAGATCCTCACCGAGCTCGA
Organism: Aeromicrobium sp. CF4.19; assembly: GCF_051262555.1. Lineage (NCBI taxonomy): Bacteria > Bacillati > Actinomycetota > Actinomycetes > Propionibacteriales > Nocardioidaceae > Aeromicrobium > Aeromicrobium sp. CF4.19. Next base: position 174,981 of record NZ_JBIMEU010000003.1, on the reverse strand, counting down.
CGCCGTGGGCAACACCACCAAGGCCATCACCAAGGGCATCGCGATCGCCACCGCGGTGCTCGCCGCCACGGCCCTGTTCGGGGCCTTCGCCAACTCGATCAGGGACGCGTTCAGCCCCATCGCCACGGCGGCCTTCACCGACCCGGCCGCGGCCGAGGAGCTCGGCGAGCAGGTCGACACCACCGCGGCGGCCGAGGTCCTGCGTGGGGTCATCAACATCACCGACCCGGCCAACCTGCTGGGCCTGCTGATCGGCGTCTCGGTGGTCTTCCTGTTCACCGGCCTGGCGATCAGCGCCGTGGGCCGCGCCGCCGGAGCCGTCGTGTACGAGGTGCGCCGCCAGTTCCGCGAGATCCCCGGCATCATGGAGGGGACCGGCCGTCCCGAGTACGGCAAGGTCGTCGACATCTGCACGCGGGACTCGCTGCGCGAGCTGGCGACGCCGGGCATCCTGGCGATCTTCGCTCCCATCGCGGTCGGCTTCGGCCTCGGCATCGGCCCGCTGGGCGCCTACCTCGCCGGTGCGATCGGGGCGGGCACGCTGATGGCGGTCTTCCTGGCCAACTCCGGTGGTGCGTGGGACAACGCCAAGAAGCTCGTGGAGGACGGCAACCACGGTGGCAAGGGCTCGCTCGCCCACGAGGCGACGATCATCGGCGACACCGTCGGCGACCCGTTCAAGGACACGGCCGGACCGGCGATCAACCCGCTGCTGAAGGTGATGAACCTGGTCGCCCTCCTGGCGGTGCCGCTCATCGTCCAGTACAGCTACGGCGCCGACGACAGCCCCTGGGTGCGCTACTCCATCGCGGGCGTCTCGGCGGCGATCATCGTGGTCGCGGTCTACATCTCCAAGCGCCGCCCGATCGCCATCGGCGACGCGCAGGAGCCCGGGGCGGTCGATCCGACGCTGCACGACCCGGAGCCGACGCCCAGCGCGTGACCACTGCGGCCGGGCCCGTCCACGCGTCGTCGTGGCCGGGCTCGGTCGTCCCGGGCTCTGACAGGGTGGGGCGATGATCGAACGGCTGCGGGACGCCCTGGAGCAGGCAGGCTTCACCGTCGACGCCGTGCAGGCGCTGCTGGGCCCGGCGGCCCACGGCGCCCTGCTGCGCAACGAGACCACCCCGGCGCGGCGCGCGACCGGGGACGGCTCGCCGCTCTCCACGCTCGTGCGGCTGTTCCAGCTGCAGGTGCCGGTGGGGCGGTCGGACGCGGACCGCGCGCTGCCCGGCCTCGTCGACGCGATGACCGCCGAGGGACTGCTCGCTGCGGAGGGTGGCGTCGTCCGGGCCCTCGTGGACGTCCGGCCCTATGGCGACGAGGACCACGACTGGTGGATCGTCTGCGACCTGACGCCCGGACTGGACACTGCGCCGATCGAGGTCGGCCCCGAGCACGTGCTCGGCATCAGCGAGGCGTCCAGCTCGTTGGCCCAGCTCACGGTGCGTTCGCCGCGCCCGGGGCAGGCGGGGCAGACGGGGGGCAGGGCGCTCGACCTCGGGACCGGGTGCGGCGTGCAGGCCCTGCACCTCGCCGCCCACGGGGCCGACGTCGTCGCCACCGACGTCAACCCGCGGGCGCTGTGGGCGGCGCGGTTCACGGCACGGCTCAACGGCGTCGCGGTCGACGTGCGGGAGGGCTCCTTCTATGAGCCCGTCGTGGGCGAACGGTTCGACCTCATCGCCACCAACCCACCCTTCGTGGTCTCTCCGCCGAGCGACGAGCGGCTCGTCTACCGCGAGGGCTCACTGCCGGGCGACGACGTGGTGCGCTCGGTCGTCGCCGGCGCGGTGGACCACCTCGCTCCCGGAGGCTGGTGCCAGGTCCTGGGGAGCTGGATGCACGTCGACGGGCAGCCGTGGGAGGAGCGGATCTCCGGCTGGCTGGCCCCCACGGGCCTGGACGCCTGGGTCGTCCAGCGCGAGGTGGTGGACCTGCCCGCCTACGTCGAGATGTGGCTCGCCGACGCCGGGCTGCGGCACGGTCCCGACTACCTGGCGCGCTACGACCAGTGGCTTTCCTGGTTCGCCGAGCAGGGCGTCGAGGCGATGGCCTTCGGCTGGATCAGCCTGCGGGCCGCGGGTCGGGAGGCTCCCGTCGTGGGGCTCGAGACGTGGCAGCACGAGGTCGTCCCGCCGATGGGTGACGCGGTCCTGGCCTGGGCGGAGCGCAGTGACCGCCTGACGGCGACGGACGACGTGCTCGACGTGCACTGGCGCCAGGGCGATGGGCTCGTCGAGGAGACCTTCGGTCCGGCGGGCTCGACCGATCCCGAGGCCATCGTGCTGCGGCTCGGAGCCGGCCCACGCCGTGCCCGCCAGGTCGACACCGTGGAGGCGGGGCTGGTGGGCGCGCTCGACGGAGACCTCACGGCCGGCCAGGTGCTCGACGCCCTGGCAACCCTGCTCGACCGGGACGCCGGCGAGTTGCGCGAGTCCTACCGACCCGTCGTGCACGAGCTCGTCGCCGAGGGCTTCCTGCGCTGACTTCGACGGTGGGCACGGTCGGGCTGGTGTCTATGAGGACAGTCGTGCCACTGGCAGCACCTACCTCTCCCCAGGTGACGACGCCCCGGGCGCGTTGATGAGCCGACACAGCGGCCACGTCCGCGGCGACAGGGCGACCGGAACACACTGAGCTGCCCACCGCCTCGTCGTCCGCCTACGGCGAGCTCGTCCCCTCGGTCATCACCACGGACGACACGGCGATCTTCAGGGTCGACAGCTCGTACGTGTGCCGAGCCCGCGCTCCCGGGAGCGCGCGTTCGAGTGCGAGGCCGTTCACGAGGGAGACGAGGAACCGTGCCTGTTGCTCGAGGTCAGCCGTCACCAGCGCACCCTCGTCGCGGAGCGCGGTGAGCCAGCGCTCGACTCGCTGTACGGCAAGGCGCTCGAGTGCGGCGAACGTGTGCACGGCGTCATCGTCCGGGGGAGAGACGACGTAGGCGCGGTGGAGCGAGTCGACGTATCGACGGGCTGCCTCTCCAGCGCCGACCTCGGCGAGCAGGAGATGGAGGCAGGCTTCGAGGCGCTCGGACGGGCTCATGGCGGTGTCCATCGGATCGTCCGGGAGATCGAGCGAGTGCAACCCAGCCACCACGGTGTCGATCAGTTCTCGCTGTGTCGGGAAACAGTTCCGCAGAGAGCCGGCGCTGACTCCAGCGTGGGCAGCGACGGCCCGGACGCTGAGTCGCGCGGTCGGGTTCTCCGCGAGCATCGTGGCCGCGGCGATGAGAATTTTGTCTCTGGTGCTTGGTGCAGATTCACGCATTGTGTGTCCTACCTCCACGGTGCGTTTTAGTACACTGTGCTAATGTCCGAAGCGCCATTGGCACAGTGTACTAAAACGCATCTGCGGTGACGCTCGAGCACGTCGAACGCTTGAACGCCTCCGAGTGCGCACAGCGCCGGACACCACCTGAGGGGAAGCATCATGACGACCACCGAGCAGCCATGGCTGACACGGGAAGATCTGCCGTTGCCGGCGCGAGGCGTGCCGGCTGACGTCGAGTACCACCGGGTACTGGCCGGTGACAAGCGGCGGATCGGACGTGGTCTGCTGACCATCGTGCTGCTCTTCGCGGGCATGATCGGTTTCTCGGTGATCTTCGTCGAGCTGTCGAAGGTGATCGACGAAGAGATGTTCGGGCGCACGGAGGAGTTCACGCCGCTGCGTCACGTCGCCGGGTCACTCTCCTTGGCGCTGCTCATCCCGTGGGCCATGCTGCTGCAGCGCGTGCTCTACGGAGTATCGCCCGGATCCCTGCACTCGGTGACGGGCCGGTTCCGGGTCGGAGTGCTCGGCAAGACGTTGCTCGCCCTCGGGCCACTCGTCCTCATCACGGTCGCCATCGCGGCGTTGCAGGGCGGCGCGAAGATCGAGTGGACGGACTCGGACCTCATCGTCCTGTTCCTCAGTGGACTCCTCGTGAGCCCGCTCGCCGCGGCGGGTGAGGAGTACGGGTTCCGGGGACTCATGTTCCGAGTGGTGGGCGGATGGGCTCGCAGCGCCCGCGTCGGTCTCGTGCTCGGCGTCATCGTGACGACCGTGTTGTTCTCCTTGGTCCACGGCACGGTCGACCCGTACCTGTTGACGTCGTACCTGGTCCTGTTCGCGGCGATGGCGATCGTGACGTGGCGCACCGGTGGCCTCGAGGTCGCTGTCGTGCTCCACGGCGTCTACAACTTGGCCCTGCTGCTCGCGACGACCTTGCACCTCGACCTCGGTGGGGAGCTAGAAGGCCGTGAGACAGCTGTCGGCTCGATCGAGAACCTGATTCCGAGCGCCGGAATCATCGTCGCCACGGCGATCGTCTGGTGGATGACGCGCAAGAGTGGCCCCGCACGGACGCCCGCGTCCTGAGCGCAGTCGTCGTGGCGGCGAGCCGAGTGAGGGCCCCCCGGATGGAAGGAAGACGAGCGTGAGCCCAAGGTGGAATGATCGTCGTTTGGCGCGGCGCTCGAAGCCCGCCGACGGACGCCCGCTCAAGCCCTTCCGGTGGTGGCAGCTGACACGACGGTCCGTGTTGGCGATCACTCTCACCGTGAGCGGACGGCCTGTGGTGCACACCGTGGAGGTGAGGCACGGTGGTGACAGCGACTCCGTGGTGCGGGCCGGGCTGTACGTCGATGGAGCTCTACGGTTCACGTCGAGGTTGCCCGCGAGGTTCCCGGTCGAGGGTGGTCACATCGAGGTACGCATCAGCCAGAATGGCATGCGACGTTGCCACTTCGTCGCGGATGATGGAACGGAACGGCCACTGGTGCCCGATCCGAAGTCGGCCGAGGGGCGCCGGATGGGTTTCGCTCGCCGTCACCCCACTGCCAGCGTCTTCGTCGGGACGATCTCGGTGGTCATGTTGGTCATCGGCGTTGTTCTCGGGCTGCTCCAGGCGGCCGAACCCATATCGCAGATCCCTCAGATCGCAGCATCGATCGGTACCTTCGACTCGCCCGTCAAGCTCCCCCTCTGGCTCAACCTGGTCCTCGGCCTCGGCGCAGCCGCCGGCGCGGTCCTCCGCCACGGGACCGGGGTCGGGTGCCTCTCACGAAGGTAGTGACGGTCGATGTCGACTCGCGAGCCGAACCCGCAGACTCCCTGCGACGGCGGCATGCGTCGAAGGGTTGCGGAGGGGCAGCGGGCTCGTGAGCCGCAGGCCGTCCTGCCCCGCGACGACCCGCGTCGGGCCCCTGAGCGTCGCCGTGTGCCCTGTCTGGCCCGGTGCTCCGCCTGCGCCCCGGCGCACGCCCCCGGCGGCTCGATGTGAAAAGTCTTGACAGGACGCGTTAGCGTATGCCGCGTCCGACCCCCAACTCGTTCGGACAGAGGGAGAATCGTGACCACGCTCGTCATCGTCGAGTCGCCGAACAAGGTCCGCAGCATCGCGGGCTACCTCGGCGACGGGTACGTCGTGGACTCATCGGTCGGTCACATCCGTGACCTTCCCAAGGGTGCGGACCAGATCCCGGCCAAGTACAAGGGCGAGTCCTGGGCCCGGCTCGGGGTCGACATCGACAACGACTTCGAGCCCGTCTACGTCGTCTCGGCGGACAAGAAGCCGCAGATCACCAAGCTCAAGAAGCTCCTCAAGGACGCCGACGAGCTAGTGCTCGCCACGGATGAGGATCGCGAGGGCGAGGCCATCGCGTGGCACCTGCTCGACGAGCTCAAGCCGAAGGTCCCGGTCAAGCGGATCGTCTTCAACGAGATCACCAAGGAGGCGATCCAGCGCGCGATCGCCAACCCCCGTGACGTCGACATGGACCTCGTCGACGCGCAGGAGACCCGGCGCATCCTCGACCGGCTCTACGGCTACGAGGTCAGCCCGGTGCTGTGGAAGAAGGTCATGAGCGGCCTGTCCGCCGGTCGTGTGCAGTCCGTGGCAACGCGCCTGGTGGTCGAGCGTGAGCGTGAGCGGATGGCCTTCCGCGTCGCGGACTACTGGGACCTCGAGGCCACGTTCGACGCCGGTGAGCAGCACGACCCCAGCCGCTTCCCCGCCAAGCTCTTCACCGTCGACGGCAAGCGCGTGGCGGGCGGCTCCAGCTTCGGCCAAGACGGCGCCCTGAAGGCCAAGTCGGACGTCGTCCACCTCGACGAGGCCGCTGCCGGCGAGCTCGCGACGGGCCTGCGGGACCAGGCGTTCGGGGTGCGCTCGGTGGAGTCCAAGCCCTACACGCGCAAGCCCTACCCCCCGTTCCGCACCACGACGATGCAGCAGGAGGCCTCCCGCAAGTTCGGCTTCGGGGCGGCCCGCACGATGCAGGTGGCCCAGCGCCTCTACGAGGGCGGGCACATCACCTACATGCGCACTGACTCCAGCACGCTGTCGCAGACGGCGCTCACCGCCGCCCGCCGGCAGGTCAAGGAGCTCTACGGCGGCGACTACCTCCCCGACGCCCCGCGCACCTACGGCGGGTCCTCCAAGAACGCCCAGGAGGCCCACGAGGCGATCCGCCCCGCGGGTGAGTCGTTCCGCACGCCCCAGCAGACCGGCCTGCGCGGCGACGAGGCGCGCCTGTACGAGCTCATCTGGAAGCGCACGATCGCCAGCCAGATGAAGGACGCCAAGGGCAACAGCGTCTCCATCCGCCTGGGGGCGACGGCCACCTCCGGCCAGGACGCCGTCTTCGCCGCGAGCGGACGGACCATCACCTTCCACGGCTTCCTGAAGGCCTACGTGGAGTCCCACGACGAGGCGGACAAGCAGGGCGACGACCAGCAGATCCGGCTGCCCAACGTCGCCGAGGGAGACGCCGTCGCCGCCGTCGAGCTCGGCGCGGCCGGGCACCAGACCAAGCCGCCGGCGCGCTTCACGGAGGCCTCGCTCATCACCGAGCTCGAGGAGCGCGGCATCGGCCGGCCCTCCACGTACGCCTCCATCATCGGCACCATCCAGAACCGTGGCTACGTCTACAAGAAGGGCACCGCGCTCGTCCCGGCGTGGATCGCCTTCAGCGTGACCCGCCTGATGGAGCAGCACTTCGGTCGACTGATCGACTACTCCTTCACCGCCGAGCTCGAGGGCGTGCTCGACCAGGTGGCCGGTGGACGAGAGGACCGCGTCACCGTGCTGCAGGGCTTCTGGTCCGGCGAGGGCGACGACGACACGGGTCTCAAGCGGCTCATCGACAACCTGCCGGACATCGACGCCCGTGGGCTCGCCACGTTCCCGATCGGCGAGGGCATCGACCTGCGCGTCGGTCGATACGGCCCGTACGTCGAGGGTCCGCCGATGGTGCCGGGCGAGGGTGGCAAGGACGTCCCCACTCGCGCCAACGTGCCCGAGGACCTCCCCCCGGACGAGCTGACGCTGGTGAAGGCCAAGGAGCTGCTCGCCAACCCCGCCGGCCAGGAGAAGCTGCTCGGGACGCACCCCGAGACCGGTCTGGACCTCGTCGCGAAGAACGGGCGCTACGGCCCCTTCGTCTCCGAGGCCCTGCCGGAGGGTGCCGCCAAGGGCACCAAGCCGCGCACGGCCAGCCTGTTCGCCTCGATGGACCTGGACTCGCTCAGCCTCGAGGACGCCGTCACGCTGCTCACCCTGCCCCGGGTCGTCGGCACCGACGTCGACGGCACGGAGATCACGGCACAGAACGGCCGGTACGGGCCCTATCTGAAGAAGGGCTCGGACTCGCGCTCCCTGGAGACCGAGGACCAGCTGCTCACCCTCACCGAGGAGCAGGCCCGCACCATCTACTCCCAGCCGAAGAAGTTCGGTCGCGCTGCTGCCAAGCCGCCGCTGAAGGAGCTGGGTGACGATCCGGTCAGCGGTCAGCCGATCGTCGTCAAGGACGGCCGCTTCGGGGTGTACGTCACCGACGGTGAGTACAACGCGACGCTGCGCAAGGAAGACGACCTGGAGACCCTGACGGCCGAGCGCGCACAGGAGCTGCTGGCCGAGCGCCGTGCCAAGGGCCCAGCCAAGAAGACGGCCAAGAAGGGCGCGAAGAAGACCACCAAGAAGACGGCGAAGAAGGCCCCGGCCAAGAAGACGGCGGCCAAGAAGGCCGCTACCAAGAAGGCGACCGCGAAGAAGGCTCCGGCGAAGAAGGCCGCCGCGACGAAGTCGTCCTCCGCCGGCTGACCGGACGTGCACGACGTCGGACCGCCTCGCCTCGGTGTGGCCACGCGCCGTCGGACCGTCGGGGCCGCTGTCGTCGTCCTGACCCTCGGGTCGGTCGCGGCCTGCGGTCCGGTGAACGCCGGCTCGGCCTTCGAGGCCCAGTTCACCCCCTTCCTCGTCGAGCGCGAGGGCCTGGCCGACTTCGAGGTCACCTCGCAGAACACGCTGCCCTGGTCCGGCGAGGCGACGGTCACGATCGACCTGCGGCCCGACCTCACGCCCCGGCAGATGGTCGAGGAGGTCTGGGCGGTCATGCACCACGACGTCGATGACTTCGTCGGCTACGACCTCGTCGCCCGCTTCCCTGCGCGCTCCGGTGACGGGGCCGAGTCCGTCGCGGCCGCGCCGTTCGACGTCGGCCGTCCCGCCCCGGACGAGACCGCGGTCCGTGAGCTCGTCGCCGAACGGATCGAGCGAGGGCGCGACATCGTGGCCCTCGGCAGCGGGCCCACGATCTGGGAGCCCTCGCCGGCCCTGACGCGGCTCAGCACCGGGGCCGACGCCCTCGAGGTGTGGCGTGAGCTGTGTGCGGCCCCCGACCTGCTGTCCGAGGTCAGGCGGCTGGAGGTCAGGACGGGGCCGGTCGACCTCGCGGAGCAGGAGCCGAGGGACGTCTCGCGGGACTCGGCCCGGGTCGAGAGTCCCGCCGAAGAGGGGTGCGCCGGGCTCGAGGACATCGGCGAGGTGCTCGAGGCCGTCACGACCGAGACCACGGTCGTGCACTACGACGCCCAGGTCTCCGTCGCCGCCACCGAGAGGGAGCCGACCCTGAGCATCGAGCCGGAGGCGGGTGGCGGGAGCCTGACGGCGGCCAGGACCCGCGCCACCGACCTCGGCGTCGTGCTGACGATCGAGGAGACGGCCTCCGCGGAGGACGGCTGACCTGTCCCGCGCGCAGCCGTCAGGCTCGGGCCGGGGTGAGGCGGACGTAGAGCCAGGCGACGAGCAGCATCGCGGCAGTGACGACGAGGCAGCCGAGGGCCGCGGCAGCGCCTCCGTGGGCGTCGACGTCCAGGAAGTCGTACGGGTAGCGCGACGGACCGCCGACGGCCGCGAACTCCGGCGATCCCACCCGGGCCCGCACCAGCGTGTACGCCAGCCAGGCGATCGGCCACACGAGCACGACGACGTCGGCCCGTCGGAACGTCGTGCGGGGACGGAACGCGACGTGGCCGATCACCGCGACGATCGGCACGACGTAGTGGAAGACCTTGTCGTACCACCAGGCCGCGCCCTCGAAGGAGACGTTCGGGCCGATGAGGGTGGCGTACACGATGCCGGTCACCGTGATGCCCACCAGGCCGGCCAGGCGCAGCAGCCGCCACCACGTGGTGTCCGGCTGACGACCCGAGGCGATGACCACGGCGGCCGCCAGCACGAGCAGGTTGGACTGGATCGTGAAGTAGCTGAAGAAGTCGACGACGCTGTCGCCCGCGCGCAGCACCAGCACGCCCTGCCCGAGGAGCGCTGCGAGAGCCAGGACAGCGAGGCCGGCGTGCGTCCAGCGGCTCACCGGGGAGGGCGTCATGAGGTCATCATGCCGCTCCGCGGTCAGGGTGATGGTCAGCTCCGCATCGGGCGTGCCAGACTCTGGCACACACGAGTCCGGGGGGAGCCGTCGATGAGACGACTGGCAGCGAGCGTCTTGACGGCGTCCATGGTGGCCACGACGGCGCTGGCGGGTGCGGCGCCGGCCACGGCCGACACCACAGGGCACTGGTCCGACATCGAGTTCGTCTTCGACGACGCCGACCGGCAGTCGACCGGTCAGGTGGTGGCCACCGAGGTGCTCGGATTCCCTGACGCACAGGTTCTCTCGGACACCGCCGGTCCGGCGCGTGTGGCCGTGGGTGGGAGCACTTGGCTCGGTGAGGCCACCGACCCCGGCGCGGTCTACGGCACCAGCCGCGACCGGCCCTACCTGAGCCTGCGGCCCGCCGCCAACAACCCCCAGTCGCCCTCGACCACCACCTACACCTTCGAGGAGCCGACCCCGGCCCAGGGCTGGACCTTCGTGCTCGGCGACATCGATTCTGAGTTCCTCGACGTGGCAGCGACCGGTCCCGACGGTCAGCCGGTCGCGCTGTCCGACCTCGGGTTCCGCGGGGGCTTCAACTACTGTGCAGCGCCGCCGCGGCCCGGGACCTCGGTCTGCGGAACCGATGACTCCGAGCGGCCGGTGCCGAGCTGGGACGGGACGACCGGGCGTCTCGAGACGACCTCCGACGTCGACACCAACGGCGCGGCGGCGTGGTTCGAGCCGACGGTCCCGATCAGCACGGTCACCGTCACCTCGACGCAGCGGCGCGGCAACCCCGCCTACCAGACCTGGTTCGCCGCGCTCTCGCGCGACGTGTCCGGCACCGTCGCCGGGACGCCCGAGTGCCCGGTGGGCGGCCTGGAGGTCGTCCTGACCGCGGCCGACGGCACCGAGCTGGCCACCACCACGACGGCCGACGACGGGACGTACGGCTTCGACGACGTCTCGACGTACGACGACCACACCGTCACCGTCGCGACGCCCGAGGGCTGCCGGACCGTCGGGGAGTCGACGCAGACCGCCGACCTCTCCGAGACCGACGCCGTCGTCGACGTCGAGCTGGAGGCCGTCACCGGGACCGTGGGCGGCATCGTCGCCGACACCGACGGTGATCCGGTGGCCGACGTCGAGATCACGGTCACGGGGCCGGACGGGTCCGAGCAGACGGCGACCACGGACGTCGGCGGCTCCTACGAGGTTCCCGTCCTGCCGCCGGGTGAGTACACCGTCACCGTGGACCCACCCGAGGGCACGGAGGTGGTCGGCGGCGGGGAGCGCGTCGTCACGATCGACGAGGACGGCACGGACGTCGAGCTCGACTTCGTTCTCGAGACCACCGACGTCGCGCCCACGCCGCCGGACCCGTCCGCACCCGAGCCGGAGGCTCCCGGAGCCCCGGTCGGCGGCGGTTCCCCCGGACCGGGCACGGCCTCGGGGCTGCCCAGCGCCGGAGGCGCGTCTGCGCCGCTGCTGCTGGCCGGTCTCGGTCTGGTCGCGGTCGGTGGGCTGCTGCTCGCGTCGCGGTTCCGTGGCCGGGCGACCCTCGGGCGCTGAGGGCCCGCGACGTCGCGGGCCCGCCCGTCCCAGGGGCCGACTAGGCTCGCCCCATGCTGCCGTTGTTCACCGACTCGGGCGTCTTCGTCGCCCTCGAGGGCGGTGAGGGCGGTGGCAAGTCCACCCAGTCGACGCTGCTGGTGGACTGGCTGCACGATCAAGGTCATGCGGTCCTCGCGACCCGTGAGCCTGGTGGCACCGGGGTGGGCGCCCAGCTGCGTCGCATCCTGCTGGACCCGGCCACCGGATCGCTCTCCCCTCGTACGGAGGCGCTCGTCTACGCTGCGGACAAGGCTGAGCACGTCGACTCCGTCGTGCTCCCTGCCCTGGAGCGCGGTGAGGTGGTCGTGACGGACCGCTACGTCGACTCGACGCTGGCCTATCAGGGCGCCGGCCGCGCCATCGACGCCGCGGAGCTCGAACAGGTCGCCCGCTGGGCCACCGCGGGGCTGCGCCCGCACCTCACGGTGGTGCTCGACGTCGACCCGACCGTCGGGCTGGGTCGCGCCGGAAGCCCGGACCGGATCGAGGCCGAGCCGCTGGAGTTCCACCACCGCGTCCGTGAGCACTTCCTCGAGCTCGCCGCTGCCGACCCTGCGCACTATCTCGTCGTCGCCGCAGACGGCCCCGCCGAGCGGATCCACCACGAGGTCCGCGCCGCGCTGCAGCCGTGGTTGGAGCAGGCCCGATGAGTGTCTGGGACGAGCTGGTGGGTCAGGAACCGGTCGTGCAGACGCTGCAGCGTGCGGTCGAGGACGCAGCGAGCATGACCCACGCCTGGCTGTTCACCGGGCCGCCGGGGTCGGGTCGCTCCAACGCGGCGCTCTCCTTCGCCGCGGCCCTGCAGTGCGAGGAGGGCGGGTGCGGGCACTGCCGCTCGTGCACCACTGCCCGCGCAGGCAGCCACCCCGACATCACCGTCATCCGCACCGACGGCCTCTCCATCGGCACGGACGTCGCCCGCGAGTACGTCCGCAAGGCGGCGCTGCGGCCGGCGCTGGGCCGCCGGCAGGTGCTCGTCGTCGAGGACGCCGACCGGCTCACCGACCAGGCTGCCAACGCCCTGCTCAAGGCGGTGGAGGAGCCCTCGGCGTACACGGTGTGGATGCTGTGCGCCCCCGCCATGGAGGACGTCATCGTCACCATCCGCTCGCGGTGTCGCCCCGTCCTGCTGCGGACACCCTCCGCCGAGGCCATCGCCGGCCTGCTGGTCGAGCGCGACGGCGTCGAGCCCGAGCTCGCCGGAGCCATGGCGGCCGCGTCCCAGGGCCACATCGGCCGGGCGCGCGGCCTGGCCCGTGACCCACAGGCGCGGGAGCGTCGCCGTCGCATCCTCGCGCTGCCGGCCGGGCTGGGCACGCTGGGTGACTGCCTGGCCGCCGCCCAGTCCATCCACGAGGAGGCGGGTGAGCGGTCCGCCGCCATCGCCGACGCCGCGGACGAGCGCGAGCTCGACGACCTCAAGCAGTCCTGGGGCGTGGAGGAGCGTGGTCGGCGACCCACCGGGTACGCCGGGTCGCTCTCGTCGCTGGAGAAGGACCAGAAGCGCCGCCGGACCAGGCTCACCCGCGACGCCATCGACGGCGTCCTGCTGGACCTGCTCTCCTTCTGCCGCGACGTCGTCGTCGCCCAGCAGGCGCCCCGGGCCGCCCTGGTCAACGCCGACGTCGCCGAGTCGGTCCGCTCCGCTGCGGGGGTGTGGACGGTCGAGTCGACCGTCGCCCGCATCGATGCGATCGTCGAGGCCCGAGAGTCCCTCACCGCCAACGCAGCGCCGCTGCTGGTCCTCGAACGCATGATGATGGAGTTCCTGCCCCGATGATTCGTCTGCCTCGCACCCCGCGTCGTCCCGAGCAGGGCGTTGCCGCCCGCACCGTCATCGTCGGGACCGTCCTGGCCCTGGTCCTCGTCGCCGCGGTCGGTGCCGGGGCGTACGTCGCCCTGAGGGGTGAGGACTCCGCCGCCGACCCCGCACCCGTGGCGCAGGGGGTCCCGGAGGACCTGGAGCGCTTCTACTCCCAGGACGTCGACTGGGAGGACTGCGGCGACGACCGGTGCGCCACGATCGAGGTGCCGGTCGACTACGAGGAGCCGGACGGTGAGGTCACCGAGCTGCGGATGCGGCGCATCCCGGCGTCCGGTGACGGGAACCGGGTCATGTTCGTCAATCCCGGAGGCCCGGGTGGATCGGCGATCGACTTCGCCGGCACCGCCGCCGGCCTCCTGCCCGAGGAGGTCACCGACGAGTACGACGTCGTGGGCGTCGATCCTCGTGGCGTGGGTGAGAGCACCCCGATCGACTGCCTGTCCGACGCAGACTTCGACGACTACCTCGCCGGCCAGTCCGACCCCGACGTCGACGACACCACCGGGATCGAGGCGCTGCGCGAGGAGACCGAAGCCTTCGGGGAGGGGTGTCGAGAGCTCTCCGGCGAGCTCGCCGATCACGTCTCCACGGCCGAGGTCGCCCGCGACATGGACGTCGCGCGGGCCTTGATGGGCCAGGACGAGCTGGACTGGTTCGGTGTCTCCTACGGCACCCAGATCGGCGCCACCTACGCCACGCTGTTCCCCGAGAACGTGGGCCGCATGGTGCTGGACGGCGCGGTGGACCCGGCCGAGGACGGCATCGAGGGCAGCCTGGGCCAGGCCCGTGGGTTCCAGAAGGCGGTCGAGGCGTACATCGCCGACTGCGTGGAGTCCGCGGAATGCCCCCTGGGCCGCGATGCCGACGCCGCGCTGGACCGCCTCGTCGACGTCTTCGACGGGCTCGCCGACGAGCCCCTGCCCAGCCGCCTGGACGACCGCCAGCTCGGCCAGGGTCAGGCCTTCTACGGCATCGCCGTCACCCTCTACGACGAGGAGACGTGGCGTCTTCTGACGCAGGGCCTGCAGGCGGCGCTCGAGGGTGACGGCACGGTCCTGCTGGCACTGTCCGACGCCTACTTCTCGCGCCAGCCGGACGGCACGTACGCCGGCAACACCGGCGAGGTCATCTCGGTGATCTCGTGCCTGGACCAGCGCGACCGGCCCTCGCTGGAGGAGACCAAGGACCTGCTCGACGACTTCGACGAGGCCTCGCCGGTCTTCGGCGGGCCGATGGGCTGGGGCACGCTCGCCTGCTCCGACCTGGGCTTTGAGTCCCAGACCCCCCAGGTCGAGATCGACGCCGCCGGAGCACCACCGATCGTCGTGATCGGCACGACGGGCGATCCTGCCACGCCGTACGAGAACGCCGGCCGGCTCGTGGAGCAGCTCGGTGAGGACGTCGGGGTGCTGGTGACCCGCGAGGGCGAGGGACACACGGCCTACACCTCGGGCAACCCCTGCATCACCGACGCGGTCGATGCCTTCTTCGCCGAGGGCACCGTCCCGGAGAACGACCTCACCTGCCCCGCCGAGTAGCCCTGGTTCCTCAGGCGACCAGGGCGACGGCGACGGAGGCCACCAGACCGCCCAGGAGCGACCACGCCAGTACCTGCGCGGCGAGGTCGTCGTCGAGTCGCTCGAGCGCCGCGAAGGCCACGGTCACGAAACCGACGGGTGCTGCACCGAGCAGGAGCACGACGCCGCGGTCCACGCCGTCCAGGTCGAGCAGCAGGACGAGGGTCACGGCGAGGGTCAGACCCAGGATGATCCGGCCGGCGGCGATCGTGGCGGCCTGACGAAAGCGGTCGCGGGTGGGTCGAAAGAGGATCCCGGCTCCGATGGCCACGGCGAAGGGGCTGGCCGCGGCGAAGGTGTCGATCGGTCCCCCGGCGATCTCGGGAACGTCCACCCCCGTCAGGTTGACCGCCAGCCCGGCGGCGATTGCGTAGAGCGGCGGGGTGCCGACCAGCGGACGCCACAAGCCGCGGGTCCCCGGGCGCGATCCCGCGCGCGAGGCCACCGTGGACACGGCCGTGAGCACCAGGATGTTGTTGACGACGTCGAAGGCCGCGAGCCGCGCCACCCCGGCATCGCCGTACAGGGCATCGACGAACGGCAGCGCGAAGGCGGCGTTCACCACCATGAACGCCATCAGCACCACGCCGCGCTGGGGTGACCCGCCGACGTCGAACCGGCTGACGGCGACACGGCCGAGCACGTAGCCGGCCAGCACCGACCCGGCCGCCAGGGCGGGGAAGAGTGCCAGCTCGCGTGCCGGCTCGACCCCGCTGAGTGCCCGGAAGACCAGCGCCGGCATGCAGACCCAGAGGTTCAGGAGCAGCAGGAACTGGCCGTCGCGCACTCCGGCCGTGCCCAGGCGGCGCAGTGCCTGGCCTGCGGCCATGCCGCCCACGACCGGTGCGAGGGCGACGGCAGCCGTCAGCACGCCGAGAGCGCGGGGAGCACGGCGTGGGTGCTCACCGGCGATCGCGCAGGTGCTGGGCGGCGAGCCGGACGGGGGCGTTGGGGGCCCCGAACCCGCGGTACTCACCGCCGCGTTGCACCACCTCCAGGAAGACCGCGCCGATCGTCTCGGTGTAGAAGTGCAGGAACTCACCGGTCCGGTCCCGGTCGTACAGGACTCCCAGCTCTCGGAGCTCGGCGAGGCGTTCGCGGCCGAGGTCGAACCGGGCGGCAAGGTCGTCGTAGTAGTTCTGCGGCACGGGCAGTGGTTGGAGGCCGGCATCGCGAGCCCGCCGTGCGACCTCGACGACGTCAGGGCTCGCGAAGGCGACGTGCTGGGCCAGGACGCCGTCGTGGGCGAGTGGTGCGACGTTCAGGGCGAGTCGGACCGCGCAGTCGTCGGAGCGCACGACCTGGCTGCGGACGAGGCCGGAGGGTGCGGCGATGTCCTGCCCGGCGTCGAGGCCGAGGTCGAGGACGCTGGAGTAGAACAGCACGGCCTCGTCGAAGCTCTGCCACGGATGAGCCAGGTTGACGTGGTCGATGCCCGTGATGAGGGCCGGCTCGCCGGCCGTGCTCCCACCGTCGAACTCCCCGACCCACGCGCTCTCGACACCGTCGGGCGCGTCGGCGAGGAAGATCTCGGTGCCGTCGGGTGCGGAGAAGGCCGCCAGGTCGATCTCCCCGGCCAGTGACCGGCGGCTGACGGCGGGAGCCTGGAGTCGGCGGGCCCGGTCGGCCGAGGCGTCGGCATCGGTGACCTCGAAGCCGACGGCCGCGAGGGTCGGCTCGAGGTCGCGGGCCTGCTGCTCGTTGCACACCAGACGCGCCGACCCGTAAGACCAGAGACGGACCGGCTTGCTCCGGTGCCGTCCCCGGAAGGTGAACCCGAGCTGACGCAGCAGCTCCTCGACCGCGGAGGTGTCGTCGGCCTTGACCTCGACGAAGTCGAAGTCGTGCGGCTGGTCGACGGCGGGCAGCGCCATCGTGCCTTCGCCGTCCGCCCGCTCGGTGCTCTGGTCCTCCAACCACGTCAACGAGCGTCGTGCCTGCTGCGCGGTCCGCAGCGTGTCGGTCTGGCGGAAGACGTCGTTGAACACCTCCAACGACCACGGCCCGTCATACCCCGCGCGCATGACGTGGCCCATGAAGCCGGGAAGGTCGAAGGAGCCCTCCCCAGGGAAGAGACGGTGGTGCCGGCTCCACGAGAGCACGTCCATGGTGAGCGCGGGGGCGTCGGCCAGCTGGACGAAGAAGATCTTCTCGCCCGGGATCCGCTCGATCGCCGCCGGGTCGTGGCCGCGGGACAGGATGTGGAAGCTGTCCAGACACACGCCGAGGGCCGGATGATCAGCCTGCTCGACGATGCGCCAGGCTCGACGGTAGTCATCGACGAAGCGTCCCCAGGCGAGGGCCTCGAAGGCCAGACGCCGGCCGTGCTCCTGCGCCACGTCGGCCAGCCGACGCAGCTGGTCGGCGCTGACCGCGTCGTCGTCCACGGTGGCCGTGCCGGCGTTGCTGCACACCAGGATCGTCTCGATGCCGAGCCGCTCCATCAGGGAGAACTTGGCTCGCGCCCGGTGCAGCACGGACACGAAGGTGGCCTCGTCGACCCCCTCCGCGTCGCGGAAGGGCTGGTAGAGGTCGAGGGTGAGGCCCAGCCGGCTGGCGAGCGCCGCGATCTCCTCGGGGCTCTCGGGGCTGGAGATCAGGTCGGGCTCGAAGACCTCGATGCCGTCGAAGCCGGCATCGGCACAGGCTCGCAACTTCTCGGTCAGGGTGCCACTGATGCACACGGTGGCGATCGACGTCCGCACGGCTCACGCACCCCCGGCGCTCGGGGAGAGCAGCCGTGCCGGGTTCTGCACGAGCATCTGGTCGATGTCCTGCTCGGTGGCGCCACCGGCGAGCAGGGCCGGCACGATGCGCGTGCTGATGTTCTCCATCGTCCAGTGGGGGGTCTCGCGTGCCCGCCACGAGGGCGGTGTGACGCGGCTGAAGAACGCGGCGTCGTGAGAGAGCAGGAGCCGGTCGGCGTGCCCCTCGCGCAGCAGGTGCAGGGTCGTCGCGATGCGTCGATCGTCGGGGAAGACGTGCTCCATGCCGAACCGGTCCAGCCCGAGCCACGCCCCTCGCTCGAGGAGCGCGTGCAGGTAGTCGAGGTCGTCGGTGTCTCCGCTGTGGCCGATTACGACGCGCCCCGGGTCGACGCCGTGCTCCTGGAGGAGGTCGAGCTGGTCGAGCCCGACGTGCGAGGGCGCGTGCGTGTGGGTGGTGATCGGCACCCCGGTCCTGACGTGCGCCTGCGCGGCGGCCACGATGACGCGCTGGACGTCGGGGGTCATCCCCTCCCGGTCCGTGACGACCTTGAGCATCCCGGCGCGGACGCCGGTGTCGGCGATGCCGTCCTCGATGTCGGAGAGGAACAGCTCGGTCAGTGGATCCGGGCCGTCCACGAGGCGGCCCGGACCGTGCGTGCCGAAGTAGTGCGGCAGGGTGTTGGAGGTGTAGTAGCCGGTCGAGGCCACGAGGTTGACCCGCACGTGGCGGGCCACCTCCGCGACGCGGGCGACGTCGCGCCCGAGGCCGAGCACGGTCAGGTCGACGACCGTGCGCACTCCCAGCTCGTAGAGTCGCTCGAGCCCGTCGACAGCCGTCCGGAGGGCGTGCTCGCGGTCCCACTCCGGGTGGGGGAGGTTCAGGTCGAGCTCCGGGTGGGTCACGAAGATGTGCTCGTGCACCAAGGTCGTGCCCAGGTCGTGGGCTGGGACCGGACCGGAGAACGTCTGGACCTCACCGGCCGGTGTCACTGCGCCGACTCGCGGATGCCCTCGTAGACGGCGAGCTGCTCCTCGTTGAAGTTCGCCCGCAGGAACTCATCGGCCTGGGACCGGAAGGCCTCGACGTCGACGTCGTCCACGACCTGCATCTCGTCACCGGAGCTCCAGCCCTCGAGCAGCTCCTGCTCGTCCTCCTCGACACAGCCGGGCACCTCCTCGACCGCGGTCGCGACCGCGTCCGAGAGGACCTGCTGCTGCTCCTCGTTCAGCTCCTCCCAGACGCCGCCGATCACGACGAGGTTGGAGTTCGCCTGGTGCGAGGAGAGGCTGATGAAGTCCTGCACCTCGTCGAGGCTGACGGCGTCGACGTTGACGATCGGGTTCTCCTGGCCCTCGACCGTGCCCTGCTGGAGGGCGAGGAACAGCTCCTCGTACGCCACCTCGGTGGCGTCGGCGCCGAGCGCCTCGGCGTTCAGGAGGAACTGGGAGGAGTTCGGGAACCTCATCCGCAGACCCTCGAGGTCGGCCGGTTCGCGGATCTCCTGGTTGGCGGTGAAGTGCCGCATGCCGGCGGACCAGGCGCCGAGAGTGCGGATGCCGGCCTCGTCGGCGAAGGCCTCGATCAGCTCCTCGGCGGGCTCGGACTCGAAGTACCGCGCGAGGTGGTCCGCATCGTCGAAGGCGTAGGCCGCGTCGAGCACGCTCACGGGCTCGTAGACGGCGCCGAGCCCGGACGCGCCCTGGATGTCGATGTCGACGTCGCCGGAGACGACGGAGGAGATGCGGTCGGCGTCACCGCCGAGCTCGCTGTTGCTGAAGATCTCGACGGTCATCCCGGCGTCGGCGTCTGCGACCGCGTCGGCGATGACCTGGGCGCCGCAGCGGTGCTGTGGCTGGTCCTCGGTGTAGCTGTGGGCCAGGGTGATCTCGACGCTGTCACCGTCGCCACCGCCTCCGCAGGCGCTGGCGGCGAGGAGTGGTGCAGCCGCCGCCAAGGTCAGGGCGGCACGTCGGCGCCTCAGGGTGGGGTGGGGATGTCTGGTCATGATGATTCCTCTCTCGGGTTCTTTTCTCAGGCGCGACGGGCTGTCGAGCGCTCGCGCTCGACCAGGTCGTCGAAGTCCGCGACCATCGCGGATCGATCAGGGGTGCGGCCGGTGATGAGCTCGAAGGCGTCGGCCGCCTGGTGCACGGCCATCCCGGCGCCGCTCAAGGTTCGACAGCCTCGGTCGGCCGCCGCACACAGCAGCTCGGTCTCGAGGGGGCGGTAGACGATGTCGGCCACCCAGGTACGTGAGGACAACAGCTCCGTGTCGATCGGGGCACCGGGATGCTTCGCCATGCCCACGGGGGTGGCGTTGACCAGGCCCGCGGCGTCGGGCACGGCGCGGGGCAGCGCATCGGTGGGGAGCCTTCGCACGACGGCGGTGCCGTCCCGACCACGGTCCAGGGAGCCGAGCAGCGCGTCCGCCCGCACGTCGTCGGGATCGACCACGTCGAGGTGCCGCACGCCTTGCTCGAGCAGGGCGTGCGCGACGGCCGTGCCGGCTCCACCGGCCCCGAGGAGGACCACGTGCCCGCGGTCGGCGTCGCCCAGGCCCTCGGCGAACGCGGCGCCGAAGCCGGTGACGTCGGTGTTGCGGCCGTAGGTCCTGCCGTCCCTGACGACGATCGTGTTCAGGGCTCCGATCGCCGTCACCTCGGGCCCGTGCTCGTCGACGAGGGGGACCATCGACTGCTTGAACGGATGCGTGACGTTGAAGCCGTCGAACCCCAGCAGGAGGGCGTGCTCGAGCAGAGCGGCGAGGCTGTCGCGATCCTGACGAACGGGAGGGAGGTCGATCGTCTTGTAGACGTACCGCAGGCCGTGGCGGGCAGCCTCGCGCTCGTGGAGCTCCGGCGTGAGGGACGTGCCGATCCCCTGGCCGAGCAGGCCCGCGAGCAGGGAGCGGCGCGCGGTGGTCCGCCCCGTCACAGCCCGAGCCTCTCGGGCAGATAGGTCACGGCGTCGGGGAAGAAGATGATGCCGGCGCAGATGAGCAGGAGGGGCACGGTGAAGGGCAGCGCCCCGAGGAACACCTCGCTCATCCTGGCCTTGGCCACGGCCTGCAGGACGAAGAGCACCGTGCCGATCGGCGGGGTGAGCAGCCCGATCATGAGCGAGATGATGACCAACACCCCGAGGGAGATCGGGTCGACGTCGAAGGCGGCGCTGATCGGGATGAGGATCGGTGTGATGAGGGTGAGGACCGCCGTCGCGTCGAGGACGGTTCCCAGCACGAGGGCGAGCAGGAAGACCAGCAGCAGGAACACCGTGGCGTTGGTGGTGAGGCCGAGCACGAAGTCCGACATCAGCTGGGGGACGCGCTCGCGTGCGAAGACGTAGCCGAGCAGGTTGGCGGAGGCGATGATGAGCATGATCGCCGCGCTCGTGACGACGGCCTCGACCAGGACCTTCGGCATGGTCCGCAGCGTGAGCTTGCGGTACGCGAAGCCGAGCAGGCCCATGTAGGCCGCACCGACGGCGGCCGCCTCGGTGGGGGTGAACAGGCCGCCGAGAATGCCCCCCAGGATGATCACCGGGGCGCCGAGAGGCGCGACGACGCGGCGGCCGGTCCGCGCGACGCTGGCCCAGCTGAACTCGGTGCGCACGATGTCGTCGTTGTTCCGGCAGAGCAGGAAGACGACGATGCACATCCCGAACGCCATCAGCAGGGCCGGGACGACCGAGGCCGCGAAGAGGGCCCCCGTCGAGACCGCGGCGAGCCCGGCGTAGATGACCGCGGGGATGCTCGGCGGCATGACGGGCGCGATGAGCGAGGAGGCTCCGGTCACGCCGAGCGCGAACCGCTTGGAGTACCCGTTGCGCACCATCGTGGGGATCTGGAGCTTGCCGAGGGCCGCAGCGTCGGCGACGGCCGAGCCACTCATCCAGGAGAACCCCACGCTCGTGCCGACCGCGACGTAGCCGAGGTTGCCCCGTACGCGGCCCAGGAGGGCGAGGGCGAAGTCGAAGAGCCGCTCGGCGATCCCGGCATGGTTGGCGAGGGACCCGAGCAGGATGAACAGCGGGACGGCGAGCAGTGGGAAGCTGGCCGTCGACTCCGCGACGAGTCGCAGCGCCAGCCCCAACGACTGCCCGGTCAGGAGCATGAAGGCCAAGGACGGGGCGATGAACGCGAAGGCGACCGGCACGCGCAGCAGGAGCAGCAGCGCGATCACGGCGCACAGCAGCAGGACACTCATGCGGTCACGTCCTCAGACACCCCACCGTAGGAGCGCGCCCGCATGAGGTTCTTCTGCTGACGCTCGCTCATGCGAGACCTCCAGGATGAGTGGGTGCCGGCGCGGCAGTCGTGTCGTCCTCGCGCTCCGGAGCCCCGAGGACGGCGAACCGCGCGGCGGCGATGAGCGCTCGAATGGTCGTGCTGATGAACCCGATGATGGAGATCGCGTAGAGCCAGGACATCGGCATGCCCATGGCCGGGGAGGAGATCACTCCCTGCGTGCCGACGAGGTCCCAGGCCTGCACGGTCAGGCCCAGGCCCGCCGCGGCGACCACCAGGCTCGCGAAGACCCGCACGACGCGTCGCACGATCGGAGAGGGGGCGGCGTCGATGACCTCGATGGCGATGTGGGAATCGCTGGTGACCAGGACACCGGCGGTGACGAACGTCAGCCACACCAGGCAGAACAGGGCAAGCTCGCCGGTGAACGACCAGCCTTGGAAGGGCAGGTAGCGCTGCCCGGCCTGCACGAGCACGAGCGCGAACATCAGCACCAGGGCGAGGCACCCGATCGACAGCTCGATCGCCGTCACCACGCGGATGACACGGCGCACCGCCGGCGGCGGGTCGGAGAAGAACGTCGAGGCCCCCACTGGAGCTCCTTCCTCGTGGACGGTCGTGCCGCACCGTGGCGGTGGTCACAGCCCTGACCGTAGGAAAGTGACCCACGACACGGCAAGGGGTTGCCAAGAGTTGCCATCATCGGCTTCGATGTCCCTGTGCCAGGGCCGACCATCTATGACGTGGCCCGTGAGGCCGGCGTTGCCACGTCAACGGTCTCGCGGGCCTTCTCCGACCCCCAACGGGTGGGTCGAGCGACCCGGGAGCGGGTCCTGCAGGTGGCGGCCGAGCTCGACTACCGTCCCAACCCGCATGCCAGGGCACTGCTCTCGGGCCGCCACCACACGGTGGCGATGGTGGTCTCGGACATCACCAATCCGCACTACTTCGAGCTGATCCGGGGTGCGGAGTCGCGCGCCCGGTCCTCGGGGTACACCTTGGTGCTGGTCAACGGCGAGGAGTCGGCCCGGGTCGAGATGAACCAGATCCAGCGCCTGGTCTCGTCGGTCGACGGGTTCGTCCTCGCCGCCAGTCGGTTGCCGGACGACGAGCTGCGCCAGGTGGCGAGCCAGCGTCCCGTCGTGCTGGTCAGCCGCGAGCTCCCCGGTCTGGCCAGCGTCGTGCTCGACCACGACGAGGGGTGCCGGCACATCGTGGAGCACCTCGGCTCCCTCGGTCATCGTGAGCTGGTCTACCTGGCGGGGCCGCGGGAGGCCTGGATGGCGGCCAAGCGGTGGAGCGCCCTGCAGGACGCTGCCCACGACCTCGGACTGGGGGCCCGGCGGATCGGTCCGTTCACCCCCAAGGTCAGCCAGGGCGGAGCCGCTGCCGACGGTGCGCTGAACACCGGGTGCACCGCGATCGTCGCCCACAACGACCTGCTGGCGATCGGCGTCATGCAGCGACTGGCGGAACGGGGCGTCAAGGTCCCCGAGGACATGAGCGTCGTGGGCTTCGACGACATCTTCGCCTCGGACCTGTGCACGCCGAGCCTGACGACCTTGGGCGGGGTCCATGTCGACGCCGGCCGGACCGCCGTCGAGCTGCTCATGGAGGCTGCGGGCTCCGGTGTGACGGGGGAGGCGCCACGCGTCGCGCTGCCGACCGAGCTGGTCCTGCGTCGCTCGACGGGGCCTGCGGACTGATCTGTCGAGGCAGTCGGGCGCGACCCGGACGGCGCGCGGCGGTCGTCAGGAGTCGCGGATGGCCTCGTGGTGGCGGATGACCTCATCGATGATGAAGGTCAGGAACTTCTCCGCGAAGGCAGGATCGAGGTCGACGTCCAGTGCCAACGACCGGAGTCGGGCGATCTGGCGCCCCTCGCGCTCGGGGTCGGCCGGAGGGAGGTTGTGCTCGGCCTTGAGTCGGCCCACGCGCTGGGTGCACTTGAACCGCTCTGCCAGCAGGTGCACGAGCGCGGCGTCGATGTTGTCGATGCTCGAGCGCATGCTCTCCAGCTCGGCTCGCACGTCCTCGTCCTCGACAGCCACGGCGCCGATCCTACGCACAGGGTCGGATTCGTCCCCCGACCGCCCGACGGATAGACTCATCGAGGTTCGGCGGGCGATCCCCGGCGGACCGTCGCCGCCTTAGCTCAGTCGGTAGAGCGTTTCACTCGTAATGAAAAGGTCGTCGGTTCGATTCCGACAGGCGGCTCCACACAGTCTCGCTGGTCAGCGAGGCGGCTGGACTCAGATCCAGCGTTCAGATGGATCAGTCGGTGGCGTTCTTGGCCGCTTCTTGGCCGTGCGGTGCCTCGAGCAGCCGGTTCAACCGGGTGCTCACGTCATCCAGACGACTACCCACCAGGTGGGCGTGCACTGTCAAAGTGGTGTGGCTGTTCGCGTGCCCGAGGACGGCGGCAACGTCGACGCCGCTCGCCCGGACCAGCATCAGACTGGCGGCCGCGTGCCGCAGATCGTGGACACGAATGCCCGGTGGGCCGACTGCGTCCACCGTTTCGCTCCAGCGCGAGTTCCGCCGGACGTTGACCTCCGCCACTATCGACGTCTCGACGCTGGAGGGCTGCTGCCTCACTCCATCGCAGATGGGGGTGTCCTCGACCGACTTGGTTCTACTTTTGTGCACAATTATCTACTAAAGTAGAGACATGGATCTCCGGAATCCGTTCGCTGCGGTCACGCCCACTCTCGATGGGCACGTGCTGCGCGTGCTGTCGCAGGCTGCTGGGTCGTTGTCGACGCAGCAGGTGATTGACCTGTGTGCGGAGGGTAGTCCGGCGGGTATCCGGAAGGTGTTGCATCGGCTGGTGGAGCAGGGCGTGATCAGCGAGCTGCGCGTGGGTAAGTCATATGCCTACTCTGCGAACCGGGAGCACATCGCCTGGCCCGCGGTCGAGCTGTTGGCAAACGCTCTGGATCGACTCGATGAGGCCATTGCTGGCCAGGTGTCGGGGTGGGAGATTCAGCCGTTGTCGGTTGAGTTGTTCGGGTCTTCGGCTCGTGGAGAGTCGACCGTTGAGAGTGATGTCGACATTCTGGTTGCCGCTCCTGCTCTGCAGGATGCGGAGCGGGATAGATGGGAGTCGCAGCTCCAGGACTTGCAGGAGTCGGTTCAGGTGTGGACGGGCAACGATGTCGACATATTGGATGTGGGCCCGATGGAGCTCGTGGATCTGGCGGTGGCAGGAGCGCCGGTGATGACTGATGCACGGCATCGTGTGGCCGGGGTCTCGACGTCTGAGCTACTTCCGAAGGCTTTCTTGGAGGCGTTCGCCAAGGGACTGCCCGCGGTGGCTGAGCTGCAGATCTCGGATTCGATGAGGCGAATGCTGGCTGAGCTCGCGCCGTCGATCGAGTTCACGCCGGAGATGAAGAGCAGCCTGGCCAACATGACAAGGACGCTGGAGCTTTCCCAGGCTGCCAGGGCGGCGCTGAAGGCGAAGCCATGAAGACGGTTAAGGTCTCACGCGCGGAGTGCGTTTCCCGACTCTCGGACGCTGAGGCGTTGTTCAGTCAGGGGTTGGAGACGCGGGATCTGCAGGGTGACGAGCCGGCCAGTGTCCGGGCCTCGGTCTCCTCGTTCGTGCTGGCGGGCATCGCCGGCGCTGATGTGGTCTGCGGACTCGCGTTGGGCGAGCGAGCTTCGGGTGGGAATCACGCCGAGGCCGTGAAGTTGTTAGGGGGTGTGCAGGGGGCTGAAGGACTGAAGAAGGACCTCACGCTGCTGGTCCAGAACAAGACCAAGGCTCAATATGCCGCGGGTGCGATCAGTGTGAGCACTCGTGGTCGCGTGGAGCGTGCTGCGGAGCGCCTGTTGGAGGCCGCGCGCTCAGCGATACGTCGTTAGCGATCGCCTTGGGGTTGGTTGCACGCTCACGGCCCATTCGACCGATGCGGCAGAGCTTGAGATCAGCCGCCGATCAGCCGACTGTCATGAACGTCCCTGCTGAGTACGCCTAGTCGTCCTCGGGGCCGGCCGAGATCAGTCCGGCGCCGGTCTCCGGGTCGAAGGGAACCGACTCGTGGGTGTGGATGATCCGCCACCGACCGTCGTCGCGGCGACACACCAGGGTGGCGCGCACCCACATGTCGACCTCGCCACCGCCGTGGAGCGTGCCGCTCACGTGGTAGCGGAAGGAGCAGTAGCCGAGGTCGCCGCCGGCCGCCACGCGCAGGTGATGGACCTCGTACCCGGGGCCGACCTCGTAGGAGTCCAACCAGGCCGTCAGCGCGTCGGCCACATCGCCGGTGCCGTGGGTCTCCGCCGGTGGGAGGACCGGGAAGCTCACGACGTCCTGGGAGTGAGCGTCGACGAGCGGAGCAGCATCGCGGGCGGCGACGGCTCGGACGCGGTCCGCGACGAACTCTCGCAGCCCGTCTTCGAGCGTGGGATCTGTCATGGGTCCAATCTGTGAGGACCTGCAGGGCTCCGCAAGTCCAGCCGCGGGTCGCCGTCACCGTCAAAGGTGCTCGATCCGCACCGCGTCTCGACGTGTGCGGGGATGCGTTCGCCACGAGACTCGTCCCATGGACGTCTCACCCCGACTCATCCCCGTCACGGTCCCGACGCGTCCCGAGGGGGTCGCCCTCGTGCTGCACGGTGGGGGGAGTCGCGGCGAGGCGATGATGGTCAGCCCGACGCAGCTGTCGGTGCTCAGGATGGTGCCGATCGCCCGCAGGCTCGCCCGGGTGGGACGTGGTCGGCTCGCCGTCTACCGCCTCCTGAACTCCGTCCGTGGCTGGGACTCCACGCACACGCCGGTCAAGGACGCGCAGTGGGCACTGGGCCAGGTACGGGACGACCTCGGGACCGACCTGCCCGCGACGCTCGTCGGGCACTCCCTCGGGGGGCGCGCCGCGTTGCTGGCCGCCGACCACCCGGCGGTGGACAGCGTCGTCGCGCTCAACCCCTACCTCTACCCGGCCGACGGTGCGACCGACCTGAAGGCCCGCCGCATCCTCATCGTCCACGGCACGGCCGACCGGATCGCGCCGCTGACCAACGCCGAGTTCGTGGCGCGCGACCTCTCCCGCTCCGCCGACGTCGGCCTGGTCCGGGTCTCCGGCGGCAAGCACGCGATGCTCTCGCGCAGCAGCACCTTCACCGGCCTCGCCACGGACTTCGTGCGCTGGCACCGCCTCGGCGCGGAGGCGACCTCTCCGCTCGCCGACGCCATGGGCGCTCGTCAGGGCATCGACGTCTGAGCCTCAGAAGTTGCCGCGGCGCTCCTGCTCGCGCTCGATGGCCTCGAACAGGGCCTGGAAGTTGCCCTTGCCGAACCCGAGGGAGCCGTGCCGCTCGATCAGCTCGAAGAACACGGTGGGCCGGTCTCCGACCGGCTTGGTGAAGATCTGCAGCAGGTAGCCGTCCTCGTCGCGGTCCACCAGGATGCCGCGCTTCTGCAGCTCGGAGATGGGCACCCGGACCTCGCCGATGCGGGCCCGCAGCTCGGGGTCGGTGTAGTAGGACTCCGGCGTGTTCAGGAACTCCACGCCGTGCGCGCGCAGGTGGTCCACCGTGGCGAGGATGTCGCCGGTGGCCAGCGCGAGGTGCTGGGCACCCGGGCCACGGTAGAAGTCCAGGTACTCATCGATCTGCGAGCGCTTCTTGGCCACGGCCGGCTCGTTGAGCGGGAACTTGACCCGGTGGTTGCCGCTGGCCACCACCTTGCTCATGAGGGCGGAGTAGTCCGTGGCGATGTCGTCGCCGATGAACTCGGCCATGTTCGTGAAGCCCATGATGCGGTGGTAGAAGTCCACCCACTCGTCCATCCGACCGATCTCGACGTTGCCGACGACGTGGTCGAGCGCCTGGAAGACGCGGGTGGGAGCCCCCTCCGGACGCTGCAGGCCGGAGCGACGCTCGACGTAGCCGGGCAGGTAGGCGCCGTCGTAGCGGCTGCGGTCCACCAACGTGTGCCGGGTGTCGCCGTACGTCCCGATGGCGGCGGTCCGCACGGTGCCGTGCTCGTCGGACAGGTCCTCGGGCTCGGCGAGGATCGTCGCGCCCTGATGACGGGCGTGCTCGATGCACGCGTCGACGTCGGGGACCTCCAGGGCGATGTCGACAACACCGTCGCCGTGCCGCCGGTGGTGGTCCAGGAGGGCGCTGTCCGGGTCCACGCCGCCCTTGAGCACGAAGCGCACCGCTCCGCTGCGCAGGACGTAGGCGTGGTGGTCGCGGTTGCCGGTCTCGGGCCCGGAGTAGGCGACGAGCTCCATCCCGTAGACGCTCTGGTAGAACGCAGCCGACTGTGTGGCGTTGCCGACGGCCCAGACGATGGCGTCCCAGCCGGTGACCGGGAACGGGTCGGTGGAGGCGTCGTACTCCACCAGGCCCACGAGCTGCTGCAGCTGGTCCAGGTCGAGGTCGGCGAGGCGCTCGAAGTCGGTCAGGGCGGTGGCGGCCGTGGGGGGAGTCATGTGCTCAGGTCACCCGATACCACGACCGATGACAACCCTGCGTAGTCCGGCTCCACGAATTGGCCATCTCTCGCACGTAGTGTGGTTGTGGTCTCGGCAATCTGCACAGGAGTGATGACGATGGATGCTCTCGACCTGGCCCTGGTCCGCGCGTTGCGCGAGCACCCGCGGGCCGGCGACCTGGAGCTCTCCCGCCTGACGGAGGTGGCGCGAGCCACGGTCCAGTCGCGGCTGGCCAAGATGGAGGCCGCCGGCGTCATCACGGGCTACGGCCCCGACGTGGACCTCGCAGCCGCCGGCCACCCCGTCCTGGCCTTCGCGACGCTCGAGATCGCCCAGGGCCGCCTGGAGGACGTCCGATCCGAGCTGGACTCGTTGCCGAACGTGCTCGAGGCCCACGTGACGAGCGGGTCCGCCGACGTCCTGTGCAAGATCGCCGCTGCGTCGCACGAGGACCTGCAGGACGTCCTGCTGCACATGAGCACGTCCGGCTCGATCGTGCGGTCCACGAGCGTCGTCGTGCTCAGCGAGCTGGTCGCCCCCCGCGTCCTGCCGATGCTCGCCCGGGACGTCACCGCCGGTGGCCGGGCCCCCCGCTACCGCTGACGGTTGACCGCGACGGCAGTCAACGCAGGACGGACAAGCGTTCGAGCGCCTCGTCGATGACCTCGGGACGCTTGCAGAACGCCCACCGCACGAGCGGGCGGCCGGCCTCCTGGTCGTCGTGGAAGACCTGGTGCGGAACCGCCACCACGCCGGCCCGCTCCGGCAGCCCGAGGCAGAACTCCAGGCCGTCGTCGAACCCGAGGGGCCGGATGTCCGTCGTCGCGAAGTAGGTGCCCTCCGGGATGGTGACGTCGAAGCCGATGTCGGCCAGACCTGCACACAGCTGGTCGCGTCGCTCCCGCATCCCGGCAGTGAACGACGTGAAGTACTCATCCCCCAGGACGAGAGCGTCGGCGATGGCCGGCTGCAGCGGCGAGCCCGACGTGAACGTCATGAACTGCTTGGCGCTCAGCAGTGCCGAGACCAGCGGGGCAGGGCCGGACGCCCAGCCGACCTTCCACCCGGTGAACGAGAAGGTCTTGCCGCCGCTGGAGATGGTCAGCGTCCGCTCCGCCATCCCCGGGAGGGTGGCGATCGGGATGTGCGGCACGTCGAAGGTCAGGTGCTCGTACACCTCGTCGCTGATGACCAGCAGGTCGTTCTCGCGGGCGACGTCCGCGATGGCCTCGAGCTCGGTGCGGGTCAGCACCGTCCCGGTCGGGTTGTGCGGGGTGTTGAGCAGGATGGCCGTGGTCCGCTCGGTGACGGCCGCGCGCAGCTCCTCCACCGGCACCCTGAAGTCGGGGGCGCGCAGGGTCACCGGCCGACGCACCGCGCCGACCATCTGCAGGCCCGCGACGTAGGAGTCGTAGTAGGGCTCCAGCACGAGCACCTCGTCGCCCGGCTCGACCAGGCCCAGCAGGGCCGCCGCGATGGCCTCGGTGGCACCGGTGGTCACCGCCACCTCGGAGTCGGGGTCGAGCTCGATGCCGTAGAAGCGACGCTGGTGATCGGCCACCGCCTGACGCAGCTCGGGAACCCCGGAGCCGGGCGCGTACTGGTTGCGACCCCCGCGCAGGGCTCGCACCGCGGACTCGATGACGGCGTCGGGACCGTCGGTGTCCGGGAAGCCCTGGCCGAGGTTGACCGCGCCGGTCTCCAGCGCGAGGGCGCTCATCCGCGCGAAGATCGTCGTCCCCAGCCCAGCCAGGCGTTCACTGCTCGTCCTCATCGCATCGACTGTACGCACGTCCGGGAGCCGGCGACTGGGCACTTCTTCCGGGCAAAGCAACGCCCCGCCGTTCCGGTGCTGGTTGCGGGCTTCGCCCGGCGAGACCGGCGGGTGGCTGGGTACTTCTTCCGGGCAGAGCAACGCCCCGCCGTTCGGGTGCTGGTTGCGGGCTTCGCCCGGCGAGACCGGCGGGTGGCTGGGTACTTCTTCCGGGCAAAGCAACGCCCCGCCGTTCTCGGGGGGTGAAACGGCGGGGCGTGCACCATCAGTCTAGGTCAGTGCCCGTGTGGTTCAAGCGATTTGGCAGATTCCCTCCGGAGGTCCGCGGTGCCGCGTGAGATGATGGGTTCGATGAGCGCCGCTGCCCCCTCCCGCCCCGGACGCCGCAGCACGCGGCGCCGTCGCAACCCCGTGGTCACCGCGCTCGGTCTCGCCCTCATGCTCGGCGGTCTCGGCATCCTCGGGTGGGGCGCCTGGCAGTACTGGGGAACCAACGTCGTCGCCAAGGCCGAGCACAACGAGATCCGACAGGTCATCGCCGACGACTGGGGCCAAGGCCTGGACTCCGACGCCATCGGCCTGCTGCGCGTCGAGCGCTTCGGCGACGACTACGAGGTGCCGATCGTCAAGGGCTTCGACGACGACGACCTCGCCCGCGGTGTCGGCTGGTACGAGGAGGGCGTCCTTCCCGGTGAGGTCGGCAACTTCGCCATCGCCGGCCACCGCGTCACCCATGGTGAGCCGTTCCGGGACTTCCTGGAGCTCCGCGCCGGTGACGTCGTGGAGGTCGAAACGCGGACCCACGTCTACACCTACGAGCTGGAGAACAACGGTGACGAGATCACCCTGGACTTCACCGTCGGCTGGCCGCTCCAGCCCGTCCCGGATCCTGACCTGCGCGGCGAGCAGCCCACCGAGGCCAGGCTGACGTTGCTGACGTGCTCCGAGCTGTTCCACACGCGCAACCGCAACGTCGTCTTCGGCGACCTGGTCGAGACGGTCGACAAGTCCGAGGCTCCAGCGTGATGACCAGTCGGATGAGCCCAGCCTGAGGAGCCCGGTCTGATGCAGGACTACCAGCGTGAGTTCATCGAGCTCGCCCTGCGCCACGAGGTGCTGCGCTTCGGCGAGTTCACGCTCAAGTCCGGCCGACGCTCGCCCTACTTCTTCAACGCCGGACTCTTCAACACCGGCGAGCGGCTCGCCGCTCTGGGACGGTCCTACGCCGAGGCCATAGTGCGCAGCGGGGTGGAGATGGACGTCCTGCTCGGCCCCGCCTACAAGGGCATCCCGATCGCCTCGGCCACGGCGGTCGCGCTGGCGGACCGGCACGGCCGTGACGTCCCGTGGTGCTTCAACCGCAAGGAGGCCAAGGACCACGGCGAAGGTGGTCTGATCGTCGGATCGCCACTGCAGGGTCGTGTGCTCGTCGTCGACGACGTCATCACCGCCGGCACCGCGATCCGAGAGGTCCAGCAGGTGGTCGAGTCCGAGGGGGCCAGGATCGCGGGGATCGTGGTGGCCGTCGACCGGCAGGAGCGCGGCACCGGGACCCTGTCGGCGATCGAGGAGGTCGAGCGGGACCTCGACGTGGAGGTCACGGCGATCATCCGGCTCGACGACATCATCGAGTACCTGCAGACCACCGGCCGGCACGGCGAGCACCTCGAGGCCGTCCGCGCCTACCGTTCTGAGTTCGGGGTCGGGTGACGGAGCCCGTCGTCGGCGTGGGCCCGTGGGAAGGGCCGTGGCCAGACGACACGCGGCTGGACCCGGAGCTGCTGGAGCTGGGCGACCGACGCAACGTCGTCGACGCCTACCGCTACTGGACGGTGGAGGCGATCGTCGCCGACCTGGACTCGCGCCGGCACGGGTTCCACGTGGCGATCGAGAACTGGCAGCACGACTTCAACATCGGCTCGGTCGTGCGCACCGCCAACGCCTTCAACGCCGCCGCCGTGCACGTCGTGGGCCGACGTCGGTGGAACCGACGTGGCGCGATGGTGACCGACCGCTACCTGCACGTCCACCACCACGACGACGTGCCGACGCTCGCCGGATGGGCCGCCGACGCGGGCCTGCCGCTGCTGGGCGTCGACAACCTGCCCGGCGCCGTCCCCCTGGAGGCCGCGGACCTGCCCCGAGAGTGCGTCCTCGTGCTCGGGCAGGAGGGGCCGGGACTCTCCGAGGACGCTCGGGCCGCGTGCGCCACGACCCTGAGCATCGCGCAGTTCGGGTCCACACGCTCCATCAACGCCGGCGCCGCCGCTGCCATCGCGATGCATGCCTGGGTACGACAGCACGCCGGGTGAGCATCGGTCACGACGACCGGCCCCGACGCGGGCACCGGTGCGAGACGCCGGTCGACCCTGCGGAGGGGCCACACCCCTCGTAGGCTCGGCGGCATGGCTCCACGCGTGCTCGTGATCGGGGGCGACGCCGCGGGGATGACCGCTGCGTCGGCCATCAACCGCCTCGTCGACGACGTCGAGATCGTCGTGCTGGAGCGGGGGACCTACACGTCGTACTCGGCCTGCGGCGTCCCGTACTGGATCGCCGGCGACATCGACTCCTGCGACGACCTCGTCGCTCGCACGCCGCAGCAGCACCGTGAGCTGGGCATCGACGTCCGGCTCGAGTCGACGGCGGAGAGCATCGACGTCGAGGGCCGGACGGTCACCTGGTCAGACGAGGCCGGGACGCACGAGATCTCGTGGGACCGGCTCGTCGTCGCCACCGGCGCCCGGTCCGTGCGTCCCGACCTGCCCGGCATCGACGCCGAGGGCATCCACACGATCAAGGACCTGCACGACGGGCACGCCGTGCTCGACCATCTCGGGCAGGGTGTGCGCCGGGCCGTCGTCGTCGGCAGCGGCTACATCGGGATCGAGATGGCGGAGGCGTTCGCGGCGCGTGGCCTGGACACGACCGTCCTGGAGCGTGACTCGACGCCGCTGCCGATCGTGGAGGACCACGTCGGCGAGGTCATCGCGAAGCGGATGGCCGAGCGTGACGTGACGCTCGTGACCGACGCGGAGGTCACCGGGTTCGACGTCGACGCCGAAGGCCGGGTGCAGGCCGTCCGCACTGCAGACGGCACGTATGCGGCGGACATCGTGGTGGCCGCCTTCGGGGTGACCCCGCGCTCGGAGCTCCTGCCCGACGCCGAGAAGGGCGTCAAGGGCGGCATCGTCACCGACGACCAGCAGCGCGTGTCCGAGAGCGAGCACGTGTGGTCCGCGGGCGACTGCGTCGTGACGCTCGACCGGATCAGTGGCGGCCTCGTGCACCTCCCGCTCGGCACCCACGCCAACAAGCAGGGGCTGGTGGCGGGGGAGTCGATCGCTGCCTCGCTCGGGGCGACCTGGAGCAGACGGACGTTCCCGGGGGTCGTGCAGACGGCCATCACCAAGTTTTGCGACCTCGAGATCGCCCGCACCGGACTGGGTGAGGAGCAGGCGCGCGAGGCCGGCTTCACCCCGGTCGTCGCGACCATCGAGACGACCACGCGGGCCGGGTACTACCCGGGGGCGGAGTCGATGTGGGGGCTGGGCATCGCCGATGCGCAGACGCGACGCCTGCTCGGGGTGCAGGTCGCCGGTGGGCAGGGCGCAGGCCTGCGGATCGACACGGCGGCGATGGCCCTGTGGTCCGAGCTCACCGTCGACGAGATCGTCATGACCGACTTGTCCTACGCTCCCCCGTTCTCCTCGGTCTGGAGCCCCGTGCAGGTCATCGCCCGTGCCCTCACCAAGGAGCTGTCCGAGGGGTCGCCCCACCCGGCCTGAGGCACCGGTCACGCAGCGTTCCTCCGGCGCTAGGCTGAACGGGTCGGCACCGACCAGCCCGAGGAGTCCCCATGCCCGTCGCCACACCCGAGGCCTATGCCGAGATGCTCGACAAGGCCAAGCGTGACTCGTTCGCCTACCCGGCCATCAACGTGTCGTCCTCGCAGACGCTCAACGCGGCGCTGGCGGGCTTCGCCGAGGCCGAGTCCGACGGCATCATCCAGGTCTCCACCGGTGGCGCGGACTACTGGTCCGGCCCGACGGTCAAGAACATGGTCTCCGGCTCCCTCGGCTTCGCCGCCTTCGCGCAGGAGGTGGCCAAGAAGTACCCGGTCAACGTCGCCCTGCACACCGACCACTGCCCCAAGGACAAGCTCGACGGCTTCGTGCGCCCGCTGCTGGCCGCGTCGCTCGAGCGCGTCGAGGGTGGGGGGCTGCCCTACTTCCAGTCGCACATGTGGGACGGCTCGGCGGTGCCGCTGGAGGAGAACCTGCAGATCGCGCAGGAGCTGCTCGCCCAGGCGGCCGCCGCCCACATCATCCTCGAGGTCGAGATCGGCGTCGTCGGTGGCGAGGAGGACGGCGTCGAGGCCGAGATGAACGACAAGCTCTACACGACGCCGGGGGATGCACTGGCCACGGCCGAGGCTCTCGGCCTGGGCGAGAAGGGCCGGTACCTGACGGCCCTGACCTTCGGCAACGTGCACGGCGTCTACAAGCCCGGCAACGTCAAGCTGCGCCCCGAGGTGCTCAAGGCCGCCCAGGACGCGGTGGCCGAGAAGTACGGGGCGATCGCACCCTTCGACTTCGTCTTCCACGGCGGCTCCGGGTCGCTGCCCGAGGAGATCTCCGCCGCCGTGGACTACGGCGTCGTCAAGATGAACGTCGACACCGACACGCAGTACGCCTTCACCCGCCCCGTGGCCGGGCACATGCTCGCGAACTACGACGGCGTGCTCAAGGTCGACGGCGAGGTCGGCAACAAGAAGGTCTACGACCCGCGCGCCTGGGGCAAGGCCGCCGAGGCCGGCATGGCCGCCCGCGTCGTCGAGGCCTGCCAGAACCTCCGTTCCGCAGGCACCCGACTCTAGAGGCCGGGCACGGTTCGGGGGCATGAGATGGCCGGGGGAGCAGGTCGCCGACGCCTCGTGATCGTCGTCGGTGTGGTCGTCGTGGCCGCCGTGCTGGCGGCGGTGGTCGGGGTGGTGGCACTGGGCGAGGACGATCCACCGGTGCTCGACGCCGACCGGCAGGAGGTCACGTCGCAGCGTGCGCTCTCCGCGGTCGAGGCCTGGCGGGCGCAGGACGAGGACCTGGACGAGATCCGTGTGCTCTGGGAGGGCGAGGCCGACGGCCCCTTCGGTCCGACGACGACGGTGGTGCTCGCCGGCGGTGGAGGGGTGGTCTCCGCGGTGCAGCCGGACGGCGACGGGAGCTGGAACATCCGCGAGGGCCAGTCCACCGTGAGCTCGCGCGAGGTGCTCGCCACCGGCACCGGCTTCCTGCTCGACGAGACGCTCGCCGAGACCGAGCTCGAGATCTGGTGCCCGGAGCGTCAGGACTCCCTCGACGCGGAGCCGGCGGCCGGCGGCTTCCTCTCCAGCATCCCCGTGGACGACGGACTGGTGAGCTCCGTCGCTGCGGGCTGCGTGGCGCGAGGCAGCGAGGCCGGCAACACGCCCACCCTCTGGTTCGGTGCCGTCGACGACGTCGCCGTCATCGACAGGGGCGACCCCGAGCAGGTGTGGGGGACGCTGGTGTCGCCGGACGGCGTGGGGTTCGCCGCAGCCGTTGCCGACGCGCTCGACCGGATCCAGAGCCCACGTCCGGCCGCGGGGGTCCGGGTGCAGGACGACGTCGTGGTCGAGGTCCTCGGGACCGGCCCGGGCCCGCAGGGCGTCGGCCTCCCCGAGGGCGGGGCGGTCGCCGTTGCGGTCCGCGTGACGCTCGACCCCCCGCGCGGCTCGCCGGGCGCGGTCGTGGCCGTTGCCGTGGGCGACTCCTCGGACCTGGCGGCCTACGTCGTGGGAGAGAGTCGGGGCACGTCGCCCCGCCCGGTCCTCGCCGCGTCGTGGATCGGTCCGGACCAGGGACACGAGGGTCAGCCGTTCCTCCTGTACGCGGCGTCCTCGGAGGTCGACTCGCTGGAGCTCCGGGTCGGCCGTCGCGACGTCGACGCCACGGGCCTGATCGGGTTCGTTCCTCTTCCGGAGCGTGCGGCTGAGGGGGTCTCCGAGCTCCCGTTCTCCCTGGTGGGTCTCGACGAGGAGGGCTTCCCGGTCTCGGCGATGGAGGCCGTCACCCCCTGAGTCGAGATCTCGCCCGGTCGTGCCTCCCGGTCAGTCCTCGACGGGACGGCCGGTGTCGCGGACGAGGTAGAGCCAGGGGAAGGCGCGGCAGCCGATCTGCCAGCCGTCCCGTGCGAACGCCGTGGGTGGCCTGGTCCAGACGACCCGGCGATGCTCCCACTGCGTGCTGGTGCGGACCATCCGGTGCCGCAGCAGGCCGGCCTCGACGGTGCGCCACCCCAGCCGCCCGGCGAGCTCGAGCTCGGCCATCTCGTCGAAGGCCGTGACGGGTCCGAGCCAGCGCTCCGTGGGATCGTCGAGCTCGGCGACCACTCCGAAGCGCTGCTGCACGGCCTGTCGGGACATCCCGAGCTCGTGCCCGATGCTGGCCCAGCTCTGTCCGGCCGAACGAGCGCTGGCGACGGCCTGGCGCAGCAGGTCGCCCACCACGGCGTCGGCCTCGGCGGCCCGCCGCACGAGGGCCAACGGGTCGTCGGGCCCCGCGGGCCCGTCGCCGCTGTCCAGGATGGCCCGACCGACGGCGTCGGCCAGGGCGTGGTCGGGGCCGCCGGTGACGGTCATCGGTCGCCGTCGCGGCTGGGCAGCCAGCCGTCGGACGTCGTGCCGTCATCGCTGCGGAACACGACGCGACCGACGGCATAGACGCCCACGATGATCAGCATGACGCCGGCCCCTTGGAAGAGACCCTTGACGAAGCCGTCGAAGAGGGTGGAGAGGGCGCCGGAGCCGACGCCCAGGAGGACGGCGGCCACGCCGGCGGTCAGCACGGTGGGCGTCCAGCGGGATCGGATGGTGTCGGCCATGCGTCAACCGTAAGTTGACACGGGACGCGTGTCAACCATGAGTTGACGCATCGGGCGCGCGGGACGCCGGGGCCCCACGGCTAGGGTCGGAGCATGACCAACCTGCTGGGCGAGCCGCCCGAGACCTTCCTGCCCGAGGACCCCGGGGCCGCCGCCCTCGATGCCGGCGACGACGTGCAGTCGGTCGCCTCGGCACACCCGGACTCGACGCTCGCCTGGGCACTGCTGGCCGAGGCGGCACTGGCCGACGGACGTGACCTCGAGGGCTATGCCTTCGCCCGCACGTCCTACCACCGCTCGCTCGACGGGCTGCGACGCAACGGCTGGAAGGGCCACGGCCCGGTGCCGTGGAGCCACGGCCCCAACCAGGGCTTCCTTCGATCGCTCGCGACGCTGGCCACCGGGTCCGAGCGGCTCGGCGACGAGGCCGAGGCCCACCGGTGCCGCGAGTTCCTGCGGGAGTCCAGCCCGGAGGCGTACGCCGCGCTCGTCGGGTGAGGCTCCTGGCCCGCGCGTGGCCCGAGCCGACGGGCATCGCGCAGCGATGGGCCCCTCGCACCTCGCAGGCAACGTCGGCACTCTCGCTGGTCGGTCTGGTGGGGTCGCTCGTCAGCGACCTGGCCGGACAGGACTGGTGGTTCGACCTCGGGCTGTCCCTCTACGCGGGACTGGGGCTGGTCGGCGGTCTGACGTGTGCTCTCGGGTGGGACCCGATGCGCCACGTCGGTCGGTACGACGGCTCGGACCGTCGAGTCGCCCTCGCGATGTTCGGCCCGCTCGGCGCGACGGTCGCCGTGCACCTGGTGGTGGCGCTGGTGGTCTCGGTGCTGGTGATGGTGGCCCAGGTGGTCGTTGGCGACTCGGTCGACGGGACGATCGTGCCGACAGCGCTCTTCGTGGTGGGGCTGCTCATGTCGTTGGCCTGGCTGCTGGGGACGTTGGTGGGCATGCTCGTCGCCTGGCCGGTCATCCACCTGGTCCGTCGAGTGCTTCCCTCGCGGTGGGAGCGCGACGACGAGGACGACCTGGTGACGGCCGGATCGTTGTTCCTCCTGTTCACGGTCGCCTTCGCCGTGGCCGGCGTCATCGCCACCTCTGGCTACGACGTCGGCCCCGGCACCGCCGCGGGCCAGGGGCTGGAGCGGACCCTGCTGCTCCTGACGGACACCGGTGAGGAGCCGTGGCGGCTCGCGGCGACCTGGGCCGCCCGCGGTCTGCTCGTGCTGCTGGTCGTCGCCGGGGTGCACTGGGCCCGAGCGGCCCGACGTCATCGCGCGGGCTAGGCCCGTCCCGGACACCTCGACCGGACGACCTCGCGTCAGCCCGACGGCTCGGCGCGGTCCTCGTCGCGGGGCACCAGCATCCGGAACGCACCGGGCTCGATCCGCCAGGAATGGCTGCTCGACGGTGGGCAGAGCTCGCCGTCGAGGTTGCCGGGCGTCGGGTCGCCGGTCACGCTGACCGACGTCGCCTTGGTGTAGGTGACGTCGTCGCGCTGCGGGTGCCGGCCCTTGCGGAGCCGCCAGGCGTAGGCGACCCGGTGCAGGCGCGGGTTGGACCACGAGACGGCGACGTCCAGCAACCCGTCGCCCGGGTCGGCCTCGGGCAGCAGGGGGGCGCCTCCGCCGATGTACCGGCCGTTGCCGATCGCCACCTGGATGATGCGGCCCCGGTGCGGCAGGGCCTCGCCGTCGACGAGGACGGTGCCGTGGAAGCCGCGATGCTTCACACCCGAGATGATCGCGCCGATGCCGTACCCGACGGGGCCCAGCGCCTTCTTCCAGGGTTGGGCCTCCTCCGCCGCCTCGGCCCCGATGCCCACGTGCACGGCGTTGACGACGGGTCGGCCCTGGTCGTCGCGCACGAGGTCGATCGAGACCTCCCGTGCCTCCAGCAGCTGTCGAGCGGCGGCAGCTGAGTCGTCGCGGTCCATCCCGATCGTCCGGGCGAAGTCGTTGCCGGTGCCGTGCGGGACGAGGGCGAGGACGACGTCCCCCAGCCGGCCGATCCGGTCCAGCACGGTCACCACGGCGTGCAGGCTGCCGTCGCCGCCCAGGGCCAGGATGGTCGAGCCCGTGGCAACCTTCTCCAGTGCCTCGCGCAGGTCGTCGGCGTCCTCGGTCTCGACCAGCCGGACGTCATGCGCCGCCCGGAGGATCTCCATCGCGGTGCCGACCTCGTCGGCACTGCTCGTGCCCGCGTTCGCGTTGGCGATCGCCACCCACTCGGTCATGCGACCACGTCCTCGGAAGAACCACCGTAGGGACGTGATCGCATTCGTGATCCCTTGTTCGCGCCCCCTGCTCGTAGAACTCGCGGGGGTACCCCCAGCTGTCGCTCGCTCATGCGACCACGTCCTCAGAAGAACCACCGTAGGAACGTGATCGCATTCGTGTTCCCTTGTTCGCTCGCTCGCGCTCGCTCATGTGCGCTCCCTTGTCCGAGCAGAGCCTATGCGTACGGGGGAAGGGCGCGGCTCAGCGTGCACGGGTTGGTCGCCGGACGTGGTCGGACAGTAGGCTGTGGCGGTCAGAGCCCCGTCGCGCGGGGCTTGTCTCCTGTTCGAGGGGTGCATCTCGATGCCCGCAGTCGTCATCGTCGGAGCCCAGTGGGGTGACGAGGGCAAGGGCAAGGCCACCGACCTGCTCGGCAGTCGGGTGGACCACGTCGTCAAGTTCAACGGCGGCAACAACGCCGGCCACACCGTCGTCATCGGCGATGAGAAGTACGCCCTGCACCTGCTCCCCAGTGGCATCCTGAGCCCGGGCTGCACCCCGGTCATCGGCAACGGCGTCGTGGTGGACCTGTCGGTGCTGTTCGAGGAGATCGACGGGCTCGAGGCACGCGGCATTGACACGAGCAAGCTCCTGATCAGCGCCAACGCGCACGTCATCGCCGACTACAACCGCACGCTCGACAAGGTCGCCGAGCGGTTCCTGGGCAGCCGCAAGATCGGCACGACCGGTCGGGGCATCGGGCCGACGTACGCGGACAAGATGAACCGGCTCGGCATCCGCGTGCAGGACCTCTTCGACGAGAAGATCCTGCGCCAGAAGGTCGAGGGCGCGCTGGAGCTCAAGAACCAGATCCTCACCAAGGTCTACAACCGCCGTGCGGTCGACGTCGAGGAGATCGTCGAGGAGCTCACCTCCTACACCGACCGCCTCCGCCCGATGGTCGCCGACACCGCCCTCGTCCTGCACGAGGCGCTGGACCGGGGCGAGACCGTGCTGCTGGAGGCCGGACAGGCCACGCTGCTGGACGTCGACCACGGCACCTACCCGTTCGTGACCTCGTCGTCGGCCACCACCGGCGGCGCCTGCACCGGCTCAGGCATCGCGCCCACGGA
The DNA here is from genome assembly GCF_051262555.1 of Aeromicrobium sp. CF4.19. Classification (NCBI taxonomy): domain Bacteria; kingdom Bacillati; phylum Actinomycetota; class Actinomycetes; order Propionibacteriales; family Nocardioidaceae; genus Aeromicrobium; species Aeromicrobium sp. CF4.19. The sequence continues at coordinate 134,888 of NZ_JBIMEU010000003.1, read as the reverse complement.
CATCACCCGCGTCATCGGCATCGTCAAGGCGTACGCGACGCGTGTCGGCGAGGGCCCCTTCCCCACCGAGCTCGGTGAGGGGAACGATCCCGATGGTGACGGCGAGCGTCTGCGCGCCAACGGCGGCGAGTTCGGCACGACGACGGGCCGGCCGCGCCGCTGCGGCTGGTACGACGCTCCCATCGCCCGGTACGCCGCACGCATCAATGGCGTCACGGACTTCGTCCTCACCAAGCTCGACGTCCTGACCGGGTGGGACCGCATCCCCGTGTGCGTGGCCTACGAGGTCGACGGCGAGCGGGTGGAGGAGATGCCCATGACGCAGACCGACTTCCACCACGCCAAGCCGATCTATGAGTACTTCGATGGCTGGCACGAGGACATCTCGCACTGCCGGGAGCTCGGCGACCTGCCGCAGACCGCCCAGGACTACGTGCAGGCGCTGGAGTCCATGAGTGGCTCACGCATCTCGGCCATCGGGGTGGGCCCCGACCGCGAGCAGACGATCGTCGTGCACGACCTGCTCTGAGCCCCTGGCGGCCCGCCGACTCGGGGCGACGGCGCCCGGGTCGAGGCGGGTCGGTCCGTCCGCCCGTCGCCGGTCACTCCTCGTCGGGGTGTTGACTCTCGATCGCGGCGAGGGTGGAGCGCAGGTGGTCGACGGTCAACGTGGCGAGCCCTTCGGCGTCGCGCTCGCGGAAGAGGGCGAGCATCCGTCCGTGGTCGGCGTTGGCCTGCCGCATCTGTTGCGGGCGAGCCTTGAGCGAGAGCGCGACGTAGGCCGTGGCGCTGTCGCGCAGGCCGGCGAGGATCTGGCTCAAGCGGCTGTCGGCGTCGGGCTCGGCGAAGATCGCGTGGAAGGCGTGGTTGCGCTCGACCCACACCGCCGGGTCGGTCTCCTCCTCCATCTGCTGCCAGAGCACGTGGGCGCGGTCGAGGGCCGCGTCGTCGATGCGGTCCAGGACGCGCTGGACCAGCAGTGGTTCCAGGGTCATGCGGAGCTCGTAGATCTCACGGACCTCGTCCAGCTGCAGGGCGCGAACGACCGCACCCCGGTGGGCGTCGAAGAACACCAGGCCCTCGGTGACCAGGTCGCGCAGCGCCTCCCGCACCGGAGTGGTGCTGACCCCGAGCCGCTCGCCGATCTCCGACTGCAGCAGCCGGGTCCCGCCGGGGAGCTCGCCGTCCAGGATGGCGGCGCGCAGCTCCTTGCGGACGTACTCGTGGGCGGTCCGCGCCCGCGATCGGTCGGCGCGCTGGTCCAGGCTCACATCGGTTCCTCTCCGCGAGTGGCCAGCTCGCTGGCGAGCCGGTCTGGTGACGACGTGGACGAAAGTACCGCCCAGGTGAGCACCCGCGCCTTGCGCGGGTCCAACCAGCCCGCCAGGAGCGCCCCGCGACGCACCAGATCGGTCTCGGATCCGGGGAAGCCGTAGGTGGCGCGCGCGGTGCTGCCCGCTCCGGTCCGTGAGGCCACCACCACGGGGATCCGGGCCTGGACCTCGCTGACCACCTCGGCGAGATCGGCCGACACGTGGCCCACCCCGTACGCCGCGAGGACGACCGCGTCGTGGTCCAGCTCGGCGGATGCGCGCAGCAGTGCGCCGTCGTCACCCAGGTGAGTCTCCAGCAGCGCGACGCGCGCGGTGCGGACCGGGAGCGGGAGCGACGGGTGTCGTCGGGAGGGTCGGACCAGCACCCGGCCCTCGTGCACCGACCCGAGTGGGCCGGTGTCGGGGGAGGTGAAGGCGCCGGTGGTGGTGGCGTGGCTCTTGCGGACCCTCGACGCGGCATGCACCCGGTCGTCCATCACGACGAGGGCCCCGCAGTCACGAGCGGCGGGTGCAGAGGCGGTCCGCACCGCCGCCAGCAGGTTGGCCGGTCCGTCCGCGCCGGGGACGGCGGCCGAGCGCATCGCACCGGTGAGCACGAGCGGCGCCGCGCGGTCCCACCACAGGTCGAGCAGGTAGGCCGTCTCCTCCAGCGTGTCGGTGCCCTGGGTCAGCACGACGCCGACCGCGCCGGCGTCGACCTGCGCCCGGGCCCAGAGCAGCGCCTCGCGGAGGTCGGCCTCGGTCAGGCTCGCCCCGGGGACTGTGCGGACGTCGTCGGCCGTCACCGTAGCGATCTCGGCCAGGGCGGGCACGGCGGCCAGCAGGTCGGCCGCACGCAGGGTCGGGACGACCGCGCCGGCGGTCCTGCCGGGGGACGGGGCACTCGCCCCAGGCGTCATCGCGATGGTGCCGCCGAGCGAGCCGACCGCGACCTTGGGAGCGGGCATGTGCGCCTCCTACGTGCTCTTGCTACCGTCTCGTCGAAGGATTGCACTTTATAGGATCGGACCACCGACGACGAAGGCGGCCACACCGCCGGGAGGGGCCAACGATGAAGTACGTGACCTATGCCGAGCAGGGGACCGGGACGCCACGCGTGGGGGTGCTGGACGCGGAGGCGGGCACGATCGCGCCGCTCCCCGCGGACGCGGCACCCGAGGGGCTCCTGTCGGTGGTCGACCACGCCGCCGCCGGCGAGCCGGCCGCTGCGACCGAGCCCCCGGTGTCGGTCGGCGACGTCCGCCTGCTCGCGCCGCTGCCGCGCCCGCGTCACGACGTGGTGTGCGTCGGCAAGAACTACGCCGAGCACGCTGCGGAGTTCGCCCGCAGTGGCCGGGACGCCACCGGCTCGGGTCCTGACGTCCCGTCCGCGCCGATCTTCTTCACCAAGGCCCCCAGCACCGTCGTGGGTCCCGACGACGTCGTCGACCCCCACCTGGGCCTGACCGACGCCCTGGACTACGAAGCAGAGATCGCGGTCATCATCGGTCGCGGCGGGCGCGGGATCCGCCCCGAGGACGCGATGGACCATGTCTGGGGCTACACGCTGGTCAACGACGTCACGGCGCGCGACCTCCAGGAGCGACACAAGCAGTGGTTCCTGGGCAAGTCCCTCGACACCTTTTGCCCCATGGGCCCGTGGGCGGTGACCGCCGACGAGGTCGATCTCTCCGAGACGTGGCTGGAGTGCCGGGTGAACGGCGAGCTGCGCCAGAACGCGTGCACCACCGACCTGATCTTCGACGTGCCGACCCTCGTCGCGACGCTCTCGGCCGGCATCACCCTCGCGCCCGGGGACGTGATCGCCACCGGGACGCCGGCCGGCGTCGCACTGGGCTTCGACCCGCCGCGCTACCTCGTGCCCGGCGACGTCGTCGAGGTCTCGGCGACCAACCTGGGAGTCCTGCGCAACGTCATCGGCGAGGGCAGCCGCTGAGGGTGGGGTTGACGGATCGCCAACGATCTTGCATTTTATAAAGTGTCACCTGCGTCACACCCCCGGAAGGACATGCCATGACCTCCGACCCGAACGGGTCCGACCGCCCAGCCAGCTCGTCGTCCGCCGAGCACACCGACGACAGCGGTCGCGGCACCTTCCCCCAGCGGCTGAAGAAGCTGGGCCCGGGGCTGATCGTCATGGCGGCCTTCATGGGCCCGGGCTCGGTCACCACGGCGAGCGTCGCGGGGGCTGACTACGGCTTCGTGGTGCTGTGGTCCGTGGTGTTCGCCACCGTCGCGACGATCATCCTGCAGGAGATGGCGGCTCGGCTCGGCGTCGTCGGTCGGCAGAGCCTCGGTGAGGCGCTGCGCACGACCTTCGCCAACCCGATCGTGAAGGCGTTCCTCATCGGTCTGACGCTCCTGGCGATCGGCGTCGGAGGCTTCTCCTTCGCCACCGGCAACGTCACCGGCGCCTCGCAGGGCATCTCGATCCTCACCGGGATCGACTCCCGGATCGCGATCGTCCTCACCGTCGTCGCGGTCGCCTCGTTGCTGTGGTTCGGTCGCTACAAGGTGATCGAGCGGGTGCTGATCGCGCTGGTGATGCTGATGAGCATCACCTTCCTCGCCACCGCCGTCATCGTCCGACCCGACGTGGGCGAGATGCTCCGCGGTCTCGTGGTGCCGAGCGTGCCGTCAGGCTCCCTGATCGTCCTCATCGGTCTCATCGGCAGCGCCGTGGTGCCCTACAACCTCTTCCTGCACTCCCGCTCCGTGCAGGAGCAGTGGCCGGCCTCGGTGCCGACCGAGAGGGCGTTGGCCGAGGCGCGCACCGACACGTGGTTCTCCATCACCATCGGTGGCCTCATCACGGTCGCCATCCTCGCCACGGGCGCGGCCGCCTTCTTCGGCAGCGACCGCAACATCGAGAACGCCGTCGACATGGCGCAGCAGCTGGAGCCGACGCTCGGCACCGCCGCAGAGGTCCTCTTCGGCCTCGGCTTCTTCGGCGCCGGCTTCACCAGTGCGATCACCGCCCCCTTCGCGGCAGCCATCGCGGTCTCGGGAGTCCTGGGCTGGGGCCGGGACATGACCGACATGCGGTTCCGTGCCGTGTGGTTGACCGTCCTGATCGGTGGTGCGCTCATGGCCTTCTTCAGCGCCGACCCGGTGGCGCTCATCATCGCCACCCAGTACGCAGCCGGGCTGTCCCTGCCGGTGCTCGCGATCTTCCTGATCATCGTCATGAACCGCCGCGACGTCCTGGGCGACCACGTCAACACCGTGACCGCCAACGTCCTCGGCGGCCTGGTCGTCGTCGGTGTCGGCGCCCTCGGGGTGCTGCAGATCTTCGGGATCGTCTGATCTCGAAGATCGGTGCCTGTCGCCGGCGTGACGGTTGGCTCCGGCTAGGCTCGCAGCCGTGAAGACCCTCGTCATCGGAACCGGGGGACGTGAGCACGCCCTCGCCCTCGCCCTGTCCCGCGATCCCGCCGTCACCGAGGTGCACGCCGCGCCGGGCAACCCGGGGATCGCATCGGTGGCGACGCTGCACGACGTCGACCCGATGGACGGCGCTGCCGTCGCCGACCTCGCGATGCGCGTGGACGCGGACCTCGTCGTCGTCGGCCCGGAGGCCCCGCTCGTCGCCGGCGTGGCCGATGCCGTGCGCGAGGCCGGCATCGCCTGCTTCGGGCCCTCGCGGGCCGCGGCGCAGCTGGAGGGCTCCAAGGCGTTCGCCAAGGAGGTCATGGCGGCGGCCGAGGTTCCCACCGCGATGGCGCACGTGTGCGAGACCCCTGAGCAGGCCGCAGCAGCGCTCGACGCCTTCGGGCCGCCGTACGTCGTCAAGGACGACGCGCTCGCCGCCGGAAAGGGCGTCGTGGTGACCCGGGACCGGCGGGTCGCCGTCGAGCACGCCGCCGCGTGCGGTCGGGTCGTCATCGAGGAGTTCCTCGACGGCCCGGAGGTCTCCCTGTTCGCCATCACCGACGGCGAGACCGTGCTGCCGCTGCAGCCTGCACAGGACTTCAAGCGTGCGCTCGACGGTGACGAGGGACCCAACACCGGCGGGATGGGTGCCTACACGCCGCTGGACTGGGCGCCCGACGGCCTCGTGGCCGAGGTGAGCCGCCGCGTGCTCGTGCCGACGGTGCTGGAGATGGCGCGTCGGGGAACGCCGTTCCAAGGACTGCTCTATGCCGGGCTCGCGCTCACGTCCCGGGGGGTGCGCGTCGTGGAGTTCAACGCCCGCTTCGGCGACCCCGAGACCCAGGCGCTGCTGGCCCTGCTGGAGACGCCGCTCTCGGCCCTGCTGCACGGGGCCGCCACCGGCACGCTGGCCGACGTCGGCCTGCCCGCCTGGAGCGAGGAGGTGGCTCTCTCGGTGGTGATGGCCTCCTGTAACTACCCGGACACCCCGCGCACCGGTGACCGCATCCTCGGCATCGACGCCGCGGAGGCGATCGAGGGCGTCGACGTCATCCAGGCCGGCACCGCGCTGGATGACGAGGGCAACCTCGTGACGGCCGGGGGCCGCGTGCTGGCCGTCACCGCGACGGGCGAGACGCTCGAGCACGCCCGCGACCGCGCCTACGCCGGCGTCGACGCGATCATCATCGACGGCGCACACCACCGCACCGACATCGCCCTGGCCGCCCAGCTCGGCGACATCGAGGTCTGACCCGCGACGCCGGTTTACCGAGGGACCGTGGTAAACCGTCGCGGCGGCCGGGGTGGGAGGATGAGGGCCGTGACCACGCCCAACGTCCTGGCCTCCCGGTACGCCTCGGACCAGATCGCCCGCATCTGGTCCCCCGAGCACAAGATCGTCCTGGAGCGGCAGCTCTGGATCGCGGTGATGAAGGCGCAGCGCGACCTCGGCATCGCGACGCCCGACGGGGTGGTCCAGGCCCACGAGGCCGTCGTCGAGCAGGTCGACCTCACCTCGATCGCCGAGCGCGAGAAGGTCACCCGGCACGACGTCAAGGCGCGCATCGAGGAGTTCGCCGCGCTGGCCGGCAGCGAGCACATCCACAAGGGCATGACCTCCCGCGACCTCACCGAGAACGTCGAGCAGCTGCAGGTCCGTGCGTCGCTGCAGGTGCTCCGCTCACGCGCCGTCGCAACGGCCGCCAGACTCGGTCGGCTGGCAGCCGAGCACGCCGAGCTCGTCATGGCCGGTCGCAGCCACAACGTCCCGGCGCAGGCCACCACCCTCGGCAAGCGCTTCGCCACGATCGCCGACGAGCTCCTGGTCGGCGTCGGACGCATCGACGACCTGCTCGCCCGCTACCCGCTTCGCGGCATCAAGGGCCCCGTCGGGACGGCCCAGGACCAGCTGGACCTGCTCGGCGGTGACGCGGACAAGCTCGCCGAGCTGGAGAGCCGCGTCGCCTCTCACCTGGGGTTCGACGAGGTGCTGACCAGCGTCGGCCAGGTGTACCCACGCTCCCTGGACTACGACGTCGTCACCGCGCTCGTGCAGCTCGTCGCGGCGCCGTCCAATCTTGCCACGACGGTCCGCCTGATGGCCGGCAACGAGCTGGTCACCGAGGGCTTCGCGCCCGGCCAGGTCGGTTCCAGCGCGATGCCGCACAAGATGAACACGCGCTCCTGCGAGCGGGTCAACGGCCTGGCCGTCATCCTGCGCGGCTACGCCTCGATGCTGGGCGAGCTGGCCGGGGACCAGTGGAACGAGGGCGACGTGTCGTGCTCGGTCGTGCGTCGCGTCGCGCTGCCCGACGCCTTCTACGCCGCCGACGGGCTCTTCGAGACGTTCCTGACGGTGCTCGATGAGTTCGGGGCGTTCCCGGCCGTCGTGCAGCGCGAGCTCGACCGCTACCTGCCGTTCCTCGCCACGACCAAGGTGCTCATGGCCGCGGTGCGCGCCGGGGTCGGCCGCGAGGTCGCGCACGAGGCGATCAAGGAGCACGCCGTGGGCGTGGCCCTGGCGATGCGCGAGACGGGCGCCGCCGAGAACGACCTCTTCACCCGGCTCGCGGCCGACGACCGGCTCTCGCTCACCGAGGCCGACCTGGCCTCTCTGGTCGCCGCCCCGCTGGAGTTCACCGGTGCCGCGACGCAGCAGGTGGCTCGAGTGGTCTCCGCCGTCGAGGCACTGCTCGCCACCGACCCGGAAGCCGCCGGCTACACCCCCGGCTCCATCCTCTGAGCCCTCGCACCGCGGGCTCCCGGAACACATCCCGTGGTGAACTGGCACCTCCCCAAGGGACCTTCCCGCGGGGAGTGCGGGTTTGCCACGGGACCGTGGTAAACCGGCGGACGGGGCCGACTACGCTGGCGCCGTGCCCCTCGACGTCCCCGGAGCGACCCACCTGCACTCCGGCAAGGTCCGTGACCTCTACTCGCTGGAGACCGGCCACCTGCTCATGGTCGCCTCCGACCGCATCTCCGCCTACGACTTCGGGCTGAGTCCGGGCATCCCGGACAAGGGCGAGATCCTCACCCGCATGTCGCTGTGGTGGTTCGAGCAGCTCCAGGACGTCGTGCCGAACCACGTGGTCTCCACGGACGTCCCGGAGCGGGTCCGTGATCGGGCTGTCGTCGTGGAGCGGCTCGACATGTTCCCGGTGGAGTGCGTCGTCCGCGGCTACCTGACCGGCTCCGGCCTGACGGACTACCACGCGGCCGGCGAGGTGTGCGGCGTCCCGCTGCCCGACGGGCTCGTCGACGGCTCCCGGCTCCCCACCCCCATCTTCACCCCCGCCACGAAGGCCCAGATGGGGGACCACGACGAGAACATCAGCTTCGAGCAGATGGTGGAGGCCGTCGGGGCGCCCGTCGCCGAACGCCTCCGCGACCTCACGCTGCAGGTCTACTCGCGCGCCGAGCGCATCGCCCGTTCCAAGGGCATCATCCTGGCCGACACGAAGCTGGAGTTCGGTGCCCGCGCCGACGGCACCATCGTGCTGGGCGACGAGGTCCTGACTCCGGACTCCTCGCGCTTCTGGCCGGCCGATGAGTGGCAGCCGGGTCGAGCGCAGTCCTCCTACGACAAGCAGTTCCTCCGCGACTGGCTGACCTCGCCGGACTCCGGCTGGGACAGGCACGGGCAGGACCCCCCGCCGTCACTGCCCGCGGAGGTCGTCCAGCGCACGCGTGAGCGATACGTCCAGGCGTACGAGCAGCTCACCGGCGAGAGCTTCTAGCCCACCCCGAGCGAGTCGGGCCAGCCCTGCCCCGGGCGGGAGGCGAGCACGCGCGCCGTGCCGTCGACCCTCCACGGCCCGAAGGCCGCGGGCACGGCCCAGACCTCGCCCTGGTGGAGCGTGACCTCGTGCTGGCCTGCGAGCAGCCGTCCGGGCCCGTCCAGGACCACGAGCACCGCGAACCCCGCGGGCACCGTGGTGGACCGCGCGGACGGGGCGACGACGTCCAGACGGAACCACGGTTCGGCCTCCGCCGGCAGGCAGGGCAGCGGCGTGTCGTCACGCGCGGCGAGGTCGACGTGGGTGCGCAGCGCCGACAGGTCCTGCGGCGAGAGGGCCTCGTGCGAGACGGCCGTCATCGCGGTCTCGAAGCCGATCCCGAGGTGGGACTCCTCGCGCGTCGAGGTCGTCACGGACCACTCCAGCAGGATGGAGAAGTCGGTCGGCTCCTGCACCTCGGCCACGAGCACGCCGGCGCCGATCGCGTGTGGTGTCCCCGCCGGGACGAGGAACCCGTCGCCCGGACGAACGGGCACGCGGTGCATCCGGTCGAGCATCCACGCGCCGTCCTGGTCGTCTCGACGACGTGCGAGCTCGAGGGGGTCGACGGCGTGTGTCCACCCGAGGTGGACGCACGCGTCGGGCTCGGCCTCGAGCACGAACCACGCCTCGGTCTTGCCGTAGGGACAGTCGAGGTGGTCACGGGCGAAGGCGCGATCGGGGTGGACGTGCACGGGCAGGCGCTGGCCCGCATCGATGAGCTTCACCAGGACCCCGGTGTCCGGCCCCGAGCCTGCACCCGTCCAGGCCATGGGGTCCGCCGCCACGAGGTCGCGCAGGACGTCGCCCGTCAGCGTTGTGGCCAGGCCGACGGGCCAGGCGTCGGCACGGGCCACAGTGGCGCCGAGCCACTCCTCCGGCTGGTGGGTCGAGGTCGTCGCGATGCCGCGCAGAGCCGCGATGCGCTCACCCCCGCGGTAGAAGTGGTCGACGAGGTTCGGGGCCAGTCGCAGGGGGAGCACCGGACCATGGTCGCGGGCCGGCCCCAGCCTGTCGAGACCAGCCTGTCGAGCAGACCGTCGGCCCACCGGCCACGCGTCGAACTCGCCGGTAGGCTGTGATCCACAACGCACATCCCCGTCGGAGGAGACACCGTGGCCAATCTCGCCGCCCTGCTGGAGCAGTCCGCGACCAAGTACCCCGAGCGCACCGCGATCGTCTTCGGTGACACGCGCCTGGCCTACGCCCAGGTGAACGGGGCCGCCAACCAGGTCGCGAACCTGCTGGTCTCGCGTGGCATCCAGCCTGGCGACAAGGTCGCGCTGTCCTGCCCGAACCTGCCGTACTTCACGATCATCTACTACGGAATCCTCAAGGCCGGAGCGACGGTCGTCCCGCTGAACGTGCTGCTGAAGGGTCGCGAGGTGGCCTACCACCTGGACGACTCCGACGCCAAGGCGTTCTTCGCCTTCGAGGGCACGCCGGACCTGCCGATCGGCGAGGCCGCGTGGGAGGGCTTCGAGGCCACGGACTCCTGCACCGACTTCTTCCTCATCAAGCTCGACTCCGCCGCGCCTGAGCCGATGGAGCCGCCGGAGTACTACGCACCACTCGTCGCCCAGCAGCCGCCGACGTTCGAGACCATCGAGACCGACGACGACGACACCGCCGTCATCCTCTACACCTCCGGCACCACCGGCCAGCCCAAGGGCGCCGAGCTGAGGCACCGCAACATGCGCGACAACGCGCTCGCCGGCAAGGACCTCTTCGGCGCGAGCGAGGACAACCCGGACACCTATCTGTGCGTCCTGCCGCTGTTCCACTCCTTCGGCCAGACCTGCATCCAGAACGGCTCGATGGCCTTCGGTGGCACGGTCGTGATGCTGCCGCGGTTCGAGGCCGAGGCGGCGCTGAAGCTCATGCTGGCCGAGGAGGTCACCTACTTCGCCGGCGTCCCGACGATGTACTGGGGCCTGCTGGGCGCGCTGGACGAGAACACCGACGTGGCCACGATCGCGGCCAACCTGCGCGTCGCCGCGGCCGGCGGCTCGGCCCTGCCGGTCGACATCCACCGCCAGTTCTCCGAGCGCTTCGGCGTCACCATCCTGGAGGGCTACGGCCTGTCGGAGACCTCGCCCGTGGCCTCCTTCGCCCGCTTCGGCGAGGAGCCCAAGGTCGGCTCGATCGGTGTCCCCATCCCGGGCGTGGAGATGAAGCTCATCAACGATGACTGGACCGACGTCCCCGATGATCCCGAGGCCGTCGGTGAGATCGCCATCAAGGGCCACAACGTCATGAAGGGGTACCACGACCGCCCCGACGCGACGGCCGACTCGATCAAGGACGGCTGGTTCCGCTCCGGCGACCTCGCCAAGAAGGACGCCGACGGCTTCTACTTCATCGTCGACCGCTCCAAGGACATGATCATCCGCGGCGGCTACAACGTGTACCCGCGCGAGCTGGAGGAGATCCTGATCTCCCACCCGGCCGTCTCGCTGGTCGCCGTCATCGGCGTCCCGCACGAGTCCCACGGCGAGGAGATCAAGGCCGTGGTGGTCAAGGAGAAGGATCACGACGACGTCACCGAGGACACGCTCCTGGCGTGGGGCAAGGAGCAGTTCGCCTCCTACAAGTACCCCCGCATCGTGGAGTTCCGCGACGAGCTCCCCATGACGGCGACGGGCAAGATCCTCAAGCGCGAGATCAGCTGAGCCCCCACCCCCGCTGAGTGTGACGTCATCGCCCTCGGAACAGCCAGAATGGGGCCGCAACGTCACACTCAACGAGTGGGTAGGATCGTCATATGCCCCGTGTGATCGTCGACGTCATGCCCAAGCCCGAGATCCTCGACCCGCAGGGCAAGGCCGTGCACGGCGCGTTGCCGCGGCTCGGCTTCGACGGCGTCAGCGACGTCCGTCAGGGCAAGCGGTTCGAGCTGCAGGTGGAGCAGGCCGACGAGGCCACGCTCGCCGAGGTGGGCAGGATCGCCGAGACGCTGCTCTCCAACCCCGTCATCGAGGACTACGCCGTCCGGGTGGAGGAGCCCGCATGACCAGGGTCGGCGTCGTCACCTTCCCCGGATCGCTGGATGACGTCGACGCTCGACGTGCCGTCCGTCTGGCCGGTGCCGAGCCCGTCGCGCTGTGGCACGGCGACCACGACCTGCCCAAAGGTCGGCACGGTGTCGACGCCGTCGTCCTGCCCGGCGGCTTCTCCTACGGCGACTACCTGCGTGCCGGCGCCATCGCTCGCTTCGCCCCCGTGATGACCGAGGTCGTCGCGGCGGCGCAGGGGGGCATGCCCGTGCTCGGCATCTGCAACGGCTTCCAGATCCTGTGCGAGTCGCACCTGCTGCCCGGAGCGCTCATCCGCAACGACCATCGCACCTTCATCTGCCGCGACCAGGCGCTGCGCGTGGAGAACACCGAGACTGCCTGGACGTCGCAGTACGAGTCCGGCGCCGAGATCACCATCCCGCTCAAGAACGGTGAGGGCGGCTTCGTGGCCGATGCCGCGACGATCGAGCGGCTCGAGGGGGAGGGTCGTGTCGTGTTCCGCTACGTCGGCGTCAACCCCAACGGCTCGGTCGCGGACATCGCGGGCATCACCAACGAGCGCGGCAACGTCGTCGGCCTCATGCCGCACCCCGAGCACGCCGTGGAGGACCTCTGCGGCCCGGGAACCGACGGGCTCGGGCTGTTCACGTCCGCGCTGTCGGCGCTCACCGCCCACTGACGCACCGCCGGTAGTCTCGCCGCATGGTCCTTCGCTCCATCATCGTCAGCGTGGTCGAGGCAGTCGTCCTCGCGCTGCTGGTCGTCGACCGGCTCCTGGAGCCCACGTGGTCCGGGGCTGCGCTCACTGCGGGCAAGGGCGTCATCATCGTGGCGGCCGTCGTGGCTGCGGCTCTGCCGTACCAGACGTGGAGCACGGTCGAGCCGCGCACGCAGCTGCTCACGATCGGCATGATCGGTGGGCTTGTGGGCGGTGCCGCCCTGACTGCGTCCGTCGTCGGGTCCGAGGGCGGCGTGCTCTTCGGCTCGCTGCCGCTGGCGCTGCTGGGTCTGGTCGGCGTCGTCACCGCGGCGGTGACGATGCGCCTCGATGCGCGGCTGCGCTCGGACCGTCCGTAGGCTGGGGCCATGGCGATCGAGCTCCGTACCCCCGCACAGATCGACGAGATGCGACCCGCGGGTCGCTTCGTCGCCGAGGTGCTCACGACCCTGATGGAGCACGCCGACGTCGGGGTGAACCTGCTCGACCTCGACGCCCTCGCGCACCGGATGATCACCGAGCGCGGCGCCGAGTCCTGCTACATCGACTACGCGCCCTCGTTCGGCCGCGGGCCCTTCGGCAAGGTCGTGTGCACGTCGGTCAACGACGCCGTCCTGCACGGCCTCCCGCACGACTACCGACTGCGCGACGGGGACCTCCTCACCCTCGACTTCGCGGTCTCGGTCGACGGCTGGGTGAGCGACTCGGCGGTCTCCTTCGTGGTGGGCACCCCGCGCGACGAGGACCTGAAGCTCATCGACGTCTCCCGTGAGGCGCTGGACGCCGCCATCGCGGTGGCACGCCCCGGGAACCGGATCGGCGACATCGGTGCCACCATCGGCGACGTCGGGCGCAGCCACGGACTCACGATCAACACGCAGTTCGGTGGCCATGGCGTGGGTCGCACGATGCACGGCGATCCGCACATCCCCAACGATTCCCGGCCCGGCCGGGGGCTCAAGCTCGAGCCCGGCCTGGTGATCGCCATCGAGCCGTGGTTCCTGCACTCCACCGACGAGATCATGATGGATCCTGACGGCTGGACGATCCGCAGCGCCGACGGCTCGCGGGGAGCGCACTCCGAGCACACGATCGCGATCACCGAGGACGATCCGGTCATCTTCACGCTGCGCGACTGACGGGGCGGGACTGAGTCTCCCCGGCCTCAGATGCCGACGCGGCGCGCTGCCCTGCGGGCGGTTCCCGCCACGCGGCGAACCGCGCCCACGGGCCCCTGGTGGCGCACCTGCCGGCGCAGGGCGGTGACCTCCTGCCGCAGCGCGCGCAGCTCACGGGCAGCGTCGTCGGCCGGCACCACGGCGGGTGATCCCAGCAGCTTGGGGTTGGTGACGGTGCCCTGGGAGTCCATCCGCAACCAGTGCGCCTGGGGGTGGTCGGACTCCCTGAACGCCGGGACGTCCGGACCGTCGCCCTTGCGCCCCACGTGCCAGACGGACCAGTGCTCGCGCCAGCCCCCGAGGCCGTCCACGGGGACGGAGTCGTTGCCGGACTCCCAGAAGCCGGGCTGGTCGTTGCGACGCTGGCTCAGGTCGTAACCCTTCTCCAGGGTCTGCAGCCCGGAGAAGAGGAACTCCAGGCACTCGGCGGAGTAGCGCCAGTAGTCGATGGGGCAGGGGTGGTTGCGCCACGAGAACAGGGTGTGGGTGACGGCGATCCCGCCCGGCTTGAGGATGCGTGAGATCTCCTCGGCGGCGAGCCACGGCCGGTCGATGTGCTCGAACACGTCGGAGGAGAAGACCAGGTCGAAGCGGTCGTCCTCGATCTCGTCGGCACACCCGGTGATGTCGGCGATGATCGTGCTCGGGATGTCCGACGCCTCCAGGTTGAGGTCGTGGTAGCGAAAGCGCGGCTCAGGGAACTCCTCGATGAGGCAGCTCGCCAAGCGGTGCCCGCCGATCTCGAGCACCTCGCCGGAGAGGTCGAGGTGATCGACGTAGTGGTGCAGGAGGGCCTTCGTCGTCGCACGCATGGGTCGCGACGCTAGGCCCACCGGGGGACCACCCGATGAGGTCGACGTGGACGCCGGGTGTCCACCCGCGCACCACCGGGTGACCGCGGCGGCCGGCTGCCATGCTGACGGTCATGGCCCAGTCGGTGGAGATCGTCCTCGACCCTTCCCTCGACGCCCGGGTGCGCCGGGAGTGGGAGGCGCTGCGTCGGGTCGGCCTGGCCGGCCAGGCCGACCACACCGGCGCTTCCAACGCCCCGCACGTCACGCTGACCGTGGCCACCACGCTCGACGACGCGCAGGAGCAGGCGGTCCGCGAAGCGGTGGCGTCTGTGCAGGGACTGGCGGTGACGCTCGGTGGTCTGCTCGTCTTCCCGGGACGCCGGTGCGTGCTGTCGCGAGCCGTGGTTCCCGCGACGGAGCTGTTGTCGCTGCACGCACGGGTCGATGAGGCGATCGGCGAGGCGGAGGGCCGACCCCCGACCCTCCGGCCCGGTGCGTGGACCCCGCACGTCACGCCCTCGCGGCACCTGCGCAGCGAGGACCTCGACGCGGCGATGCGGGCCCTGGCCGAGGAGCCGCGCATGCTGACGGGCTCGGCGGCCGGCGTGCGTCGCTGGGACTCCGAGGCCCGACGCACCTGGTCGCTGACCGGCCCCTACTGAGCTGCTCGTGGCAGGGACAATGGGGTGCGTGGGCACGCCGAAGGTCATCCTGTTCTACGTCTTCACGCCCCTGACCGACCCCGAGGCGATCCGGGCGTGGCAGCGCAGCCTCGCCTCGTCGCTGGGCCTGCGAGGGCGCGTCATCATCTCTCCGCACGGCATCAACGCCACCCTGGGTGGCGACCTGGCGCCGCTCAAGGCCTACGTCCGCGGGCTGCGCGACTACACCCCGTTCCGCGGAGCCGACGTGAAGTGGAGCGTCGGCCGGGCGCTGGAGGACGGCGTCACCACGGCGCTGTTCCCCCGGCTGAGCGTCAAGGTGCGCGACGAGGTGGTCACCTTCGGCCGGCCCGAGGAGCTGGAGGTTGACGAGCAGGGCGTCGTCGGGGGTGGGCAGCGGCTCACGCCCGCGCAGCTGCACGAGCTCGTCGAGCGCGAGGACGTCGTCATGGTGGACGGGCGCAACGCCGTCGAGGGCGCGGTCGGGCACTTCCGTGACGCCGTCGTCCCGGACGTGGAGACCACGCGCGGGCTCGTCGACCTGCTGGAGTCCGGGGCGTGGGACCACCTCAAGGACCGGCCCGTCGTCACCTACTGCACCGGGGGCATCCGGTGCGAGGTGCTCACCCCTCTCATGCGCCGCCGCGGGTTCGAGCGGGTCTACCAGCTCGACGGCGGCATCGCCCGCTACGGGGAGGCCTACGGCGACGACGGGCTCTGGGAGGGCTCGATGTACGTCTTCGACGACCGCACGACGGTGGACTTCTCCGACCACACGGCGGTCGTCGGCCGCTGCGACGCCTGCGAGACGGCCAGCAAGGACGTCGTCGACTGCGCCGACCTGGCGTGCGTGCGCCGGATGGTGCGCTGCTCCGCCTGTGCCGCAGTCGACCACCGCTGCGACGCCCACGCCTGACCCGGGCGTCAGCGCAGCAGCGCGTACATCGCGACGACCCCGACGACCACGATCACGCCGCGCAGGACGTTCGGCGGGAGCCGCCTCCCGATGCGTGCCCCGAGCAGGCCGCCCATGACCGCGCCGACGGCGACCATCGCGGCCAGTCCCCACTGTACGTCGGCGACGATCGCGAAGACGACGGCCGCGACGAGGTTGGTGAGCCCGGTGAGGACGTTCTTGAGGGCGTTGAGGCGCTGCAGGTCCTCCGCGAGCAGCATGCCCATGAAGCCCATCATGAGCACGCCCTGTGCCGCGCCGAAGTACCCGCCGTAGACGGCGCACAGGGTCGCGACGACGGCCACCGCCACCGTGGTGCGCTCCGTCGGGGCGTAGCGGGTCTGACGCAGGTGGGCGGTCAGGCGTGGCCCACCGACCACCAGCACGAGAGCCAGTGCGATGAGCCAGGGCACGATGCGCTCGAAGGCGTCGGGCGGGAGCACCAGCAGGACGATCGCGCCGGTGACGGAGCCGATGACGGTGAAGACGCTGAGCACGGCGATGCGACGCCCCTGGCCGCGCAGCTCGCGCCGGTATCCCCAGGCGCCGGCGAGCGATCCGGGGAACAGGCCGACCGTGTTGGTCACGTTGGCGACGACGGGCGGCAGGCCCAGGCCGAGCAGCACGGGGAACGAGACGAGGGTCCCCGAGCCGACGACGGTGTTGATCGTCCCGGCCCACAGCCCGGCGAGCAGGGCGATGGCGGCATCGGTCGGGCTCACGGCCCGATCCTGTCAGGGCCGCTCCACGGACCGACCGCGGGTCAGGTCGAGGACGACGGGCACCGCGAGTGGCGCAAACCTGGTTCCGAGTGGCGCAGATCTGCGCGACACGCCGTCTCAGAATCGCAAGGCTGCGCCACTCGGCGGGAACCCGGGTCAGTCGGGGCGGCCGAGGGCTCGCTGCATCGCCACGTTCAGCTCGGTGACGACGAGGGCGACCTGGCGGGCGACGAAGTCGTTGACGCGGCCGCGCACGGCGTCGGTGGCCTCGGGGTGGATCTCGTCCAGACGGACCTCGAGCCGGTGGTCGGTGCCCTCGCGCTCGGCCAGCAGGTCCACGACGTCGGCGCCGCCGAGTGCGGGCCACACCGTCACCCGCACGTGGGTGTGCGCGGCGGGCACCGAGCGCGAGCGCACGTCGACCGTGGTGGTGATCGCGCCGCTGGCGGGGCGACGGTAGCCCGGCGGCGGGGTCGGCTCCTGGGAGGCCGCCGTGTCGACGTCGATGTGGAACTCGTGCAGCAGCGGGCGGCCGATCTGTCCCTCGGCGACGCTGGTCAGCAGACCGTGCAGGCGGTGAGCGGCCTCGTCGAGCTCGACGTAGGACAGACCGCCGCGGCCGGTGAGCAACGGGTCGACGTCCTCGGGCATGGGAACAGTATGGCCGACCGCGTGACGGAGGTCATGCCGAGCCGGCTGGTGTGGGCCGAAGGCGCGACCTAGCATCGAAACGAAACAGTTTCGTTCCTCGGAGAAGTCCATGTCACGCCTGACCGCCGCCCGCCGCGCCGAGCTGCACCGCGGTGCGCTCGCGCTCGTGGCCGAGCTGGGCTACGACCGCGTCACGATGGACCAGATCGCGGAACGGACGCACAGCAGCAAGGCAACGCTCTACCGGCAGTGGGGCAGCAAGGCCTCGCTCGTCGTGGAGGCGATCGCGGCCATGGCCGGCAAGGACGACGAGCTGCCCGACACCGGGACGCTCCCCGGCGACCTGCACGAGATGATCCGCCGACGCCCGCGACCGGACGAGACCGGCATCGCGGCCGACCTCATCGCCTCGCTGCTGCAGGCGGTCAAGACCGACCCGGACCTGGCGGACGCCGTGCGCTCCGACATCACCGGCGGCGTCCTGCGCGACCTCGCGCTCGTCGTGGGCCGAGCGGTGGACCGCGGGGAGATCCCGCAACCGGCAGCGTCGATCGAGCAGATCGGCACGGCGCTCATGGCCCCGTTCGTCCTGCACCACACGCTGTGCGGCGCCGAGCCCGAGGATGCCGAGCTCATCGCCTACCTCGACGCCGTCGTGCTTCCCGCCCTCGGCATCAGCTGACCAGACCACCACCCGAACCCCCCCCTCAATCCCCGAACCATCCAGGAGAATCCCATGGCGTGGCACCTCTATCGACTCGGCCGCTGGGCCTTCAGGCACCGCGCGATGGTCGTCGTGTCCTGGGTCCTGCTGCTGATCCTCGGCGGCACGGGCGCGGCGACGCTGTCCGGCACGACGTCGGACGAGTTCAGCGTGCCCGGCATCGAGTCGACCCAGGCCTTCGACCTCATCGAGGAGCGCACCCCGGACGCCGCGCCTGACGGCGCGACGGCCCGGATCGCCTTCGAGGCGCCCGAGGGCGAGTCGCTGCAGTCGCCGCAGAACCAGCAGATCATCGGCGACGCGCTCGAGGAGGCCAGGACCGAGCACGTCCTGGAGATGTCCGACCCCTTCGAGACAGGGACGGTCAGCGAGGACGGCGGCGCGGCCTACGCGACGGTCTCCTACGACCGGACGTCGATCGAGCTCACCCAGGCCGACCGCGACGCACTCGAGTCGGCACCCGAGCAGGCCCAGGAGGCCGGGCTCGACGTGTTCATCGGTGGCGACGCGCTGCAGGAGATCCCGGAGACGGGGACGGCCGAGCTCACCGGCGTGGCCGTGGCCGTGGTCGTGCTCGTGCTGACCTTCGGCTCCCTGCTGACCGCGGGCATGCCGCTGCTGACGGCACTCGTCGGCGTGGGCATCGGCGTCACCGGTATCACCACCCTGACCGGCTTCGTCGACCTCGGCTCCACGACACCCATCCTGGCCACGATGCTCGGCCTGGCCGTGGGCATCGACTACGCGCTGTTCATCGTCTCGCGCTACCGGCACGAGGTGGCCACAGGTCGCTCGTACGAGGAGGCGGCGGGTCGCGCCGTGGGCACGGCCGGCTCGGCCGTCGTGTTCGCCGGGCTCACCGTCATCATCGCGCTGGCCGGCCTGTCGGTCGTGGGCATCTCCTTCCTCACCGAGATGGGCCTGGCCGCCGCGGCCACCGTGGCCGTGGCCGTGCTCATCGCGCTGACGATGCTGCCGGCGCTGTTCGGCTTCGCCGGCCGGCGGGTGGCCTCCGGGCGCCTGCCGTTCCTCAAGGCCCGCGATCCGGAGTCCACGGACCGGCGCCGGACCATCGGCCGTCGCTGGGCCGAGCTCATCACCAAGCACAAGATCGTCACCTTCGTCGGTGGCCTGGCGGTGGCTGCCGTCGTGGCCATCCCGGTGGCCTCGATGCAGCTCGCGCTGCCCGACGACGGCACCGCCGCCGACGGCTCCGGCCCCCGCGAGGCGTACGACCTGATCGCCGAGGAGTTCGGCGCCGGGACCAACGGTCCTCTGCTCCTGGTGGTCGACACCGCCGGTGCCGACGACCCGCAGGCCGCCGTCGAGCAGGCCACGGCCATCGCGTCGTCCGTGGAGGAGGACGTGGCGACCGTCGTCTCGCCCATCCCGCCGGAGGGCAGCCCGGCCGAGGCCGTGCAGGCGTTCGAGGGTCAGCTCGACCAGGCGCAGTACGCAACCGTCACGGTCATCCCCGAGAGCGGGCCGTCCGACGCGGCGACGCAGCAGCTCGTCGACGACCTGCGCGAGGCACTGGCGCCGCTCGAGGCCGAGACGGGCGCGCAGGCACTCGTCACCGGCCAGACGGCGCTCGGCGTCGACATCTCGGAGTCGCTGGCCGATGCCTTCCCCGTCTACCTGCTGGTGGTCGTCGGCCTGGCGTTCGTCCTGCTGGCCGTGGTCTTCCGCTCCGTCCTGGTGCCGTTGAAGGCGGTGGCCGGCTTCCTGGTGTCGGTGGGCGTGGCCCTCGGCGCGACGGTCGCGGTCTTCCAGTGGGGCTGGATGGCGGACCTGCTGGGCATCGACAAGCCCGGTCCGGTGCTGTTCATGCTGCCGCTGCTGCTGACCGGCATCCTGTTCGGCCTCGCGATGGACTACGAGGTCTTCCTCGTCTCCCGGATGCGCGAGGAGTTCGTCCACGGGGCCGAGGCCACCGACGCCGTGGTGCACGGCTTCCAGCACGGTGCCCGGGTCGTCACCGCGGCCGCGGCCATCATGATCGGCGTGTTCGGCAGCTTCGCGCTGGGTGACGACGCGATCATCAAGTCGATCGGGTTCGGCCTGGCCATCGGCGTCCTCGCCGACGCGTTCCTGGTGCGGATGACGCTCGTGCCGGCGTTCATGGCGCTGGTCGGCCGCCGGATGTGGTGGCTCCCGCGCTGGCTCGACCGGGCCCTGCCGAACCTCGACATCGAGGGCGAGTCGCTCGCGGCACGCACGCAGGAGCCGAAGAAGGAGAGCGTGCCGGCCTGACCCCGGCGCTCCGCGGCCACAGCCCTTGTCAACCACATGGTTGACAAGGGCTGTCTGCGTGCTGCACCATCATGGTGTTCAACCAATCAGTTGAGGACGGATGACGATGACCGACCAGCTCTCCAGGGTGTTCTCGGCGCTGGCCGACCCGACGCGACGCGACATGGTGGCGCGCCTGGCCGTCGCCGACGCCACGGTGGGCGAGCTTGCTGGGCCCTACGACGTGAGCGTCCAGGCGATCTCGAAGCACCTCAAGGTGCTCGAGGACGCCGGTCTCGTCAGCAAGGGGCGCAAGGCCCAGACCCGTCCGGTCCGGCTCGAGGCGGAGGTGTTCGACCTCATGGAGAAGTGGATCGAGCGCTACCGCCATGAGGCGGAGCAGCGCTACCAGCGCCTGGACACCGTCCTGGCGCAGATGGACGAGGAAACAACCAACAACGAAGGGACCGCATCATGAGCACGACCCGCAACATCTCTGCAGCCGAGGCGACGATCGAGGCCGACGCCGACGTCCCCGCCATCCGCATCAGGCGCGACTTCGCCGCCACGCCGGCCCAGCTGGTCCGGGCGCACACGGACCCGGAGCTGTTCGTCCGCTGGATCGGGCCGGACGGGTACGTCACGACGATCGACCACTGGGACGCGCGCACCGGCGGCAGCTGGCGCTACGAGCACGAGGGGCAGGGCTTCCACGGCTGCTTCCACGAGGTGTCGGACGAGCGACTCGTCCAGACCTTCACGTGGGAGGGCATGCCCGAGGGCGTCTCGCTCGAGACCATGACCTTCGAGGACCTCGGCGACGGGCGCACGCGGCTGCACGTCACGAGCCTCGTGGGCAGCTTCGAGGCTCGCGACGGGATGCTGAGCAGCGGCATGGACGTCGGCGTCAACGACGGCTACGCGAAGCTCGACGCTCTGCTGAGCGATGACACCGTCTGAGCACGGGCTCATCGGTCGCGACCCCTCCCGGTGTCCGGGCTGAGCGAGTCTGTCGGTGCACGGGGGCATGATGCGGGTGGGGCGCGGCCGTCGCGCCGGGAACGAGGTGGATCATGGCGACGATGGACGGACGAACGGGGTCGGCGCTGCTCGTCGTCGACGTGCAGAACGACGTGGTGGCCACGGCCCACGACCGTGACGCGGTCGTGGGCCGGATCGCCGGCCTGGTGGACTCGGCGCGCACGGCCGGTGTGCCCGTCGTGTGGGTGCAGGACTCCCTCAGCGACACCGGCGAGAGCGCAGCGGGCACCGACGGGTGGCAGATCGTGCCGGAGCTCGGTCCGAACGACGGTGAACCGCTGGTGCACAAGGACCACGGCGACGCCTTCGAGGCCACCGGGCTCGAGGACGTCCTCGCCGGGCTCGGTGTCGGGCACGTCGTCGTCACCGGTGCGCAGACCGACGCGTGCGTGCGCTCCACGATCCACGGCGCCTTCACCCGCGGCTACGACACCACCCTCGTGAGCGATGCGCACACCGCCGACGACCACAGCGCCTACGGTGCGCCGCCGCCGGAGGACGTCATCGCGCACACCAACCTGTACTGGCAGTTCCAGTCCGCCCCCGGGCGTGCCGCCGCAGTCGTGCCGGCGGCAGAGGTCGACTGGTAGCGATGCCGCGGGCGGCAATGCAGGAGGCCACGATGCACACCACCGACTACGTCGACACCTTCATCTCCGTCGCGCCCGACTGCCCCGCCACGACGGCGCAGGCACCGCCGGAGCGCGAGCCCGCCACGCTCGCCCAGCGCCAGCTCGAGATGCTGCGTCACGCTCCCTATGAGCACACGTCCGACGACGTCGTGTTCGCGAGCCAGGGTGAGCCCAAGGGCCTCACGCGCGAGGAGTTCTTCAGCAAGGGTCAGCCCTGCCTGCGATCCTCCCCGCTGGTCAAGCGCTACGGCTGGGGCGTGCACGCCGACGCCGAGGGCCGCGTCGCCCTGGTCCCGGTGGAGTCCGGCCGCTACCGCGAGCTGGCCGCCGACCCGGCTCTGACGCAGCGCAGCGGGATGCGCTCTCGGCGAGCCTGACCCTGGGCGCCGGCTGGGTCCGGGGGTGTTGACTCGAGGTCATGACGAACCACACCACCACGCTGGGCACCGTCGCCCCGCTCACCGTCTCGACCATGGGCCTGGGCTGCATGGGCATGTCGGAGTTCTACGGCACCCGCGACGAGGCCGAGGCCACCCGCACCATCCACCGGGCGCTCGAGCTCGGGGTCACCTTCCTCGACACCGCCGACATGTACGGCCCCTTCACGAACGAGCTGCTCGTGGGCGCTGCCATCTCCTCCAGCGCGGTCCCGCGCGAAGAGGTGCAGCTCGCCACCAAGTTCGGCAACGAGCGGCTCCCCGACGGCACCCGGCTGGGGGTCAACGGACGGCCCGACTACGTCCGCTCCGCCTGCGACGCCTCCCTGCAGCGGCTCGGGGTCGACGTCATCGACCTCTACTACCAGCACCGCGTCGACTTCACCGTGCCCATCGAGGAGACCGTCGGGGCGATGAAGGAGCTCGTCGAGGCCGGGAAGGTCCGCCACCTCGGACTCTCGGAGGCGTCGGCGCAGACCATCCGTCGGGCCCACGCCGTGCACCCGATCACCGCACTGCAGACGGAGTACTCGCTCTTCACCCGCGACCTGGAGGACGAGGTCTGGCCGGTGCTGGCCGAGCTCGGCATCGGCCTCGTGCCCTACTCCCCGCTGGGCCGCGGCCTGCTGACCGGTGCCATCGCGAGCGAGACCGACCTGGCCGAGGATGACTCCCGCTCGACGGCCTACTTCCCCCGCTTCCGTGGCGAGGCGCTGGAGTCCAACCTGGCGCTCGTGGCCCGGGTCGGCGCGATCGCCGATCGACTCGGGTGCACGCCGGGCCAGCTGGCGCTGGCGTGGGTGCTCGCGCGCTCCGGTGGCGACGTCGCGGTGGTGCCCATCCCGGGCACCAAGCGCACGACCTACCTGCAGGAGAACGTGGCAGCGCGCGACGTCGTGCTCACGCCGGCCGACGTGGCCGAGCTCGAGGCCGCCGTGCCGCGGGGAGCTGTCGCCGGCGAGCGATACGGCGACATGAGCTCGATCGACGCCTAAGCAGACAGGACGGACCCGGCTCGTGCGAGCCGGGTCCGTCCTGGGTGACCTGCAGGCTCAGGCCCAGGCCCACGTCTGCATGACGCTCTCGGCCAGCTCGGTGCGCTCGTTCTCGGTGGCGTCCTCGCCGAAGGAGAAGGTCACGACCCACGCCCGGTCGTCGTTGACGGTGTAGTACTGGTTGGTCAGCTGCGTGGTGCCGGACTGCTCGGCCTGCGCGGTGACCACGACGAACTCGCTGTCGGCGACCTCGAAGGTTCCCTCCTTGCTGATGCTGGCGTACCCGGCGCCCTCCAGTGCCTGGATGTTGGCATCGGCGTACTCATCGGAGTTGCCCTCGAACGCGCTCGGCTCCTCCACGACGTTGACGTTGGTGGCGAACGTGCTGCCCTCCTCGGGGACCTCGGCGTAGGCGACGTCCACGGGGATGGTCTCGGGCACGCTCTCGGCGGCGTCCTCCCAGCCCTCGGGTGCGGTGAAGCTGAAGTCCTCGGTGCTGACCTCCTCGCCGGAGGCGGCCTCGGCGGAGGAGGCGGTGTCGGTGGAGCCCGAGCCGGAGTCGGACTCCGAATCAGAATCCCCGCCACCACAGGCGACGAGGAGCATGGTGGCAGCGGCAGCGGCCGCGATGCGCAGGGTCATTGATCTCATGGCGCAACCGTAGGGCCAGTCCGCGCAGACGGCCTCTCGGGGGCCGGAATACTGAGACGCTTTGCAAGGTTGATATGTTCAGACTCAAGTCAGTTGACGCACTCGTGGCAATGACTTCAGCGACCTGACAGATGCACCCCACCACAGGAGGAATCACCATGGCACGTGCCGTCGGAATCGACCTCGGCACGACGAACTCCGTCGTCGCCGTCCTGGAGGGCGGAGAGCCCACCGTCATCGCCAACGCCGAGGGCGCCCGCACGACCCCGTCGGTCGTCGCGTTCGCCAAGGACGGCGAGGTCCTGGCCGGCGAGGTCGCCAAGCGCCAGGGCGTCACCAACGTCGACCGCACGATCCGTTCCGTCAAGCGCCACATGGGCACCGACTGGAGCACCGAGATCGACGGCAAGACGTTCAACCCCCAGCAGATCAGCGCCTTCGTGCTGCAGAAGCTCAAGCGCGACGCCGAGGCCTACCTCGGTGAGTCGGTCACCGACGCGGTCATCACCGTGCCGGCCTACTTCAACGACCACCAGCGCCAGGCCACCAAGGAGGCCGGCGAGATCGCCGGCATGAACGTCAGCCGCATCATCAACGAGCCCACAGCGGCTGCCCTGGCGTACGGCCTGGACAAGGGCGAGGACCAGACCATCCTCGTCTTCGACCTCGGCGGCGGCACGTTCGACGTGTCCCTGCTGGAGATCGGCGAGGGCGTCATCGAGGTCAAGGCCACCAGCGGTGACAACCACCTCGGTGGTGACGACTGGGACGAGGCCGTCGTCAGCTGGATCGTCTCGACGTTCAAGTCCAAGACCGGCGTCGACCTGACGAAGGACAAGATGGCGATGCCGCGCATCCGCGAGGCCGCCGAGCGCGCCAAGATCGAGCTCTCCAGCTCCTCGAGCACCAGCATCAACCTGCCCTACATCACGGTGCAGGACGGCAGTCCCGTCTTCCTCGACGAGACCCTGTCGCGCAGCGAGTTCGAGAAGATCACGGCCGACCTGCTGGAGCGCACCAAGGCGCCGTTCCACAACGTCATCAAGGACGCCGGTGTCAGCGTCGACGCGATCGACCACGTGGTCATGGTCGGCGGCTCCACCCGCATGCCCGCCGTCACCGAGCTGGTCAAGCAGCTCACCGGCGGCAAGGACCCCAACAAGGGCGTCAACCCCGACGAGGTCGTCGCGATCGGCGCGAGCCTGCAGGCCGGCGTCCTCAAGGGCGAGGTCAAGGACGTGCTCCTGCTCGACGTCACCCCGCTGAGCCTGGGCATCGAGACCAAGGGCGGCGTGATGACCAAGCTCATCGAGCGCAACACGACCATCCCGACCAAGCGCTCGGAGGTCTTCACCACGGCCGACGACAACCAGCCGTCCGTGGCGATCCAGGTCTACCAGGGCGAGCGGGAGATGGCCTCGGGCAACCAGCTGCTGGCCACGTTCGAGCTCACCGGGCTGCCGCCCGCGCCGCGCGGTGTGCCGCAGATCGAGGTCACCTTCGACATCGACGCCAACGGCATCGTCAACGTCTCTGCCAAGGATCGTGGCACCGGCAAGGAGCAGTCGATGACGATCACCGGCGGCTCGGCCCTGTCCAAGGACGACATCGACACGATGGTCAAGGACGCCGAGAAGTACGCCGAGGAGGACCGCAAGCGTCGCGAGTCCGTCGAGACACGCAACCAGGCCGAGGCCCTCGTCCACACCACCGAGAAGTTCATCGGCGAGAACGGCGACAAGGTGGGCGACGACGTCAAGGCCGAGGTGCAGGGCGACGTCGACGCGCTCAAGTCCGCGCTCGAGGGCGAGGACAACGAGGCCATCGAGGCGGCCGTCGCCAAGCTCGGTGAGTCCAGCTCCAAGATGGGCGAGGCGATGTACGCCGCGGCCGCCGCGGAGCAGGAGGCCGCCGGCGACGCGGGTGCCGCGCCCGGTGAGGACGCCGGCGGCAGCGACGACGACGTCGTCGACGCCGAGATCGTCGACGAGGAGTCCGACGACTCCGACGAGGAGAAGAAGTGACGGCGGGCCCCTTCGATACGCCTCCCCGTTCCTCCTCGCCAGGAGAGAGCGAGCCTCGGGAGGCTACTCAGGACAAGCCAGCAGCCGAGGCGGAGGAGTCCGCCGAGGCTGCCGGCCCGCCGGCCGACCAGCCGGTGAGTGAGCCGATGGTCGAGGGCGAGGCTGCCGACGCAGACGGCGGTGAGCCGTCGTTGGAGCAGCAGCTCCTGGAGCGCACGGCCGACCTGCAGCGGGTCCACGCGGAGTACCAGAACTACCGCAAGCGCGTGGAGCGTGACCGGGCCGTCTCCCGCGCCCAGGGCGCGTCGTCGGTGCTCAAGTCGTTGCTGACCGTGCTCGACGACATCGGTCGGGCCGAGCAGCACGGCGAGCTCGAGGGGGGCTTCAAGGCCGTCGCCGACGCGCTGCGCCAGACGGTTGCCGCCCAGGGCCTGGAGTCCTTCGGCGCCGAGGGCGACGTGTTCGACCCACGGCTGCACGAGGCGCTCTTCCAGGTGGGCGAGTCGCCCGACATCGATGCGACGACGGTCGGCACGGTCATCCGCACCGGCTACCGCGTTGGCGAGGAGGTCATCCGCGACGCCCAGGTGGGCGTCCTGGCCCCCGCCAGCACCGACCCGGAGCAGGCGGACGAGCAGCCAGCAGAGGAGTAGCACCACACGGTGGTCGACACCGATGAACCGAACCGCCACAGGAAGGGGTGAGAGCGATGAGCGCGAGCGACTGGTCCACGAAGGACTTCTACGCGACGCTCGGCGTGGCCAAGACCGCGTCGGCGGCCGACATCAAGAAGGCCTATCGCACGCTCGCCCGTGACAACCACCCCGACTCCAACCCGGGCAACAAGGCCGCCGAGGACCGCTTCAAGGAGGTCTCGGAGGCCTACGCCGTGCTCTCCAACGCCGACAAGCGCAAGGAGTACGACGAGCAGCGCACGCTGTTCGGCCAGTTCAAGGGTGGCGGCTTCGGTGGGGGCCAGCCCGGTGGCGGCGCGCCCGGCCAGCCCGGCGGCCCCGGGGTCGACTTCGACCTCGGCGACCTGCTGGGCGGCATCTTCGGTGGCGGGGGCGCTCGGGGTCGTGCCCGCGGCCGTCAGTCGGCGGGGCGTCGCGGTGACGACCTGGAGACCGAGGCCACGATCACCTTCCAGCAGTCGGTGGACGGCGCCACCCTGCCGCTGCGGATGACCAGCGACGAGGCCTGCGTGACGTGCCACGGCACCGGCGCCAAGCCGGGCACGGTGCCGCAGGTGTGCACCAAGTGCCAGGGCAGCGGCATGCAGACGGGCGCCTCCGGAGGCGTGTTCGCCATGACCGAGCCGTGCGACAAGTGTCGCGGCCGAGGCCTCGTCGTGGAGCACCCGTGCGAGACGTGCCGGGGCTCAGGCCGGTCCCCGTCGAGCCGGACGCTGCAGGTACGGGTGCCGCCGGGCGTCAAGGACGGCCAACGGATCAGGCTCAAGGGCAAGGGTGGAGGCGGCAGTGGGGGTGCCCCCGACGGCGACCTCTACCTGGTCGTGCACGTCGAGGCGCACTCGCTGTTCGGTCGCAAGGGCGACCACCTCACGATCACGGTGCCGGTGGCCTTCGACGAGGCGGCGATCGGTGCCCAGATCCAGGTGCCGACGCTGGACGGTGCACCGGTCCGGCTCAAGATCCCGGCCGGTACTCCGAGTGGTCGGACCTTTCGGGTCAAGGCCAAGGGCGGCACCACCAAGACCGGTGGCCGTGGCGACCTGCTCGTCACCGTCGACGTCCAGGTGCCGACCGAGCTGAGCGACGCCCAGAGGGCGGCCGTCGAGGCGCTGCGCGAGGCGCGCGGTGGCATCGATCCCCGCGCGGGGCTCTTCGGGGCGGTGAGCTGACGTGCCCGTGGAGTTCACGCCTCCGGGGCCGGAGGCCAAGGTGTTCGTGATCAGCGTGGCCGCCGAGCTGTCCGGACTGCACCCGCAGACGCTGCGGACCTACGACCGCCTCGGCATCGTCGCGGCCGGCCGCACCGGTGGTGGCGGGCGCCGCTACTCCCTGCGCGACGTCGAGCTGCTGCGCACCGTCGCCCGGCTGACCGCGGAGGGCCTCGGTCTGGAGGGCGTCCGGCGCGTCATCGAGCTGGAGACCCAGGTCGCGGCACTGCAGCAGCGGGTCGCTGAGCTGCAGGCCGAGCTGGCCACCGCCCACCAGGCGCTGGGCACGGTGCAGAACCTTCCGGTCCTGGCGGCACAGAGCCACCTGACCCTCTGGCGTCGCCCCCGCCGCTGAGCCCGCTCACCTCGAGGCGTCCTCGGCCAACCGCCGGAGCCTGTCGATGCGGCTGTCGTCGGCCCCGAGCAGCTCGGCCAGCCACGCCTGCACCTCGTCCACGTCGACCGTGCCGCGCTGCAGCATGGCCTCGATGTCGACCCAGTCCTTGGCCCGGTCGAAGAGCGCCTTGAGGATCGTGAGGTCGGTCGCCGTCACGATGGCGAGCTCGACCCCGCCGAGGGTGACCCGCTCGGCTCGCGCGTTGAGCTGGTGGTGGAAGGTCGGGTGGGCAGGAAGGAAGAGGTCGATCGGGGTCCCGTCCTGCGTCGCCTGTCCCCGGTCGGGCCAGAACAGTCGCACCTGCTCGGTGCGCCGGAGCTCGGCGCCGGCGCCGGGATGCACGACGACCTGCTCGGGCAGCGCGGCCAGGAGCGCATCGATGCGAGTGGGGTCGGCGGCGACGTTGAGGTCGATGTCGTTGGTGAACCGGGGAGCAGCGTGGAAGGCCAGCGCGATGCCCCCGCCGACGGCGTGCTCGAACCCGGCGTCGTCCAGGTGGACGTGCAGGTCGCGCAGCTTGGAGAGCAGACTGCTGGTCAGCCTGTCAGACACGCGCCATCCCCTTCCAGACGTGGCGGAGGTCGGGCAGCGGGTCGCGCGGCTGAGGCGGAAAGAGCTCGCCCAGCTCGAGCACCTCGACGAAGGCCGACGGTACCGGGGTGGGCAGGGGTGTGGTGCTGATCTCCAGGCGACGTCCGGCCGCTTCGGCGATGCGGTCCAGCTGCGCCACGGAGGGCTGCTTGCGCCCCTTGAGGTAGTCATCGAGCAGGGCGCGACTGAGACCCGCCGCCCGGCACAGGGCGGACTTGGAGAGCCCGCTCTGCAGGAGCAGGCTGGCGAGCAGGGAGGGTGCGGGCACGGATCTATCGTACTCTTTCGAGTACATCGGTGCGAGCCTTGCTCCGGTGGTCGGGCCGCCACCGACGATGTGTGCACCGGCGTTAGGTTGGCCGTTCGGGGTCGAGGTGACGGGAGCAACGGATGGTGGACGCGATGCTGCAGGACCTGTTCGACGACGTCGTGGAGCGCAACGCGGGTGAGGATGAGTTCCACCAGGCGGTGCGGGAGGTCTTCGACAGCCTCGCGCTGGTGGTGCGCCGGCATCCCGAGTACGCGGAGGCGTCCATCATCCGACGGATCTGCGAGCCCGAGCGGCAGATCATCTTCCGGGTGCCGTGGGTCGACGACGCCGGTGAGGTCCGGATCAACCGCGGCTTCCGGGTGGAGTTCAACTCCGCACTCGGTCCGTTCAAGGGCGGGCTGCGGTTCCACCCGAGCGTCTACCTCGGCATCGTCAAGTTCCTGGGCTTCGAGCAGACCTTCAAGAACGCGCTGACCGGCCTGCCCATCGGCGGCGGCAAGGGCGGCAGCGACTTCGACCCCAAGGGCTGCTCCGACGGCGAGGTCATGCGCTTCTGCCAGTCCTTCATGACCGAGCTCTACCGCCACATCGGCGAGTACACCGACGTCCCCGCCGGTGACACCGGCGTCGGGGGCCGCGAGATCGGCTACCTCTTCGGCCAGTACAAGCGCATCACCAACCGCTACGAGTCCGGGGTGCTGACCGGCAAGGGCCTGGGCTGGGGCGGCTCGCAGGTGCGTACCGAGGCCACCGGGTACGGCCTGGCCTTCTTCGTGCAGGAGATGCTCACGGCCGACGGCGCCTCCTTCGACGGCACGCGCGTGGTCGTCTCCGGGTCGGGCAACGTGGCGATCCACGCGATCGAGAAGGTGCACCAGCTCGGCGGCACGGTCGTGGCCTGCTCGGACTCCTCCGGCTACGTCGTCGACGAGCAGGGCATCGACCTCGCGCTGCTGCGGGAGGTCAAGGAGGTGGAGCGGGGACGCATCGCCGACTACGCCGAGCGTCGTGACGGCGCCGAGCTGGGCAGGGACGGCTCGATCTGGGACGTCTCGTGCGACGTTGCTCTGCCGTGCGCCACGCAGAACGAGCTCGACGCCGACGCTGCCACCCGCCTGGCCAAGGCAGGGTGCCGCGTCGTGGCGGAGGGCGCCAACATGCCCACGACGCCCGAGGCGGTCGACCTGCTGCAGGAGGCCGGCGTGCGGTACGGCCCCGGCAAGGCGGCCAACGCCGGCGGGGTGGCCACGAGTGCGCTGGAGATGCAGCAGAACGCCTCGCGCGCGTCGTGGACCTTCGAGGAGACCGAGGAGCGACTCGAGCGCATCATGCGCGACATCCACTCCCTGTGCCTGACGACCGCCGACGAGTACGACCTGCCCGGCAACTACGCGGACGGAGCCAACATCGCCGGCTTCACGCAGGTCGCCGACGCCATGCTCGCCCTCGGCGTCGTCTGAGGGTCCGCGGGACCACTCACCAGGCGAGGTCGACCTCGACGGTCGGACGGTGCGACGCGAAGGCGCGCGTAGTCCTCGTCGCGGTGCGGTGGTACCGGGGAAGGTGCGTGCGTGAGCGCATCGAGGGCCCGTCGGGAAGCTGCCAGTGGTGGCCGCCGCCGGCGTCGAACGCAGTGCGGAGCTGTCCCCTGGTCTTGAAGCCGTGATGTCGTCGGCACAGGTGGACCAGGTTGCGGCCGGTGGTGGGACCACCGCGGGAGTGGGGGACGACGTGGTCGGTGTCGCAGCTGGCAGCAGGAGCGTTGCAGGTGGGGAAGGCGCACACGCCGTCGATGAGGACGAGCGCCCGCTCGAGCCGGGCGGAGGGGAACCGGCCGAGCTCCGTGGTGTCCAGGACCCCGCCGAGCGGATCGGTGACCAGACGGCTGAAGAGCGTGTCCGTCATGGTGGCGAGCTCACGGACGAGCGCGGGATCGAGTGCGAGTCGGCCGTCGACGCTGGCGCCGGGCTCGTGACCGAGGCCCAGGAGGGTATCGGCCGGGACGGTCACGCCGATGTGAAAGGCGCCGCGGCCCACGGGGACCATGCCGTCGCGGCCGAGGAGCCGGTCGACCAGCACGTCCGCGCGCGCTTGGTCGAGGGTGCGTCCATCGGTCTCGCCGGCTCGCCCGGTGCGGGCGAGCTTGGCCGCGATGGTCAGCTCCCGTTCCAGCAGCAGGGCCTCGGCGGCGGGAATGAGCGCGTGCATCATGGCCATGGCGTCGTCGCCGTGACTGAACCAGATGCCCCGCTGCTCCCGGGCCTCGGCCCGGCGTCGGGCGGCGTGCTCCGGCTCCAGCCGCAGGATCCGGCGGCGCAACCACTGACGCAGCTGGGTGGGGGTGTGGGTCTCGGCATACGCGACGACGTGCTCGTCGAGCGAAGAGACCGAGGTGTCCTCGTGCAGCCGCCACGCGGCGCCGGCGATGAGACGGACCCGGTAGGCGCAGAGCCGACCCTCGCGGAGGGCTGCGTCCACGCAAGGGCAACTGGTGCTGGACGGTGGCGGCGACGTGCACGCGCGACTGGACCGCGGAGACCGACGTCTGCAGAGTCAGGGCGAGCTCGTCCATGGCGAGCTGCGCGGCATCCTCGGCCGCAGCGGGGCTCCCGCCGGCGGCCACGACGTCACTGCGCCGTGCCTCGACGACCTCGAGCATCGCCGCCGAGGTTCGAGCCGCGGAGACGTTCTCCGTCCGCGCGGCGCTGGCCACGCGATCGAGGAGAGCGTCTCGTCCGGTCATACAATCGATCATAGCAGCGATTGTGAGCAGAGTCCATGCCCCGGTCGAGCGAATGTCGCATGCCGGGCCCGGTGGCCCCGCGGCGTGATGGGATCGTCGGACGTCCCCCCGCAGCCATGCCGCCGCAGCGCACCGACCCCGAGGACCCGATGCCGACGATCCAGATCACCGAGGAGTTCGGTCGCGCCCTGGACGTCCTCGACGCCGGGCAGCACCTCTTCCTCACCGGCAAGGCGGGGACCGGCAAGTCCACGCTGATCAGGCACTTCATGGCCTCCACCGAACGGCGGGTGGTGGTGGCAGCGCCGACGGGCATCGCGGCGCTCAACGTCGACGGCTACACGATCCACCGGTTGTTCGGCTTCCGCGCCACGACGACGCTGCAGGACGTGCGCGACGGGGACTACCGGCCGGGTCGGTTCACGCGCAGCATCAAGGGCCTGCAGACGCTCGTCGTCGACGAGGCGTCGATGGTGCGCG
The DNA here is from genome assembly GCF_051262555.1 of Aeromicrobium sp. CF4.19. NCBI lineage: Bacteria > Bacillati > Actinomycetota > Actinomycetes > Propionibacteriales > Nocardioidaceae > Aeromicrobium > Aeromicrobium sp. CF4.19. Next base: position 102,585 of record NZ_JBIMEU010000003.1, on the reverse strand, counting down.
CCGACGTCCTGGACATGGTGGAGGCGGCGCTGCGTCGCTACGGGCCTCGGCCCGGTGAGCCGTTCGGTGGCGTGCAGGTGGTGCTCGTCGGTGACCTGCTCCAGCTGCCACCGGTCGTGGAGGACGGTGCTGCGGAGTTCTTCGCCACCCACTACGCGACGCCCTACTTCTTCTCCGCGCACAGCTTCGACACTGTGCCAGCTGGTGAGGGGCACTTCGCGACGGTCGCGCTCACGACCGTCTTCCGCCAGCTCGGCGACGCGCGGCTGACGCACCTGCTCAACGCGGTGCGCGACGGCGTCCTGCTCGCCGAGTCCATGGCCGAGCTGAACAGCCGCGTCGACCCGGACTTCGAGCCGCCGACCGACGAGCTGTGGCTGACCCTCGCGCCGTCCAACACCATCGTCACCGCCCGCAACCGCCAACGGCTCGACGCGCTGCCCGGTGAGACGACGGTGCACGAGGCGACGCACAGCGGCGACGTCTCCGGCTTCGACCCGCCCACCGACGCCACGCTGCGTTTCAAGCCCGGCGCGCAGGTCATGATGCTCACCAACGACGGAGCCGAGCGGTGGGTGAACGGCACGCTCGGGCGCATCCTCGACGTCGAGGTCGACGAGGGCGAGCCGCTCGTCACGGTCGAGCTGGCGGGCGGTGGTGTCGTCGAGGTGGGTCCGCACCTGTGGGAGGTCACCCGGCCGGTGGCCGACGGCGGCACGCTGCGACGCGAGGTGGTGGGCACCTACCGGCAGCTGCCGTTCAAGCTGGCGTGGGCGATCACCATCCACAAGAGCCAGGGTCAGACGCTGGACCGGCTCGTCGTCGACCTCACCGGCGGGGTCTTTGCCACCGGGCAGGTATACGTGGCGCTGAGCCGGGCGACGTCGATGGACGGGCTGGTGCTCAAGCGCCCGGTGGAGCCGCGGCACCTGCGCACGGACCGGCGGGTCCTGCGGTTCCTGCACGCGGCCACGCTCGGCACCGCACCGGCACGGCACTGTGCGCTGGGCGTCTCCCACGTGGGCGACGAAGGCACGTTCTCCCGGCCGCGACCGGTGGAGATCGCCGTGGCCTTCGACGACGGCTCGTCGGTGAGCACGCTCGTGAACCCCGAGCGCGACCTCGCCGACGCTCGCTCGGCCTACGGCATCGGCGCCGACGACGTCCTGCTGGCTCCGACGCTGCCGGAGGCGTGGGCGGTGCTCGCGCCGCTGCTGGAGGGCTGGACGCCGGTCGGGGTCGGGGTGGACGAGCTGCTCGGGACGGTCGACTTCGAGCTCAAGCGGTTGCGTGTGGTGGTGCCGATGCCGCTCGGCATCGACGTCCCGACCCGGCTGCTCGACGTCGAGGAGAGGGCCGGACTGGCCTCGTCGCGTGCGGTGGTGCGGGCGAGGTCGGCGTTGGCGGCCTTCGAGCGGCTGCGGGAGGCGCAGGATCTCGGCGTGGGCACCCCGTTCGAGGCGGCCGAGGGTCTGCAGGAGCCCAGCGTCCTGCTGGGTCGCGACCGCGACCTTCTCGTTCCCTCCACGGACCGGCTGCCCACCCTCGCGGCGCTCGTCACGGCCGGTGACGCCGTCGGCGCGCTCCTGCTGGACGGCACGCGCGTGAGGCCGGGCGAGCATCCGTCGCCCCTGGTGGCGCGGGCCGTGACGTCACGCCTGGCGAACGTCGCCACCAAGGCGTCCCGCCTGTCGCCGGAGCTGGTGGAGCGGTTGCGTCGGGTGGAGTCCTACGTGGGCGAGCGGTTCGTCGATGACGTTCTGGCTGCGATGGCGGCCGGGAGCGTGAGCGTCGAGGAGGTGTTCGTGCCCGGGGCGCGAGTCTGCTTCACCGGCACGGCGCTCTCCCCGGCGGGACGGCTGCTCGAGCGGGAGGAGATGGAGGCGATCGCGGCGAGGAGCGGGCTCGCTCCCGTGAAGACGGTGACCAAGACCCGCTGTGACGTGCTTGTCGTCGCCGAGGCCGGCACTCAGTCGGGCAAGGCCCGCAAGGCCCGCCAGTACGACAAGCCCGTCCTGACCGCCGAGGAGTTCCTCACCTGGGCGGGTAGGGAGTAGAGCATCGCGGGCCCCTACGTCAGTCGTCGAGACCGATCCTCTGCAGTAGGTCGGGATCGCGACGCTGTCGTGCCGCGAACACCAGTCGGTCATCGACCTTTTCGTCGTGATGGGCGATGAGGTGACGCATGCGGCCGATGGAGTAGCGGATCATCCAGCACCGGATTCACTCCTGACCGGGCGAGGCGCATGATATACACGCTACGTGTACGATAGGTGTATGTCGAAAGTGCGAACCAACATCGAGATCGAGGACAGCTTCCTTCGAACGATCATGGACCGCTATGGGATCCACACCAAGACCGAGGCCGTTGACCTGGCGTTGCGACATCTCGCTGGGCAGCCGATGACGCGCGAGCAGGCGCTGGCGATGCGGGGCGCCGGTGCGATGGATGAGGTCCCGTTCGATGCCGCTCCCCGTGGCGCGGCGTGATCCTGGCCGACACCTCGGCTTGGGTCGAGTACGACAGCGCCACGGGCAGCGCAGCGGACCAACGCCTTGCCGAGCTGATTGACACCGCCGGGCCGCTGATGGTCACTGAGCCGGTGCTGATGGAGGTGCTGGCCGGGGCACGCAGCGACGCGCGGGAGAACGATCTGCGGCGCTTGCTGCTGCGCTTCGAGCTCGTTCCCTTTGATCCGGTGGCCGATTTCGACGCCGCCGCGCGGATCTACCGTCGGTGTCGACAAGCCGGGGTCACACCTCGTGGCTTGGTCGACTGCGCGATCGTGGCCGTTGCGTTTCGTTGCGGAACAGCGCTGCTTTCCTGGGACCTCGACATGGATCGTGTCGCTCAGGTCATCGGAATCGAGATGGATGGCGCATCGCTTCGAGCATGAACTCAGCAGCGGGCTGGGCAGCATGAGTGAAGGAGAAGTGTGATCATGCCGCGGCGCACCACCTGGCGTCCGCATGCCTGCGAGCTCGTGGGTGAAGCCTCACTCGGGTCCGACATGACGCTGCGGTAGTCCAGGTCGGAGCCGGGGTTGTCGTCGCCCCGAGCCGCTGAGTCGAACACCGCCGGCTCGGGCAGACCGGCTTCGATGACGAAGTCAGCATCGGCGCGCAGTCCACGGCGACGCCTGGCGCTCGGATCGTCCGTGTGGTGTGGTCAGGCGCCGAGCAGTGCAAGGGGGACGACGACTACCCCGTCGCGACGCCGGTAGGCCTGACGGCCGGTGGTGAGGACCAGTAGATCCACGACCTGGTCCGGGAGCTGGTCGCGGAGCCACAGCAGGTGGCGGACATCGCCGTCGTGGACGGACGCGGCGAGCTTCACCTCGATGCCGAGCACCTGTCCGTCGGGTCCTTCGACCACGAGGTCGACCTCGTGGTCCCCGTTGCGGGTGCGGAGGTGCCCGACGCGTGCCTCGGCGGCCTGCGCGGCGACGCGGACGCCGAGGGCGGCGAGTGACTCGAACAGTGGCCCGGCCATGGCGGCGCCGGACGCGCTGGCCAGCGCCGGTGCGGACAGGTTGAGGAGGCGGGCCGCCAGGGCCGGGTCGGCCAGCTGGTGCTTGGGCGCCTGCTGCAGCCTTGCGATGGGGTTGCGGCTCGGGCTCCAGCCGGGCACTGGGTCGAGCAGCCAGAGCCGGGAGAGCTGGTCGCGGTAGGTGATGGTGGTGGTCTTGGCCGGCTGCGAGCCGTCGCCGGACGTGGTGGCGTCGAGGATGCGTGAGTAGGACGTGGTGGTGGAGGTGGCGGCGGCGTAGGCGGCGAGCCAGCGGCGCAGGGTCTCCGGTCGACGCACGGCGAAGCCGAGGTCCGGCAGGTCGCGATCGATGACTCGCTGAAGGTAGGCATCGAGCAGGCCACGTCGGAGGCGATCGGGCTGTCCGTGAATCCCGGGGAAGCCGCTCCTCTCGATGGCACGCAGGTAGTCCCCCGCTGTCAGCGAGGTGCTGCCGTCGATCATTCCTGCAGTGCCGGCGAGCAGGGCCTGCAGGCTGACCGTCGGTGTGGCCAGCTCGCGTTCGTGCAGGGCAAGGGGCCGCATGCGCAGCGAGAGGATGCGCCCGGCTCCGCTGTGGGTGTCCACCCCCGGGCCGGGGCTGGCGCTGCCGGTGAGCAGAAAGCGTCCGGGTGGGGCTCCTTCGTCGACCCGACGCCGCACCGAGTCCCAGGTCTCCGGCAGTCGCTGCCACTCGTCGAGCAGGAGCGTCCCGGCGGGGGCGTCGCGGAACTCCGGGTCGGCCTCGAGCAGCGAGCGCTGTGCCGGGTCGTCCAGCTGCCAGCTCGCGGTCGCACGCCGCGACGCCGTGGCGGTCTTGCCGACGCCCTTGGGTCCGTCGAGCGCAATGGCCGGTGCGAGGTCGAGGAGATCGTCCAACTCGATGTCTACTGTCCGAGCAACGTACGTCATGAATGTACGCTACCCTCGGCAGGACATATACGCTACCTTGAGCAGGCACTTGACGCTTCCTTCTGCCGCATCACCCCGTCCGGTCCCCGTGTAGACAGCGTGGTGCTCGTGCGGGTGAACATGCGCGGATCACGGCGCGAGGAGGCGGTCGGCGAGTCGGCCCATGATGCTGATCGTCTCAGTTCCTGCTCGATCACCCGCGTGTTGTGATCGAGGTCGGCCCACCCGCACCAGCCTCTCCACAAAGTCCGGTTGGCGTGGCCGGCGGCATCGCTGAGCAGCTCGTCCCGCTCCTGCGTCCATGCCTGCTCTGCGCGGGCGAGCACCTCGTCGGGTGGGGAGGTGGCGTCGATGAAGTACCGCAGCGGAGTGAGCCAGGCCGTGGGCTCAGACGGCCCGGCGGTGAGAGCGCCCGTCACGGATGCGGTGTCGAAACGGGCGTCGACCTGTCCGGCGCTGCGCTTCACCCTGCGCCCTGTCCAGCGACGGAACCGCTCTGCCGTGAGTCCGTCGCACTCGCACAGTCGGTGGAGTTGCGTCAGTGTCTCTGTGGCCTCGACGATCGTGGCATCCTGCTGCCGCTGGTGTTCAGCGCCGAAGGTGCTGTCACTGGCCCGGGGCCACCAGCTGGAGCGCGGTCGGGAGAGTCCCAGCTCCTCGTGCAGCTCCGTGGTGAGGACGCGGATCTGCTCGTCGATGTCGTGGCGGCGACGGTTCAGCCGCACGCGCCAGCGCCACAGAGCGATGTCGAGTGCCTTGTGGGTGGCGGTGACGGCGGCGAGGGTAGCCGTCTGACGCTGCTGCAGGTGGTCGGTGGTCCGCATGGTCTCCTGGCGACGCCACTCGGCCAGCGCCCGGCGCCGTCGGGAGGTGAGCCGCACGAGCACGAAGCCGCTGATCGACACGATGGCGGCAGTCCAGCCGAGCCATGCACCCACGTCGACGTCGATCCAGTGGGGACGGCGATCGAGTACCCAGTGAGCGCCCGGCGCTCCCAGGACCCACCAGGTGGCCGCCACGCTGAGCAGGCCGAGAGAAGAGAGGACGACTCGGACGAGGCCGGTGGCCGCGCGGGGCACGGATGCCGCACCAGCGAGCAGCTGTGCGACGTGGCGCCAGCGCCGTGCGCCAGGTCGTTCAGCCTCACACAGTCCCGGTTCACCAGCGCGAGACTGCCATGGAGTGAAGATCCTGGTGAGCCGACGGATCATCGTGACTCCTCGCGTCCACGTGGCGTGCTGGGTGGCGAGGGTGCGCAGGCGGTCTGTGCCCGCGCCCTGCGCCGCGCGGCTGAAGGTGTGGTCGATGAACCGCGAGGCCGCGTCGCAGCAGAGGAAGACGGTGAGCGCGAGCACTCCCAGGCCGACGATGATGAGCACAGTCCCCAGCACCCATGTCGTCAGGGCGACCTCCAGGGCGGACCCGCTCTCCGCCATCCGACCGTGGCCCCATCGGTAGGGCGTGGTCACAACATCGAGCAACCTCTCCACGCGCCGCACACCTCCCTGTCTTACCGTCGGTGACGCTGTCCGGAGCGATCGCCGATCACGTCACGTCTTCACCATGCCGGGCAGCACTGACACTCCCGGTCAGTTCGACGTCTCGAACGGGTACGTCTCTCGGACCTCAGGAGGGCGACTGGTCACGTGAGCAGGGCGGAGTTGCGCCGTGACCCGCTGGCCGCCAGTGGGTGATGGTGGCGGGGGGGTGGGAGCGAGTGCTCCTGGCCCGTCGGCGGATGGATCCATGGCGGGCCCGCGGGAGGGGCGGTGGAGGCGCTGGCCCGGCCCCGAGGCTGGGCCAGCGCCGGCGGGGCGCAGGGGGGAGTGGGAGCGCGCCCGCGAAGGGGAGGAGCGGCGAACAGGGGCGCCACCTCTCCCCTGAGGAGCCTAGGCGCGCGGAGGCGCTCCGTCAGTGTCGGTGGGCTGTTCTCGGACGTCCGTCTGATCTGTCCCGGCGGGTGCGGCGGCGACGCCCACGGCCAGTGCGGCGATGATCGCCCAGGCGCAGGCAAGGAGCGGGCCGGCGAGCCCGGCACCCACCACGGACACCCCGATCAGCGCGGCGACGACGGCGACCCTCTGTGCCCGCGTGGTCGCTGTGGCCACACCCCGGGCGGCGCGGATGGCGGCCACGACGCGACGGACGTCGTTGTCGGCGGTGACGATGCCTGCTGGCCCGACGGCCTGAGGGCCGATGCGGAGATCGGCATCCGGGGCGATGTCGGACACGACGGCCACCACCTGGCCCTCGTGGCGGAGCTGGTCGACGACGGAGCGGACCGTGTCACCCTCGTCGGTCAGGAGGACCTCCTCCAGGCCAGCGGCTCGCGCCACGGCCTCGGCGCGCGGGCGCGTGTCGTCGCTGACGAGCACCACGTCGATGCCGAGAGCGCGCAGCCGTGCCACGGAGGCGGCCGCGTGCTCGCGGGTGTCCTCCGCCAGCACGAGAGTGCCGAGCGGGCGACCGTCGACCTCCACGGCCACGGGAGTCCAGAGATCCTCGATGACGGGCAGGCCGATCCAGTCCGGGGAGCCGAGGCGCACCGGGTGGCGGTCGACGGAGCCGCGAATGCCTCGACCGGGGACGTTCTCGACGCCGGAGAGGCGGCCCCGGGCGGACAGGCGGGCGACCGCGTGCCAGACCCTGTCGTTGTGGGCGTGCGCCAGCGCGCCGGCGAACCAGCGAAGGTTGCGGTCGTGGTCGGGCTCGACGGGCTGCACCTGCAGCACACGCAGATCACCGGTGGTCACGGTGCCGTGCTGCTGCAGCACCACGGTGTCCAGGCGGGCGGCGATGCCCGGGGCCAGCGAGCCGACGTCGAGGTCGAGTCCTCGCGTCCTGGGGCGAGAACGAAGCAACGCCAGGGGAGCCGCGAGCCGGGCGGTGCCGGGCGCAGTCGCCACGAGGGCAGCGAGGCCCGTCGTGACCCCGCTGGTCGTGTCGCCGGCGATGGTCCAGGCCGCTGCGGCCACGGCGCAGCTGCCGATGGTGACAGCGGGCCACCACGCCGGCACTCGGGTGTTCACGCCACTGCGACGCTCTGCCTCGCCCGCCGCCAGGAGGCCGAGCGCGGTCACCGCGGCGGGAGTGAACGGCGCTGACGTCGTCTCACCGACGACTCCGGCCACGCACCACGCGACGACGGCGACGAGCGTGAACGCCGACCATGCCTCCACGGGCCAGGAGCTGCGCCGCCGGGTGCAGGCCCACGCCGCGCAGGCCGCCAGGGCGATGACCACCGAGAGAGCAACCCACTCCCAGTGGGGGACGCGCCAGCCGGGCACGAGCGTCATGACGGTGAGCGCCACCGTGACGGCGGTGGCGCCCAGCACCCGCACCATCGACAGGACGGGCAGCGTGGGGGTGGGGGAGGCTGGCGCGTCGCTCACGGCGGATCTTCGCCGCGGTAGCGCTCGAAGTCGCTCTGATCACCGGACTTCCAGAGCGGGACGCTGGCCTTGAGCACCATGGTGATCTGGACGATGAACTCCGGTTCGTGCAGGGTCTCGCCGAAGATCTCGTTGATGCGCTTCCAGCGGTAGCGGATGGTCTGCGGGTGGACGCCGAGCGTCGCGGCGATGGCGGGTGCGCTCTCGCGCGTCTCCAGCCAGCACAACAGTGTCTCGGAGAGGATCTCGCGGGAGTTGGGGGTCTCGGCCAGCAGTGGGCTCAGGAGGTCCTGGCACAGCCGTTGCCGCAGGGCGGGCTCGGAGTGCAGCCACAGCTGGGTCCGGTGCTCGGTGCAGTGCAGAACCGGCTGGTCAGGCACCACGCCCGCGTCGGCCAGCAGCAGGACTCGTTCGGCCCAGCGCGACGCATCGGGCGCCTGGTCCGGGCGCACGGCCCAGCTGATGCCGCATCGTGCGTCCGGGTTCCGCCGGGTCACGGCATCGATGACGCCGGGCGCGGCCTCGGCGGGACAGATCACGACGGCCGGGACGCTGGACGTACGGGTCAGGCAGGTCGCCGGCAGGTCATCGAGAACGGGGAGGTCGGTCTCGTCGGCGCCGAGAACGGTCATGATCACCAGCTGGCGGGGCAGGGGCCAGACGGCGGTGGCCGCGCGCGACTGGAGCTCGCGGGGCGGTGCTCCGGCGAGCAGCTCCTCCAGCAGCTGGGAGCGGGCCGAGCCGCGGTCGCGCTGCACGGCGTCGCGTCCGCCGGCGTGGCCTTCGGCGGCCTGGGTGGAGAGGTGGTCGATGTAGTCGAACAGCAGGTTCCCGAGCATCCCCAGTGCCTGTGCGTCGATGCCGTGCTGCACGGCCACGGTGCCGATCTCGCGCCAGGCGTCCTTGGTGGCGATGTGCAGTGAGGTCTGCATGGCGTCGAGAGTACGACCGTCCGTGGCCTCGCCGTGCCCCATCCGGCGAAACAGCTCATCGACGCGCCGGCTCGAGGCGTTGGGGTCCTGGACGAGCTCGAGGAAGTGCTCGATGGCCCCTGCCACCGCCATGTCGATGAGCTTGCGCCGACGGCCGGTGGAGCGGCCGGCGTAGGCGGTGACGTCGGACTGGATCTTGGCGGTGATGGCCTGCACGAGGGCGGGGAGCCGGGGCCGGAACGTCCGGACCAGGTGGGCCGTCGACGTCGACGGGCCGAGCTCGTCGCGCAGCGCGCTCACGGCGTCCTGCATCCGTCGTTCGTCGGAAGGTCGCTCATGGTCTCCCCGGCTCACCAATGTGCCCTGCCTCACAGTATGCCGATGGGTGGGGTCACGTCCTCAAAAAAGGACCCACCGGCCATGGTGCGGTGTTCGGGGCGGCCATGTGCGAGTTCGGCGCGGGGTCGTACGTCCGTATGACGTGACCCGTGGCGGCAGGGTTGAGAGTGTCGCGGGGCAAGCCCTGGTCTTTCCGACTGGTTCGGGGCTGGTGCCCGCGAACCCGGCGTCTTGCGCGCGGGAGCGTCAGCGTCACTCTGAGTCGTCGAGGCCCTGCAGGAGGTCGGAGACGGTGACTTCCAGGGCCTCGGACACGGACCACAGGGTGTCGAAGCGAGGGTTGGCCGGGCCCGTGCGGCCATCGGCGTCACGGGCGTTGTTGCGGTTGTTCTCCAAGTTCTGCACCTGGTTGCGGCTGAGTCCGCTGCGGTGCGCCAGCTCCTCCTGGGTGAGGCCGAGGCTCACGCGGCGGGACCTGACGCGCTGGCCGAGCGCGGCCGAGACATCGCGCAAGCGATCCCGCGGGTCGGCCGTCGTCATGCGTCCGAGCCTTGTGCTGGGGCACAACAAAGTCAGCCCAACATGTTGGGCATTGGGTACGAAGGGCACCGGTCAGGTGCGTACGGATCACGCTAGGGGTCCCCTCGGACACTGTGCGGCAGGTGGGTCGAGCCCGACCCATCGGACCGAACGGAGAGCGCCGCTCCGATCAACGGAGGAATGTCAGGAGCGGCCGAGGTCGTTGATCAGCTCCGACGCCGAGATCTCCAGAACCGCCGCGATCGACCACAGGGTGTCCATGCTCGGGGAGTTGTGGCTCTTCTCGATGTTGTAGATCTGGTTGCGGCTGATGCCGGCGAGGGACGCGAGCCTCTCCTGGCTCAAGCCGAGAGCCTCGCGCCGGTGCAGCAGGCGTTGCCCCAGCTCGTGCGAACTCTCCTCCCAATCGTGGGGAGGGGAGTGATCGGGCACGCACCTGAGCCTGTCCTTGCGGACACAACAAAGTCAGCCCAGAATATTGGGCAATTGTCGGGACGGGACGCTTCTGGCCAACTAGTTTGGCCTTGCGGGATGCTGGGTGGCTGCAAGGCCCAGCATCCCGCGCGACGCAGTTCGGCCCCGCGCTGGTTGCGCGGGGCCGAGCTGGGGGTTGGTGTCGTCAGTCGGCGATGCGACCGTCGGTGAGGTCCAGCTCGATCGTGTTGCCGTCACCGGGGACGAGCAGGTTGATCAGCCAGGTGTTGAGGCCACAGTTCTCGAAGTCTCCGAGGCTGTACTCACCGACCAGGCGTCCACCGGTGGCGATGTCGAAGAACTCGCCCTCGGGGGTGTCAGCGTCGATGCTCACCGGCTCGGCCGTGCGGCACTGCGACCCGGCGAACAGCGGGAAGATGCTCGCCTTGATGTTGCTCAGCCGCACGTAGTAGCCCGAGGTGGACTCGAGCACGTTCTGCCGGCCCGCCCGCGTGAGCGTGCCGGTGGTCGGACCCGTGGGCTCGAAGTTCACGTCCGCCGTCACAGGGATGAATCCCGCCACCTCGAACTCGGTGCGGGTGCCGGGCAGCGCCATGCTGCCGGTGAACTGCCCGTCGGCCTCGACGAAGGAGTTCAGGACGGCCGGGCCCAGCGTGATGTTGGAGCCGGTGGACGCGATGGTGGTATTGCCGTTGACGTCGTAGTCGACGTCGATCGTCGCGGCGTTCGCCGGGGCGGCCGCGAACGTCATGGCGAGTGCGGAGCCGAGGGCCGCGAGGCTGGTGCCCCAGCGCGCGCGCCGGCGTGTGGTGAGGGTCTTCATGGAAGTGGCCTTTCGGTTGGGGGTGGTGTGGCTACGGTGGTGAGGGTCGTGGGCCGAGCGCGCTGCATGCGCTCGGCCCACGACGTATTGGGGGTCAGCGGCAGGGGTCAGCCGTGGCTGATCGCTCCCTCACCGTCGGTGTCGAGGTCGAAGTCACCTCCCAGCGGTCCGGCGAGGTCTCCGGTCTCCACCTGGCCACCGCAGGACGGCGAGCCGGGCGTGGTCTGGCGGTTGCCGAACCCGTCGCCCGTGGTGATGTCGAGGTCGTCGCCGCTGGAGGCCAGGGACACCTCGCCGTCAGGGCCGGACGTCGAGCCCGGATTGATGGTGGCGTCCACCGACCCGTCGGCATACATCTCACACGCCCACGGCTGTGAACCGGTGGAGTACACGTGGGCGGCCACGTTGTCGATGGTCACCGGCACCGGGTCCCCGGCGTTGGCGGGGTGCCCGCTGACGACGAAGTCGCCCGCGCTCATCGTGACGACCACCGGCAGGTCGAGGCTGGTGGCCGTGCAGTCGGTGAACTCCAGGTTGGTGATCTCGCCGACCTTGGTGCCGACGGCCACCGAGGCGCCCCGCAGCACGTTGCCCGTGATGTCGGAGCTGTCACAGTTCAGCTCGACGCCGAAGTTGGTCTCGAACGAGATCGTGCTGGTGTTGGTGCCGGTGACGTCCACCGGCCCGGCTGGGCTGTCGCTGCCGCCGACGGTGACGTTGGTGTGGTTGGCGAACGCCGTCCCCGTCCCCGCCAGCAGCATCAGGCCGGCGCCGGCGGCGACAGCGGTCGTTCTCTTGATGGTGTGCATGGTGTTTCCTCTCTGTGCTGTGTCGCACGAACGATTCGTACGACGCTCCCGCCCTCCCTCGGGTGGGAAAACCATGGGTGTCAGCCGTGGGAGATCGCCCCCGCGCCATTGGTGCTGACGTCGAAGTCGCCACCGAGCGGTCCGGCGACGTCCCCGGGCTCGTACCACCAGCCGCCGCACGACTGCGATCCCGGAGTGGTCTGCCGGTTGCCGAACCCGTCGCCGGTGGTGAGGTCGAGGTCCTGGCCGCTGCTGGCGAGTGAGAGCTCGGCGTCGACGCCGCCGGTGGCCGGGGTGAGGGTGGCGTCGACGGACCCGTCGAGGAAGATCTCGCAGGCCCAGGGTTGCCCGCCGGTCGAGTGCAGCTTCCAGGCGATGTTCTCGATGGTGACCGGGATCGGGTCCCCGGGGCTCGCCGGATGAGCGCGAACGACGATGTCGCCGGGCTGGCTGTGAAAGACGACGGGCAAATTGAGGGACGACTTCGTGCAGTTGACGCTCGAGAGGTTGGTGATCTCGCCGATGCGGGCCCCGATCGTGACCGGGGCGCCGCGCAGGATCTCGCCCTCGGTGGACATGGTGTCGCAGTTGGTCTCGACACCGAAGTTCGACTCGAAGGTCACGGTGCTCGTGTTGGCCGCGGTGATCGGCACGGGCCCGTCGGGTGTGGCTGCGCCTCCGACGGTGATGGTGGTGTGCGCCGCCACGGCCGCCGGCGCCAGGGCCAGCACGAAGGCTGCTGCGAGCATGGGTGCGATGCTGGTGCGTCGGGTCAGGCGCAACATGTCAGTCCTCCGTGGCTGGTGGAGTGGTCGGGACGGGAATGTCAGGGATCCGTTCGGGGCAGTTGCCGGACCACGGACATTGGACGAAGTTCTCACTGCCCTCGAGGCCCTCGCTCCTCATCTCGAGCGGGTTGCCTGGTCCGGACACGGCGGAGGTGAGCAAGGGGGAGAGGTCGTCCCCCGTTGCGGTGAGACAGCCGCTGAAAGCGGGGATGTCCACGGTGCCGAAGAGTCGTCCACCGACGGCTGGGTTGTAGTACGGAGTCGTCGTGAAGTTGGGCCGGGTTGGCTGTTCTTCCGGAGTGATCGACGGATCCCATCGGATGTATGGCGTGCTGGTGACCTCGAGCTGTGCCCCTTCGGCTCCGCACGAATCGCTTACTTCGACCGGGACGCCGTCGATGTGCAATGACCTCACGCTGGTGCGGACCTCCCCGTCGATGGTGGCGGCGTTGGCGAAAGTGTTGCCTGTAGGCCCGCCCGGCGGCCGTGTGGGGAACGGCCCATACCCAGGGCAATACTCGCCAGAGGTGATCTCGAAGTCCGCGGGGACCACGACACCTGCGGAGTCTCTGGGCTGCTCCAGCGCGATGGTGGCTTCGACGGGGATGGCGCCGAAGGCCACCGTCCGGACGTCAAAGTCCCGAGTGGCTCCGAATCGGTTGGGTGCCTCCGGGTCAGCGGCGGAGTTCAGCAGGACGACGTTCGCTTGCCATGACTTCCGATTGGACTGCCCATCCAGGCGCAGGCACGTGGGGTCGAACTGTTCAGCGGTCTCCCGCGTGTTCCTGAGGTAGGCGGCGGTCGGAATGGTGGGAACACTAACCCACTGTTTTGCGGCAGACACGTAGTTGTTCCCGCGGACCTGAGGTGCGACGTACTGTCCGCCGACGCCTGCCGCCCGGTGGTCCGGCAGACCCTGACCTGGAAAGTTCGGGTGCTCGGGGATGCCGGTCTCCGCGCTGGACTGCAGCACGCCGAAGGAGAGCAGCAGCACGGCGGCTGCGGCCAGGCGGCTGGTGGCGCGTCCGAGGCGGCGTGGCTGGGGGTCGCGGTCCATGGATCGGAATGTGCCTCAGGTCACAGGAGGGGTCAAGCATCGTCGGCTCCCCGGACCCGAAATGGGATGATCGTCTGATCTGGACGGCACAACGCCTCATTTTCAACCGGACGTGACCCAGATTACGTAGCCTCCTCTCCACGCCGTGTGCAGACGTGCCCGGCCGCAGCGCACCAGATGGTGCCGCACGAGACACCCAGCGCACGAGACGCAGCGCAGAGACACGGAGGACTTCATGGTCAAGTGGCGAACCATCACCGGAGCGGTGGGCGGCATGGCCCTCATCGTGGGGGCGCTGACCCTGGCGCCCGGCATGGCAGACGAGCACGACGACACCGACATGCCCGCCCAGGCCGAGGCCGGTGGGATCGAGATCTGGGGCTCCGATCCGGCCGGCTACCCGGCCGAGGACGGCCCCTGGGCTGGGTTCGGCAGCCATCTGGGCGCCCAAGACGTCCAGCTCGCCATCCGGGCCGACGGCACTCTGGAGGCACTGCCCGGCACCCCCGCCGCGATCGCCGACATTCCGGCGGCAGTCAGCTCCACCACGGTGATCGACGCCGGCGTCTCCCAGGTTGCGATGGCGTGGGCCGTCACCACGGATGGTCACCTGCACAAGTGGGCCGGAGGCAGTCGGGGACTCTTTCCTGATGGGGTCTTGACCCCCGCCGATCTCGGTGGCAACGCCGTGCAGGCCGTCGGTGCGAGCAACGGATCCAACCTGCTGGTCCTCCTCGACAGTGGGGAGGTGACCCGCATCGACTCCATCGGCCCGACGCCCATCGAGTCCGAAGACGGCACGCCGCTCACCGGCGTCACGCAGCTCGGGGGGACGGCCGGGTCCTCCACCAACTTCTACGACTACGCACTGCTTGACGACGGCAGTGTGGCGTTTGTCAACTTTGCCACGTGGGCGACCGTGGTCCCCGCCGACGCCGCCGACCCCGTGGTCGACATCGCCACCCAGCAGCGGGTCAGCAGCGGTAGGTACGGCACCGCGCTCACGCAGAGCGGACGGGTCCTCACCTTGCGAGCCGACTCCAGTGAGGAGGACGCCGGTTTCCCCGCGGACGAGGTGGACGGTGAGGTCCTGCAGATCGCGCGGTCAGGTGAATATGCTGCGGCCCTCACCACCACCGGCGACGTCGTGACGTGGAGGGTCAGCAGCACGGGGATCGTCCCGGAGAACCTCCAGCCGCCCGTCGCGCTGGACGGTATGGACGTGCTGCGCCTCACCGGTGGCAACGATACCTTCGGCGCCATCGTCGTGGAGAGCGACGATCCACCCGGGCTTGAGGAGGACGAGCGATCGACCATCGAAGGCACCCCACAGGTGGGCGAGACGCTCACCGGGACGCCGGCGACCTTTACGGGCGATCCTGACTCGACGACCTACGAGTGGCGCCACGAGGGCGAGACCGAGGTGCTCGGCACGGAGACCACCTACACGCCGGTCGCTGGCGACGTGGGCGAGGCGATCGTGTTCGTGACCATCGCGTCCAAGGAGGGTCAGGACGATGTGGAATCCATCTCCGACCCGACTGAGCCGGTGGAGGCGGCTCCGGTGATTGACGGGCAACCCGGCTATGCCGGTGACCCGCGTCCGTACATCGGTGAGTCCCTGACCGTGATCACTGCCCCGACGCCAGGATGCCGTCCGACCACCACGCTGCAGTGGTTCGTGGGTGAGGGCGACGACTTCGCGCCCATCGAGGGCGCGACCTCTGGCGCGCTGCCGCTGACGGAGGACTACGAGGGTCAGTTCGTCAAGGTCGTCCAGACGTCCACGTGCGCTGGTGTCACAGAATCGGCCGAGTCCGATCCGCTGGGCCCCGTCCGCGAGGCCCCGGTGGAGCTCGCCGTCGTGGATCAGCCGACGATCGAGGGTGACGGTCAGGTGGGTGAGGACCTCACCGCCACGCCGGCCACCTTCACCGACGACGAGGGCGTCACGCTGGAGCACCAGTGGTACGCCGACGACGAGCTGATCGAGGGTGAGACCGGCACGACGCTGACGGTGGGCGTCGAGCAGGAGGGTGCGACGATCACGTACGCCACCTCGGCCACGCGTGCCATCGACGGCGCCGAGGCGACGTCGGACCGGTCCAACGAGATCGGCCCGGTCGTGCCCATCGATCTGACGATCATCGGTCAGCCGACGATCACCGGACAGCCGTTCATCGGCGAGACGCTCACGGCCACCCCGGCCGACGTGTCCGACGACCGGGCCGAGATCACCTTCCAGTGGGTGGCCGGCGACGGTGAGGACTTCACCCCGATCGAGGGCGCCACCGAGGAGACCCTGGAGCTGACCGAGGAGCTGCGCGACCAGGAGGTCAGGGTCGTGCAGACCGCCAGCAGGTCGCTGGACGAGACGAGTGACAGTGCCGAGTCCATCGCGGTCGGCCCGATCACCGATGCTCCGGAGGATCTGGAGATCGACACTGACGCCGAGCTCACCGGCACGCCGCGGGTGGGGGAGACCCTCACCGGCACGCCGGCGACCTTCTCACCCACCGAGGACGTCACCGTCACCAACTTCTGGGTGATCGGCGACGAGGAGGTCGAGGCGGACGGCACGGAGCTGGTGCTGACCGACGATCACGTCGGGCAGAACATCCAGTTCAAGTCCGTCGCCACCCGTGGTGACGAGTCCCTGCCCTCGACGTCCAACACCGTCGGACCCGTGCTCGTGGTGCTGGCTGCCACGGACGCCCCGACGATCGAGGGCACTCCGCAGGTCGGTGAGACGCTGACCGGCACGCCGGCGACGTTCAACGACGACGAGGGTGTCGAGATCGCCAACCGGTGGCTGGCCGGCGGAGAGCCGATCAGTGGTGAGACCGGCAGCTCGTTGGAGCTGACCGCCGACCAGGTGGGACAGGAGATCACCTTCGAGTCGATCGCCACCCGTGGCGACGACACCGCGTCGGACGTCTCGGCCCCGGTGGGACCGGTCGAGCTGGCACCGTTGACGGCGGACGAGAGGCCGACCATCAGCGGCGACTCGCAGGTCGGGGAGACGCTCACCGGCACGCCGGCGGAGTTCTCCGCCACCGAGGACGTCGAGGTCACCAACCGGTGGCTGGCCGACGGCGAGCCGATCGAGGGCGCGGACGGCACCGAGCTGGAGCTGACTGCGGACCTGGTGGGCAAGGAGATCACCTTCGAGTCCACCGCCGTGCGCGGTGACGAGGAGCCCGTGGTCTCGGAGTCCGATCCGACGGACGCAGTCACTCCGGCTGGCCCGGGCGGGTCGGATGACGCCGAGGGCGGCATCAGCGCGCCGGACACCTTCTCACCGGGTGACACGATCACCGTCACGATGAGCGAGGACTACGCCGGCCAGGAGGTCTCGGTGTGGTTGTTCTCCGACCCGCGCGAGCTCGGCACCTACACGGTGACGGAGGACGGCACCATCAGGGTGGAGATCCCGGAGGACGTGGAGCTCGGTGAGCATCAGCTCACGGTCTACGACGAGTCCGGCGACATCATCGGCTGGCAGGCCGTGACCATCGTGGCTCCCGGCGGCATCGGTGGGATCGGCGGACCGGGCGATGCGCCCGGCCTGGGCCTGGGCGGCGCGCTGCCCAACGCGGGAGCACCGGCCTCGCTGTGGCTGATGATCCCGCTCGGGCTGATGTTCCTGCTGGCGGGAATGGTCTCGATGCGGATGGGCCGACGAGAGTCGACCTGACCCGCGACGAGGACGCCTGACCGCGGCCCCGCTCCCCCCGCCCGGGGAGCGGGGCCCGTCGGCGTATTCGTGGCACATCCTGAGCCGGGACAGGCTGCCGTGGTTCTGGATTCTGGATCTTGTCGCGGCCGGGATCTGACTGGCCAGAAGGCACGTCTCGCCCACCGACGCCGTGTCCGCGTTGGCGGCCACCACAGGACCACACTTGCGCGACTGTAAACAGTAGCGCAACCGGTCTGTAAACAGTAGCGCAGACGATCTGTGAACAGTAGTCTAAGTCCATGAGTGGCACGGAAGACTTGAAGCGTACCTACCTCGGTCGGCATGTCGACGTCGAACTGGACGAGTTGATGACCGGTATCGCGGCGATAGCTCTCGACGGACCAAAGGCCGTCGGCAAGACGGCGACCGCGCTGAGGAGAGCCCGAACGTCGTTCCGGTTGGATCACGCGCAGGACAGAGAGCTCGTACACGCTCAACCGGACTATCTGACGGAGGGCAAACCACCGATCCTGATCGATGAGTGGCAGAAGTACCCCGAGTCGTGGGATCGAGTGCGCCGAGCGGTCGATGACGGTGCCCAGCCGGGAAGCTTCCTGCTCACCGGCTCGGCAGCACCGATCACACCACCGACACACTCGGGCGCAGGCAGAATCGTTCGCCTGCGGATGCGGCCACTTTCACTCGTCGAACGGCAGTTCGACCAGCCGACAGTCAGCCTCGGAGAACTGCTGAGCGGGCAGCGCGAGATCGCAGGACACACGACACGCACATTGCGGGCCTACATCGACGAGATCATGGCATCAGGTTTCCCTGGCATCCGCGCACTGGGCGTCCGCGCCCGCAATGCTCAACTTGATTCCTATCTGGACAGCATCGTTGACCGCGACTTTTCCGAGATGGGGCGCCAAGTGCGCAATCGAGCAACCCTGAGGCACTGGATGACTGCGTACGCGGCCGCCACTGCCACGACGGCCTCGTACGAGACCATTCGCGACGCTGCAACGAGTGGCCACGGCGACAAGCCGGCCCGAAGCACCACGCAGCCCTACCGCGAAACGCTCGAGAAGATGTGGATCGTCGACCCGGTGCCGGCTTGGCTTCCGACCCGCAATCCCATCGCCCGACTCAACGCCGCCCCCAAGCACCAGCTCGCCGATCCGGCACTTGCGGCGCGACTACTTGGCGCGACCTCCGAGTCACTGGCAGCGGGGTCTGACGCCCGCAGGGTCCGGCAAGGCGATGGCGCCCTCCTGGGACGACTGTTCGAGTCACTCGTAGCAGCAAGCCTGCAGTCGTATGCGCAAGTCAACGAAGCAAGGGTCGGACACCTTCGGCGCCAGTCGGGCGATCGTGAAGTCGATCTGATCGTCTCTCGCGGCGACAGCAGTGTCGTGGCTTGTGAAGTCAAGCTCGCGCACACCGTCAATGATCACGACGTGCGCCAACTGCTGTGGCTCAAGGAGCAGCTCGGACCGAACCTTGTCGACATGGTCGTGATCACGACTGGAGCTGATGCCTATCGTCGCCGAGATGGTGTTGCAGTCGTGCCGGCAGCGCTGCTGGGGCCGTAGAGGAAGTTGTCAACACCAGCGGCCCCCGAGCCGGTGCTGAGGGAGGTGCTGGCCGAGGCACGCGATGGCGCGCGAGAGAACGGTCCACGGCGTCTGCTGTGAGTACCGAGATCATCCAACTCCGCGACGTCCCCGCCGACGACGTCGAGATCCTGGAGCGCGGGCGGCTTCCCGGACCTTGTCGTTGTCGAGCCACTTGCGAAAGCTCGTCCACGTCGCGACGTCATGACCGTCGACGCTTCGATCATCGTGTGACTGCTGCAGAGCCGTCACGGTGACGGCAGGTTGCGAGAGCGGTTCGGGCAGGTCCGGTACGTGCACGCGTCGGAGCTGGGCGACGCCGAAGTGACCTCCGCGATCAGTGGTCTGCTGATGATGCCGCAACCGACCGTCGCGATTCCAGGTCGATCGATCGCTGGACGTCAGTCCGCGAGCCCGAGCCGGTTCAGCAGATCCGGGATGCGGCGCTGCAACGCGGAGAACACCAGCTGGTCGTCGACCTTGTCGTAGTGATGGGCGATGAGGTTGCGCATGCGTCCGATGGCCACCCAGTCGATCTGGTGGTGTGCGGCCGTGAAGTCGTCCGGGAGCTTCTCCGCCACGGTGGCGACCTGGACCAGGATGTGCCGCCCGTTGTTGCGGAGCACGCGGCCATGGGGGCTGTCCGCCAGATAGGCATCGATGCCGAGGCTCACGGTGTAGGCAGCGTCGGCACCGAAGTCGGCCAGGTCCCCCAACCTCCGCTGCACTCGAACGTCCAGTCCGGGCTCCGTGTCGCTCACAGCGCTCTGGCTTCGGACCGGGCCTGTTCGGCGACGGTGCCGACGGTTCGGTCGTCCACGAGGTCCACCCTGACCGTGAGCAGGTTCGCGAGGGCATCCTCCAGCTCGAGCAGGTCGACGATGTCGTGGTGCTCGGTGAACTCCACCAGCAGGTCGAGATCCGACCCGGTGGTGTCGTCACCGCGGGCAACGGAGCCGAAGACCTCCGGCTCGGGCAGGCCAGCAGTGCGGAAGAGGGTGCGCACCTCGTCCCGACACGCCGCCAGCGCAACCGACGGGCGCAGCGCCACGGCATCGTCCAGTGCTCGACGGGCGGCCGCCGATGGCTGGCGCGCGCCGGACTCGATGGCAGCGATGAGGGGCTGCTTCACGCCTGAGCGGCGGGCCAGCTCGCGCTGTGAGAGCTCGAGAATGACGCGTCGTCTCGTGAGGAACTCGGCATAGCCAGCGGTCATGGCGTAATGATAACTCGTCGTGTTATCGCGCGGGAGTGGTCGAGGGCCCCTGTTGACGGTCGCTCCGGGTCGATCCTCAGCCCAGCTCTGCTTGCCAACGGGGGATGGCTGCGCGGAGGGCGGCGATCAGCTCCAGGCGGTGGCGCGGGTCCTCCAGCAGTGAACCGTAGATCGAGCGCACGTTCTTCATCCGGCTGTGGGCCGTCTGTGGCGGGATGCCCAGGTCGCGCGCGAGCTGGTTGGTCGGCAGGCCACGCTCCAGCCAGTGCAGCAGGAACTCCCCGAGGCTGACCCGACGCTGCGTCGGCATCGCCTGCAGGGGCGGCAGGTGCTTGGCCGCCAGCAGGTCACCGAGCAACGGATCGGCCCCGACGAGAAGCTCTCCCAACAGATCGACGCAGGGCACCAGAGGCCTGGGGTCCTGGGCCCGTTGCTCGCGCAGGGCGTCTGCTGCTCGCCGGGTCAGGGCGACGACCTCGCCGGCCTCGCTCAGTGCGGCCATCGGGCCGATGACGGCTTGTCCTCGGAGCATCCCGACCACTCGCTGGACGGTCCACTCGGCCGGCACCAGCGCCTCGAGTGCCGACCGGTTCGTGATCGTCTCGGGATGGGCGCGCAGGGCCAGCGGGAGCTCGACGGAGCACGAGACGATGGCGACCACCTGTGCTCGCGGGTCGAGGCCGACGGTCGGGGCCAAAGCCTCCAGGGTCGTCCTGGAGGAGGCCTCGAACAGGGCGGCGTGGAGCATGTCGTCGCGATACTGGGGTGGAAGGGCCAGCAGTCGTCGGCGACGTTCGAGCCCGCGCCGCGCGTGCTCGGACAGGTGGTGCAGGAACGCCATCAGGTCTTCACGCAGGCTGGTCAGCTGGTCGGCGGTGACCGCGTCGGACAAGGCGCTGCACAGTCCCCGCTGGGCCTCGGTGCGGGCGAGGACGAAGCAAGCGGCGAGGTCGTCGGGGGTGAAGCCGGCCTGGGCCTGACGCTCGCCGATCTGCTCGAGCCGCGCAGCGATCGTCGCCGCTGCGGCTCGCGGTCGGGTGCCGTGCTGCACGAAGACGGTGACCGCCTCGTGGATGACGGTGCTGAGCAGGTGATCCTCGGCCCTGCCGCCGACAGACGCGACGATCGCTCGGTCGATCCGGTTCCGCAGTCCCTCGAGTCCGCTGAGCGACACGCTGAGTGAGACGGTGCCCCGCGCCACGTGACGGGCGGGCGGCGCCGGGTGGTGCTCGAGCTCGGCGATCGACATGGTGCTCCCCTCCTGCTGCGTCCGGCCAGCCGGGCACAGCACGTCGATGAGGGGGCGACACAGTGATTGAGCCACAACCCCGTGGGCCTCGGCAAGCGTCTTCAGGCCGGGACTGCCGCTTCGGAGAGAAAGTTGTGTCGGGCCTGACAAACGAAGGTTACGTTTTGATTAAGTAGGCCGCCCATCGGTACCGGGCAGTTCCTCGTGACCTGGCCCACACCTACCTTCACTGCAGGCGCCGGCCCACCGAGGGGGCGGACCGGCGCCGACAGCTTCGGCCGCAGCAGGCGGTCAGTACCGAGGATCGGGAGAATCGCATGGGCGGCAGCGTCGAGGTTCACGGCCTGAGCAAGTCCTTCGGCCGGCAGAACATCTGGCACGACGTCTCGCTCGCCCTGCCACCGGGGGAGATCACCGCCCTGCTGGGCCCCTCAGGCACCGGCAAGTCCGTCTTCCTGAAGTCATTGATGGGGATCATCGAACCCGAGCACGGGCAGATCCTCATCGACGGCGTCGACATGGTCGCCGCCAAGGAGTCCCAGCGCCTCGAGCTGCGCAAGAAGTTCGGTGTGCTGTTCCAGGACGGTGCCCTCTTCGGCTCGATGAACGTCTACGACAACGTCGCCTTCCCGCTGCGCGAGCACACCAGGAACAGCGAGACCGAGATCCGCGACATCGTCATGGAGAAGCTGGACATGGTCGGCCTGCTCGGCACCGAGCACAAGCTGCCCGGCGAGATCTCCGGCGGCATGAAGAAGCGCGCCGGCCTGGCACGCTCCCTGGTCACCGACCCCGAGATCATCCTCATCGACGAGCCCGACTCCGGCCTGGACCCGGTGCGCACCTCCAACCTCGCCCAGCTGCTGGTGGACGTGAACACCGCCACCGACGCCACGATGCTCGTGGTCACCCATAACATCGAGCTCGCCCGCACCCTGCCGGACAACCTCGGCATGCTCTACCGCCGCGAGCTGGTGATGTTCGGCCCCCGCGAGGAGTTCCTGCTCACCGACCACCCCGTCGTCAGCCAGTTCATGAGTGGCGACCCCGAGGGACCTATCGGCATGAGCGAGGAGACCGACCACCGGACGATGGACCCGGTCGACTACTCCGAGCCCCCCGCCGGGGGCGGCGTGGGCGTCATGGCCCGCCATGCCGGTGCCCGGCCGATCGAGGTGCTGCCGCACCAGCTCGCCCCGCGCAACGGCAACGTCCGACCGTCCTCCGCGCGGCACCGTGAGCGGGTGTCCTCCGGGGCGGCGCCCCTCTACGTCGCCGACGACGACGACCGTGAGCCTGCCCCTCCCGTACGCCGCCCCGGCCCGGCCACCCGGGCCCTGGGCTCCACCGGCGACGTCTTCGCGCTCTCGCTGGACACCACGCGGGCCACGTTCCGCCGTCCCTTCGCGGCTCGCGAGACGCTCGAGCAGTTCTGGTTCGTCGTCAGCGTCTCCTGGCTGCCCGCCCTGCTGGTGGCCATCCCGTTCGGCGCCGTCATCGCGCTGCAGCTGGGCACCCTCACCGTTCAGGTGGGCGCGCAGTCCTTCACCGGCGCCGCCAGCGTGCTGGCGGTGGTGCAGCAGGCCGCGCCCATCGTCACCACGCTCGTCGTGGCCGGAGCGGGAGGTGCCGCCATCTGCGCGGACCTCGGCTCGCGCACCATCAAGGACGAGATCGACGCCATGCGCGTCATGGGCGTCTCGCCCATCCAACGGCTCGTCGTGCCCCGGGTGCTGGCGTGCATCGGGGCCGCCGTGCTGCTCAACGGGCTCGTCTCGGTGGTCGGCGTCGTGGGTGGCTACTTCTTCAACGTCGTCGTCCAGGGCGGCACCCCGGGTGCCTACCTGGCGAGCTTCACCGCGCTGGCACAGATCGCCGACCTGTGGGTGGGCGAGCTCAAGGCCGTCGTGTTCGGCTTCCTCGCCGGGATCATCGCCTGCCACCGCGGTCTCAACACCGCGCCGGGGCCAAAGGGCGTCGGCGACTCGGTCAACCAGTCGGTCGTCGTGACGTTCCTGCTGCTGTTCTTCGTCAACTTCGTCATCACCACGCTGTACCTGCAGCTGGTGCCCGGCAAGGGAGCCTGACATGACCGCGTCCGACCTCGAGCCCGGCCAGAGCTCCGCGGGCAAGGCCCGTGGAGAGTACGTGCCGCCGGTGCGTGAGCGCCGCTGGTACGACCGGCCCGTCGACGCCATCGCCGACCTCGGTGCAGAGCTGCGCTTCTACGGCCAGGTCCTCGGCGCCATCCCGACGACGCTCAAGAACTACCCCCGCGACATCGTCCGGCTGCTCTCGGAGGTCAGCTTCGGCACCGGGGCGCTCGCCGTGATCGGCGGCACCATCGGCGTGATGCTCGGCATGACGCTGTTCGTCGGCACCGTCGTGGGCATGCAGGGCTACGCCGCACTGGACCAGATCGGCACCGCGACGCTCAACGGCTTCATCTCCGCCTACTTCAACACCCGCGAGATCGCGCCACTCGTGGCGGCGCTCGCGCTCTCGGCCACCGTCGGCGCCGGCTTCACGGCCCAGCTCGGTGCGATGCAGATCAACGAGGAGGTGGACGCCCTCACGGTCATGGCGGTGCCGAGCGTCAACTACCTCGTCACCACGCGCGTCATCGCCGGGTTCGTCGCCATCATCCCGCTGTACGTCATCGGCCTGTTGTCCTCCTACGCCGGATCTCGAGCCGTGACGGTGTACTTCCACGGGCAGTCGGCGGGCACGTACGACCACTACTTCAACCTGTTCCTGCCACCGATCGACATCCTGCTGTCGTTCCTGAAGGTGATGGTCTTCGCCGTGCTGATCATCCTGATCCACTGCCGGTTGGGCTATGCCGCCACGGGCGGACCCGCCGGCGTGGGCCGGGCGGTCGGCGCCGCGGTGCGCCGCAGCATCGTCACGGTCGCAATCCTCGACCTGGTCATGTCGCTGGCGTTGTGGGGCAGCACCACCACCGTCAGGATCGCCGGATGAGGCGGCACTCCCGCGGTCTGGACGTGACGCTCGGCCTCGGCTATCTCGCCGTCGTCGCCGCTCTCGTGCTCGTGGCCGTCCTCGTCTACCAGAAGGCCTTCGTCGCCAGCGTCGACGTGCGGCTGAGCACCGGCACGATCGGCAACGCCCTGCAGACCGGCTCGGACGTCAAGCTCAACGGCGTGCCCGTGGGCGAGGTCTCCGAGATCGACCCGGCGCCCGGGGGCGCGACGCTCACGCTGGCACTGCAGCCGGAGACGGCCGAGACGCTCTCGGCCTCCACCACGGCCAGGCTGCTGCCCAAGACGCTGTTCGGTGAGCGCTACGTCTCGCTCGTGACGCCGGCGGTCTCCGACGGCAGCGGGCTCTCCGGTGGCGACCAGATCAGTCAGGACGTCTCGGACGAGGCCGTCGAGCTGGAGGAGCTCTTCGACGAGCTGCTGCCGCTGCTGCAGTCCATCCAGCCGGAGAAGCTGTCCGCCACGTTGGGCGAGCTGTCCACGGCGCTGCGCGGGCAGGGCGAGCAGATCGGCGACACGCTCGTCGACACCGGGGACTACCTGGAGAAGCTCAACCCGGAGGTTCCGCAGATGACCGAGGACCTGGCCAAGCTCGGTGACGTCGCGGAGATCTACGCAGATGCCGCCCCAGACCTGCTGGATGCCCTCGACACGTTGACCACGACCTCGGCGACGCTCGTGGACCAGCGCAGCCAGCTCGCCGAGACCTACGCCCGGGTCACTGGCGCCGCCGACACCACCGAGGGATTCGTGTCCGAGAACCAGCAGACCATCATCGTGCTGGCCGATGAGAGCCGGGCCGCCTTGGCCGCGGCCCGGCCGTACGCCAACCAGTTCCCGTGCCTGTTCCGGGCGGCCCGGGACTTCATCCCCGAGATGGACCGGGTCCTCGGCGCGGGCACCGACGAGCCGGGCATCCACGTGAGCCTGCAGGTCACCGAGTCGCGCGGGAAGTACGTGCCCGGTCGTGACCGGCCGCGCTTCGCCACCGATGGCGGACCGCGCTGCCCCTACGTCACCGGGCAGACCGGGACTCAGTCGACAGCAGCGTCCGCCCCTGGCTCCTCCGAGCCCGAGGCCATCGAGCCCCCACCGTCGCCGCGCCTGCAGCAGCAGGTGGCCGGTGTGGAGTCCGACCTCGGTGATGCCAACTCACCGGCGGAGAACCAGCTCATCGCCGAGCTGGAGGCGCCCACCCACGCGATGGCCGCCGAGGACTACCCCGCGTGGAGCAGCCTGCTCGTCGGGCCGACGCTGCGCGGGGCGGAGGTGACGCTGCGATGAGGGGCCTGATCGCCAAGAGCCTCGTGTTCGCCACCGTCACGATCCTCGCCACTGCGCTGCTCGCCTCGGTCATCCGCAACGACGTGTCCGGCTCGGCCAACACCTACACCGCCATGTTCAGCGACGCCACCAGCCTCAACCTCGGTGACGACGTCCGGATGGCCGGCGTCAAGGTGGGCACCATCCAGGACATCTCCGTCGCCGACGATCCCCCAAGCACTCCGCAGGGCTCCGTGCAGGGAGGTGCCCCCAGCGTCGCCGAGGTCGAGTTCAGCGTCACCGAGTCCACGCCGATGCACGAGGGCGCCACTGCCGAGCTGCGGTTCCGCAACCTCGTCGGGCAGCGCTACATCTCTCTGGAGCCGGCCGACGATCCCGGCCCGCAGCTGGAGCCGGGCGCGACGTTCAGCCTGGATGAGACTCGTCCGGCACTGGACCTCACGATGCTGTTCAACGGGTTCCAGCCGCTGCTGAAGTTCCTCGACCCCGAGGACGTCAACAACCTCAGCGCGCAGATGATCGCGGTCTTCCAGGGCGAGGGCGCCACGGTGGAGAGCCTCATCTCCAGCACCGCGAGCCTCACCTCGACCCTGGCCGACAAGGACCAGGTCATCGGTGAGCTGATCGAGAGCCTGTCGGGAGTCCTGCAGACGGTCAACGACCGCTCCGACCAGCTCGACACGACGCTGATCACCCTGGACGCGCTCGTCACCGGGCTCGCCGAGGACCGCGAGACCATCGGCAGCACCCTGGACGGTCTCGGTCGCCTCACCACGAGCGTCTCCTCGCTGCTGGAGGAGGGACGGGCCCCGCTGAAGAGCTCGATCACCTCCCTCGGCGACCTCTCGCAGAACCTCAGTGACAGCGAGGACGTCCTCGACGACCTGTTCGAGACGATGCCGGTCAAGCTCGACCGGCTCGGTCGGCTGGCGTCCTACGGCTCGTGGTTCAACTTCTACCTGTGCTCCATCGACGGAAGCATCCCGCTGCCCGAGGGCTACCTGGGCGACCGCGGAGCCGACAACCCCGCAACGAGGTGCACCTGATGTCGAAGTATCCGGTCGCGTTCGCCGAGCGCAACAAGGTCGTGATCGCGGTCATCGGCCTGGTCGGCCTCGCCGTCCTCTTCGGGCTGACGTTCAACGCCAATGCCCTGCCCATCATCGGTGGGGGCGCCAAGCACACCGCCCAGCTCGCCGAGTCCGGTGGACTCAAGCCGGGCAACGAGGTGCGGGTCGCCGGTGTGAAGGTCGGCGAGGTCACCGACATCTCGCTGGAGGGTGACGTCGTCCAGGTCGACTTCCGGGCCAAGGACGTCCGCCTGGGTGACCAGACCCGGGCCGCCGTGAAGGTCAAGACGCTGCTCGGGCAGAAGTTCCTCTCCCTGGAGCCGCAGGGGCGCGGCGAGCTGGAAGCCGCCATCCCCGTCTCGCGCACGACCGTCCCCTACGACGTCAACGCCGCCTTCTCCGACCTCACCACCACGGTGGAGGAGATCGACACCGACCAGATGGAGGAGAGCTTCGAGGTGCTCACCGACGCCTTCGAGGACACCCCGGAGGACGTGCAGGAGATGGTCGACGGGCTGACGTCGCTCTCGCGCACCATCTCCACGCGCGATGAGGAGCTGGCCGGTCTGCTGGAGGCGACGTCGGACGTCAGCGGCACGCTGGCGGACCGCAACGATGAGTTCGAGGGCATCATCACGCAGGGCAGCTCGCTGCTGGAGGAGCTGGAGGCCCGGCGCGAGACCGTCCAGGCGATGCTGCAGGGCACCGCCCGGCTGGGTGTGCAGCTGCGTGGCCTCGTCAGCGACAACGAGGACGACCTGCGGCCGGCGCTCGCCCGCCTCGACGAGGTCTCCGAGATCCTGCAACGCAACCAGGACAACCTCGAGGAGACCCTGTCCCTGCTCGGCCCGTACTACCGCAACGTCACCTCCGCGCTGGGCAACGGCCAGTGGATCGACTCCTACGTGTGCGGCCTGTTCGACGAGAGCCAGGGCTTCGAGCGGCCCGAGCTGGACAGTGGCGTCGAACGCAACTGCGACCCGGGAGGAGCCCGATGAACACGCCCGTCAAGATCGCCGGTGTCGTCGCCGTCGTGGCCCTCGTGGCCGGCGGCATCACCTGGCAGCTCACGCAACGTGCCGGCACCGAGCTGGAGGCACTCTTCGACTCGACCGTCGGCCTGTACACCGGCTCCGACGTGCAGGTGCTGGGTGTGCCCGTCGGCACCGTGACCGCAGTCGAGCCCGACGGCGACCACGTCCGCGTCTCGATGCGCCTGGACCGCGGGCAGGAGGTGGGCGCGGACTCCGCCGCCGTCGTCGTGGCCCCCACCCTGGTCAGCGACCGGTTCGTCCAGCTCACCGAGCCGGACCGCGGAGGACCCACGCTGGAGTCCGGCACCGTGCTGCAGGCCGATCGCACGGCCGTTCCCGTGGAGATCGACGCGATGTATGAGTCGCTCACCGACATCGGGCAGCAGCTCGGACCCAACGGCGCCAACGCCGAAGGTGCGCTCGGTGAGCTGCTCGACGTCGCCGCGGAGAACCTCGACGGCCAGGGCGCCGGGCTCAACCAGATGTTCACCGAGTTCGGCGAGGCCACGGCCACCCTGGCCGACTCCGACGACGATCTGTTCGCGACGATCGCCAACTTCAGCGAGTTCAACGACATGCTCGTGGCCAACGACGACTCCGTCGCCGACGTGAACCGGCAGTTCGCTGCCGTCACCGGCTACCTCGCCGACGACCGTGAGGACCTCGCCGCGGCCGTGGACGAGCTCGGCTCCGCGCTGGCGGTGCTGGACGACTTCATCGGCGACAACCGCGGCAACCTGCAGACCAGTGTGGAGAACCTGATCGGACCCACCCGCGTGCTGAGCAACCAACGGGCCTCCCTGGAGGAGACGGTGCGGTTGATCCCGCTCGCGCTGCAGAACTTCCTGCGCGCCTACGACCCCGAGCAGCAGGTGCTCAGCGGCCGCGGCAACCTCAACGACCTGACGGTCTACGCCGACGACGGTCTGAGCCGCAGAGCACCGGCCGGTGGGGCACCGCTGCTGCTGCCGTCCGTCGGATCGACGGACGCCGATGAGGAGGAGGGCCGATGAGGACGCGAGGCCGTGCCGCCGGGGTCGCGCTGGCCGCCACCGCGCTCACCCTCGGTGGCTGTGGAGCGCTCGGCGGCGCCGTGTACGACACGACGCTGCCCGGCGGCGCCGACGTCGGCTCGGACCCGATGACGATCACGGCGGACTTCGAGGACGTGCTTGACCTCGTCCCGCAGTCCAGCGTCAAGGCCGACAACGTCGACGTCGGCCGGGTCTCGGACATCACCCTCGGCGAGGACGGGACCAGCGCCCGCGTCGAGCTGGTCATGCGCGGCGACCTGGCGATGCCGGCCGGCACCACCGCCCGGCTGCAGCAGACCAGTCTGCTGGGCGAGAAGTACGTCGCCATCGTGCGTCCCGAGGACGCGCAGGCCGGCCCCGCCGTGCAGGACGGCGACCAGCTCGGCCTGGCGGAGACGTCGCAGGCCGCCCAGGTGGAGCAGGTGCTCGGCTCGCTCTCGCTCGTGCTCAACGGCGGCGGCGTCGGCCAGTTCCAGGAGATCTCCCGCGAGCTGCAGGACGTCTCCACCGACCGGCCGGAGGAGGTCAAGGCGTTCCTGACCGAGATGGAGACCTTCGTCTCCAGCCTGGACGAGCGCAAGGAGGACATCACCGGCGCGATCGACGGCCTGGCCGAGCTGGGCGAGACGCTCGAGGCCGACGAGCAGAAGATCGTCAACGCGCTCGACGGGCTGAGCCCCGGCATGCAGGTGTTCGTGGACCAGCGCGAGCAGCTCGTGGAGATGCTGGAGTCGTTGGACCGGCTGTCGACGGTCTCGGTGGAGACCTTGGACGCCGCCCAGGAGGACATCGTGGCCGACCTGCAGCTGCTGAGCCCGATCCTGGACCGGCTCGCCGCCTCCGGCGAGGCGCTGCCGGAGTCCCTGCAGATCCTGCTGACCTACCCGTTCCCGGACTCCGTGCTCGGTGCCATCAAGGGCGACTACCTCAACGTCTTCGTCGAGACGAACTTCACCACCCTGGCTGGCTGTACGGATGAGAATGACGGCTGCGACTGGCTCCAGCCTCCCGGGGCCGATCCGGTGGAACCGGGCGCGGGTGCGCAGAGTCGCAGCGGACCTGAGTCCCCGCCGCTCCTGCCACCGACGACGTCACCCTCACCCGGCACCCCCGGTCCGTCGGTCACCGTGCCGACCCCGGGACCGGGCGAGCCGCCGTCGATGGTCCCCGGACAGACGCCCGGCCCGACCCAGAGCCCGCCGCCGGGCAGCCCGCCGCCGGCCACGCCGCCGACCGAGGAAGGGGATGAGTGATGCTCACCCGTCGCATCAAGATCCAGGTCGTGATCTTCGTGATCGCCGCCCTCGTCGGCACCAGCTACCTCGGCGCCACGTACGTCGGCATCAACCCGTTCAGCACGGACTACCGCGTGCAGGTCGCGATGGCCGACGCCGGCGGCACCTTCAGCAACGGCGAGGTCACCTATCGGGGGGTCCCCGTCGGTCGGATCGAGAGCCTGGAGGTCTCCGGGGAAGGCACCGAGGCGACGCTGCGCATCGACGGCGACGCGCCCGAGCTGCCCGCCTCGGTGAGTGCGTCGGTGGCCAACCGGTCCGCCATCGGCGAGCAGTACATCGACCTGCGGGGCGGGTGGGACGCCGAGCGAACGGTGCTGGCCGACGGTGACCGGGTCTCCATCGGGGGAGCCGGGATGCCGCCCAAGGTGGAGGAGGTCCTGCGGTCGGGTCGCGACTTCGCCGAGTCCGTCCCGGAGGACTCACTGACCACCGTCATCGATGAGGTCTATGAGCTCTCCCTCGGCCTCGGGGACGGGCTCGGGCAGCTCGTCGACACCTCGCAGGAGTTCGTGGAGACCGCCGATGAGAACTTCCTCGTGACGTCAGCCCTCATCGAGAGCTCCGACACGGTGCTGACCACGCAGCAGGAGGCCGGCGACAGCATCCGCTCCTTCAGCGGCGACCTCTCGATCCTGGCCGACACGCTGGAGTCCTCCGACGGCGACCTGCGCCGCCTCATCGAGGTCTCCCCGGCCGCCGCCCGGGAGATGGACCGGCTGTTCGCGCAGGTCGGTCGTCCGCTCGGGAGCCTGTTCGCCAACCTGATCTCCACTGCACAGGTCTTCGGCGTGAACTCCGCCGGCGTGGAGGACGCGCTGATCAACGCACCCGAGGCGCTCAGCGTCGGCTGGAGCGTCACCAACTCAGGTGAGATCGACCTCGGCCTGGTCACGTCCTTCTTCGATCCGCTGCCCTGCGTGGCGGGGTACGGCGGGACGGACCGGCAGGAGGGCCTGGACGAGTCGCAGTCCACGCCGTTCAACACCTCCGCCGGCTGCACGGCGTCGCCTTCGTCGGGCTCCAACGTCCGTGGCCCGCAGTCGCTGCCGCGGCGCACCGACGGATCGGGACCGGCGGCGGCCAGCATCACGCCTGTCGACGATCTGGCCGACCTGCTCGGTCGTGAGTGATGATGAGCACCGACACGCAGCATCCGACGACGGGGGAGGGCCAAGACGTGGCGACCAGTGACGCGCCGGGGAGCGACGATCAGTCCGGGGGCGAGGTCAAGAACCAGGACGACGCCGTCGTCGCAGACGCTCGGCCGCCCTCGGATCCTCCGGCGGACGCCGCCGCAGCACCGGCGAAGGGACGTCGCCGTTCGCTCGTCCTGCTGCTGGCCGCCGCAGTCGTCGCGGTCTCCGGGATGGTGGCGTGGTGGCTCGCCGACGCCGACGCCGCCCTGGCGCTCGCCGAGGAGCGCGACGTCGTGCTGGTGGAGGGCCGGCAGGCGATCGAGGTGATGAACACCCTGGACTATCGTGACGTCGATGCCGGCATCGAGGCCTGGCAGTCCGTCACGACCGGCACGCTCGCCGACCAGCTGGCCTCGGTCGGTGCCGACGAGCGGCAGCTGCTCGCCGAGCAGGAGAAGATCTCCACCGGCAGCGTGGTCGACGCTGCCGTGCTGGACCTCGATGACGACACCGCCACGGTGCTCGCCTCGGTGGAGGTCGCAGTCGTCGACGACGCCGAGGAGGACTCGCCATCGTCGGTGAAGCGGAACCGCTTCTCCGCCGACCTGGTGCTGGTCGACGGTGAGTGGAAGCTGCAGTCCCTGCAACAAGTGGCGGTGAACCTGTGAAGACATCGATGCGCTCTGCTGTGGTGCTCGTGCTCGCGGCCGTCCTCGTCGCGGTCGGCCTGGTCGGTTGGTGGCTGGCGTGGGACGTGCGGAGCTCGGCGGCGGCCGAGAACCTCGCCGTCGTGGACTCCACGGCCACGACGACCGTCCAGTCCGAGGTCTCCCAGGCCCTGACCACCGTGCTGAC
The DNA here is from genome assembly GCF_051262555.1 of Aeromicrobium sp. CF4.19. Lineage (NCBI taxonomy): Bacteria > Bacillati > Actinomycetota > Actinomycetes > Propionibacteriales > Nocardioidaceae > Aeromicrobium > Aeromicrobium sp. CF4.19. Next base: position 70,580 of record NZ_JBIMEU010000003.1, on the reverse strand, counting down.
CTATGACTTCACCAACCCCGAGGCCACCGAGGGGGCTGCCGACACCCTGCTCGCCGGCGACGCCCGTGAGGAGTACGACACGCTCTTCGCCTCGCTGCAGGAGCGGGCTCCGGACCAGGAGCTGGTGCTCACCGCGCAGGTCCAGGCCGTCGCGGTGAAGACTCTGGATGCGGACTCCGCCGAGCTGCTCGTCTTCCTGGACCAGTCGAGCCAGCGGGCCGACGACGACGAGGCCAGCGTCTCGGCTGCGCAGCTCGCGGTGGAGGCCGAGCGGGTCGACGGCTCATGGCGGATCACCGGGCTGGAGCCGCTCTAACCAGCGTCCGCGGATCGACGCGCCGTCCGGGTCTCGTCCCTCGGCCGCACCTGGTCTCGTGCTCCCCGAGTCCTTCGGTCCACCGGATCATCGGCGGTGTCACCGCTGTCTCGGTAGGGTGACGCCGTCCAGCGAAGACCGCCGTGGTGACGACACAAAGGGTCGAGCCGCCCCCGGAGCGGCTCGACCCCCTAGGTCGGTACGAGATGGTACCAAGGTTTCGGGACCATCGCAGCAGCCGGTCGGCCAGCAGAAGGGAGGACCGCATGAGCAGGGTCGCGATGTCGTCCGCGGAGCGCATGACGCAGCTGCTGGGCGGGCTGGAGAAGTCCATCCGGGAGCGGGGCTACGCCGCGACGACGGTCGCAGACATCGTGGCCGCGGCCGGTGTGTCCAAGCGGACCTTCTATGAGAACTTCGACAGCAAGGGCGAGTGCCTCCTGGAGCACCACCGCCGCTTCCACGCGACGGTCGCGGACGAGATCAGCCGCGAGGCCGCCCGCGCGAGCTCCTCTCAGGAGGCCACGGTCGTCGGGGTGGAGATCTACTTCCGGATGTTCGTCACGCAGCCGCACATCGCCCGGGCGCACCTGCTCGACGTCCTCACGGTCGGCGACGAAGGTCTGAAGGCGCGTCGGGACGCGGCCTGGGGCTACGTCCGCAAGATGCAGCACGTCATGGGCACGGCTCGCGACGACCGCCCGGCCAAGCTCCTCGACGACGTCAGCGGGCTCGGCATCCTCGGCGGCATCAACGAGCTCGCTCTCGAGACCGTCCTGCGTGACGACCCGTCCACGGTGGACGAGGCGGTGCGACAGGCCGTCGTCTTCGTGCGCGCCGTCATCCGCGATCTTCCTGATCTCGAGGGAGACCCGCCCGGGGGCCCGGTGTGAGCGGCGCAGGTGGGGACGGGGAGTCCCGGCCGGCGTCGGACTGGCCCGAGGACCCCTACCCCGGGACGTGGCCGCACCACTCCTACGTGGTGGACGACGACGCGGTCGTGCACCGGGTCGAGCCCGATGCGCAGGCACCGTCGGGGTGGGTCGTGCGCAGCGGTCCGCGCACGGAGTGCCTGGACGCCTGGCTGGGTGTGCGGGGCCGTCCGCCCCTGGCCGGCCGGACGGCGGTCCTGAGCTTCGGGTCGAACCGCTGCCCCGCCAAGGTGGTGCGCCAGGGTGCCCCGCTGCTGAACCTGCACTGCACCGCCGACGGGCTGGCGGCGGTCTGGAGCCACGGAACCCGCGGCGACGGCCAGGTGGTGGCGACGCTCGTCGACGCTGACGGTCATCAGGACGAGTACTTCGTCTCGATGTGCACCGAGCAGGACGTCGCCGTGCTCGACCAGGTGGAGGGTCGTGGCACGGGCTACGACCTGGTCGAGCTGGAGCCCGAACGCATCGTCCTGGAGGACGGCACGAGCCCGGAGGAGATCGTGGCCTACGTCGGCCTGCACCCGCACCGCTGGCCGGTGGCCGGGGAGGACGGTCTCCCCATCGTCCTGAACGCGATGACCCAGGACGACGTCGCCCGCTGGCGGGCGGACGCCGTCCACTGGGAGCCGGCCCCCGAGGCGGGCCCCTTCGGACCCCTCGGTCCCCCGAGCGGTGACTGAGTCGTTCTAGCCCGGCGGGCGGTGACCTGCTCGCCCTACGCCCCGTGTGGCGGTGAGCCAGTGGTGGATTCAGGGCCGATTCCACCACTGGGACACCGCCCGCCGGATGGCGGGGAGGGCGTGCACCGCGGGACTGTCTAGCCTGAGGCCATGGCGCGCCCCGACTCCCATCGCGTCGTGCGGCGTCGGTGCGAGCAGGTGCTGTCCGGATCGGCGGCGGTGGTCGCGGTGGTCGGTCCCGACGGCTCCGGCAAGACGACCCTGCTCGCGGAGTGGGCGCAGAGGCAGAGCGACGCCGTGTGGTTCGACGAGGGCGAGCCGGTCGATCCCGTCGCCGGCAGCCTCCTCCTGGTCGACGACGCAGACGGACTCAGCACCGAGTCGTGGAAGCAGCTCGACGTGGCGCTGGCCACGATCCCGCGCCTACGCATCCGCTTGGCCGTGCGGGCGCCGTCGGTGGTGCCGGAGGCCTGGTCGGCGGAGCTCCTCTCGCCCACCTTCAGTGAGGAGGAGGTCGCCGACTGCTTTGCGGCGTTCGGCTCGGCGGCGGACCCCCGCGCCGGCTACGCGCTCACCGGCGGACACCCGGCCTCGGTGGTCACGCTGGCCCGCAGTGGTGCGACGACGCCGACCCAGCTCGCGCAGGCACTTGCTGGGGACACCCTGGCGACGCTCCCCGAGGAGCTGACCGATCTTGCGGTTCCGGACCACCTGACCGAGAACGTCGTGACCGCACTCGGCCTCGACGGCTCGGTCCTCCACCGGGCCGAGCGCGCGGGCTGGGGCGGCTGGCTTCGTGGCGCCGAGCCGCGACTGTTCGCCATCACCCCCAGGCGGCGCGCGTCCAGCCGTCTGCGTTCACCGCGTTCGTCCGCGGAACGCAAAGCGATGCGCAGCCGGGCAGCCACGGCGCTCCTGTCCGACGGCGCGCACTTCCCGGCGCTGGTGGAGGCCATCCACGCGGACCGGCTCGACCTGGCCGATGCCGCTCTCAAGCAGGGCGGCCTGCCCGTCCTCACCGACCACGGGTACGAGCTCCTGCTTCTGCTCGATCGGCTCCCGGTGCTGAAGATGCGGCGCTACCCGGCACTGGCCATGGCCCTCGCCCTTGTCTACAACGCGAGCGAGCGCAACCGTCTGAAGGCGATCGAGATGGTCGGCGTCGCCCTCGCGGGGGCCCGCCTTGGCGGGCGCTCCTCACCCGACCGAGCTCTCATGAGAGTGGTGGAGAGCGTCGGGCTACGGATCACCGGAACCGGCGACGGGGGCCTGCGAGCGGCGCGCGCGGCCGCCGGGATGCTGGCGGAGCTGCCCGTCGACGCCCGCACGGCACTCGGCGTGCTCGAGCCCGACCTTCACGCCCACATCGCGATCAGCCTGCTCTACGCAGGCGCCACGGACGAGGCGTCCGAAGCCTTCGAGCGAGCCGGCAGCGTGCACGCTCGGGGCGGAGTGCACCTCATGGCGCTTGGCGGTCGAGCCGTGGTGAGTGCGCTCGAGGGCCGCCTCACCGAGGCCGGCCCCCGCATCGCCGACGCGCAAGCACGATCGTGGCCGAAGGAGCTCGTCGACGGCTACGCGGGCAGCATGCTGCGGATCGCCCAGGCCATCGAGGCCATGGAGCGCTCGGACTTCGTGACGTCACGGGAGCGGATCGATGCCGTCTGGTCGCACATCGACACCATCGAGCACTGGCCGCTGCTGGTGCATCTGCGGGCCCTCATCGACATCGGCCAGGGTGACGGTGACGCGGGCCTGGAGCGGTTCCGGGAGGTCCGGCAGCGCCGGAGCGCCCGGCGCGGCGCGTCGGCGACGACCCAGCGCCGACTCGACGTGACCGAGTGCCTCATCCTGACCGCGACCGGCGATCTCGTCGGGGCGAAGTCCCTGCGCCCCTCGCCGCGTGATCAGGCCGACGTGGTCCTGACGGCGGCGAGGGTCGCACTGCTGGCGGGGGATCATGAGCGGACGTTGCACCTGCTCGGTCGCTGCGAGGCGCGTACTCCCATCGAGCGCCTCACTCGACTGACGCTGGAGACGATGCTCGCGGATCGGCTCGGTCATGACGAGACCGCGGCCGAGTCGGCGCGCCGTGCCTCGGCCATCGTCAGCTCACACGGCGTGCGTTCCCCACTGATGTTCGTCCCTGACGACGCCCGAGAGCTCTTCACCGACATCGGCGCCCCCCGTCCGCCGTCGGTGCTGCGTCGTCCGGCCTCCGCGCTTCCGGCCTTGACCCATCGGGAGCAGGTGGTGCTCCGCGAGCTCGTCACGACGTCGAGCGTCCAGCAGATCGCAGGGCGACTGCACGTCTCCGTCAACACCATCAAGTCCCAGCGGCGATCGATCTATCGCAAGCTTGGAGCGACCTCGCACCAGGACGCGATCGCCACGGCTCTGGCTCACGGACTGCTCGACACCTGAGACGAGACGCGTGAGATGCACAGAGCAGAGAGCCCGACCCCTGCGATCGCGAGGACGAAGAGCGAGCCGTAGGCGTTGCCCGTCGCAGCGAGCACGAGGCCCGCGACGGCCGGAGCCAGGCTCTGCGGCACGATCGTCGCCAGCCCGAGGACGCCGAGGTCGCGCCCGTGGTCGCCGCTGGAGGGCAGCACGTCGAGCATGAGTGCCAGGTCGGCCGTGAGGTACATCCCGCGGCCGAGACCGGCGACGGCGGCATAGGCGACGAGCCCGCCGAGGCCGGGCCACACGACGGCGAACGTGAGCCCGAGGGCGATGACGAGAGTCGACAGGAGCACCCATCGGACGCGGTTCTGCCGGACTCGATGGCCGGCAACCACCGCCCCGACGACGAGCGCCGCGATGTGGACGCCGACGATCAGCGTCACGAGACGGCCCGCGTCCTCGGCGTCCCGGCCTGTCCGGTCCATCACGATGTACAGGAGGTAGCCCATCACGAGCTGATGGCCGAGGACGAGCACGAAGCGACCGACGAGCACCAGCCGGAAGTCCCGGGCGGCCCATGCCAGCCGGGGTGCCCGTGACCTGTGTGGAGCGTGGGTGGCGGGCTCGGGGTTGAGCACCACGAACAGCACCATCGTCGCCAGCAGGACGACGGCCAGCACCACGTAGGTGGACCAGAGGTGGGCGACAGCGAAGCCGGCGCCGCCGGCGCCGATGGCGAGTCCCAGCGCCGCCCCACCGCCGTAGAAGGCTGAGAGACGCGGCCGTTGGCCGATGGGCACCCGATCGGCCAGCACGGCGTCCAACGGTGCTTCCACGACGTTGAGCAGAGGTTGCACCACGAGCCAGCCGAGAGCGATCATCACGACCGACTCGGCAATGCCGAGGGCCACCAGGGCGCCCGCCGAGCCCGCCGCGCCGGCGATGATCCACGGGGTCCGCCGGCCCCATCGGGTGCGCGTGCGATCGGACAGGGCGCCGACCCACGGATGGACCACGATCGTCAGGAGCGACGACGCGGTCATCACCATCGCCAGGTGCGTCTCCTTGGAGTCGGGGGAGGCCAGCGCGATCTGAGCCGGGACGAGCACCCCGGCAACAGCCGCGTACATCGCGTTGAGGGCGAGGCTCGCGAGCAGCAACGACCACGGCAGTCGGCGGTTCACGAGCACAGTCTGGCGGAACGGGTCCCCGTCACGGAGCAGGGGTGAAAAGCGGGGTGAAGTCCCTGGCGAAGCGCCGATCGGGGGGCCTTGCGACGCCCAGGATCACCTCTGGGTCCAGCGCTGCTGGAACCCGCCGTGGTGCGCCACGGCACGACTCGTCCTCCCCCGTGCAAGGAGAGCAGCACCGTGACATCCCCCCGTCGGCTCGCGTCGACCCCCGATCATCGTCGCCGACGCGGGTGGCCCCACCGCGCCATGGTCGTCATCCTGGCGACGCTCATCGCCGTCATGGGCAGCATCACCGCCGCCGGTGCCGTGCAGTCCACGGTCCCGGCCGCCGTCAACCCCGCCCTGCCCGAGCAGTGCGAGCTGAATCTGGCTCTGAGCCTGGACCTGTCGAACTCGGTGACCGACGACCAGCTGGCACAGATGCGCCAGGAGATCAGCGGGTTGGCCACCGGGCTGGCGGGGTACCCCGTCCAGGTCGCGCTGCACACGTTCGCCTCCAACGCCCCCGCCACCTCGGCCGCGGCCAACCAGCCCCTGCCGCTGACGTCCCTCGCCACGAGCGCGGGCAGCGAGGCGGTCGCCGCCAAGGCCGACGGCATCGTCCGGCCCGCGTCCGCCCAGGGCGGGACGAACTGGGACCGCGCGTTCGCGGCCGTCACGGCGTCTCCGGAGGCGTACGACGCTCTCCTGTTCGTCACCGACGGCAACCCGACGCAGTACGGCAGCCCGGCCGCGGGGCCGGGCAGCTCGACGAACGTCGACACGATCACCCGCGCCGTGCAGAGCGCCAACGCCCTCAAGGAGGAGGGGACACGGATCATCGGCATCGGTGTGAGCGACAACCTCTCCGGCGGTGCGCTGACGGACTTTCGTGACCACATCTCCCAGGTCTCCGGCACGGCGGAGGGCAGCGACTACTACCTCGCCGGCTTCGGCGGTCTGCAGTCGACCCTCGTCGACATCGTCAACGCCAACTGTGTGTCCCTCGACCTCGAGAAGAACGGCCAGCTCGCCGACGGATCCCCCGGCCTGCCGGGCGACACCGTCGAGTACGACTTCACCGTCACCAACACCGGCAGCCTCCCGCTGACGGACGTGACGCTCAGCGACCCCAAGCCCGGACTCTCCGGCATCACCTTCGGAGCCTGGCCGGGTGCGACCGGGACGCTGCAGCCGGGGGAGTCGGTCACGGCGACCGCCAGCTACGAGGTCACTGCTGCCGACGTCACGGCCGGCACCATCAGCAACGTCGCGACGGCCACGGGGCAGCCCCCCGCGGGCGACCCGGTCAGTGACGAGGACCCTGCTGACGTGACGCTGCCCGAGCTCACCCCGAGCATCGAGGTGGAGAAGACCGGTGGTCTGGCCGAGGGTGCCACGGGCGCGGCCGGTGACCTGGTCGAGTACGACTTCTCGGTGACCAACACGGGCAACGTGACGCTGACGGACGTCTCGCTCGACGATCCGCTGCCCGGCCTCTCCGACGTCGTGTTCGGCGACTGGCCGGGGGAGACGGGTGTGCTGGAGCCGGGTGAGTCGGTGACGGCCACGGCGACCTATGAGCTGAAGCAGCCCGACGTCAATGCCGCCGGCGTTGACAACACGGTGACCGCCACGGGCACGCCGCCGGCCGGCGACCCGGTCGATGACAGCGACGAGGAGCGCGTCGATCTCCCGTCCGCACCCGCCATCGACGTGGTCAAGTCCGGTGCACTGGCTGACGGCGCCGAGGGGAGTGCAGGTGACGTGGTCGAGTACGGCTTCACGGTGACCAACACGGGCAACGTGACGTTGACCGACGTGACGTTGGACGATCCGCTGCCGGGCCTCTCCGACGTCGTGTTCGGCGACTGGCCGGGCGAGGCGGGTGTGCTGGAGCCGGGTGAGTCGGTGACGGCCACGGCGTCCTACGAGCTGAAGCAGGCCGACGTCAACGCCGGTGAGGTGGAGAACACGGTCACCGCCGAGGGCAACCCGCCCACCGGTGATCCGGTGGACAACGAGGACACCGAGCTCGTCGAGATCACGCACGGTGCTGCGATCGACGTCGTGAAGTCCGGGGCGATCGCAGCGGACGCGAAGGCCGGAGACGCCGTCGAGTACGAGTTCACGGTGACCAACACGGGCAACGTGACGTTGACGGACGTGGCGTTGGACGACCCGCTGCCGGGCCTCTCCGACGTCGTGTTCGGCGATTGGCCGGGCGAGGCGGGTGTGCTGGAGCCGGGTGAGTCGGTGACGGCCACGGCGTCCTACGAGCTGAAGCAGGCCGACGTCAACGCGGGCCAAGTGGAGAATGCGGTCACGGCCGAGGGCACGCCTCCGACCGGTGATCCGGTGGACAACGAGGACACCGACATCGTCGAGATCCCGCGGCAGTCCGCGATCCAGGTCGTGAAGACCGGCAGCACCGCCGACGACGCGAAGGCCGGCGACGCCGTCGAGTACGAGCTCACGGTGACCAACACGGGCACCGTGACGCTGACCGAGGTCACGGTGGACGATCCGCTGCCGGGCCTCTCCGACGTCGTGTTCGGCGATTGGCCGGGCGAGGCGGGTGTGCTGGAGCCGGGTGAGTCGGTGAAGGCCACGGCGACGTACGAGCTGAAGCAGGCCGACGTCGATGCGGGTCAGGTCGAGAACACGGCCACGACGACGGGCACGCCACCGTCCGGGGAGCCGCCGACGGACGAGGACACCGAGATCGTCGACGTCCCTCGGACCGCAGCGATCGACCTGGTCAAGACCGGTGGACTGGCTGACGACGCGACCGGGGTTCCCGGTGACACCGTGGAGTTCGTCTTCGAGGCGACCAACACGGGCAACGTCACGCTGCGTGACGTCGTCGTCGACGACCGGCTCGAGGGCCTGTCGGGCATCTCCTACACCTGGCCGGACGAGGACGGCGTCCTCGCTCCCGGTGAGACGGTGAGCGCCACGGCGACCTACACCCTCACCCAGGCCGACGTGAACGACGGTGGGGTCGAGAACACGGCCACCACGACGGGCACGCCGCCCTCCGGGGAGCCACCGACGGACGAGGACACCGAGATCATCGAGGTGCCCGAGCTGGGCGCCGTCGACCTGGTCAAGACCGGTGCGATGGCCGACGGAGCCGAGGGGAGTGCCGGGGACCAGGTGGACTACGCCTTCACCATCAGCAACGCCGGCAACGTCACGCTCACCGATGTCACGCTCGCCGACGAGCTCGAGGGGCTGTCGGACATCGAGTACGGCGACTGGCCGACCGAGGCCGGCGTGCTGCACTTCGGCGAGTCGGTCTCGGCAACGGCGTCCTACACGCTGACGCAGGCCGACGTCGATGCCGGCGGGGTGGACAACGTCGCCACCACGACCGGGACCACGCCCACGGAGCAGACCGTCACCGACGAGGACGACGTCACCGTCCCGGTCACTCCGGGCCCGGCGATCGAGCTGGTCAAGAACGGCACCCTCGACCGAGGGGCCATGTCGGAGGCGGGTGACACGATCACCTACCAGCTCGAGGCCACCAACACGGGCAACGTGACACTGCACGACGTGTCGGTCTCCGACGAGCTCGATGGCCTGTCGGACCTGTCCTACACGTGGCCGGGCGAGGCCGGTGTGCTCGCTCCGGGCGAGTCGGTGTCCGTGACGGCGAACTACACGGTCACGCAGGCCGACGTGGACGCCGGCAGCGTCGACAACGTCGCCAGTGCGACGGGCACGCCGCCCGACGGCCCGCCCGTGGAGGACGAGGACGACCACGAGCAGCCGCTCCCGCAGCGCTCGGGCATCGACCTGGTCAAGACCGGGACGATCGAGGGGGATGGTCTCGGCTACTCCTTCGTCGTCACCAACACCGGATCGGTGACCCTGCGCGACGTCGAGATCACCGATCGTCTCGAAGGGCTGTCGGAGCTGACGTACACGTGGCCCGGGAAGGCGGGTGTGCTCGCTCCGGGTGAGAAGGCCACGGCGAAGGCGACCTACACGCCGACCGCGGCCGACCGCGAGCGTGGACACGTGGACAACCACGCAACGGCCACGGGCACCACCCCGGGCGGTGACACGGAGGACGCCGCGGACGAGGTCCGCGTGGTCATCCGCGACCTGCCGGCCGCGGGTGCACCGGCCGGACTGGTGTGGACCCTCCTGGTGGGACTGGCGGCCCTGTCGGCCGGCGGCCTGATGATCGGCCAGCGACTGCGACGGCGCTGACCGCGAGGCGGTGAGTCAGTGGTGGATACGCCCCCGGTTCCACCACTGGCTCACCGCTCACGAGGTCGGAGGTGCCGTAGGGCTGCTGACTCACCGCTCACGGGTCATGATCCGAGCAGGGGCTGGGGGCCTCAGTTGACCTGGCGGTCGCGGTCTCCCCAGAACTCCTGGCGGAGCTTGAACTTCTGCAGCTTGCCGGTGGCGGTGCGGGTGAGCTCGTCGCGGAAGTCGATGCGCTTGGGACACTTGTAGCCGGCGAGGTTCTCCCGGCAGTGCGCGATGAGCTCCTCCTGCGTCGCCTCCGTGCCGTCGTCCAGCACGACGAGTGCGGTGACCATCTCGCCCCACTTCTCGTCCGGGATGCCGATGACGGCCACCTCGCGGACCGCGGCGTGCGACATCAGCGCGTCCTCCACCTCGATGGAGGAGACGTTCTCGCCGCCGGTGATGATGACGTCCTTCTTGCGGTCGGCGATCGTGACGTAGCCGTCCTCGTAGCGTCCACCGTCACCGGTGTGGAACCAGTTGTCCGCCTGGGCCTCGGCGGTGGCCTCGGGGTTCTCCCAGTAGGCCTCGAGGTTGTGGTTGGACTGCGCCAGCACCTCGCCGGAGTCGTCGACCTTTACACGGACACCCACGGCGGGCGCGCCCGCACGGCCGAGCAGACGCGCCTGCTCGGTGGGATCGAGGTCGTCCCACTCGGCCCGCATCCGGCTCATCGTCAGCAGCGGGGCAGTCTCGGTGAGGCCGTAGATCTGGATGAACTCCCAGCCCAGGTCGGCCCGCACCTGCTCGATCGTGCTCGTCGGCGGTGGTGCCCCGGCCACGATGATGCGCACGCGGTCGCGTCCCGGGATCGCCCCGTCCCACGTGCGCGCGGCCTCCAGGCACGCCTGCACGACGGCCGGCGCGGCGCACAGGTACGTGACGCCGTGCTGCTCGATGCGCCGCAGGATCTCGGCGCCGTCGATCTTGCGGATGACGACGTGCTCGACCCCCATGCCCGTGGCCGCGAAGGGCATCCCCCAGCCGTTCGCGTGGAACATCGGGAGGGTGTGCAGGTAGACGTCGCGGTCGTTCACGCTGGTCTGCCAGCCGAACACCGTCGCGTTGGTCCACAAGTTGCGGTGCGTCATCTGCACGCCCTTGGGCCGGGCCGTCGTGCCGGAGGTGTAGTTGATCGTGGCCGTCGCACCCTCCTTCTCGACGGCGTCCGCCTCCCACGGCTCCGGGTCGTGCTGACCGGCCGGCCAGAGGGTCTCGTCGTCCTCGCCGAGGACGAAGGTGCGCCGGCACTCGACCTCGTCGACGAGGTGACGCAGCTCGGGGTCGACGAGGAGCACCTCGGCGCCCGAGTGCTCCACGATGTAGCGGATCTCCGGCACCGACAGCCGGAAGTTCACCGGGACGAGCACCCGACCCCAGGAGGAGACGCCGAAGAACGACGTCAGCAGCCGGGCGCTGTTGTGCGAGACGACGGCGACGCGCCCGCCGCGGGGCACGCCCATGGCGTCGAGCGCGGCGGCCTGGGCCCGGGCCCGGCGGTGCATCTCGGCGTAGGTGATCTCGCCCCACGACGTCGCGGGCTGGTCCGGCTCGTCCACGACGGCGACACGGTCGGGGTAGACGGCGACGGCCCGGTCGAGGAAGTCGGCAACGGTGAGTGGGTAGAACACGGGCCCTCCGGTGTGTCGTCTGTCACGGCGTGGGATCTATCGTGCCTCGTGCCGCCGGGCTGGCGCATCCCGGCCCGTCGCTCGGACCGAAAGTGTGGGGGTCACCGGGTACTGTTGCAGCGATCAATCTTCCACAAAGGAACATCGTGAGCGACGTCACTCTGCAGGACCAGAACCCCACCCCCGGCCGGCCGCCGGCGCCGGCCGCCCGGCTGTCCCGCGAGCACGCGCTGGTGATCGGCGTGCTGCTGGTCTCGAGCTTCGTCGTCATCCTCAACGAGACGGTCATGAGCGTCGCGATCCCCGTGCTGCAGGACGAGCTGGGCGTCCCGCCGAGCACCGGCCAGTGGCTCACGACGGCGTTCCTCCTGACCATGGGCGTCGTCATCCCGCTCACCGGATTCCTCATCCAGCGCATCCCGACGCGGCTGCTCTACGTCATGGCGATGTCGCTGTTCACGGCCGGCACCGTGCTGGCCTTCATGGCCCCCGGGTTCGGGACCCTGCTCGTGGCCCGCGTCGTCCAGGCCTCCGGCACGGCCATCATGCTGCCGCTGCTGATGACCACGATCATGACCGTCGTCCCCGCGTCGCGTCGTGGAGTGATGATGGGCAACGTCAGCATCGTCATCGCCGTGGCCCCCGCCCTCGGGCCCACGTTGTCCGGCTTCATCCTCGATCAGTTCGGCTGGCGCTGGATCTTCGGTCTCGTGGCGCCCATCGCGCTCATCGCGCTCCTTGTCGGGGCCCGGCACGTCGTCTCCGTCGCGGCCGCCACCGACGCCCGCATCGACCTGCTCTCGGTACCCCTCGCGCTGCTCGGCTTCGGCGGACTCGTCTATGCCCTGGTGAGCGTGGGCGAGTCCGCCCAGGCGGGCGCCGAGGCGCACGTCCCCCTCTGGCTCCCGGTGATCGTGGGCGGCGTCGCGATGGTCTCCTTCGTGCTGCGGCAGGTCGCCCTGCAGAAGCGTGACCGTGCCCTGCTGGACCTGCGGGTCTTCGGCTCGGGTCAGTTCACCCTCGCGATGGTCTCGCTCGTGCTGGGCATGATGACGCTGTTCGGCACGTTCATCTTGATCCCGTACTTCGCCCAGCAGGTCCTGGACTACAGCCCGCTCAAGACCGGCCTGCTCTCGCTGCCCGGTGGTCTGCTCATGGGCCTGGCCGGCCCGGTCGTCGGGCGGATCTACGACGCCAAGGGCGCTCGCGTCCTGGTCCTGCCCGGCACGCTGCTGGTCAGCGCGGGCATCTGGTCGCTCACCCTCATCGACGCCGACACGACGATGACCCAGCTCGTGCTCGCCAACATGGCGATCTTCCTGGGCCTGGCGGCGACCTTCACCCCGCTCATGACGTCGGGCCTGGGATCGGTGCCCGAGCGGCTGTACTCGCACGGCAGCGCCGTCGTGGGCACCTTCCAGCAGGTTGCCGGCGCCGCCGGCACCGCCCTGCTGGTCACCGTCATGACGGTGGTGGCCGCGCGAACCGTCGACGGCGGTGCGACCGAGGCCCAGGGCGTCGCCGAGGGCGTGCGGACGGCCTTCACGATCGCCGGTGTGCTCTCGCTGCTGCTGATCGCCACGGCCGTGTGGGTGCGCAAGCCCGCCGAGGTGACCGAGACGCCCTGAGGCCCCGCGTGGGTCAGGCGTCGTACGGGTAGAAGCCGTGCCCGCTCTTCTTGCCCATGAGGCCGGCGTCGACCATGCGGTCCAGGATTGGCGGCGGGGAGTACAGCGGCTCCTTGAACTCCTGGTAGAGCGACTGGCCGATGGCGCGGATGGTGTCCAGGCCGATGAGGTCGCTCAGGGCGAGCGGTCCCATGGGGTGACCGCAGCCGAGCACCATGCCCTGGTCTATGTCGGCTGCGGAGGCGTAGCCGGCCTCGTACATCCGGATGGCCGAGAGCAGGTAGGGCACGAGCAGGCTGTTGACCACGAAGCCGGCGCGGTCGGTGGCCTCGATCGGCTCCTTGCCCAGGGTCTGCGCGGCGAACCCGCGCATGCGGTCCAGCGTCTGCGGGCTGGTGGTCAATGAGGGGATCAGCTCCACGAGCTTCATCACGGGCGCGGGGTTGAAGAAGTGCACCCCCATGACGCGGTCGGCCCGACCCGAGGCCGCGCCGAGCTTGACGATCGGGATCGACGACGTGTTGGAGGTCAGGATCGCGTCGTCCTTCTGCAGGATCGCCCCGACGCGTCGGAAAAGGTCGAGCTTGGTCTGCTCGACCTCGCTGGCCGCCTCCACGACGAGGTCGCAGTCGGCCAGCAGCTCCAGGTCGGCGGTGAAGGTCGTGCGCTCGAGGGCGACGTCGACGTCGGCCGTCGTGATCTTGCCGCGCTTCTCGGCGCGCCGCAGCGAGCCCTCCACGCGCGCGGCGGCCGCCTGCGCGGCCTCCTCGCTCACCTCGACCGTGACGACGTCGAGGCCTGCGCGGGCCCCCACCTCGGCGATGCCTGATCCCATCAGTCCGCCGCCGATGACCCCGAGCCGTTCGATCGCGTCCATGCCGCCTCCTTCATTGGTAGGACGTCATACTAATCGGGAGCACCCAGCGAACGTGAGGCGCCCTCAGCTGTGCAGGTGGTTGGCGTGGGTCAGCCCCGACCCGACGCTGTGTGTCGCCGCTGGTCCCGCCCTCGTCCGTGGTGGGATGGCCCCATGCGTGTCCCGGCCCTGCTGCTCGCCCTCGGCCTGCTGCTCGCCGGTTGCGGCGGTTCCGATGCCGGCGATGCTGCCGTGCAGGCGCGCGAGTCGGCAGCCGCGGAGCAGGACGGCAAGAGCGTGAGCGACGAGGCGGTCGCCGTCCCCGAGGCACTGAAGCGATTCCGGTGCGAGGCGGATCCGGACGGCGCCTGGTTCGCCGTGGGCGACGTCGCCAACGCCTCGGAGCAGGTGACCAGCTATCGCGTCACCGTGCAGGTGGGCCAGAGCGGCGAGGACGTCGCGGCCGCCGTCGTGGAGCTCGACGACGTCGCGGCCGGCAAGGAGGCGACCTTCACCTTCGACGAGCTGCCCGCCGCCGGCTCCGAGGGCCCGTGCCGCGTGCAGGTGCTCGCCGTCCCGCCTGCGTGACCCTCAGGCGTCAGGAGCGCGAGATGCGGACCATCTCGTCGCGGGCGACGACCTTGACGCGCTCGCGCTCGTGATCGTGCGCCTCGCCGAGGGAGAGCTCGTGGGCGTCGAGCTTCTCCCAGCCGTCCCATGTCGTGTACTGCACTCCGCGGCTGTCCAGGTGGGCGTCGAAGGCCTCGGGCTCGGCGCTGTCGGGCGCCTGCAGGTTCGGGACGTCGGAGAGCAGGAGCTCGACGGTCTGGGCGGCATCGGACTTGGTGTGTCCGATGAGGCCGACCGGTCCGCGCTTGATCCACCCGGTGACGTAGGCGCCCGGCAGGGGGGAGCCGTCGATCTCGATGACGCGGCCGCCGTCGTTGGGCACGGTGCCGGTGGCGAGGTCGAACGGAAGGCCGGCGAGGTTGTCGGAGTAGTAGCCGATCGCCCGGTAGACGGCCTGGACCGGCCAGTCGATGTGCTCGCCGGTGCCGCGGACGTTGCCGGTGCCGTCGAGCTCGGTGACCTCGGTCCGCAGGCCCACGACCCTGCCGTCCTCGCCGAGCACCTCGACGGGGCTCTGGCAGAAGTGGATGTGGATGCGGTGCGGGGCGCCCGTGGGCTCCTTGGCGAGGTAGTTCTGCAGCACGTCGACGACGAGCTTCTGGCTCTTGGCCGCCCGCAGCGCCTCCAGGGAGCCCTCGTCGAGCTCGAACCCCTCGGGGTGGACGATGACGTCGATCGTCGGGGAGTGGGACAGCTCGCGCAGCTCCATCGGCGTGAACTTCACCTGGGCCGGCCCACGGCGTGCGAACACGTGGACGTCCTTGGTGACGTTCTTCTTCAGGCCCTCGTAGACGTTGTCGGGGATCTCGGTGACGAGCAGCTCCTCGGCGGTCTTGGCCAGGATGCGCGAGACGTCCAGTCCGACGTTGCCGACACCGAGGACGGCGACGGACTCCGCGTGCGGCTGAAAGTCCCAGTCCCGGTCGACGTCGGGGTGACCGTCGTACCAGTTGACGAAGTCGGCGGCGCCGTGGCTGCCGTCCAGGTCGATGCCTGGGATGTCGAGGTCGCGGTCACGGCGCGCGCCGGTGGCGAACACGACGGCGTCGTAGAACTGACGCAGCTCGTCGAGCTTGAGGTCGTCACCGAACGCGATGTTGCCGAAGAAGCGGATGTCGTCGTTGGCCATGACGCGCTTGAGGGCCTTGACGATCTCCTTGATGCGTGGGTGGTCCGGCGCGACGCCGTAGCGGATCAGCCCGAACGGCGTCGGGTCGCGCTCGATGAGGTCGACCGTCACGCCCGAGACGCCCTCGGGCAGCTCGGACTTGGTGAGGATGTCCGCGGCGTAGACGCCGGCGGGTCCGGCGCCCACGACGGCGACACGCAGGTTCCTGCTCATGGAAGGTTGCTCCTGAAGGACAGCGGGCACGCGGGCGTCATCCAGCATGCATGAGGCCATCCTAATTTCTGGGACCAAGGGTCGGGAAGGCGTCCACGATGCGATATCGCCCACGTCCGTCCGGTGACGAGAGACTTTTCCTCACGCGAGGAGAGACTTTCCCTGTCCGACGAGAGAACTTCCCGGCACCGAGGAGAGACTTCGCCGCCCCAGTGAGTCACGAGAGCTCTCGTGGAACAGGGAGAAGTCTCTCGTCAGGCTGGCGAACCCTCTCGTCAGCGTGGAAAGGTCTCTCGTCAGGGTGGTTGGCGGGCCGATCCGTGGTGACGGCCTAGGCTCGAAGGGTGAGCACTGCTGTCGTCGTCGGGTCCGGCCCCAACGGGCTGGCCGCTGCCATCGTGCTGGCGCAGGCGGGGCTCGACGTCACGGTGGTCGAGGCCGCCGAGACCATCGGCGGGGGGACGCGTTCCGCCGAGCTCACCGTGCCCGGCCTGGTGCACGACGTCTGCTCGGCCGTGCACCCGATGGGGGTGGCCTCGCCCTTCTTCGACTCGCTCGACCTCGGCGCCCATGGCCTGCAGTGGGCCTGGCCCGAGATCGACGTCGCCCATCCCCTCGACCACGGTCGGGCCGGCGTCCTGGTGCGCGACCTCGATCGCACCGTCCGTGGCCTGGGGGCCGACGGCGACGCCTGGCGTCGCCTCTTCGCGCCGCTGGTGGCACGAGCCGACGCAATCATCCCCGAGGTGCTGGGGCCGGTGCCGCACGTGCCCCGGCACCCGTTCGCGCTCGCCCGGTTCGGGGTGCCGGCCCTGCTCCCGGCCAGCCTCCTCGCCAGGTGCTGGAAGGGCGAGGAGGCCCGTGCCCTCTTCGCCGGTCTCGCCGCCCACGCCGTCCGTCCGCTGGACGCCCCGGCCACGGGCGGCATCGGACTGGCCTTCGGTGTGACGGCCCACGCGTACGGCTGGCCGGTGGCCGTCGGAGGCTCGGCGTCCATCGCCGATGCGCTGCACTCCGTCCTGCGCGAGGCCGGTGGCAGGGTCGAGACGGGCACCCGCGTCACCGACCTGCCCGACGCTGACGTCGTCATGCTCGACACTGCACCGGACCAGGCCGTGACCATGCTGGGTGACCGGCTGCCCTCGCGGACGCGGCGGGCCTTCGAGCGGTGGAAGCACGGCCCGGCCGTCTTCAAGCTCGACCTCGCCGTCGAGGGCGGCATCCCGTGGCAGGACGAGTCCGCCCGGCGCGCGGGCACGGTGCACGTCGGGGGTCGCTTCGAGGAGGTGCACGCGGCCGAGTCCGCGGTCTCGGCCGGCAGCATGCCCGCCAGGCCCTTCGTGCTCGTGGCGCAGCAGTACCTCGCCGACCCGGGACGCTCCGTGGGCGACGTCCACCCCGTGTGGACCTACGCCCACGTCCCGAACGGGTTCACCGGGGACGCCACCGAGGCGATCCTCGCGCAGCTCGAGCGGTTCGCACCCGGCACCCGCGGGCGCGTCGTCGCCTCCGCCGTGCGCACCCCGGCCGACCTGTACGCCGACAACGCCAACTACGTCGGCGGCGACATCTCCGGTGGTGCCCTCACGCTGGGTCAGCTGGTCTTCCGCCCCCAGCTGGCGCCCGATCCGTACCGGCTCACCCCGCGCCGGGGGAGCGGGCCGAGCGTCCACCTGTGCTCGTCGTCAGCGCCCCCGGGGGGTGGTGTGCACGGGATGGCGGGCTTCCACGCCGCCACTCGGGCCCTGCGTGGCCTGTGACCCCTGCGTGACCTGTGACTCCGCGGACGATGGAACCGACGCTCCTTGCCCTGCGTTGGAGTGGTTGACCGTGCAACGATGAGTGTGCGCCACTGACCAGACCACCTCCGAGGAGAACCTCGTGTCCCTGCCCCGCCTGGCCAAGCCCTTCCTGACCGCCGTCGCCGCGACGGCCGTCCTGACCACCGCCGCGTGCGGTGGGGACGCCGCCGAGGACGACTCCTCCGGCGCCGGTTCGACGGAGTCGACCGAGTCCACCGAGGACTCCGAGGACTCCGGTGGTGAGGGCAGCGGCGATTACGAGGACGGCACCTACGAGGCGAGCGGCAGCTACTCCAACCCGAGCGGGACGTCGGAGGTCTCCGTCGAGCTGACCCTCGAGGGCAATGCCGTCACCGACATCACCGTCACCCCCGAGGCCTCCGGCACGTCCGGGCAGTTCCAGGGCCAGTTCGCCGGGGGCATCGCCGACGAGGTCGTGGGCAAGGACCTCGACGAGCTGGACGTCAGCAAGGTCGCCGGGTCGTCGCTGACCTCCGGCGGCTTCAACTCCGCCCTCGACGACATCAAGGCCGATGCCTCGGCCTGACGCCGCCCTCGCCGGCGCGACCTGGGCCCTGGAGGCCATCGGGACGCGCTGGGAGATCACTGTCGACCGACCGTTGGCCGACGTCACCCGCGCTGCGGTGCTGCGGTGCATCGAGGACGTCGACCGGACGTGGTCGCGGTTCCGGGCGGACTCCGTCGTGAGCCGCGCCGCCCGTGACGGGGGATCCTGGATCCTGAGTGAGGCCGACGGCCGCCTGCTGGAGCTGTACGACGCGCTGCACGCGCTCACCGGCGGCGCCGTGACGCCGCTCGTCGCTCGCGCCCTGAGCGACCTCGGCTACGACGCCGACTACTCCCTGAGGCCCTCCGCCGACCCATCGGCGGCCCCGCTCTGGGACCTCGTGCGGTGGGAGTCGCCCGTGCTGACCCTGCGCGAGCCGGTGCTGCTGGACGTCGGCGCTGCCGGCAAGGGCATGCTCGTCGACCTCGTCTCCGCCGTGCTCGCGGACGCCGGCCACCGTTACCTCACGGTCGATGCCAGCGGAGACCTGGTGCACCGGGGGGAGTGGCCGCTGCGCGTCGCCCTGGAGGATCCGCGGGACGCGCGGAAGGCTGTGGGCATCGTCGAGGTTCCGCCCGGACGTGCCCTGTGCGCCTCGGCCGTCAACCGCAGGGTGTGGGGCGAGGGCCTGCACCACGTCCTCGACGGACGGACCGGCGAGCCGACCGACGACGTCGTCGCGACGTGGGTCCTCGCAGAGGAGGCGATGCTCGCCGACGGCCTGGCCACCGCGCTGTTCTTCGCCTCGCCGGAGGCCGTGACCGAGCGGTGGGACGTGCAGTGGGCGCTCATGCACCGCGACGGGCGGTTCCGTTGGTCCCGCGACCTGCCGGCCGAGGTGTTCCGATGAGGCCGGGCGTCGCCTCCCGTCGTGCGACGATGGGACGCACATGAGGACCCTCGTGACCCGTGTCGACGCCATGCTGGGCCGCGTCACGATGTACCGGCTCGTGACCATCCTGCTGCTGGCCCTCACCGCAGTCATGGTGGCGCAGACCGCTGCCGGCGTCTTCGTGGAGCCGTTCACCGTGCCCGGGCAGCTGGCGACCCTCGCCGTGCTGCTCGTCGCCTCGGTCGTCAGCAACGCCGTGCTGGGCCGGCTGGTGCGGGTGCGCACGCACACGGAGTCCGCCGTCATCACGGCCCTGCTGCTGTTCATGCTGTTCTGGCCGACCGCCGAGATGGTCGACCTCGCCTGGCTCGCAGGTGTCGCGGTGCTGGCCAACGCGTCCAAGTACGTCATCGCCTGGCGCGGCCGGCACCTGCTCAACCCGACGGCGGCGGGCGCGTTCCTGGCCGTCGTGCTGCAGTCGCTCGTCGGTCGCGAGGCGCCGATCAACGCCACGTGGTGGATCGCGTCGGAGCAGATGCTGCCGTTCGTCGGCGTGGGGGCACTGCTGGTGCTGTGGCGGACGCGTCGGCTGGACGTCGGCGTGCTGTTCATCGTCGTGGCCGCTGCTCTCGTGGTGTGGGGTCTGGCGGCAGGGCAGCCCGTGGGTGACGCGCTGCGGACCACGGCCACCGCCTACCCCATCCTCTTCCTCGCCGGGTTCATGCTCAGCGAGCCGCTCACGTTGCCGCCGCGTCGGTGGCAGCAGCTGACCGTGGCCGGGGTGACCGGAGTGGTCTTCGCCCTGCCGGTGGCGCTGCCGCGGCTGGGCGTCGTCCTCCCCGACCTCGGCGTCCTCACCATCACGCCGGAGCTAGCGCTGCTGATCGGCAACCTGCTCGCGTTCGCGCTCGCGCCCCGCACGGGCATCGGCCTGGAGGTGGTGGGGGTCCGCCCGATCGGTGGCGACGTGCAGGAGGTGACGTTCGCTCCGCGCCGTCGGGTCGCGTTCCGGGCCGGTCAGTACCTCGAGCTGCACGTCCCGCACCGCAGCGACCTGCGCGGGACCCGTCGGGTCTTCAGCATCTCCTCCCCTCCGTCGGCCTCCGACCTCACGGTCGCGCTGCGGGTGCCCGAGCCGGGCTCGAGCCTCAAGCGCGAGCTCGTGGGTCTGGGGCCGGGCGCCCGGATCCGTGCCACCGGCGTGCACGGCGACTTCCTGTGGCCGCGAGGGGACTCGCCGCTCCTGCTCGTGGCAGGCGGCATCGGAGTCACCCCCTTCCTCAGCCAGCTGCGCGAGCACGGGTCCGATGGCGGTGGGGGCCGCGACGTCCTGCTCGTCTACGGCGTGGCCGATGGTGATGACGTGCCGTATCGCGACGAGCTGGTGGCGTCGGGCGTGCGGGTCGTCCTGGTGTCCCCGGAGCCGCCGGGATCCCTGCCCGCCGAGTGGGAGCACGTGCCGGCCACCGTGCTGAGCAGTGACGTCGTGGTCGGGGCTGCGCCGGACGCGGGGCAGCGCACGGCCCTCGTCTCAGGCCCGCCGGTGATGGTCGACGCCGTGCGCACCGCCCTGCGCCCCCACTGCCGCCGCGTCCGGACGGACCACTTCACCGGCTACTGACGCTCGCGAGTCACTCCCACGCGGCCGCGAGTCACTCCGCCCCGCTCGCGAGTCACTTCCTCGCGAGCGTCCTGAGAAAAGTGACTCGCAGGGCCGTGGGAGTGACTCGCGAGGCCGTGGGAGTGACTCGCGGAGGAACGGACAGGGTTGAGTGGAATGGACTCAACTCTTGTGGTGTTGTGATCAGTGACGTTCTCGTACGACCCCAGGAGGATCCATGGACCTTTCCGCGTTCACGACGCGCTCGCAGCAGTCGCTGGCCGCCGCCGTCAGCCAGGCCGCCGCGGCGGGCCACCCGTCCGTCGAGCCCGCCCACCTGCTCGCTGCCCTCCTGACCCAGGACGGCGGCACCGCTGCACCACTGCTGCAGGCGGCCGGAGTGGACCCCGCCACCGTGCTCGGGGAGCTCAAGGCCACGCTCGACGCACTGCCGTCCGCGGCCGGGCAGACGGTCGCCAACCCGGCGCTGTCGCGCGCCGGCCACGAGGTGCTGCAGCGCTCCCGTGACCTCGCCGGCGAGCTCGGTGACGACTTCGTCTCCACCGAGCACCTCGTCGTCGGCATCGCCACCGTCGACTCCCCCGCCCGGCAGCTCCTGACGTCGCGGGGCGCCACGCCCGACGCGCTGCAGGCCG
Source organism: Aeromicrobium sp. CF4.19 (assembly GCF_051262555.1). Taxonomy (NCBI): domain Bacteria; kingdom Bacillati; phylum Actinomycetota; class Actinomycetes; order Propionibacteriales; family Nocardioidaceae; genus Aeromicrobium; species Aeromicrobium sp. CF4.19. The sequence goes on along the minus strand of NZ_JBIMEU010000003.1, from coordinate 49,260 downwards.
CGTTCGCCGCAGTCCGTGGTGGTGCGCGGGTCACCAGCGCCGACGCCGAGGACAGCTACCAGTCGCTGGAGAAGTACGGCGTCGACCTCACCGCCGTCGCCCGCGACGGCCGACTTGACCCGGTCATCGGCCGCGACGCCGAGATCCGCCGCGTCGTGCAGGTGCTGAGCCGCCGCACCAAGAACAACCCCGTCCTCATCGGTGAGCCAGGCGTCGGCAAGACCGCCGTCGTCGAGGGGCTCGCCCAGCGCATCGTCGCCGGCGACGTCCCGGAGTCCCTGCGCGGACGGCGCCTCATCAGCCTCGACCTCGCCGCGATGGTCGCCGGCGCCAAGTACCGCGGTGAGTTCGAGGAGCGGCTCAAGGCCGTCCTGGAGGAGATCAAGCAGTCCGACGGGCAGGTGATCACCTTCATCGACGAGCTGCACACCGTGGTCGGCGCGGGTGCGGGCGGCGACTCCGCGATGGACGCCGGCAACATGCTCAAGCCGATGCTCGCCCGCGGTGAGCTGAGGATGATCGGCGCCACGACGCTCGATGAGTACCGCGAGCGGATCGAGAAGGATCCTGCCCTGGAGCGCCGCTTCCAGCAGGTGCTCGTGGGTGAGCCTTCGGCCGAGGACACCATCGCGATCCTGCGCGGCCTCAAGGAGCGGTACGAGGCGCACCACAAGGTCGCCATCGCCGACTCCGCGCTCGTCGCCGCCGCGACGCTCTCCGAACGCTACATCCCCGGCCGCCAGCTGCCGGACAAGGCCATCGACCTCGTCGACGAGGCCAGCAGCCGGCTGCGGATGGAGATCGACTCCAGCCCCGTGGAGGTCGACGAGCTGCGCCGCAGCGTCGACCGTCTGCGGATGGAGGAGCTGCACCTGGCCAAGGAGAGCGACGCCGCCTCCGTCGAGCGGCTGTCCGCCCTGCGCGTGGAGCTCGCCGACCAGCAGGAGACCCTCCGTGCGCTGGAGCAGCGCTGGGAGACCGAGAAGCAGAGCCTCAACGCCGTGGGTGAGATCAAGGAGCGCATCGACGAGGTCCGCGTCGCTGCCGAGCGCGCCCAGCGCGAGGGCGACTACGACACCGCCAGCAAGCTCTTCTACGGCGAGATCCCGGCCATGGAGCGCCAGCTCGCCGAGGCGCAGGAGGCCGAGGCCGCGGCGCCGATCGAGGACCGCATGGTCCACGACGAGGTGACGGCCGACGAGATTGCCGAGGTCGTCGCGGCCTGGACCGGCATCCCCACGGGCCGCCTGCTCGAGGGCGAGACCGGCAAGCTGCTGCGGATGGAGGAGGAGATCGGGCGGCGACTCATCGGTCAGCGGACCGCCGTGGCCGCCGTCTCCGACGCGGTGCGCCGCGCCCGCGCGGGCATCTCTGACCCCGACCGCCCCACGGGCTCCTTCCTGTTCCTCGGCCCCACCGGCGTCGGCAAGACCGAGCTCGCCAAGGCGCTCGCTGAGTTCCTCTTCGACGACGAGCGCGCGATGATCCGCATCGACATGAGCGAGTACGGCGAGAAGCACTCCGTGTCGCGGCTCCTCGGAGCGCCTCCGGGCTACGTCGGGTACGACGAGGGCGGCCAGCTCACCGAGGCGGTCCGTCGCCGGCCCTACTCCGTGGTGCTGCTCGACGAGGTCGAGAAGGCCCATCCGGAGGTCTTCGACGTCCTGCTGCAGGTGCTCGACGACGGCAGGTTGACCGACGGGCAGGGACGGACGGTGGACTTCCGCAACGTCATCCTCGTGCTCACCTCCAACCTGGGCTCGTCGATCCTGGCCGACTCTGCCCTGGAGGACGAGGCCAAGCGGGCCGCGGTGATGGACGTCGTGAAGGCCTCGTTCAAGCCGGAGTTCCTGAACCGGCTGGACGAGGTGGTCACCTTCGACCCGCTCGGCACCGACGAGCTCACCCACATCGTAGATCTGCAGGTCGCGGCGCTCGGGCGTCGGCTCGCCGTGCGTCGGATCGCGCTGGAGGTCAGCGACGCGGCCAAGGAGTGGCTCGCGCTCACCGGCTGGGACCCGGCCTACGGCGCCCGGCCGCTGCGCCGCCTGGTGCAGCAGGCCATCGGCGACCAGCTCGCCCGGGCGCTGCTCTCGGGGGAGGTCCGTGACGGCGACGTCGTGCACGTGGACCGCTCGCCCGACGCCGACGCTCTCACCGTGACGAGCTGACCCCTGCCGACGCCCGTCTCGTCCTGCGCGGCGGGGCGGGCGTCAGTAGGTCGCCTCGATGACCAGGTCGTCGATGAACGGCTGGAAGTCCGAGGCGTCCACCTCGTCGAAGGAACCGTCGGCGCAGAGCGTCATGGTCACCAGCGCGAAGTCGCCGCTGCGGTGGGCGATGATCTCGCCCGCGACCCCGTCGCCGCCCCGCAGCTCGGCCCGCGCGACCTTGCTCGACATCGTGCCCTCGACGTTGCTCCGGACCGGGAACATCTCGGTGCCGCGCTCGGCGACCTGCAGGCCGCCGGACACGCTCTCCCCGAGCCGGGTGGCGTAGTCGTCGAGCACCTCGTCCTGCGTGGGCGAGGGGTCCGAGCCCAGGCCGGCCGGCTGGAACAGTGTGAGCAGACAGCGTTCCGTGACCTGCCACTGCGCCTCGCCGTCCCCGGTCTCCAGCTGGCGCCACGAGCCGGGGACCTCGCCGACGCCCCAGGTGACGTCCTCGGGATCGTCGGAGATGACACCCGCGAGTCCCTCCTCGTCGAGCGAGTCAGTCGCGGACGGCGAGGGAGACGGCTCGGCACCGCCCTCGTCGCCACCGCACGCCACGAGCACCAGCACCATCGCCACCACGAGGCCCCCGAGGGCGTACCGGTTCATGAGCCGTGTCTACCACGCCCCGGCCCCCTCGACACCGGGATACGGCCGTCGAGGCGGTCGGGCGCTCGTCTGTAGGGTGACGGCATGCCAGAGGCCCCCCGCAGACCGCTGCCGGTGACGATGGCCTGCTTCTTCGTCATCTTCAGCTCCGTGCTCATCGTGGTCAACCTGGCCAGTGCTCTCTCCCAGTGGGGCTCCCTGGACATGCAGGAGAGCCTGCGTGACATGTTGGCGACCGAGCCGCTGGCATCGATGGACATCGCGATGGACGACCTGCTCGGCCTCCTGGAGATCCTCGCCCAGGTCGTGATCGTCCTGGCGATCGCCGCGGGCGTGTTCGCCGTCTACGTCATCCGGGGTCACGAGCCCTCGCGCTGGATCCTCAGCGGCATGCTGGTGCTCGCCGGAGTGATGTTCGCCGCGACGGGCCTGGTCGGGATCCTTCCGGGGGTCATGGCCTTCGTCGCCGCCGCGGTCCTGTGGACCCAGGACTCGCGCCAGTGGTTCGCTGCCAAGAACGGCCGCCCGCCCGTGCAGGCCAGGACCCGGGGCGGGGCGGCAGCCCGACCTGATCCGTTCGCCACGGCCACGGCGCCACCCGAGGCGTCAGCGCCGGTGCATCCGTCGACGTCACCGCACCCTGCGCAACCGGCGCCGTCCCACCAAGGCGTTGCGCAGCAGCCCGGGGCCACGGGGCCGCCTCCCGTCGATCCCGCCCGTCGCCCGCGGCCGGTCACCGTCGCCGTCTGGGTGGCCGGTGCCTCCTCGGCGGCTGTGGCCGGGCTGTGTGGGCTCGGTCTGCTGGCCGTCCTCGTGGGTGGCGACCTGTACCGAGAGGCCCTCGAGCAGCCCGGTTTCCTGCAGGACTACCTGAGCTCCTCGGGCTGGTCCGCCGAAGGTTTCCTGACCTTCATGCAGGCCGCCTTCGGGGGCTTCCTCGTGCTGGGGCTGGTCGGTCTCGCCGTGGCGCTCTGGGCGCGCACGGGTCACCCTGTGGCGCGCGGCGCTCTCGTGGCGATGAGCATCCTGACCCTCGTCGTGTCGGTGGTGGCCACGCTCGGCTTCATCCCGTTCAACCTGCTGACGGGCGCCGCCGCCATCGTCGTGCTGGTGCAGCTGCGCAACCCGCTGGCTCGCGCCTGGTTCGCCCGTTCCACGGCCTGAGCCGGAGAACGCTCTGCACGGACGACGGAGCCGGCCCCGGGGCCCGCGGCCCGTCGTGAGGGGCGTCACGCGAGTAGCATTTGGGGCATGGCAAGCACAACTGCTCCGACGCGGAACCGCCCGCACGTCGTCATCGTCGGCGGCGGCTTCGGCGGTCTCGCCGCCGTCCGCAAGCTCAAGCGCGCCGACGTCGACATCACCCTGATCGACCGGCACACGTACAACACCTTCCAGCCGCTGCTGTACCAGGTCGCGACCGCGAGCCTGAACCCCGGCGACATCACGTGGTTCCTGCGCGCCATCCGAGCCAAGCAGACCAACGTGCGCTTCGTGAAGGGGATCGTCACCCACGTCGACCACGCCAGCAAGACGCTCAGCCTGCACGGTGACATCTCGGTGACCTACGACCACGTCATCTTCGCCAACGGCGTCACGACCAACTACTTCGGCACCCCAGGGGCCGAGGAGCACGGAGTCCCGCTCTACAAGCGCTCCGACGCCCTCAAGGTCCGCGACCGGATGTTCGCCAACCTCGAGGAGTTCGCGATCAACGGCCAGGAGTCCGACCTGCGCCTCGTCGTCGTCGGCGGTGGCGCGACGGGTGTGGAGACGGCCGGCGCGTTCGCGGAGTTCCGCAACAACGACATGCCCACGACCTACCCCGAGCTGGACCGCGGGCGCATCCACATCACGCTGCTGGAGATGGCGCCGCACGTCCTGGGGCCCTTCGACGAGAAGCTGCGCGACTACGCCCGGCGCTCCCTGGAGAAGCGCGAGGTCGACCTGCGACTGAACACTGCCGTCAAAGAGGTCCGCGAGGACGGCGTCCTGGTGGAGCACGACGGCCACGAGGAGTTCCTGGAGGCCGGCATCGTCGTGTGGGCCACGGGTGTCACCGCGCACCCGACGGTGCTCGACTGGGACGTCCCGCAGGGCCGTGGCGGCCGGATCGAGGTCGACGAGCACCAGCGGGTCAAGGACCGTGACGGTGCCTTCGCCATCGGCGACATCTCCATCGGTCCCGACGCGCTGCCGCAGCTCGCCCAGCCGGCGATCCAGGGTGGCAAGCACGTCGCCAAGGTCATCAAGGCCGACCTCAAGGGCACGACGGTCAAGCCGTTCAAGTACTCCGACAAGGGCACGATGGCCACGATCGGCAAGGCCTCCGCGGTCGCCGAGATCGCCCACCTGCCGAAGCTCAAGGGCTTCCTGGCCTGGATCATCTGGGTGGGGCTGCACATCGCGACGCTGCTGGGCAACCGCAACCGGCTCGCCACGATGATCAACCTGAGCAGCAAGTACCTCTTCAGCGGCAGCCACAACGCCATCGTCGGGGAGACGCCCTACGTCGTCTCCAAGCACAAGGTGACCATCACGCCGCTGGAGAAGCAGCGAGCCGAACGCCGCATCCTGGAGCGACGAGCCGCATCGCGCTCGTCCTCGCGCGAGCGGCAGTCCAGCAAGCGGCCCGGGCTGGCGGACTAGATCACGTGTCCTCAGGGCGGGGCAGGCTCCCGGCGGCCTCGACGAGCGAGGGTCCGTACCAGGTGAGGAGCCGTCCGGACACGAGCGCGGTCGGCGCCGCCGTGAAGGCCTCCGGCCCGTCGTCGGCGGTGAAGACGTAGGGCTCGTCGGGCAGCAGGACGAGGTCGACGGCCGCGGTGTCGATGTCAGGGACGTCGACGTGGGGGTACCGGTCGTCCTCTGCTCCACCGCCACCGTCAGGTGCGAAGGCGTTGCGCCAGCCCAGGCGGCGCAGCAGATCCGTCGTGAAGGTGCGCGGTCCGACGACCATCCACGGGTCGCGCCAGATCGGCACCGCGACGGTGCCCCGCAACGGGGCCGGCCGTGACCACGCCATCTCGGCCTCGCCGAGCCATGCCGGCTCCTGCCAGCCCAGTGCGTGGGTGAAGAGTCGCCGCATGGAGGTGAACGCCTCGTCGAGCGTCTCGATGCGCGTGACCCACACGGCGACGCCGGCCTCGCGCAGCCGCCGGACGTCCAGCTCGCGGTTCTCCTCCTGGTTGGCGATGACGAGGTCCGGCTCGAGCGCCATGATGGCCGCCCGGTCGGGGTTCTTGGTCCCGCGGACCCGCGGCACGTCGAGGTCGGCTGGGTGGGTGCACCACTCGGTTGCACCCACGAGCGCCTCCGGACGCGTGAGTGCGATCGCCTCGGTGAGCGACGGCACCAGTGAGACGACCCGTCCAGCCGCCCGGGGCACCGCCACGTCGTGACCGAGGTCGTCGGGCGTGGCGTCCCGGGTCGTCATCGCCGGCGCACGCCCATCGCGCCGCACACGGGTGCGGCCCAGGAGCCGGTCGTCGCGGCGATCTCGGCATCGAGGACGGCAGCGATGTCGTCGGGGAACGGTGCCGGACGGCGTTCGGACATGTCGACGTGGACCAGCGTCGACTCGAAGATGCAGGCGAGGCGATCGCGGGTGTCGTCGACCACGAAGGCCATCTCGTGCAGCACCTTGTCGGAGCGCTCGAGCAGCCGTACGTGCACCGTGAGCTGGTCGCCCAGGCGCAGCTCGTTCAGGTAGGTGATGTGGTGCTCGGCGGTGAACGTGCTGAGGCCACGCTCGTCGATGTAGGCCTGACCCAGGCCTAGAGCGATCGCTCGGTGCCACAGGCCGGTCGCCGCTTCCTCGAAGTAGCGACCGATGTTCATGTGGTCGTTCTCGTCGATGTAGCTCTCGGGGACGGTCGTCGTCCGTGAGGCGGGCAGCTCGCGGACCTGGTCGACGCTGGGGAACTCACTCACCCCGCGACCCTACCCGGGGCCGGTCCGACGTCGGCGCGCGAGACAATTCCCCCATGAGCACATCTTCCGACGTCGTCTGGCAGGCCAGCGGTGACTACTCCGACATCCGCTACGAGACCAGCGAGGACGGCCTCGCCAAGATCACGATCGACCGGCCCGAGGTGCACAACGCCTTCCGGCCGCAGACCATCATCGAGATCTCGACCGCACTGAACGTGGCCCGCGAGGACGAGTCGGTCGGTGTCATCATCCTCACCGGCGCGGGAGACAAGGCGTTCTGCTCCGGCGGTGACCAGCGGGTGCGCGGAGACAGCGGCTACAAGACCGACGAGGACGCCGTGGGCCGCTTCCACGTCACGGACCTGCACGTGCAGATGCGCCGCACGCCCAAGCCGATCGTGGCGATGGTGGCCGGCTGGGCCATCGGTGGCGGACACGTGCTGCACTTGGTGGCCGACCTGACCATCGCGGCCGACAATGCTCGCTTCGGCCAGGTCGGGCCCAAGGTGGGCTCGTTCGACGGCGGCTTCGGTGCCAGCATCCTGGCCGATCTCGTCGGGCCCAAGAAGGCCAAGGAGATCTGGTTCATGTGCCGCCAGTACGACGCTGCCGAGGCGATGGACATGGGCCTGGTCAACACCGTCGTGCCGTTGGAGCAGCTTGAGACCGAGACCGTGCAGTGGTGCCGGGAGATGATGCAGCTCTCACCGTTCGCGCTGCGTCTGCTCAAGGCCAGCTTCCACGCCCACGAGGACGGCTACGCCGGCATCCAGCAGCTGGCACACGACACGAACCTGCTCTTCTACGGCAACCCCGAGGCCCAGGAGGGGCGGGACGCGTACAAGGAGAAGCGCACCCCCGACTTCGAGCAGTTCCCCCGGCGCGCCTGAGTCGGCGCACCGGGGTCTGCTCCAAGGGGTCTGCTCCCGGCGTCAGCCCCGCTCGTCGCGCGGCGGGACGGTTCCCTCAAACGGGTCGGTCGGAGGTGTCGTCGTCCCACGATGCGACCCGCCCGCGGCGAGGTCCTCGTCGTGGAGGGGGCGGTCGGTGGTCTCGTCGAGGAACAGCTCGTCGGACGGCTCGCTGACCGGGGACCCGGCCGGCTCGTGGGTCGCGGGGGAGACGTTGCCGCCGGCCTCCGGTGCCAGGCCCTCGGGCGAGCGCGTGCGGTCGACGGGCGGCTCACCGTGCGTGGCGGGGCCGTCGTGGTCGGTTCCGCGGTGGGTGTCCGGGCCGGGGGTCGGCGTGACCGGCGGCGTGTGTCGGTCGGTGCCGGCGTGGGTCGCGGGGCCGTCGTGGTCGGTTCCGCGGTGGGTGTCCGGGCCGGGGCTCGGGGTGACCGGGGGTGTGTGTCGGTCGGTGTCGCCGTGGGTCGCGGGGCCGTCGTGGTCGGTGCCGCGGTGGGTGTCCGGGCCGGGGCTCGGGGTGACCGGGGCGGTGCGGCGGTCCTTGTCGGGCGTGCCGACGTCGGGATCGATGCGGTCGGCCTCGGCGAGACGGTGCTCGGCGGCGGACTCGGCCCGTGCGGCCTCGCCCTCGAGCTCGGAGGCATGCCCCTCGAGCCGGTCGGCCTCGAGCCTGGCCTGGTCGGCGTCGGCTCGTGCGGTCATGGCGCCGGCCTCCGTGCGCCGGGCGTCGACCTCGACCTCCCGCGCCTCGTGACGCAGCTCCCCGGCTCGTTCCCGGTTCTCGGCCGTGCGCCGAGCCTTGTTGGCCGCGGCGCGCTGACGTGCGAGCACGGCGAGCACACCGAGCACGACCAGGATGGCAATGACGGTGACGACGATGATGATGATGGTGGTTCCGGACATGTCCTGCTCCCTCCGGGAGCCGGGCGACGCCGGTCGGCGTGGCAGGACTCCCTGATCATTCGTACCGCAGGTGCCGGACGAACGCCTCCCGAGCGGTCGGGAGGCCGATCAGCTCGAGATGACGCTGGTGCCTCGACGTCGGGGTCGATCCGGCCGAACACCTCACTCGCGCGCCCAGATCGGTGCCTCAGCAACCCAAAGATCGCACATTCGGTTGCTCACGCACCGACCTCCCGCGCCACGGGGCTCATGGGCGTGATTCCGTTGCTCACGCACCGATCCGGCTGCGGGTTGGCACTCAGACGTTGCGGCGGTACTGGCCGCCCACCTCGAAGAACGCCTCCGTGACCTGCTGCAGCGAGCACACGCGGGCAGCGTCCATCAGGACGGCGAACACGTTGTCACCGGACGTCGCGGCCTGCTTGAGACGGGCGAGCGCCTCCTCGGCCTCGCTGCGGTGCGACTCCTGGAAGGCGCGGACCCGGCGCAGCTGGGAGGTCTTCTCCTCCTCCGTCGCGCGCGCCAGCTGCACCTCGGGCGGCTCCTGGTCGGACTCCGGGGCGACGAAGGTGTTCACGCCGACGAGGGGCAGGGACCCGTCGTGCTTGCGCTGCTCGTAGAGCATCGACTCGTCCTGGATGCGACCGCGCTGGTAGCCGGTCTCCATCGCGCCGAGCACCCCGCCACGCTCGCTGATGGCGTCGAACTCACGCAGCACCGCCTCCTCCACGAGGTCCGTGAGCTCGTCAGTGAGGAACGCGCCCTGCGTGGGGTTCTCGTTCATCGCGATGCCCCACTCGCGGTTGATGATCAGCTGGATCGCCATCGCGCGACGCACCGAGTGGTCGGTCGGTGTGGTCACGGCCTCGTCGTAGGCGTTGGTGTGCAGGCTGTTGGCGTTGTCGTAGATGGCGATGAGTGCCTGCAGCGTGGTGCGGATGTCGTTGAAGTCCATCTCCTGCGCGTGCAGGGACCGCCCCGACGTCTGCACGTGGTACTTCAGCTTCTGGCTCCGCTCGTTGGCGCCGTACTTCTCCCGCATGGCGACGGCCCAGATGCGCCGGGCCACGCGGCCGAGCACGGAGTACTCCGGGTCCATCCCGTTGGAGAAGAAGAAGGACAGGTTCGGCGCGAAGTCGTCGATGTCCATCCCGCGGGCGAGGTAGGCCTCGACGTAGGTGAACCCGTTCGCGAGCGTGAACGCGAGCTGGCTGATGGGGTTCGCCCCAGCCTCGGCGATGTGGTAGCCCGAGATCGACACGGAGTAGAAGTTGCGGACCCCCTGCTCGATGAACCACTCCTGGATGTCGGCCATCATCCGCAGGGAGAACTCGGTGGAGAACAGGCAGGTGTTCTGTCCCTGGTCCTCCTTGAGGATGTCGGCCTGCACCGTGCCGCGGACCTGCTGCAACGTCAGGGCACGCAGCTCGGCGCGCTCACCCACGTCGGGCTCGCGGCCCTGCTCGGTCGCGAAGCGCTCGATCTGCTGGTCGATGGCGGTGTTGAGGTAGAAGGCCAGGACGGTCGGGGCCGGTCCGTTGATCGTCATCGAGACCGACGTCATCGGTGACTTGAGGTCGAAGCCCCCGTACAGGGCCTTCATGTCGTCCAGGGTCGCGACGGAGACGCCGGACGTGCCCACCTTGCCGTAGACGTCGGGGCGCTCGTCGGGGTCTCGGCCGTAGAGCGTGACGGAGTCGAACGCCGTCGAGAGCCGGTCGGCCTCGCCGTCGGCGGAGAGCAGCTTGAAGCGGCGGTTCGTGCGGAAGGGGTCGCCCTCGCCGGCGAACATGCGGGCCGGGTCCTCGCCGTCTCGCTTGAACTTGAAGACGCCGGCGGTGAACGGGAAGAACCCGGGAAGGTTCTCCCGGCGCCAGAAGGAGACGAGGTCGCCGTGGTCGGTGAGGCGGGGCAGGCTCACGCGGGGGATCCTGGAGCCCGAGAGCGACTCGCGGGTCAGCTGCGTGTGGATCTCGCGGTCGCGCACCATGACGACCTGCTCGTCACCGGAGTAGGACTCCACCACCGAGGGCCACCCCTCGATCTGCTCGGCGACCTCACGCGGGAGGTCGCGACGTGCCGAGGCCGCGAGCTCGGCGAGCTGCTCGTCGTCGGGCAGCTCGGCGGCAACGGCCTCGAGGCGTTGCGCGCGACGCGCCTGCTCGCCGAGACGGTCGGTGGTGTCGTGGTACTCGCGGACGGTCTCGGTCACCTCGGCGAGGTAGCGCGAGCGCTCGGCCGGCAGGACGTGGGCGATGCGGGTGGAGAACCGGCTGTCCACGGGGTCGAGCACGCCGTCGGCCACGGCCAGGCCGTCCTCGCGCAGGGTGTCCCTGATGCGCTGGTAGAGCGCAGTGACGCCGTCGTCGTTGAAGGTGGCGGCCGACGTGCCGAAGACCGGCATGTCCTCGGGCTTGGACCCGAAGGCCTCCCGGTTGCGGACCAGCTGGCGCCCCACGTCGCGCAGGGCGTCGGCGGCACCGCGCTTCTCGAACTTGTTCACCGCGACGACGTCGGCGAAGTCGAGCATGTCGATCTTCTCCAGCTGCGACGCCGCACCGAACTCCGGCGTCATGACGTAGAGCGAGCGGTCGACGAACGGCACGATCGCCGCGTCGCCCTGCCCGATGCCGGGGGTCTCGACGATGACGAGGTCGAACGACGCGGCACGCAGCAGCGCGATGACGTCGCCCAGGTGCTCGGGGACCTCGTGCGCCCCGCGGGTGGCGAGGGAGCGGAAGTAGGTGACGCCCGGGTCGAGGGAGTTCATCCGGATCCGGTCGCCGAGCAGGGCGCCGCCGCCCTTGCGCCGGGTCGGGTCGACGGCGAGCACCGCGACGCGCAGCTTGTCCTGCTGGTCGGTGCGGAAGCGGCGCACCAGCTCGTCGGTGAGCGAGCTCTTGCCGGATCCTCCGGTGCCGGTGATGCCCAGGACGGGGGTGCCGGACGCCTCGGCCAGCTCGCGCAGCCGGTTGAGGTCGGCCTCGGGCAGCCGGCCCGTCTCCACGCCGGTGATGCTGCGGGCCAGGGCCGACCGCTCGCCGGCGAGGACGGCGTCGAGCGTCGCGGTGCTCCAGAGGTCTGTGCCTTCTTGCGACCAGAGGTCTGTGCCTTCTTGCGACCAGAGGTCGACGTCGCAGTCGGCGATGATCGTGTTGATCATGCCGGCGAGACCGAGGCGCTGGCCGTCCTCGGGGGAGAAGATCCGGACGCCGGCCTCCCGCAGGCGGGCCACCTCGGCCGGGACGATGACGCCGCCACCGCCGCCGTAGACCTTCACGTGCCCGGCTCCCTGCTCGGCGAGCGACTGCACGAGGTACTCGAAGTACTCCACGTGGCCGCCCTGGTAGGAGCTCACGGCGATGCCCTGGACGTCCTCCTCGACGGCGGCGTCGACGACCTCCGCGACCGAGCGGTTGTGGCCGAGGTGCACGACCTCGGCGCCCTGGCTCTGCAGGATGCGCCGCATGATGTTGATGCTGGCGTCGTGGCCGTCGAACAGGGCCGAGGCGGTGACGAGGCGGACGGGGTGCTGGGGGACGTGCAGGTCGGTCATGACTTCCTCACATGGTGGTAGGACGCACGATAGTCGGAAGCCCAACTAAAGGACAGACCCTCGACGAGGAATCGGGACTCGGGAGTTGGCGTGCGAGGGCGGTGGGAGGCATCGTGCTTCATGGTGGCGCGCCGCGACCCGGGTGCGCCAGCCCGCGGCGTCCCCGTCCGGGACGCCGTGCCGCGTGCGCGCCCGAGCCGCCGCCGCGTCGGGCAGTCAGTAGGCTCCCGACATGCCCTTGGACTTCGACCCGCTCGAGCGCGCCGGTGAGCTGTGGGAGAAGCACGTCGGTGAGGCCAGCGCGATGCGGCTCGCGACGTCGATCATGCGCGTGCAGCAGATCCTCAGCCAGCGCCTCGATGCCGCGCTCCGGCCCCACGGCATCACCTTCGCCCGCTTCGAGGTGCTGCGGCTGATCTCCTTCAGCCGCGAGGGGCATCTCCCGCTGAGCAAGATCGGCGAGCGACTCATGGTGCACCCGACCTCCGTCACCAACCTCGTGGACCGGCTCGAGTCGCAGCAGCTCGTGCAGCGCCGGACCGACCCGACAGACCGCCGGCGCACCTTCGCGGCCCTCACGCCCCAGGGTCAGCAAGTCCTCGACGCCGCGACCGACGCGCTCATGGACATCGACTTCGCCGTCGGCGAGCTGGTCCCCGATCAGCGCGAGGACGCCTACGCGCTGCTGCGACTGCTCCGGGAGCCCGACTTCCGGGCCTGACGCTCAGCGATCGGGTGACTCCTCGCCCGGCCGGACGGAGTACCGCTCGGCGAAGGAGATCTCGACCGCCTGCAGCTTCCCCACCTCCAGGCATGAGCTGCGTACGGACACCGTCTGCTCCGAGGGACCGATCACGACCTCATAGGTGCTGGGCCCGTTGCTGCCGGAGACGACGCGACCGTCGTCGGAGTCGGCCAGGGTCGTGTCCAGGCCCTCCGCCCGTAGTGCGCGCACCAGGCTGTCGGTCGTGGCGGCGGTGTTGCCCACTGCGGCGTCGAAGGTCGAGTCCACCTGGTGCCGGGCGGTGGTCCGGTCCTCGCAGCGGCGGGCATCGGCCACGCCCCGGAGCTCCGAGGTCGGCAGCCGCAGGGCATCGCCGGTCGCCTCCAGCACCGAGCGAGCCAGGTCGTCGGTCGTGAGGCGGTACCGCTCGGGATTCACCCGGTCCGGTGCGGGACCGCAGGCCACGAGAGCGACGCAGACCGTGGCGACCAGGGTCGCCGTCCTCGGGCGCACGAGCTCAGCCTCGCAGGAGGGCCGCGTCCAACGTGGTCTCCGGCACTCCGAGACCCTCGACGATGGTCAACAGGTGCGGCCGGAGCTTCTCCAGCTGTTCGTTGACCAGCGTCGTGACCGTCTTCGCGCGAGCGTCGGAGAGGCGGTTGTGGCCCATGAACCAGGCCAGGTCCTCCTCGATCGTGCTCAGCGCGTAGAGGGTGCAGATCTCGCGCAGCAGGTCCGCGGCCTCCGGGTCCTCGCAGCGGGCGATGCCGGCGGTGAACGCCTCGAGCACGATCCGGTCGATGTGCACGCGGCCGGCCCGGATCACGTGGTCCTGCGCGTTGTTGAAGATCTCGAACGCCTCGGCGGGCCCGGCGTCGGAGGCGCGCTGCAGGCGGCGGGCGGCCGTCTCCAGGACGTGCTGCTCGCGGTCCTCGAAGAGCTCCAGCTGGGTACCGCGGTCGAGCAGGTCGTGCTCGTCGCTGCTGCCGGGTCGGGCGTCGATGAGCCGCTGGATGAGCTGGGAGGCGGCCGTGCGCTCCTTGACGACGTCGGTGACGGTTCCGGCCACGAAGCGCACCATGCCGAGGGGGTCCAGCCCGCCGATCTCGGCCGCGTACCCCGTGAGCAGCTCCTTGGCCACCAGCTGGAGCATGACGTGGTTGTCGCCCTCAAACGTGGTGAACACGTCGATGTCGCCCCGCAGCGTCGAGATGCGGTTCTCGGCGAGGTAGCCCGCGCCGCCGCACATCTCGCGCGACTCCTGCACGGCCCGAGAGGCGTGCCAGGTGAGCACGGCCTTCAGGCCGGCGGCGCGTCCCTCGAGCTCGCGCTGCTGCTGGGCGGTGTCGTTCGTGAGGGGCTCGTCGCTGCGTTGCAGGCGGTCCATCCGGGCGGTCTGCTGGTTCTGGGCGAAGCGGTAGGCGTAGGCACGGGCGAGCAACGGCAGCAGTCGGCGCTGGTGCATCCGGTAGTCGGCCAGCAGCACCTCCTCGCCCTCGGGGCCGAACTGACGACGCTTGAGCGCATACCGGCCGGCGATGCTGAGTGCGACCTCCGAGGCCGCCAGCGCGGAGCCGCCGACGCTGATGCGGCCGCGGATCAGCGTGCCGAGCATGGTGAAGAACCGCTTGCCCTCGTCGTCGATGGGTGAGGAGTACGCGCCACCCTCGTCGACCTGTCCGTACCGGTTGAGCAGGTTCTCGCGGGGGATGCGCACCTCGTCGAAGGTGATGCGGCCGTTGTCGACGCCGCGCAGGCCGCCCTTGTGGTGGTCGTCGGCGGTGGTGACCCCCGGCATGTCCTCACCGTGCTCGTCGCGGAGAGGGACGAGGAAGCAGTGCACACCGTGCGTCTGGCCGCGGGTGACCAGCTGGGCGAAGACCGCGGCGGTGTCGGCGTGGCAGGCAGCGTTGCCGATGTAGTCCTTGGTGGCGCTCTTGGTGGGGGAGTGGACCACGAACTCCTGCGTCGAGGGGTCGTACGTGGCCGTGGTCTCCAGGCTCTGGACGTCACTGCCGTGGCCGATCTCGGTCATGGCGAAGCAGCCGACCATGTCGAGGTTGATGATCTGCGGGATCAGCGCGTGGTGACGCTCGGTGCCGAGGTTCTCGACCGCGCCGCCGAACAGGCCCCACTGCACCCCGGCCTTGACCATGAGGGAGAGGTCGAACTGCGCCAGCATCTCGATGCCGGTGACGGCCATCCCGGGATCGCCGGTGCCCCCGTGCGACTGCAGGAAGCCGGCGGCCGGCACGCCGGTGGGCACGAGGTCCTTCAGCTGCGCGAACGTTCGCTCGCGGGCCTGTGCGATCGGAAGGTCGTGGTCGAAGGCGAGGTTCATCTCGGCCAGCTCGGTGCGGGACTGCTCCCGCACGTGGCGCCACTTGCCGTCGAGGGCGATGCGGAGGTCGTCGGACAGCGTCATGGCCCCACGCTACTCGGGCGGCGTTCATGGTGCGCGGCGTCCAGACGGGGCGATTGCTAGCCTGCCGTCCCATGCGTTCCCTCCGCCTCGTCGCCGTCGTCGTGCTCGCCGCCACCGCCCTGGCCGGGCCGGCCCTCGCCGCGGAGGGTGAGGAGTGCGGATCCGACGCGGTGACCGTGGTCGTCGACGCCGAGATGGTCGGTGGCGAGCTCGACGCGCGCTGCGTCGACGTGCCCGCCGAAAGCCCCACGATGCTGGCGGCCGTCACCGAGGCCGGCTTCGACGTCGAGGGGACGGCGGAGTTCGGGTCGTCGGTCGTGTGCCGCGTGGACGGAGCCCCCGACGAGTCCAGCGAGCCGTGCGAGGCGATGCCGTCGGCCGACGCCTACTGGACGTCCTGGGTCGGTGCCGACGACGGCTGGGCCTTCGCGCAGGAGGCCGTCGACGCGCAGGAGGTGGCCGCCGGTGACGTCGTCGCGCTGGCCTTCCAGGAGGGTGCCGAGGAGCGGCAGCCCGCCGTGACGCCGCAGGAGGCCGTGGATGCGGCCGAGCCTGCCCCCGCCGAGGGCGCAGCGGGCGACGAGACTGGCACCCCGTGGGTGGGGATCGCCCTGGGTGCGGCCGCCGTGGTCCTGCTGGGGCTGCTCCTGGCCTGGGTTCTCCTGCGCCGTCGCACCACCTGAGTGGACACCGGACCGGGCCGGGGTGCCGGTGTACCGTCGAGGGGCTGTCCCCAACTCCATACCGCCCTGTGCCAGGGGAAGCCGGTGAGAGTCCGGCGCTGACCCGCAACCGTGAGCCACCCAGGTGGCGAGCCGGAGCACCTGCACGGGGTGTGACCACTCCACACTGTCGCGGCTCGCAGGTGGGTCTCCCTCCGGTGAGTCCCGCGTCGTCCCGCGGGAAGGACGCCGTGACCGACGTGACGCGGGCCGCGCCCGTCCCGACCTCCGTCGGGCGTCGTGACGGCAGGGCCCGCAACCTGCACCCGCTCGCCTGGTGGGCCTGGGCGCTCGGGTTGGCCGTGCTCGCCGGCTCGACGACCAACCCGTGGCTCCTGGTGCTCGTCGTGCTGGTGGCGACGGTCGTCGTGATGGCTCGCAGGACGGAGGCGCCGTGGGCCCTGGGCTTCCGCTTCTACCTGTGGTTCGGCCTGGCCATCGTGGTGCTGCGGGTCCTCTTTCGGGTGCTCCTCGGTGGCGCTGGCGAGACGGTCCTCGTCGACCTCCCGGAGCTGCGTCTGCCCGACGCGCTCGGGGGTGTGGGCCTGCTCGGACCGGTGACGCTGGAGGCGGTGCTCGCGGGCCTGTACGACGGCATGCGCCTGGCCGCCATCATCATCTGCATCGGGGCAGCCAACGCCCTGGCCAACCCCAAGCGCCTGCTCGCGGCCCTGCCGCCGGCGCTGTACGAGATCGGCACGGCCGTCGTCGTGGCGCTGTCGGTCTTCCCCCAGCTCGTGGAGAGCATCCAGCGGGTGCGCCGGGCCCGACGGCTGCGCGGTGACCCGGGGCGGGGGACCGGCGCCCTGCGGCGTGTGGTGGTCCCCGTGCTGGAGGACGCGCTCGAGCGGTCGATGACGCTGGCCGCCGGCATGGACGCCCGGGGCTACGGACGGTCCGGGCGGGCCTCGACCGGGGAGCGGGCGGTCACCGGCGCGCTGCTGCTCGCCGCCCTGGCCGGGCTCGCCGTCGGGGTCTACGCCTTCCTGGACGCGAGCGCCCCCCGCGTCCTCGCCTGGCCGATGGTCGTCGGCGGCGTCGCCCTCGCGGCCGCGGGCTTCGTCTCGGCCGGCCGGCGGGTGCAGCGCGTGCGCTACCGGCCCGACCCGTGGCTGGCGGCCGACGTGCTCACCGCCCTCACCGGCCTTGCGGTCGCGGTGCTGGCCACCTCGGCACCCGTCTGGGCCGCCGGCGCCGTGCACCCGCCACTGGACGCGATCCCGGCACTGCCTCCCGCAGCGCTCGTCGTCGTGCTGCTGGGACTGGCGCCGGGCTTCCTCACGCCACCTCCTCGGCTCGGGTCGGTGTCGCGATGATCGAGCTGCGAGACGTCACCTTCACCTACGACGGCGCGGACGGACCCGTGCTGCGCGACGTCGACCTGACCCTCGACGAGAGCGAGCTGGTCCTGGTCTCCGGCCGCACCGGTACCGGCAAGAGCACCCTGCTGCGCATCATGAACGGGCTGGTGCCGCACTTCACCGGCGGGGAGCTGCGTGGTGGCGTCCTCATCGACGGGGCATCCGTCGCGGGAGTGCCGCCGCGCGAGCTGGCCCACCTCGTGGGGTGGGTCGGACAGGACCCGCTCGCGGGGTTCGTGGCGGACACGGTGGAGGAGGAGCTCGCCTACGGCATGGAGCAGCTGGGGGTGGACCACACCACGATGCGTCGCCGCGTGGAGGAGACGTTGGACCTGCTCGGCATCGAGGAGCTGCGCTCCCGGCCGCTGCGGATGCTCTCGGGCGGTCAGCAGCAGCGGGTGGCCATCGGCGCGGTGCTGACCATGCACCCGCGCGTGCTCGTGCTCGACGAGCCGACCTCGGCGCTCGACCCCACCGCCGCCGAGGAGGTCCTGGCGACGCTGGCCCGCCTCGTCGACGACGTCGGACTCACGGTGGTGCTGGCCGAGCACCGGATGGAACGCGTCATCCCGTTCGCCGACCGGCTGGCGCTGGTCGAGGAGGCCGCGGTGCGGGTGGGCGACCCGGCCGCGCTGCTGGTGGACTCACCGGTCGCGCCACCGGTCATCGAGCTGGGGCGTCTGGCCGGGTGGTCACCGCTGCCGCTGTCCGTGCGGGCCGCGCGCCGTCGGCGGGAGGAGCTGCGCGCACGCCTGGAGGCACCCGTGCCCCGGAGGGACCGCGGGCACGGTGACGTCCTGCTGCGCGCGAGCGGTGTCACGGTGACCCACGGCTCGGTGCAGGCGGTGCGCGACGTCTCGGTGCGGGTCCATCGTGGAGAGGTGGTGGCCCTGATGGGTCGCAACGGGGCCGGCAAGTCGTCGTTGCTGTGGGCCCTGCAGGGAGCCGGTCGACGTGACGCAGGGCAGATGGAGGTCGCGGGGGAGGACCCGTTCGAGGTGGGCGCCGGGCGTGCGCGCTCGCTCGTCGGGCTCGTCCCGCAGGCGGCGGGCGACCTGCTCTACCTGGAGACGGTGGCGCTGGAGTGTGCTGCGGCGGACGGCCAGGCCGCCGCGACGCAGGGACGCTGCCGGTCCCTGCTGGACCGGCTCGCACCCGGAATCGAGGCCGGGCGGCACCCGCGTGACCTCTCGGAGGGGCAGCGGCTGGCCCTCGTGCTCGCCATCGTGCTGACGGCCGAGCCCGCCGTCGTGGCGCTGGACGAGCCGACGCGCGGCCTGGACTACACCGCCAAGGCCGAGCTGCGCGCCATCTTGCGCGGACTGGCCGACGAGGGCCACGGGGTGCTGCTCGCCACCCACGACGTGGAGTTCGTCGCCGGTGTCGCTGACTCCGTCGCCGTCATGGCCGCGGGAGAGGTGGTCTCCTCCGGCGCGCCCGAGCTGGTGCTGCCGGAGTCGCCCGCCTTCGCGCCGCAGACGTGGAAGATCCTCGGGGACGACTGGCTGACCGTCGACCAGGTGGCGGGGGCCCTGCGGTGACCGCCGCGCTGCGGGTCGGGCCACGGTCGGCGGTCACGCTCGCGGCGGCGTCGTGCGTCGGCCTGCTGATGTTCGCCTGGCCGCTGGTGCTCAGGCCTGCGGCAGGGACGGACCGCGTGGATCCGCCCTTCGTCTTCCTGGTGCTGATGCCGGTCGTGATCGGCGTGGTGGTCGTGGAGCTCACCGAGGGCGGCATGGACTCCAAGGCGTTGGCCATGCTGGGCGTCCTGACCGCGATCAACGGGGCGCTGCGGACGCTCGGGGCGGGGACCTCGGGGGTCGAGCTGGTCTTCTTCGTCCTCGTGCTGGCCGGACGGGTCTTCGGGCCGGGCTTCGGGTTCGCGCTGGGTTGCACGTCGCTGTTCGCCTCGGCGTTGCTCACGGGCGCGGTGGGTCCGTGGCTGCCCTTCCAGATGATGTGCGCGGCCTGGATCGGCATGGCGGCGGGGCTGTTGCCGCGTCGGGTCACCGGGCGCTGGGAGATCGCGATGCTCGTCGTCTACGGAGTCGCCGTCGCCTACCTCTTCGGCGCGCTCATGAACCTGTGGTCCTGGCCCTTCCTGCTGGGCGTCGAGGGAGCCGACGCCGACGGTGGAACCCTCGCCTTCGTCCCGGGTGCCCCGCTGCTGGAGAACCTGCGGTCCTTCGCGCTCTACACGGTCGCGACGTCCACCGCGACGTGGGACACCGGGCGCGCCGTCACCAACGCGGTCGCCATCGTCGTGCTCGGACCGGCGATCTTGGCCACGCTGCGCCGGGCCGCCCGCCGGGCCCGCTTCGCCCCTGCCTGACTCCCGCTGAGGAGAGACTTTTCCACGGTGACGAGAGAGATCTCCACGGTGACGAGAGAGTCTTCGCGGCAGGACCGTGGTGAGTCTCTCGTCGGTGGAGGGAAAGTCTCTCGTCAGTGGGGAGAACTCTCTCCTCGGCGGGGCTCGGGGTGGCGCGTGCTCGGCGCGATGGTTCCGAGCACGGCGAGGACGCACGAGGTGGCGACGACGACCGCGGCGGCCAGGAACTGGGCCCTGAGGCCGGTGAGGCCGACGGTGAGTCCCATGGCCGCCGCGCCGACCGACTGGCCGGCCACGAGGGCGACGAACAGCACCGACGTTCCCGCGGCAGCGCGCTGGACGTCGATCCGTGCGGCCCAGGCGATGAGGGACGACGTGGCCGCGACGAAGCCCCACCCGAACGTGGCGAAGGCGAGAAGCGCCAACGTCCGGCTGCCCGGCGCGACGGCCAGGGCAAGGCAGGAGACGGCCGTGGTCGCCGATGTCAACGCCCACGCCCGCGGCGGTGACAGGCGGTCCATCGGTGCGGCCGTGGCGACGACGGCGCTGCCTCCCACGCCGATGCAGACCCACGCGAGGGCCGAGGCGTCCTGCGAGGCACCGGACTGCAGGAACAGCGTCCGCCCGTAGGTCCAGACCGCGGCCGACCCGGCGCCCAGCAGCAACGCCGCGCCGAGCGGGACGGCGTGCTCACGGAACCACGTCGGCGGCGGCAGGGCGCGTCGGGACGAGGGGGCCGTCGATGGGTCGGGACGGTCCAGGCGCAGGACGGTGGCGGCGAGGAGGATGGTGGCGACGCCGGTGAGGGCCCAGGCCGGCCGCCAGTGCGGCAGCAGGGCGAGCGCCAGCGCCCCCGCCGCCACGAGTCCGGGGCCGGTGCCGGCATTGACCACGGACTGCGTCCGGTCGCGGCGGTCCACGTCCACGTTCCGGGCCACGATGGCGACGAGGGCGGGTGAGGCCAGCCCTGCCGCCGATGAGCTCAGCACCGCGAACGGCGCGAAGACCACGACCGAGGGCGCGACGGCCATGCCCAGCGTCCCCGCCCCTGCGGTCGTGGCGGCGGCGACGACGAGCGTCCGGGCCCGGTGGTCGGCGGCCACGAACCCGCCGAGCGCACCGAGGCAGTAAGCCAGGGACGCCGCGGACGCGATGTGCCCCGCCGTGCCGTCGCCGAGGCCCAGGGACCCCTGCACGTCGGGCAGGAACAGCCCGTAGGTCAGGCGCACCAGGCCGTAGGTCGCCGCGACGAGACCCAGGCCGGCGGCGGAGAGCAGTGTCGGTCGATCAGCTCCAACCAAAAACGTACGTTTCACTTTCACAGCATAGACTGCCCTCATGGCGATGCGCGACCGCACGGCGACGAAGCTGCTCGACGCAGCCGAGGAGGTGCTGTTCGTCGACGGGATCGTTGCCACGCCGGTCGACGCGATCCTGGCCCGGGCGGGCGTCTCGACGGCCACGCTCTACCGCGGGTTCAGGACCAAGGAAGCGCTCGTCGCCGCCGTGCTGGAGCGTCGGCACCGGGCCTGGATGGCGACGTGGGACAAGGCGGTGGCCTCCGCCGCGGACGACGAGGGCCGACTGCTGGCGGTCTTCGACGCCCTCGAGCTGACCTGGTCCCGACCGGGCGGAGCGCGGTGGTGCGCCTTCCTCGGCGCCGCGGCGGAGTACGCCGAGCCGCCGCCGGAGCTGGCCGAGGCGGTGCGCACGGACACGGCGGCCCTGCGCTCCCGGCTCGGGGAGCTCGCGACCCCGGTGGCGGGCGACGGCGCAGCCGAGCTGGCCGAGCAGCTGCTGCTGGTGGTCTCGGGGACCCTCGCGATGCGGCTGCGCGAGCCCGTGCCGTCCGTCGGGCCGGCCAAGGAGCTCGCGGCGGTGCTCGTGCGCCGGGCATCGACCCGCCCGGGCTGATCCGTCCCGGGCGTCCGGACCACGGCAGCGCTCGCCCACCGCGTCGTCACTTCACGTGACATCGACGATGTCACGGTCCTACGCTGACGCCCATGGACCTCGTCGGCCTCGTCACTCTGCCCGTGCGCGTCACGGTCTCCGCCACCCGTACGACGCTCGCGCTGGGGCAGCTCGCGTCGCCGGAGGGTCCGTTGCTGCGTGAGGGCGGGTACGCCAGCCGGATCGCGGTGCTGATCGGCGAGGACGGTCTGCTCGAGCAGCTGGGCAGACTCCTTGCCGACGAGCGAGGGGTCATCGCCCTGGGGAACCTCGTCGCCGACATCACGTCCGAGGACCGGCCCATCGGCCGGGCCCTGGCTCGCGACGGACTCGTCGATCGCATGGCGTCGGAGGAGGGGCCCTTCGTCCGTCTGCTGGAGACGGACGGCCCGCTCGATCGTGCCCTGGCCGAGGAGGGCCCGCTGTACCGCTTCCTGGCTCCCGGTGGCTCGCTGGACCGGCTGCTGGCCCCGAACGGTCCGTTGGAGCGACTCACTGCGCCGGACGGCCCGCTGGAGCGCATGCTCGCGCCCGACGGTGCGCTGGACCGGCTCCTCGCCGA
The DNA here is from genome assembly GCF_051262555.1 of Aeromicrobium sp. CF4.19. Lineage (NCBI taxonomy): Bacteria > Bacillati > Actinomycetota > Actinomycetes > Propionibacteriales > Nocardioidaceae > Aeromicrobium > Aeromicrobium sp. CF4.19. Next base: position 27,059 of record NZ_JBIMEU010000003.1, on the reverse strand, counting down.
GGGCGGGCCGATGGACAACGTGCTCGAGCCCGGCGGTCTGCTGGAGCAGCTGCTGGAGGACGAGGGCATCCTGGAGACGCTGCTGATGCCCGGCGGCACGCTGGACCAGCTCGTCTCGCTCGGCAACACCTTCGACTCGCTCGTGCCTCGTCTGGAGGCGCTGGGCAACGCCATCCCCAACCTCAACGCCGCCGTCTCGGTGCTCAGCGGCGCGGTGGAGCCCCTCGGCACCCTCGCCCAGCGCCTGCCCGGGGGCCGGCGCCGGGTCCTGGCGCCCGCCGCGGAGCGCCCCGCGGACGCGGTCGACGGGGCGACCGAGGCCTGAGCGCCGCGCGAGCAGGCTCGCCTCGACGTACCGTGGAGGTCGGGGATCCGGGCAGTGACCCCTGCAGCAGGAGGTGAGCGATGGGCCAGCCGACCGCGGAGGGTCGATTCTCGCGGCTGCCCGAGCCGATCCGGCTCGAGGACACCATCGCCGAGCTCGACGTGCGGGCCGTCCCCGACCCCGAGTCGGGCCGCGACACCGAGCGCGACTTCCTGCTTCGCCACGCCCTGCCCTGAGGCGGCGCACCCGGCCCGACCTAGGGTCGAGACCATGACCCGGGACCCGACGACGAGCTGGGCACGTGCAGCCGGGTGGGCCGGCGGCGTCGCGCTGGCGGTCGCGGCCACGGTGGCGCTGGTCTTCGCCCTCATCCTGCGGATCTCCGGGGTGGACGTGCTGCTGCTCGGTGCCCGGTGGGAGGACGGCGTCGGGGCGGACGTGGCGGTCTCGATCCTCGTGGCCGGTCTGGCCGTGGCGGTCGGCCTGGTGCTGGCCGTGCGGCTGCGGCCCACGGAGGTGCTGCCGTGGCGATGGTTGCTGGCGGCGGCCGTGCTGGTGATCCCGTGCGGCGCGGTGCTCGAGCTCGTCGCGGCGATCCTGCGCGGCGTGCTGGGCCTGGACGTACCGGCCTGAGCGGCCGGGTCCACGGCGTCCGGACCCGGCCGAGATCGACTCGAGCGCCGGCTCCTGCACGGGGCCGGCGTCGCACCGACGTCGGACACGGCCCCGATCATCGCGGCCGATACGATCGCTTGGTGACCGACGCTCCCGCCAAGCCCGTCCTGGACCCTGCGGCGAAGCCCGCCCTCGACACCGTCTCCGTCGCCCGCCGGACCCCCGAGCGTGCGCTGCCGTGGGGCGAGCTGGGCCTGAAGCCCGATGAGTACGAGAGCATCGTCGAGATCCTCGGCCGGCGTCCCACGGGTGCGGAGCTGGCGATGTACTCGGTGATGTGGAGCGAGCACTGCTCCTACAAGTCCTCCAAGGTGCACCTGAAGAAGTTCGGCGAGCTGCCGCAGGAGACCCCGCTGGGCAAGACGCTCGCCGGCATCGGCGAGAACGCGGGCGTCATCGACATCGGCCAGGGATACGCCGTCACCTTCAAGGTGGAGTCCCACAACCACCCCAGCTACGTCGAGCCCTACCAGGGCGCGGCCACCGGCGTCGGCGGAATCGTCCGCGACATCCTCGCGATGGGTGCCCGGCCCGTGGCCGTCATGGACCCCCTGCGCTTCGGCCCGTTGACGGCGCCGGACACCAAGCGCGTGCTCCCGGGCATCGTCGCCGGCGTCGGCGGCTACGGCAACTGCCTGGGCCTGCCCAACATCGGCGGCGAGGTCGTGTTCGACGAGACCTACGTCGGCAACCCGCTCGTCAACGCCCTGTGCGTCGGCGTCCTGCGGCACGAGGACCTGCACCTCGCCTTCGCCTCGGGCGTGGGCAACAAGGTCGTCCTCTACGGCGCCCGCACCGGCGGCGACGGCATCGGCGGCGTCTCCGTCCTGGCGTCGGAGACCTTCGACGCTGATGGCCCCGCCAAGCGGCCGAGCGTGCAGGTCGGCGACCCCTTCATGGAGAAGCTGCTCATCGAGTGCACGCTCGAGCTCTTCGGTGCCGGAGTGGTCAACGGCATCCAGGATCTCGGTGGCGCCGGCCTCTCCTGCGCCACGAGCGAGCTGGCCTCCGCCGGCGACGGTGGCATGCACGTCGAGCTCGACACCGTCCCGCTGCGCGACTCCACGCTCTCGCCGGAGGAGATCCTGATGAGCGAGAGCCAGGAGCGGATGATGGCCGTCGTCGAGCCCGAGCACCTCGACGCCTTCATGGCCATCTGTGGGAAGTGGGACGTCGAGGCCGTCGTGGTCGGCGAGGTCACCGACGGCGAGCACCTCGTCATCGACTGGCACGGCGAGACCGTCGTCGACGTGCCGCCGCGCTCGGTGGCGCACGACGGCCCCACCTACGAGCGCCCGTACGCGCGTCCCGACTGGCAGGACGCCCTGCAGGCCGACGGTGCGGAGGCCCTTCCGCGCCCCACGACCGGCGACGAGCTGCGCGAGGCCCTGCTGCGCCTGGTCGGCTCGCCCAATCTCGCGGACAAGTCCTGGGTCACCGACCAGTACGACCGTTACGTGCAGGGCAACACGGTCCTGGCCCAGCCCGAGGACGCCGGCGTCGTGCGGGTCGACGAGGACAGCCACCTCGGCGTCGCGGTGTCCACCGACTGCAACGGCCGCTTCGCCAAGCTCGACCCCTACGTCGGGGCCCAGCTGGCGCTCGCCGAGTCCTTCCGCAACGTCGCCGTCACCGGCGCGCTGCCGCTCGCCGTCACCGACTGCCTCAACTTCGGCTCGCCGGAGGACCCGGACGTCATGTGGCAGTTCGAGCAGGCCACGCACGGCCTCAAGGACGCGTGCGCCGAGCTGGGGATCCCGGTCACCGGCGGCAACGTCTCCTTCTACAACCAGACCGGCGACACCCCGATCCTGCCGACGCCGGTCGTCGGCGTGCTCGGCGTGGTCGACGACGTCCGGCGCAGGGTGACGCAGGGCTTCGAGCGCCCGGACGAGCACGTGCTGCTGCTCGGCGAGACGCGCGAGGAGCTCTCCGGCTCGTCGTGGGCCGACGTCGTCCACGGGCATCTGGGTGGTCTCCCGCCGAGCGTCGACCTGCCCGCGGAGCAGGCCCTCGCGGCCGTCCTGCGTGCCGCCGCGGCCGACGGCCTGCTCACCGCCGCCCACGACCTCTCCGACGGCGGACTCGCCATGGCGCTGGTCGAGGGGACCTTGCGCCACGGCGTCGGCGTCCACGTCGAGATCGACGACGACGCGTTCCTGGCGCTGTTCAGCGAGTCCGCGGCCCGCGCGATCGTCGTGGTGCCCGAGGACCAGCACGACGCCGTCCTGGCCCTGTGCGAGCAGCACGGCGTCGACGTCGCGTCGATCGGGCTCACCGGCGGAGACGCGGTGGAGGTGGCGGGCTCGTTCAGGGTCCCGCTCGCAGAGCTGCGCGCCGCCTGGACCGCGACCCTCCCGGCCGTCCTGGGACCCATCCTCGGCGGCGGCTCGGCGAGCCCCGGCCTCTGATGGCTCGCCCCTCCGCCCAGCTGACGCCGGAGGTGCTCGACGGCCTGCTGGCCCGTCTCGACGCCGGCGACACGGCCCGCGAGGTCCTCAAGCCGCTCACCAAGCACTACCTCGGGCAGCTGGCGCGCAAGGCGCCGGGCCGCAGCGTGGAGGTCCGCGTGCCGCCCTTCGCCGCGGTGCAGTGCATCGAGGGCGCCACGCACACGCGAGGGACCCCGCCGGCCGTCGTCGAGACCGACGCCCTGACGTGGATCGACCTCGCCCGAGGCCGGCTGGCCTGGGCGGACGCGACGGTGCAGGCGTCGGGGGAGCGTTCGGACCTCTCCGCCCATCTCCCGCTGTGAGTGCTCGGCACGTCCTTTCCTGACGATCGTGGCCGAGCCGGGCACGTCTTGGGCCGGCGGCGTTCGGTGTGCCCGCTCCGCCGTGCCTATGTATCGTGTGGGACAGCGCGGTCCCGACCCATCACCCCTGGAGGGTCGGGACCGCGTCTTGCGTGCCGGGCCGGGTCAGACCTGACGGCCGCCGCCCCAGTAGGGCTTGCGCAGGTCGCGCTTGAGGATCTTGCCCGACGGGTTGCGCGGCAGCGCCTCGACGACGTCGATGGAGCGCGGCGTCTTGTAGCCGGCCAGGCGTTCGCGGGTCCAGGCGATCAGCTCGTCGGAGGTCACGACCTCGCCGGGCTTGAGCGCGACGACGGCCTTGACGGACTCGCCCCACCGGTCGTCCGGGACGCCGATGACGGCGATCTCCAGCACGGAGGGGTGCTCGGCGAGGACCCGCTCCACCTCCGGCGAGTACACGTTCTCGCCACCGGTGATGATCATGTCCTTGACGCGGTCCTCGATGAAGACGAAACCGTCGTCGTCGATGCGCCCGACGTCCCCGGACCGCAGCCATCCCTCCACGAGCAGGTCGGCGCTGGCCTCCGGCTTGCCGAGGTACCCCGGCGTGGCCTGCTCGGTCCGCCACCACAGCTCGCCCGAGGCTCCGGGATCGACGTCGGTGAGCGTGGCCGGGTCGACGACTCGCGCCTCGACCCCCGGGATCGGCTTGCCGGCGGAGACGAGGCGTTCCTCGTGTCCACCCTCGGACAGCGCCTCCTGGTGCGCGGCGTGGTCCAGGATCGTCACGACCCCGCCCATCTCGGTCATCCCGTAGACCTGCGTGAACTCAGTGGCCGTCCAGTGCTCGAGGGCGCCGCGCAGCACGGGCAGCGGCATCGGGGCCGCGCCGTAGGTGAAGACCTTGAGCCGGCTGAACAACGCCATGGCATCGGGTCCGGCCTGCAGCAGACCCGCGACCACCGCGGGGACGAGGAACGCGTGCGTGACGCCGGCCATCATGGCCTGCGCCAGCAGCTGGGGGTCGACCTCGCGGATGACGTACCCCGGAGTCCCGGTGGCCGGGCCGAACAGGGCGTAGGAGGAGCCGCCGACGTGGAACATCGGCATCGCGATCAGCATCATGTCGCCCTCGCCGTAGACGATGTCGCCGATCGCGTTGCGGGTGTGCACGACCATGTTGTGCTGGGTCAGCACGACGCCCTTGGGACGGCCGGTGGTGCCGGAGCTGTACATGACCAGGCACGGGTCGTCCGGCTCGACGTCGGCCCGGCGGTCGATCGGGTCGGCAGCGGCCAGCAGGTCGTCGTACTCGTCATCGGGACCGCCGAGCACGATGATCCGCTCGACGTGCGTGAGCCGGTCGCGGATCAGCGCGACCTGGTCCACGAGCTCGTGACCCACGAGCAGGATGCGCGCTCCGGAGTCGTTGATGACGTAGTCGAGCTCGTCGCCGGCGAGACGCCAGTTGACGATCGCGTTGGCGCAGCCGACCAGGCACGAGGCCTGGGTCGCGGTGAGGATGGCCGGGTTGTTCTTGTCCAGCGTCGCGATGCGGTCGCCGCGCCCGATGCCCTCGGCCACCAGCGCCCCGGCGAGGCGACGGGCGTCGTCCCACGCCTGCGCCCACGTCCAGGTGCGGTCGAGGTAGGTCCAGCAGAGTCCGTCGGGCTCGTGCTCGGCGCGGTGGGCGTGGAAGTCGGACAGGAACGTGGCGTCGGGCACGTGCATGGATGCTCCTCGCAGGGTGACGTGGGTCACGCCAGCCTACGGGTCGGTGGGCGACGTCACTGTCGAAGCGAGGAGCCCATCGGGGTCGCTCGCACGAGTGTTCGGCGTGTCCGGACCCCCGGCCCCGGTCAAGCCTCGACGGCCTCGGCCAGGCGGTCCAGGGTGCGGCGCATGTTCTTCTCGGTGGTTGCCGGCATCGACGACCGCTTGAGCAGGAAAGCCTGCTTGTCCTGTGACAGGTCCCAGGTCTCGCGGACCAGGGTGCTGCCCTCCGGCTGTGGCTCGAGCTCGTAGCGCCAGATGCGTCCACCGACGACGCCGCCGAACCCCTTGGTCTGCCAGGCGATGCGCCGGCCGGGCTCGAGCTCGATGACGGTGTTCTTGGTCGAGTACGGCAGTCCCATCTTCATCGACATGCCGAACACCGAGCCCAGCTCGAGCGGTCGGCTCGGCGCGCTGGTCCCCTGCACGGTGCCGGACCCGTCGAAGCTCTCGTGCCGGCCGGCGTCGGCGAGGAGTGCGAAGATCTCCTCCGGCTCGGCCCGGATGACGCGTTCGACGCTGACGGTGTCGGAGTCCATGGCGCCCACGGTAGGCCCCGCGGCCCAGACCTGCTCGCCCGCGCCCGCCGGCCCCCGTCAGGGGCGATGGCGCGGTGGCTGGCCCTACACTGAGGGTGTGCCTCGCGGAGATGGTCGACTGACCCACGACATCGATCCTCAGGACGTCGGACCCCAGGACGCCTGTGGCGTCTTCGGCGTCTGGGCGCCCGGTGAGGAGGTCGCCAAGCTGACCTACTACGGGCTGTACGCGCTGCAGCATCGTGGTCAGGAGTCGGCCGGCATCGCCGTCAGCAACGGGCGCCAGATCCTCGTGTACAAGGACATGGGGCTCGTCTCGCAGGTCTTCGACGAGGCCACGCTGGAGTCCCTGAAGGGTGAGGTGGCGATCGGCCACGCGCGCTACAGCACGACGGGCGCGAGCGTCTGGCAGAACGCCCAGCCGACGTTCCGCCCCACGGCGTCCGGCGCGGTGGCCCTGGGGCACAACGGCAACCTCACCAACACCGCCGATCTCGTCGCCATGCTGCGCGAGCGGACCGCCGCCCCCGGCTCCGTCTCCGCCGGCAAGGGCGAGACCGCCACCACCGACACCGCCGTCATGGCGAGCCTGCTGTCGTCGTACCAGGACCGCTCGGTCGAGGAGGCTGCGATCGAGGTGCTGCCCGCGCTGCGCGGCGCCTTCTCCCTGGTCTTCATGGACGAGAACACGCTCTACGCCGCCCGCGACCCGCAGGGCATCAGGCCCCTCGTCCTCGGTCGGCTCGAGCGCGGCTGGGTCGTGGCCAGCGAGACGGCGGCCCTGGACATCGTGGGTGCCTCCTTCATCCGTGAGGTCGAGCCGGGCGAGTTCATCGCGATCGACGCCGACGGGCTGCGCACCGAGCGTTTCGCGCCGGCCGCTCCCAAGGGTTGCATCTTCGAGTACGTCTACCTCGCCCGACCGGACACGACGATCTCCGGCCAACGGGTCTTCTCCGTGCGCGCGGAGATCGGCCGCCGCCTCGCCCGTGAGCACCCGGTGGAGGCGGACCTGGTCATCCCGGTCCCGGAGTCCGGCACCCCGGCCGCCATCGGCTACGCCGAGGAGAGCGGCATCCCCTTCGGGCACGGTCTGGTCAAGAACTCCTACGTCGGCCGGACCTTCATCCAGCCCTCGCAGACCATCCGCCAGCTCGGCATCCGGCTCAAGCTGAACCCGCTGCGCGACGTCATCGAGGGCAAGCGGCTCGTCGTGGTCGACGACTCGATCGTGCGCGGGAACACCCAGCGCGCCCTCGTGCGGATGCTGCGCGAGTTCGGCGCTGCGGAGGTGCACGTGCGCATCTCCAGCCCGCCGGTGAAGTGGCCGTGCTTCTACGGCATCGACTTCGCCTCGCGAGCCGAGCTCATCGCCGGCGGCATCAGCGTCGAGGAGATCCGTCGCTCCATCGGGTCGGACTCCCTCGCCTACGTCGAGCTCGACCAGCTCGTCGAGGCCACGAACGTGCCCAAGGATCGGCTCTGCCGGGCCTGCTTCGACGGCATCTACCCCGTTGCGCTGCCGGAGGACGACCTCATCGGCAAGCACCTGCTGGAGGCCGACGTCGAGCCGTTGAAGGTCATCCAGTGAGTGGTGGGTCGTACGCCGCGGCCGGGGTCTCCATCGAGGAGGGCGACCGCGCCGTCGAGCTCATGAAGGAGTGGGTCGACAAGGCCCGGCGGCCGGAGGTGGTCGGTGGGATCGGCGGGTTCGCCGGTCTCTTCGACGCCAGTGCGCTCAAGGACTACCGACGCCCGCTCCTGGCCACGTCGGCCGACGGCGTGGGCACGAAGGTCGCCATCGCCCAGGCCATGGACGTGCACGACACGATCGGCTACGACCTCGTCGGCATGCTCGTCGACGACCTCGTGGTGTGCGGGGCCGAGCCGCTCTTCCTCACCGACTACATCGCCTGCGGCAAGGTCGTGCCCGAGCGCATCGCCGACGTGGTCAAGGGCATCGCCCAGGCGTGTGCCGAGGCGGGCACGGCACTGCTGGGCGGGGAGACGGCCGAGCACCCGGGCCTGCTGGAGCCCGACGAGTACGACGTCGCCGGCTCCACGACGGGTGTGGTGGAGGCCGATCGCCTGCTGGGTGCCGAGCTCGTCCGACCCGGCGACGCCGTCGTGGCGATGGCCTCCTCCGGGCTGCACTCCAACGGGTACTCGCTCGTGCGCCACGTGCTCCTCGGCGGCGCGGGCTGGACCCTGGATCGTGAGGTCCCCGAGCTGGGCGGACGCCTGGGCGAGACGTTGCTGACCCCGACCCGCCTGTACACGCTGCCGTGCCTCGGGCTCGCGGACGCGCTCGACGTCCACGCGATGTCCCACGTGACCGGTGGCGGCCTGGCCGCCAACCTGGCGCGCGTCGTCCCCGAGACCGTCTCCGTGCGCGTCGACCGCTCCTCGTGGTCGCGGCCGGCCGTCTTCGACCTCGTCGCCGACGTCGGCTCGGTGCGGCGCGACGACTTGGAGGAAGCACTCAACATCGGCGTCGGGATGGTCGCGCTGGTGGCCGGTGAGGATGCCGACGCGGCCGTGCGCTTCCTCACCGACCAAGGCGTCGAGGCCTGGATCGCCGGCGACGTCGCCGAGGCGGGCGTCCATGGCGGCGCCGGTTCGGTGACGCTGCACGGTGAGCACGCCTGAGGAGGGCCGCGAGGGCCATGCCGTGATGGGTGCCCCCGTGACGATGCTGGCCCTGGTGCACGACGTCGAGGACCTCGATCGCCGCCCGCAGCCCGCCGACCTCACCGCCGAGCACGAGAGCAGCACGCTGGGCCTCACCGCCCGACTGACCTCCGTCGTCGCCGGTCTCGTGGTCGGGTGCTTCGCCGCGGCGGTGGCACTGGTGCCCTTCACCCTGCTGTCCGGTGACATCCTCGCCACCGTCGTGGCGCTTGTCACGGGCGCGGTGGTGGCGCTCGTGCTGCGCCGGGCCTCCGGGCTGGACGTGAGGATCGCGTTCGCGACGGCAGCCCTCGTCCCGCTGGCCTGCGCTGTGCTCCACCCGTCCGTGGCTCACTTCGGGGGCCGCCTCGTGGTGGGGACGGTCGCGGCCGTGCTGGTCTACTTCAGTGCACTGGCCTCGTGGAAGATCAGGCAGGCCCGCGCCGACCTCACGGCCTGGAACCGCGCCTACGCCCACCTCGCGGAGGACCCGAGGCGCGCCACCGCTGCGCGTCCGTCGATGCAGCGCGAGCCCGCCGGCGCGGCCCATCGCTTCACCGGGACCGTCGACTACGTCGACGACGCGGGGCAGACCCGCACGGTGCCGCTGACCTCGGCGCTCGGGCTCCAGCTGGTCTACGCCGAGGACCAGGTGGCCACGGACGCCAGTCCCTGCGTGGTCTGGCACAGTGCCGATCATGCCGTCGTCCTGACGGTCGTGCTGATGGATCGCGACGCGGTGTGAGAGGTCACGCGGACCGTGTCGGCCCCGGTGACGAAAAGGTGGGCGATCTTCGGTAGGGTTGCCAGCACGACATACTGACTATTCTTGTGCGAGGGGGTCGGACCCATGGGGCGCGGCCGTGCGAAGGCGAAGCAGACGAAGGTTGCACGCAACCTGAAGTATCAGACTTTTGATCCGGACTTCGATGACCTGCAGCGTGAGCTGCACGGGGAGTCCGGCGAGTCTGGGGACCCGATCCCGGACCAGTACGCCGACCTCGCCGACGAGGACCGTTCCGCCTCCTAGTCGTGCTGTGCTGCCCGGTCTGAGGACGACGCACGACTGGACCCACGACGTCCTCGCGTCCCACGTGGCTCGGCTACGTGCAGACGCCGCCCGTGAGGCCCCGGAGCTGCTGCACCTGGTGCTCGAGGTGCTCGCCTACCCCCTCGACGAGGCGCTCGACGGGCTGACCCGGCACGTGTGGATCGAGCGGCACGACGACGGGTCGGTCACGATCTGCGACGACGGTCGCGGCACCGACACCCGGACGGACGCCACGGGGGCCCCGGTCGTCAAGCCAATCATGGCCACGCCCGACCTGCGGTTCCTCGACGCCGTGGACGCCCCGGTCCTGGCCGATGGCCGGTCACGATCCGGTCTCTCCGCGGTCTGTGCCGTCAGCTGCTGGCTGGAGCACGTCAATCGTCGGGCGACCGGGGCCTGGTCCCGGCGGTACGAGCACGGCCTGCCCGCGGGCCCGACGCGAGCACTCGCACCCGACGGCACCACCGGCACCACGGTGCGCTTTCTGCCCGACGCCGCGTTCGTCGCAGCGTCGCCGCTGGACCTGGACCACCTGCGCGCGCTCGTCGCCGACGCGCCGGTGCCCGTGGACGTCGTGGGCTGAGGGCGCAGGCCGTCGCCGAGGTCAGGGCAGGTGGATCTGACCCAGGCGGCCGATGGTGCGGATGCGCTGCTCGGCCTCCCGGTCGGCTGCCTCCGCGGTCGTGAGTCCGTCGCGGTCGGACCGTTCCAGGACGGCGAGCGTCGAGTCGAAGATCCCGGTCGCGCGCGCCTTGGCCCGCTCGAAGCTGAAGCCCTGCGGGTCGAGCTCGTCGGAGACCTGGATGACCCCACCGGCGTTGACGCAGTAGTCGGGGGCGTAGGTGATGCCGCGGCCGCTGAGGAGCTTGCCGATGCCGTCGTGCGCGAGCTGGTTGTTGGCGCCACCGCAGACGATGGTGGCCGAGAGCGCGCCGACCACGTCGTCGGTGAGCGCGCGGCCGAGGGCGCACGGGGCGTAGACGTCGAGCGGCTCGGCCACGAGGGCGTCGGTGGACTCCACCACGCGGACGTGCGGGTGCTTGGCCGTGACGAGGTCCAGGGCGGCGGGATCGACGTCGGTGACGACGACGTGGGCGTCCTCGGCGACCAGGTGGTCCACGAGGTGCTTGCCGACCTTGCCCACGCCCGCGACGCCGACCCGACGACCGGCCAGCGACGTCGAGCCCCAGACGTGCTGGGCGCTGGCTCGCATGCCCTGGTAGACGCCGAAGGCCGTCAGCACCGAGGAGTCGCCGGCACCGCCGTGCTCGACGGTCCGCCCGGTGACGTAGCTGGTCTCGCGGGCGATGACGTCCATGTCAGCGCTGAACGTGCCGACGTCGCACGCGGTGTAGTACCGCCCGTTCAGGGTCTGGACGAACCGACCGTAGGCGCGCAGCAGTGCCTCGGTCTTCATGGTCCGCGGGTCACCGATGATGACGGCCTTGCCGCCGCCGAGGTCGAGCCCGGCGAGGGCGTTCTTGTAGGCCATGCCCTGGCTGAGTGCAAGGACGTCGGTGAGTGCCGCGGCCTCGCTCGCGTAGGGGTGGAAGCGCGTGCCGCCCAGGCCGGGACCGAGGGCGGTGGAGTACAACCCGATGATGGCCCGCAGGCCGCTGGCCTCGTCGTGGCAGAAGACGACCTGCTCGTGCGGCTGCCCGAAGACGGTGCCGGCAGGGTCGGTGGGTGCGGGGGTGCGATCGGTCACGGTGGTGCTCTCTCGTCGAGTTCGAAGGTCGGGCGGTGGTGGGCCCTGACCGGGTCGGGCCACGGGGTGGTGTGGCCTGGATCGATGGTACGCCCGTGGAGCCGCATCACGACCCGAGACGGACCGACCGCGATGAGCGGAACCGGGTCGTCATCTCGTATGGTGTCGGTCACACGACCGACGGTGGGGGACCCCTTGAGTGACTCGACGGCTGCCCGAGCGCAGCAGACCCAGGACGACCGCTCCGAGGGGTTGCGCGCCGAGCCCGAACCGCCCTCGCGAGCCCGCCGCCAGTGGGTGGGACTCGCGGCCGGCCCGATCCTCGCCGTGCTCGTCTACGTCGTCCTGCCGGCCGACCTGGGCCACGCCGGCAGGCTGACCGCGGCGACCGCGGTCCTGATGGCCGTGTGGTGGATGACCGAGGCCATCCCCATCCCGGCCACGGCCCTCCTGCCGCTCGTGGTCTTCCCCGTGCTGGGCGACGGCACGGTCGACGACGTCGGAGCCTCCTACGGCAACAACATCATCTTCCTGTTCATGGGCGGGTTCCTGCTGGCCCTGGCGATGCAGCGCTGGAACCTGCACCGCCGGGTCGCTCTCGTCACCGTGCGGGCGATGGGGACCAAGCCGTCGATGGTCATCGCGGGCTTCATGATCGCGACCGGCTTCATCAGCATGTGGGTCTCCAACACCGCGACGGCCGTGATGATGCTGCCGATCGGCGTCTCGGTCCTGATGCTCGTGGCCCGGATGGAGAAGGCCGGCGGCGACCCCGACAAGATGGAGGAGACCGGGGTCGGGGTCCAGGAGATCGTGCGGTCCAACTTCGGCACGGCGCTCATGCTGGGCATCGCCTATGCGGCGTCGATCGGATCGCTGGCCACGATCATCGGCACGCCTCCCAACGCACTCCTGGTCGGCTACCTCTCGGAGAACCACGACATCTCCATCGGGTTCGGCCAGTGGATGATGCTGGGCCTGCCGCTGGCGGTCGTGCTGCTGGTCGCCTGCTGGCTGATCCTGACCAGGCTCGTCTTCCCGCCCGAGATGGACGACATCCCCGGCGGACGCGAGCTCATGGACGCCGAGATCCGCAAGCTGGACGCGATGTCGCGGCCGGAGTGGATGGTCCTCGCGGTCTTCGGGCTCGCAGCGGCCAGCTGGGTGAGCATCCCGCTGATCCAGGACGAGCCCTTCATCGACGATGCCGGCATCGCGATGACGATCGGTGTCCTGCTGTTCATCCTGCCCTCCGGCACCGGTCGCGGCGTGCGCCTGCTGGACTGGGAGGCGGCGGTCAAGCTGCCGTGGGGTGTGCTGCTGCTGTTCGGCGGCGGCCTGGCGTTGAGCGCCCAGTTCGGCTCCAGCGGCCTGACCGAGTGGATCGGCGAGCAGACCGAGGGACTCGGCGGGATCCCGGTCGTGCTGCTCGTCCTCATCGTCGCCGCGGGCGTCCTGATGCTCACCGAGCTCACCAGCAACACGGCCACGGCGGCCACGTTCCTGCCCCTGGCCGGCGGTGTCGCCCTCGGACTGGACATGGACCCGATGCTCCTGACCATCCCGGTGGCGATCGCGGCGACCTGCGCCTTCATGCTGCCGGTGGCCACCCCGCCCAACGCGATCGCCTTCGGCTCCGGCTACGTCTCGATCGGGCAGATGATCAAGGGTGGGGTGTGGGTCAACCTGGTCGCGCTCGTCCTGACCACCGTGGGAACGATGACCCTCGCCGTGTGGGTCTTCAACATCGCCCTGTAGTCCTGCCATGACGACAAGTCCGATCATCCAGCCCGTCGAGGTGGCGGTCTCCGTGCCCCTCGCTCCGGAGAAGGCCTATGCCGCGCTCGTCGGCGGCTTCGGCCGCTGGTGGCCGCGAGAGTTCACCTGGTCCGGGGCCGACCACCTGGTCGACACCGGCATCGTCGACGAGGCGGGCGGTGCGGCGTGGGAGATCGGCGCCCGGGGCGTGCGGTGGGACTTCGGCGTGGTGCTGGTCCACGAGCCACCCGTCCGGATCGCCCTCAGCTGGCAGATCGGTCCGGACCGGGTTCCGGTCCCGCATCCTGACGAGGCATCGGTCGTCGAGCTGACGCTCACGGCCGTGGACGCTGCCACGCGCGTGCACCTGCGGCACCATCGCTTCGAGGTGCACGGCGAGCTGGGCGCCGCCTATCGGGACCAGATGGAGCAGGCCTGGCCGTACGCCCTGGACGCGTTCGTGACGGCGGTGACTCCCTAGGGCATGCGCCGGGCCCGTCTGGCCAGGCGCTTGTCCATTCGTCGGATGCCGGGAGTGATGACCTTGGTGAGCACGCCGGGCAGGACGGACATGCCGGCCTCGCTCATCGCACCGCCCAGGCTCGTGACCCGGGTCGGCTGGTCGACGGCGCCCTTGACCAGCCATCGGCCGGCTCGGTGGGCGTCCATCATCGGCATCGCGGAGTAGATGCTCGTGGCGCCGGACATCTGTGTGCGCACCATCGGGAAGTACACGGTGGTCGTCGTGACGCCGTGGTGGCCGTGCTCGGCCAGCAGCGAGCGCGCGAACGACTCCAGGGCCGCCTTGCTGCCCAGGTAGGCCGAGAACAGCGGGATCGGCAGCTGGGTGGACATCGTCGAGCTGAACACCACGTGCCCCTGCCCCTGCTCCAGGAAGCGTGGCAGGAGGCCCAGGGTCAGCCGGACGGCGCCGAGGTAGTTGACGGCCATCGTGCGCTCGTAGTCGTGCACGCGATCGATGGACTCCCGGATGGGGCGGCGGATCGAGCGGCCGGCGTTGTTCACCAGGACGTCGACGCGTGGGTGGTCGTCGAGCACGAGCCCCACGACGCGGGCGACGTCGGCGTCGTCGGTGAGGTCGACGGGGTAGGTGTGGACGGTGGCACCGGTGCTCCCGCTGGACTCCTGGGCCGCACGGACGCGCTCCGCCACGGCAAGGAGCTCGTCCGGGCGCCGGGCGAGCAGGCACACTGTCCAGCCGTGCTCGCCGAGCTGGACGGCCGCCTCGGCGCCGATGCCGCTGGAGGAGCCAGTCACGACGACGACCCCGGGACCCCGGCTCATCGTCCGGCCTGCTGGGCGTCGGTGAACAGGGCCATCACCAGGCGCGCGCACCGCTGGACCATCGCGTCCGCGGACTCCTGCGGATGGGTCACCCACCAGTCCATCAGCGAGTCGACGATCCCCAGCCAGGTGGCGGTCATGGCCGAGACGTCGAGCTCGTCCTCGACGCCGGCGAGCGAGAGCAGCTCCGTGACCCCCTCGTGGGCGAGCGCCGCGATCCGCGAGGTGTGCGTTCCCACGATGCGGGCGACGTCACCGGTCGTGGGTGCGGTGGGGTCGTGCAGCAGCCGCCAGAGGTGTCGCCGGCCGTCGAGCAGGGCGAACATCCCCTCCAGGGTGCGCAGGCCGCGATCGACACCGACGGAGTCGCCCCGGGCGATCCGCTCGATCTCCCGGCCGAGCAGCCCCCCGGCCTCGTCCAGGCAGGCGGCGTAGAGGCCCTCCTTGGAGCCGAAGTACTGGTAGACCAGGGGCTTGGAGATGCCCGCCGCGGCCGCGACGCTCTGGACGTTGGTGGCGGCGAAGCCCTCTGTGCCGAACGCGAGGGAGCCGGCGGCGACGATCTGGGCCTCGCGCTCCACCCGCGGCACGCCCTTGGTGCCCGCGTTGGTCCGTACGACGGCGCCCGAGGTGCTCACGTCTCGACCCTAGTCCAGCAACTGATCGCATGGTAACTTACTCCAAAGTCATATTGCCGGGGACGCCGTGGAGGACTGATGGAAGCACTGCTGGACCCCATGACGAACCCGGTGACGTACGCCGCGCCGTTCTTCCTGCTCACCATCGTCATCGAGCTGGCGGCACTGCGGTGGCTCGACCACGACGACGGCGTCACCGGCTACTCCCTCAAGGACGCCCGGACCTCCATCTCGATGGGCGTCGGCTCGCTGTTCTTCCTCACCGTCTTCAAGGTCGTCTCCTTCGTCGGGTTCATCGCCGCCTACACCTACCTCGCGCCGTTCCAGCTTCCCGTCGACACGTGGTGGTACTGGGTGCTCGTCGTCCTGGGCGTGGACCTGGGCTACTACTGGCACCACCGCTTCAGCCATCGCGTCCGGATCGGCTGGGCCGGTCACCAGGCACACCACTCCAGCGAGTTCATGAACTTCGGCACCGCGCTGCGCCAGAAGTGGAATCCCTGGTTCGAGTTCTTCTTCTGGCTGCCGCTTCCGCTGCTGGGATTCTCGCCGTGGACGCTCTACGTCGCGTTCGGTGTCAACCTGATCTTCCAGTTCTTCGTGCACACCGAGCTCGTCGGCAAGCTCCCCCGGCCGATCGAGTACGTCCTGAACACGCCCTCGCACCATCGCGTGCACCACGGCAGCGACCCGGAGTACCTGGACAAGAACTACGCCGGGATGCTGATCATCTGGGACCGCCTCTTCGGCACGTTCACGCAGGAGCGGCACCGACCGACCTACGGCCTGACCTACGAGGTCGACACCTTCAACCTGCTCAGGCTGCAGTACGGCGACTACGTGCAGATGGCGCGCGACGTCCGCGGGGTGCGAGGGCTGCGCAACAAGCTCGGCTACGTGTTCGGGCCCCCGGGCTGGACACCTTCGGCCGAGCGTGACCGGGAGCCGGTCCTGCCGCGCCGTTGACGACGTGCCGTCCCGCTCGGCCCTGCGTACCGTCGTGGGCAGAGGGGGGGTGCGATGAGCATCGAGGACCTGCTGGAGCAGCACGGCACGACCTTCGCCGAGGAGGCCGGCATCACGCTGCGCGACGAGCCGTCACCGCTGTGGCGGCTGCTCGTGCTGTCGCTGCTGCTCTCCGCGCGCATCGACGCCGGCGTCGCCACGGCGTCCGCCCGCGAGCTCGGTCGCGCCGGTTGGCGCACCCCGCGGGCGATGCGGGGCAGCACGTGGCAGCAGCGCGTCGACGCGCTGGGCCGTGGTGGCTACCGCCGCTACGACGAGAAGACCGCCACACAGCTCGCCGAGGCCGCTGACCTGGTGCTCGACACCTGGGGCGGTGACCTGCGTCGCCTGCGGCGGGACGCCGACGGGGACGTCGAGGCCATCGGTGAGGGCCTGCAGCGGGTCAAGGGCATCGGGCCCGCGGGAGCCGCCATCTTCCTGCGCGAGGTGCAGGGCGTCTGGCCTGAGGTCGCCCCGTACGTCGACGCCCTGGCCGCGCGCGGGGCCGAGGCCGCCGGCGTCCCACGGACGGGGCCCGGCCTGGCGCGTCACGTCGAGGCGGAGGAGCTTCCGCGCCTCGTGGCGGCGTGCGTTCGGGTGGCCCTGGCCGGCTGAGGTCCCCCGGCCGACCGGACTCAGCCCGGCGGGGTGCGGAGCCGCTCGAGCCGGGCTTGCAGGAGTGGCTGGCGGTGCGCGTTGCCGTGCAGCTCCACGTACCGCTGCTCGAAGACCGCGAGCAGGGCGTCGTCGAGGCGACGGACGGCGCCGGGCGGGTAGCGGTAGTCCATCCGCAGGTTGACCGCGTCGCTGTCGACCGACACCAGCAGCCCGCGCAGCTCCTCCAGCGACGTGATGCCCAGCTCGAGCAGCAGGCCGGACACCCACGCGTAGTGATCCGTGCGTGACCAGCCGGCATCGCTGTACTGGGTGGCGAGGAAGGCCGCCAGCTCCTGCGCGCTGAGCCGGGGGTCCCGGGGGTCGACGTCGGGGTGCTCCGCGGCCATGCCGGCGCGCAGCCGGTCCCGGATGGTGGAGAACTCACGGTCCGCCAGCTCCAGGAGGCCCGCGGCGAGCGTGAAGCGGCGGTCGAGGTCGGATGCGTGGGCCTCGGGGACGGTGCCCTTGTACCGGATGTCGTGCTCGAACTCCGCCCAGGCGTGCTGCAGGACGGTGCGGACCTGCACCTGGGCGCTGCGCCCCTCCAGCGAGGGGTGGGTCACGAGCAGGTGACGGCTCGCGTAGCCGAACCTGCCCTCGCTCGCGGTCTCCTCGCCCATGTCGCGGTCGTCGAGGACCGTCAGCTGGTCGGCCAGGAGATCGGCCACGGCGGCGACGTCGCTGTGCACGTAGGTGATGATGCGCAGGCCGATCTGGTCGGTGATCTGGCGCAGCGGGTCGGTGAAGACGGCATGGCCGTCCGTCTCCCGGGTGGCCTTGGTGGCGAAGGAGGCGACGCTCTTGGCGCGACCGTCGATGCTCAGGTAGTTGATGCCGGCGTCGTCGAGCAGCGTGGTGAGGGTCTCGACGAGGTCCGTGGTGACGGCGGCCAGGCGAGGCTGCACGGCGGCGTACTCCTGCACCGCACGGTGCACGGGCCCGGTCTGCTCGCGCGGCGTCGACAGCGTCGGTGGTGCCACCTCGGCGGTGGGCACCTCCGGAACGGGCTCGCGGGGCGTCGGCTCGTGCCCGTCGGGCAGGCGTGGTGTGACGATGCACCCGCTCCGGGCATCGCCGTAGGTGGTCATCTCATCGGGCCGGTGGTGCGCGAGCATCGCGACGTAGGCACACAGCACGGCGTCGACCTGGTCCTCGGCCACCCGCAGCTGGCTCTTGCGCGTGGCCGCCTCCACCGAGCGCACGAGCTCGCGCCACACCGGGGCGGTGAGGTCGAGGGGGACCTCCGCGTCGGCGAGCGACTCCAGCAGCGCGGTCAGGCGCAACAGCTGGGCCTGCAGGTGGGGCAGGGCGCGCCCCGGCTTGTTCTTGTACTTCAGGGTGCGGCCGAGTCGGAACAACGCCACGGACGCGGCGTGCGGATAGACCTCGACGGCGCGTCGCGCAGCCGACGAGCCGGGATCGAGGTCGAGGTCGAGGAGCGCGGCGACGCGAGCCCCCCGAGGCTGGGCGGCGAACTCGGGCTTGCCGGTGTTGGTGGGATGGGCTCCGGCATCGAAGCGGGCGAAGTCTCGGTTGAGCGCCTTCTCGGCGGGACGGTTGCCGGTGGGGTTGGTCACGACGAGTGGTGCGTCGATGGCCACGAGGCACGGGCCGGCGTCCCACGGCCTGAGCGCGTCGAGGATCGCGGCGTCGTCACCGACCGCCGACAGGTGCACGAGGCGTCCGGCGTCGTCGAGCACGGCGAGCCCGCTCGGCTTCTTCTCGCCCCAGGCGAGGTCCAGGCCGACGAAGTGCATGCCTGCAACCTACCGGCGGGGTGGGGCCACCCCGGCCACCCGCCGCTCGAGCCAGACGACGTCGCGCCAGGTTCCCGAGAGCGGCCCGACCTGCATGAGACCCAGACGCTCTCGGACGCCGACCCGGCGGAACCCGAGGGACTCGTGCAGCGCGAGACTCGTCGCGTTCTCGGGGAAGATGCCCGAGGTGATCGTCCAGATCCCGGCACGCTCGGTTGATCGGACCAGCTCGGTGAGCAGCGCCCGGCCGACACCACGCCCCCGCGCCTGGTCCGACACGTACAGAGCGTCCTCGACGACCCCGCGGTACACCGCTCGGGACGAGGTGGGAGACACCGCGGCCCAGCCGACCACGCGGTCCTCCTCGACGGCGACGAAGCGATGGTCCGCCAGCTTGGCGGAGTCGAAGACGCCCCACGACGGCACCTGCGTCTCGAAGGTCGCGTGACCGGTGGCGATGCCCTCGCCGAAGATCTCCAGCACCGCGGGTCCGTGCTCCGGGCGCATCGCCTCGACGTGCATCACAGGCTGCGGGTGAGCCCGCCGTCGACCGGGAGCATGACGCCGGTGAGGAACCCGGCGGCAGGGGAGAGCAGGAACGCCGCCGCCTGCCCGAACTCCTCGGGACGACCGTAGCGACGCAGAGGGATGGTCGCCTCGGTGCGCTCCCGCGCCGCGTCGGCGTCCCCCGTGGCGGCATCCAGCTCCTGGACACGCTCGGTGTCCACCCGACCGGGAAGCAGGGCGTTGACCCGGATCCCGCGTGGGCCGAGCTCGTCGGCGAGGTCCTTGGCCGCCATGGCCAGACCGGGCCGCAACCCGTTGGAGATGCCCAGCCCGGGCACCGGGGCCTTGGCCGATGTCGACAGCACGAACGCGATGGAGCCGCCCTCCTCGAGCTCCTCGGCCACGGTGGTCGCCAGGCGCAGCGCCCCGAGGAAGACGCTCTCGAAGGACGTGCGCCACTGCTGGTCGGAGCGACCGAGGACGGTGCCGGGCGGCGGTCCCCCGACGCTCACGAGCACCCCGTGCAGGCCACCGAAGTGCTGGCGGGCGATCGCGACGAGGGCTGCCGGGGCGGCCTCGTCGGCGTTGTCGATCGCCACGCCGACGGCACGCTCGCCGAGGGCCTCGACGGCGGCGTCCACCGAGTCCTGGCTGCGGGAGGAGACCACGACGTTGGCGCCCTCCGCCACGAGCGCCTCGGCCGTCGCGCGGCCGAGGCCACGCGTCGCGCCGGTGAGAATGTACGTGCGTCCGCCGAGTCCGAGGTCCATGTGCTTCACCCTAGGCCAGAGGCTCGGACGGGTCGGGACACGTCGGAGCCGGGTGGCAGCTCAGCGGCCGTCCCGGAGATGCCACGAGGCCGCCAGCCACAGCGCGACGTGCTCGGGCCGGGCCCGGTCGGCGACCGTCGGCCGCGCGACCCGCCAGAAAGGGAGGTGGTTGGCGATCATCATGCGGACGGTCGGTGGTCGGACCAGCGCGCCCCGGTCGTCCCGGAGGGACAGCCCCTGGGAGATCACGTGCAGGTGCAGTCGCAGTCCCGGTGCGGCGAAGGGGAGGTCGTCGACCTCCACCGCCAGCTCGAGGGCGGCGAGCGACCGGAGCCCACCGCACGGGCGGCCGTCGACCAGCAACGTCGCCTGGGTGCTGTCCGGTGCCCGACCGGCCGCCGCGTCCTGGGGTGCTCGGTCCGACAACGCGATCGTCGAGGCGTCGGGCAGCTCCACCGTCGTGAGGCCGTCGGCGGCGTGCAGCCGCGCCGGGCCCCAGGCGGCGCGGCGAAAGAGCGTGCGGGTCCGGCGGCCGTCCTCGGTGAGGACGGGCTCCTGCGGGTCGTCGGTCGCGGGGACCACGGACAGGAGCGCCTCGAGGAGACCTGCACGGTCCCTCGTCTGCAGGACCACCTCCCGGCCGTCGCGCAGGGTGACGGTGATGGCCCCGACGCCCGTCGGCAGCGCGAGGGATCCCCCCGCGGGTCGTTTCCCGCTCGCCGCGTAGGTGTCGGCCCGCGCGGCCCGCCGCCCGGGCGGGCGCGAGGCGGCTCGCAGGACGCTGTCCCTCTCGATGTCCTCGACGCGCACCCGTTCGCGTCCGACGCGTAGCTGCTCCCCGTCCAGCGTGATGCTCCCGTAGCGGTTGACGCTCCACACCGTGATCAGGGCGACCCAGATCGGGATCCCCCAGACGAGTGCGTAGACGAGGGCACCCGCCGCGAAGGAGGCCGCGCCGGTGTTGCCGCGCTCTCCCGGGTCGCGCCACTGCGCCCAGACACCGAGGGCGACGAGCGCGGCCAGCAGCCCCCAGAGCACCCAACGGGGCACGACGTGCTGGCGGTAGACCGTCCCCGGGGCAGACACGGCGGCCATCCTAGGTCGCCCGGGAACGCCGCAGAGCGGCCCCGTCGTGCGGGACCGCCCCGGGCGGTGGTGCTGAGGTGGTGCTGCGGCTCAGATGAAGCCGTTCTCCGACAGCCAGTCCTCGGCCGCGTCCTCGGGCTGCTCGAGGTCGACGGAGACGCGCTCGTTGAGCGTCGTCATCTCCTCCTGGGTCAGGGCCTCCGAGATCGGGTCGAAGATCTCCGAGAGCTCGTCGCCGTACTCGGTGAAGATCTCGTCGGTGAAGACGGGGCTGGCGTTGTAGAGCGGGAAGAAGCCCTCGTCGTCCTCCAGGACCGTCAGGTCGAGTCCGCTGACCCGGCCGTCGGCGGAGAAGACCTCGCCCAGGTTGCACGGGTCGCGATCGGCCGTGGCGGAGTACACGACGGCGGTGTCGAGCTCCTCGACGTTCTCGTCGGGGAACTCATAGCCGTACGCCTCCTCCATGCCCGGCAGGCCGTCGTCACGGGCGGAGAACTCGCTCTCGACGCACAAGGTGGCGGCGTCGGGATCGTTCTCGATCAGGTCGCCGAGGTCGGAGAGCGTCTCGGGGTTGCCGAGGTCCTCGGCAGCCTCCGGGGCGTAGGCCAGCGCGTAGGTGTTGTTGAACTGCGAGGGAGCGAGCCAGTGGAGGTCGTTCTCCTCCAGGTCTCGATCTCGCACGACCTCGTACTGCTCGATGCGGTCCGGGACGGGCTCGGTCTCGCCGAAGAAGGAGATCCAGGCGGTGCCGTTGTACTCCCAGTAGGTGTCGATGTCGCCGGACTCAAGAGCCGCCCGGGCGACGTCGGTGCCACCGGTGTTGATCTCGTCGGTGACCTCGGCGCCGGCGTTCTCCAGGGCGAGTCGGCTGATGTGGCCCAGGATCAGCTGCTCGTCGAAGTCCTTCGAGCCGACGGTGATCGAGGCGCCCTCGAGGATTCCCTCGGTGGCGCCGCCTCCGCCCTCGTCGCCTCCGCAGGCCGCGAGGCCTGCCATGAGGGTGAGTGTTCCCGCTGCGGAGAGGATCTTCTTGTTCATGATGCTCCTTTCAAGAGCGTCGTGGGTGTGGCGTTCGGTGGGTCAGAGGCCGCGAGGCGACAGCAGCCGGCCGGCCGCTCCGGCCAGGTAGTCGACCAGCAGGGCCAAGCCGGAGACCAGCACCACCCCGGTGATGAGGATGGCCGTACGGTTCAACGTGATGCCGTTGTAGACGATGTAGCCGAGCCCACCGGCACCGAAGAAGGTGGCGAGGGTCGCGGTGCCGACGTTGATGATGAGGGCCGTGCGGATGCCGGCGATCATCACCGGGATGGCCAGGGGCAGCTCCACTCGCAGCAGCACGCCCATCGGCGACATGCCCATGCCGCGCGAGGCCTTGATGAGGCTCGGGTCGACCTGCTGCAGCCCGACCATCGTGTTGCGCAGGATCGGCAGCGTGGAGTAGGCCACGAGCCCGAAGATGACCGGGGTGAAGCCGAGCTGGCCGAACGCCACGAAGATCGCGGCCAGCAGGCCGAGCGACGGGATGCCCTGCCCGATGTTGGCGATGCCGATCACCACGGGCACGGCCGCGCGGGCTGCGCGCCGGGTGAGCACGACGCCGATGGGGATGGCGATGAGGATGACGATGAGGGTCGAGACGGCGGTCAGCTGCAGGTGCTCGAGGGTGCGCTCGACGAGCTGGTCGCGGGTGAGCACCCGGGCTTCGATGGTGTCGAGGTCCTGCGAGCCGACCCAGAGCCACGTCGCGCCGCCGATGGCCAGGAGGAACAGGGGCATGCCGATCCACGAGATCAGCGAGCCGCCGTCGGAGGCCTTCGCGATCTTGACCGGTGCCGCCCCGGTCGTCGTCGGGACGATGCTGGCAGCGTCGTCGCTCACTGCGGCACCTCATCGTGGTGGGTCTTCTGGGCCAGGTAGAACGCCGAGTGTTGCTCACGCATCGCCCGGACGGCGGTCATGATGGTCTCGAGGTCGACGATGCCCTGGTAAGCGCCACGGGTGTCGACGACGATCGCGACCCCACCGTTGGACGTGATGAGCTCGTTGAGCGCGTCGGCGAGCGTCGCGTGGGGCTCGACCACGGCGTGCGCCTGCAGGCCGGCGCGGCCCAGGCCGCTGCCCGCGCGGCTCAGGTCGGAGCTGGTGACCCACCGTTGCGGACGACGGTTCTCATCGAGCAGCAGCATGGCCGACCAGTCGGAGTCCATCAGACGCCGACGCAGCGCGGCGGGGTCCTCCGAGAGCAGGCCGGTCGGGGTGTCGGTGGTCATCTCCACGTCGCGGATGCGGCTGAGGTTCAGGCGCTTCAACGAGGCACCGGCACCGATGAAGTCCGCCACGTAGTCGTCGGCGGGGTCGGAGAGGATCTTCTCGGGGGTGTCGAACTGCGCGATGTGCGACTGGTCGCGCAGCACCGCGATCCGGTCGCCCATCTTGATCGCCTCGTCGATGTCGTGCGTGACGAAGATGATCGTCTTCTGGATCTCCTGCTGCAGGCGCAGGAACTCATTCTGCAGCCGCTCGCGGGTGATCGGGTCGATGGCGCCGAACGGCTCGTCCATGAGCATGACCGGCGGGTCGGCCGCCATGGCCCGGGCCACGCCGACGCGCTGGCGCTGGCCGCCGGACAGCTCCTTGGGGTAGCGGCTGCGGTAGAGGTCGGGGTCCATGCCGATCATGCCGAGCAGCTCATCGACGCGGGCGTTCGCCTTGGCCTTGTCCCAACCGATCAGGCGAGGCACGGTGGCGATGTTCTGGGCGATGGTGCGGTGCGGCAGCAGGCCGGTCTCCTGGATGACGTACCCGATGCGACGTCGCAGCTCGTCGGGGTTGCCCTTGGTGACGTCCTCGCCGTCGAGGATGATGTGTCCCGACGTCGGCTCGATGAGCCGGTTGATGAGCTCCATCGAGGTCGTCTTCCCACAACCGGAGGGTCCGACGAAGACCACGATCTCCCCGCGTCGGACCGACAGGCTGAGGCGGTCGACGGCGGCGTTCTTCTGCCCGGGGAATCGCTTGGTGAGCTCGACCAGCTCGATCATCGGCCGGTCGTCGTCCCGGGTCTGCTGAGGTGCTGCCGGCGTGGGCTCGGTCGTGGTCATCGGATACCTCGCGAGGTGGTCAGTCGGCGGATCAGGACGAAGACGGCGTCGAACAGCAGCGCGAGCACGATGATCGCGAGCGTCCCGCCGTAGATGAGGTTGGGTGCGTTGTCGTTGGGGACCGAGCGCAGGCCGCGGAAGATCTCGTTGCCCAGGCCGGGGCCGCCGACGAAGACCGCGATGGCGGCGATGCCCACGATCACCTGGGTGGAGACGCGGATGCCGGTGACGATGACCGGCCACGCCAGCGGCAGCTCGATCTGCAGCAGTCGGCGCCCGGACCCGATCCCCATGCCGCGGGAGGCCTTGACCACCGCGGGATCGACGGAGGCCAGCCCGGCGACGGTGTTGCTCACCACGGGGAGCAGCGCGTACAGCGTGAGGCCGGCGATGGCCGGCGGCGCCCCCAGCCCGAAGAGCGGGATGAAGAGCGCGAAGAGCGCGAGCGAGGGCAGCGTGAGGAAGAACGAGGTGGCGCTCAGGATCGGCGTCCGGAGCAGCCGCTTGCGATGTGCGACGACGCCCAGCGGCAGGCCGATCACGATCGCCAGCGCCATCGAGATCACCACGAGCTGCACGTGCTCGATCGAGAGCTCGATCAAGTTGTCGTAGTTTCGCTCGAGATACTCGAGAAAGCTCACGGCCCTCCAAGGGGGTCATTCGGTGGTGTCGTGGACATGGCGCCGAGGTCACTGCCGGTTCATCACACCCGGCACGTTAGTTCACTTCCGCCCCAGATGTGGCCAGAATGGCGGACCCGGCGGATGCGCGGGCCACGAGAGGAGGGTCTGCAGAACCGCCACGCACCGCCCGGGAAAGGCGCGTGATCACTGCAACGCGAGGCAGGCCGTGCGATCGAGGCTGAACGGGTCGACGTGTCGGATCCGGCGGGTGCATGAGTGGCCAGGGCCGGGGTCGAACCGGCGACCTTCCGCTTTTCAGGCGGACGCTCGTACCAACTGAGCTACCTGGCCGTGCCCGCTGACGGGCAGCGACCACCGTATCGCACGGCAACCGCTGGCACTGCCGGGGTTCGGGCCTCGAAGCCTCGGGCGCGCATGACGACGGGCACCCTCCGTGAGGTGGATGCCCGTCGCCGTGCCGTGCTGGTGATCGACCTTCGGCTCAGGCGAGATGCCTGCCCCGACGACCGGCGGCGACGATCACGCCACCGGCGAGCAGTGCGACGAGCCCGACGGGCAGCAGCAGCCGCACGTCGTTGCTGGCGCCGGTGCTGGGGAGCTCCGTACCGCCAGCGGCCGTGGGTTGCGCACCGACGGCCGCGCCTCGACCGTCGGTGGCGACCACCACGAGGTCGTTGTTGACCGGGTCCAGGGTGTCACCGGGGGTGGCCGGGGCCGCAGTGGTCGGGCCCGGGGTGGTCGGGTCCGGGGTGGTCGGGTCCGGGGTGGTCGGGTCCGGGGTGGTCGGGTCCGGGTCGACCGGCTCCGGATCGATCGGGCCGGGGTCGACGCACAGCGGTCCGGTGGACGCCTCGGTGATGGTCAGGGCGATGCCCGCGACGAGCGACGGGCCGTCGATGCCGCGCGTGGTGGAGTAGGCGAGGGAGAAGTCACCGGTCTCGCACGCGGCAGCGTAGGTGAACAGGCCGTCGGCATCGATCATGGCGTTCCGGAGCGCCTCTGGAACACCGAGCAGCGTGTAGATGAGGTCGTTGGCCTGCGAGGCCTCGTCGTCAAGGGTCTCGTCGTTCGCGGACAGATCGAAGCTGCCGTTCTCCGCCGGCCCGGCGAGGCTGTCGCCCGAGATGCAGGCGAGGTCGTCGCCCAGGCCGCCGATCAGGGTGTCTTCGCCGCTCTGGCCGCACAGGACGTCGTCGCCGGTGCCCCCGTTGAGCTCGTCATTCCCGACGCCGCCGTTGAGCTCGTCGTTCCCTGTCCCGCCGTTGAGGGTGTCGTTCCCGGCGCCGCCGTTGAGCTCGTCGTTCCCTGTCCCGCCGTCGAGGATGTCGTTGCCGGAGCCGCCGTTCAGGACGTCGTCATTCGTCCCCCCGGCGAGGGTGTCGTTCCCGGAGCCACCGTCGAGGGTGTCGTTGCCGGTCCCTCCCTCGAGGGTGTCGTTGCCGATCCCGCCGTCGATGGTGTCGTCGCCCGCGCCACCGCTGAGGTCGTCGTCGCCGACCCCACCGTCGATGAGGTCGTCCCCGGCGCCTCCTTCGACGGTGTCGTTGCCGGTGCCGCCGCGGATGGTGTCGTTGCCTGCCCCACCGTTGACATCGTCGTTTCCGGTGCCGCCGTCGATGGTGTCGTTCCCGCTCCCGCCGTCGATGAGGTCGCCGTCGTTCCCACCGCTGATGGTGTCGTTGCCGGTGCCGCCCTCGATGGTGTCGATGCCGTTGCCACCGCCCAGGATGTCATCCCCGTTCCCACCGTTGATGTCGTCGTTCCCGTTGCCACCTTCGATGGTGTCGTTGCCGTTCCCGCCGGAAAGGGTGTCGTCGCCGATGCCTCCATCGATGGTGTCGTCACCGGTCGTCCCGGTGATGACGTCGTCATCCGTCGTACCGGGGAAGTCGGCAGCGAAGGCGGCGTTCGGCGCCATGACCAGGGCAGCCGCGACGCCGAGGGCGGCGAGGGACAGGAGCCGTGGACGGGTTCGACCACGGGAGGCGGGCACGGTGCCCCGTGCGGGGTGGGGGAGACGTCGACGAGACATGGATGACCTTCCGGAGATCGTGGATCCTCGACCAGCGGTGGTCCACGAGGTGAACGACCCACGGGGGCGGGCCGGTGCTTCACCCTGAGTACGCCGCGAGGCGTCGTTGCGTTTCGTCCCAGGTCGCATCAACCGTGAGAAGGTCGGGAAGTCGAGCACGGTGGGGCGGAGGGCGCAGAGCGAGCGCGGCCGCCTGGCACTGCACTGGCCGCCCTTCCCGGGGGGTGCGGCACAGCACGAGGGCCCACACCTGACGGTGTGGGCCCGTTCGCACTGCTCTGCGACCCCGACGGGACTCGA